>CANBQT010000011.1 GCA_947371755.1 Chitinophagaceae bacterium
AACCCCCCAAATAAAAAAGAACCAGACGACCTTCCCGATTACCATCGGGACGCTCTAGCCAACTGAGCTAACCCCCAAATAAAAAAGAACCAGACGACCTTCCCGATTACCATCGGGACGCTCTAGCCAACTGAGCTAACCCCCCAAATAAAAAAGAACTAGACGACCTTCCCGATTACCATCGGGACGCTCTAGCCAACTGAGCTAACCACCCCAATGAGGTGCAAATATATAAGCGGAAGTAATAGTTTCAAAATCAAATAATGAATCGATACAGGAGACAAATTCTGCAAAATGATGGCATTTCCAAAGTTGAAATGACAATAAATTATTGCATATTACTTTTAAGGTAAATAAATTTTTTTACAACGTGCTAAAATGATCCTGTATAATCCTACTCAATATTGGTTCATCAATCGGTTTGTGTAAATAATCTTTGATCATTGGATAATTGGTGAACTTAATTTTGTCAGTTTCTGAAATGGAAGAAGTTGCTATGTAGATAGATATTTTTTTAGAGGCCTTTTGTAATAATGGAATGAATTCATCTAAAAATTCCCAACCATCCATCATCGGCATTTCAATGTCCACTAAAATGATGTCGGGTAATAAAGATGGCTCATTGATGATTGGCTTTAAGGATTCAAAAGCCTCTAGTCCATTCGTGTATGCAGAGACTTTTTTGGCCAGATCATATTTGATGATTGTTTTCTTGAGCAATAACATGAATAATGGGTCATCGTCAATTACCAAAATGCTGTTAGCTTGTTTCATACTATAAATATAATAAATAGTTGATTGAATTTTATAACTCTTTGAACGTTATGTTTTTGAAAAAAAATGAATAACTAAAAACAGTCTATTTTTTTTGTTTAACTATTATTTCTTTTATTCAATGAATTGTTTAACCATTTATTAGACTTAACAAATAAGCAACAATACGTTCGTTTTTGCTTAACAATTAAGACACAATTCCTTAACATCCTCCGGATACTTTTGCTGCCACAACAACTAAAATAACTAGTTTATGAAGCAAAAGAATCGCTTTTTAAGCTTATTGCTATTCCCATTAGTAATATGCTTATTCTCATTTCAAGCACAGGCACAGAACGCTACAATTGGCGGAAAAGTGTTGGATGCTGCAACCGCTAAGCCCATTGAAGGCGCGGTAATTTCAAATGGTAAACAACAAACAACTTCTAGCGCAACAGGTACTTTTAGTATTGCTGCTGCTAAAGGAAGTCAATTGACTGTAAGTTTTGTTGGTTATACGACCAGGAAAATTGCAGTAACAGGTACTGATGTAACCATCAGTTTAAACCCTTCTGCAGATCAACTGAGCGAAGTGGTGGTAACTGGATTGGGTGTAAGAAAAGAAACCAAGAAATTGGGTTACTCAGTACAGGAAGTTAAAGGTGCTGATCTTGTGAAAGCAAGAGAAGTGAACCCTGTTAACGGTTTAGTTGGTAAAGTAGCTGGTTTAGACGTAGCTATCAATCAGGAAATGTTAGCAGCTCCTAACGTTTCATTACGTGGATACAATATCAGCTTATACGTAGTGGATGGTATTCCTATTTCTTCTGATACATGGAACCTTAGTCCAGATGATATCGAGTCTTACACAGTTCTGAAAGGTCTTGCCGCAACTGCTATCTATGGTAGCCGTGCTCAGAATGGTGCGATCTTGATCACAACTAAGAGAGCAAAGAAGAATGATAAAGGTTATACTATTGAATTTAATTCAAGTACTCAAGTCAACAAAGGATTTATTGCTTTACCAAAGACACAAGCTATGTATGGCGGTGGCGACTACTCTCAATATATTTTCGGAGATGGTAAGGGTGGTGGATTAAATGATGGTGACTATGATGTATGGGGACCAGCTTTGAATGGCCAATTAATTCCACAATACAATAGTCCAATTGATCCGGTAACTGGAAAAAGACAGGCTACTCCTTATTTACCAGTTGGGGTTGATAACTTAAAGCGCTTTATTGAAGCAGGTTTGTTAACTACTAACAACTTAAGCTTTTCTTCTTCAAATGATCGTTCAAGTGTAAGAATGTCCTTGACCAATACTTACCAAAAAGGTATTGTGCCCAATACAAAATTAAACACCGTAAACTTCAATATGAATGCTAGCTATAATTTAAGCAGCAAATTGAAAGTGGAAGGTACCCTGAACTATAACCGTCAATTCTCTCCAAATATTCCTGACGTGGCTTACGGACCTAACAGTATCATTTATTCAATGACTGTTTGGACTGGTGCTGACTGGAATATTGCAGATATGAAAAATTACTGGCAGCCCGGTAAAGAAGGTGTTCAGTCAATTTTCGCAGAGTATCAACGTTACCATAATCCATATTTCAGTAGCTATGAGTGGTTACGTGGTCATTACAAAAATGATATCACTGGAAACATTGCTTTGACTTATAAACCCAACACTCATTTAGAAGCAATTATCAGAACCAATATCAGTGCAAACGATGTATTGAGAACTGAGAAAATGCCTTATTCTGCTCACCCTTACGGCAGAGAATTAAATAGAGGAGATTACAGAGAAGACCAACGTTCACTGTTTGATAATAACGTAGAAGGTTTGGTGAAGTATAATAATAAATTGAAAAACGGCATTGCATTTGATATAACAGGTGGTGCGAACGCAAGAAATTTCAATTATAGATCTACATTCACTACTACAGATTATTTGAACGTTCCAGGATTGTATTCTTTTGCTAACTCATTGAATCCAGTTAAAGCATACAACTTTAATTCAAGCATGTTGGTATTGAGTGCTTACTATTCTGCAAGTATAGATTTTGGTAAATACTTCAGTTTGAATACTACAGGAAGAGTAGATAAAAACTCAACTTTATTGTTGAATAATAATGCCTATTTCTATCCTTCATTTAGTGGAGCTTCAGTAATTTCTGATTATGTAAAATTACCAGAAGTAATCAGTTTCTTAAAAGTAAGAGCATCTTATGCATCTGCTAAATCACCAAGTACATCAAGCTATATCGGACCAGCAGCTTATCCTATTGGGTATGGTACTCCTTATGTTAGTGCTTATGGAGGTCCGTCTTATTCTTTATCAAATCCTGCATATAGTATTGGTACAGTTTATAATGGACAAAGTGGTGCCTATGCTCCATCAAATGTTATTGATCCAAATATCAAATCTTCTCAGCTTACAAGTACAGAGTATGGTTTTGATATGAAATTCTTGAAAAACAGATTGGGCTTAAGCGCAACTCTTTATAACAATATCAATGGTCCTGGAATTGTGGGTTACCCATTGTCTCAGACAACTGGTTTAACATCTTTTACAACTAATGCCATTAAAACACAAATTAAAGGAGCAGAACTTTCTTTAACTGGTTCTCCTTTAAGAAATGCACAAGGGTTGAACTGGGATGTGATGCTTAACTGGTCAACTTTTACTGAAACTTATAAAGAACTACCTGCAAGTTTCTCAAACTATCAATTCCAACAGGGTGATCGTGTTGACAAATTATATGCTGGTGTAACTGCAAAAACTGCTGATGGACAAGTGATTAATAACAGTGCTGGATATCCGGTTTATTTGCCAAAAGCACAATATGTTGGTCATGCTGATGCTGATTGGAGCTGGTCTATTTACAATAAATTTAGCTACAAACAATTCGCGCTTTCTTTCCAGTTTGATGGTAAAGTGGGTGGTGTTGTTCAAGACCGCGTCATGAGAAAAGGAATTGAAGGTGGATCAAACATCTTTACTGCTGAAGGTGCGGTAGGTGTTGCCAGAGCAGCTGAAACAAAAGCCATTGTATACAATCCTACAACAAATTCATATTCTATAGATCCAAACTTTAAAGGAACTTATGTAGGTGAAGGTGTTCAGATTTCAAACAATACCCCTATCAAGTATGATCCTGTAACAGGAGTAATTACAAACTTGAGTTCACTTCAGTTTGTTAAAAATACTGGAGTTGCAACCTTTATTCAGGATTACGTAAGTAGCTTCTTTAACGATTTCGAACATACTTCTGTAAGTAAGACTTATGCTAAACTTCGTGAATTAACTATCACTTATTCTGTTCCTCAATCAGTTTTAGGTAAGAAATCATTTATTACTAAAATCGATGTTTCATTGGTTGGACGTAACCTATTGTATTTCTTCCCTTCTCGTTTTAAGGATATGGATGTTGACCAATATTCTGGTCGTGATTACAATAGCGGAAACAGCAGAGAGTACAACTTACAAACTCCAACTACTCGTAGCTATGGCTTTAACGTAAATTTTGTTTTCTAATTTTTAAAATCATTCGAAAACATTAAAAAATATAAGTATGAAATTGAATAAACAAATCGGTATACTTTTTCTTGCTGTTGCTTTGATAGCGAGTAGTTGTACCAAGACATACGAGAAGTATGCAGTAAACCCCAATCAGCCTACAGCTGTACCTGCTTATCTTCTATTAAGACAAATTGAGAACTCCTTAATGGTGTTCCCAGCTGGTGATGAAGATAAGTTTGGTCAGTATACACTTTCTACCTACACCTATTACGGTACCAATGAGTACTGGTCGGGAGCTGCCTCTTTAAATTATGATATTTTAAGAAATATCTCATCTATGGAAAAGGAAGCGGCTAAAACTTCTGCTGATCCAAATGCTGTTAACCCTTATGGTGCATTGGCGAAATTTTTCAAAGCTTATGTATTTGTAAACATGACTTTGAAAGTGGGAGACATTCCAATGTCTGAAGCATTAAAAGGATTGGATGTGCCAAATCCTAAATATGATACTCAAAAACAAGTATTTATTCAGAGTTTGCAATTGTTAGAAGATGCAAATACACAATTAGCTTCGTTGATTGCTGCTTCTAATACTTCAATTTTGGGTGATTTCTATTTCTTAGAAAGAATCTCTAATGCAAAAGACGCGTTGACTACTTTAAAGCAATGGCAAAAAGTGGTGAATTCTTATAAATTGCGTGTGTTGATTGAATTAAGTAAGAAGTCTACTGATGCAGATTTAAATATCAAGCAAAAATTTGCTGATGTGTACAATAATCCTGCGAAGTACCCTATCATGACTGATTTATCAGACAACTGGGAATATCAGTATAATGCTGCATTCAATTATTATCCAAACAACAAAGGAAACTATGGTAACGATGCAACTCGTTTGTGCGTTGCTTCAACCTGGTTAAACACATTAGCAGGTTTGAACGATTTACGTGCCATGAAAGTAGCTGATCCGGCTCGTGGTTTAGGCTTTCCTGATACTTCTTACAAATCATTTGTTGGTGGTAAAGCAGGAGATGATATGAGTACCTTAGGTGGTCAGATCAATTCATTCGTGATTTCTCCAATTGGTCGTAAGCGTTATTATGACAATTTCACAGGTGAAAATACTTTCTTAGTAGGTTACCCTGAAATGTGTTTAAATATTGCTGAAGCAATCAACCGTGGCTGGATCACAGGATCTGCAGACGCTTGGTATCAGAAAGGTACAAAAGCAATGTTTGCTTTCTATGGTGTTGTGGATGGCGCAAATACAGTATCTTTCTTAAAAGGTACAGCGCCTGGAGACTATGTTAGCTATACTGTAAACTTTAGCTATGCCGATTATTTTAATCAGGCTTCTGTAAAATATGCAGGCGATAATGCAACTGGCTTAAATCAAATCTTAACTCAAAGATATTTAGCATTAGCTCGTAACTCAGGTTTAGAAGGTTACTATCAGTGGAGAAGAACAGGTGTTCCTGCATTCTCAGCTGGTGCAGGTACTGGAAACAGTAACGTGATTCCTTTACGTTACCAATACCCTTCATCTGAACTTTCTACCAATAAAGACAATGTAACTGCTGCGGTTGCTAGTCAGTATGGTGGTAAAGATGATATCAATGCTAAGATGTGGTTACTTCAGTAAGCTGATGTAGATTATCTTATAGTAAATAAATGAATAGGAGCGAGATTTGTAAAATTTCGCTCCTATTTTTATGTAAAATACAAAGGATGAAAAAGGTTTTCTTCTCGTTTTTATTGATGATAGCTTTCATGTGTGCAAATGCTCAAGAGAAAGTGAGTGTATTACAAGTGCCGGGAACGCAACAGTTCTGCTCTATTAATGAAAATGGTGTTTCAGTTTTGCCAAGTGGAAGATTGGTTAGTCCTGCAGGACAATTATTACGCATCACTCATGACCCCTTTGGTATGAAATTATCTCCAGATGGTAAAAAAGTGATCAGTTTACATGATGGTGTGTTTACACTGATTGATGTGAATACTATGAGCGCCATACGAGTTCCTTCGTACGACAATAAAATCGCTTCACCTTTTTCAAAAGGCTCTAATTTGGGATTAGCATTTTCCGCAGACTCCAAAAAAATATATTTAAGTGGAGGCGATAATGGAGCTGTGATCTTGTATGATTTAGAGAAAATGAAAACGATAGATTCTATTTCTTTAAATGGTAATGTAAGGGGTAAATTTTATGATGACAGTTTTACTTCAGACTTGGTTTTAAATAAAAATGAAACTGAATTATTTATCCTTGATCGTGGTAATTTCAGAATGGTTCGCTATGATATTAAATTGAGAAAGATCACTGCTTCTATACCAGTAGGCAGACAACCATTTGGGTTGGCTTTAACTACTGATGAAAAAATGGCCATTGTTGCTAACGTGGGTATGTATTCGTATCCATTAATTAAAGGAGCTACCCGTGAAGATTATGAAGAAAAAATGATTTCTCATCAACCTTATGGAGATAATACCAAAGAATCTATCAAAGGAACTAAAGTAGAAGGTAAGAAAGCACAAGGTGTGGGAAGTCCCCTTGCTCCTGAAGCAATGAGTGTATTTACCATCAATCTTGCCAACAATAAAGTGGTTGATAAATTTAAAACTGGTAATCAGATAGGAGAGATGATTGAGGGTGCTGAAGTAGTGGGTGGTGCAAGTCCGAATAGCATCGCTGTGGGAAAAGATTATGCATATGTAACTAATGCCACAAATGATAATATCTCCATTCTCGATCTTAACAACCATAAGATCCAAGGTCATATTGATATTAAGGTGGATAGTAGGATTGATAAATATCGTGGTCTTTTGCCATTTGGTATTACTATTAGTAAAGATGAAAAAACATTGTACGTTGCTTTGTTAGGATTCAATGCAGTAGCAGTGATTGATATCGCAACCAGAAAAACTTTGGGATTGATTCCAACTGGCTGGGGCCCCACCAGAGTTTTGTTAAGTAATGACGATAAAGAATTGTATGCAATTACTTGCCGTGGGTTAGGTGCTGGACCTAATGGCGGTAAAGATTTCAAGGCTCCAATACAAGGTACTTATATTGGCGATATACAATTAGGAAGTTTTCAAAAAGTGGTAATTCCAGACTCATTACAATTAGAGCTATATACCAAACAATGTATCAAAAATACTTTTGAGGAAACCACGGTTGTGACCGATAAGGAAAATCCTTTACCTGTATTGCCCGGAATTACAGAAACTCCCATCAAATATGTGGTTTATATCACCAAAGAGAATAGAACCTATGATGAAGTATTTGGACAATTTAAAAATGCAAACGGGGATAGTTCTTTAGCAAGATTTGGGGTAAATAATGAATATACCATTCCCGATTCGATGCGTGCTAATTTTAAAAATTTAAAAATTACCCCTAACCATCATAAAGCGGCTAAACAATTTGCGATTAGTGATAATTTTTATTGTGATAGCGATGCTTCCATTCACGGCCACCATTGGATGATGGGCGTAATTCCGAATGAGTGGGTAGAAGTTAATTCAAGCGTAAGTAAGGAAGCTAAAATATTTTCTAAGGCACCTGGCAGAAGATTTCCAGGTACTACTGGTAGCATGGATCCGGAAGATTATGCAGAAAAAGGAGGGGTATGGGAAGCTTTAGATAGAAAAGGAATTAAATTCTACAATTTTGGTGAAGCAAATGAAACAGCGCATAATCGCGAAGAATGGAATGATACTGCAACTGGTGGTGGACATATTGTAATGGTACCTATGCAAAAAGCATTGTTCCCGAATACCAGCCACAATTATGCAGGCTTTAATTGTAATGTACCTGATCAATTTCGGATGGATCAATTTGAAGCTGAATTCACCGAAAAATGGATTAAGGGAAAAGAGAAAATGCCGGCCTTGATAACTATGCAAGTGCCCAATGATCATACTGCAGGTCCAAGACCAGCAGATGGGTATTATTTTCCACATTCTTTTGTAGCAGATAATGATTTAGCAGTGGGCAGAATCCTTCATTTTCTTTCCCGTACCAAATATTGGGAAAATATGTTGGTAGTGATTACAGAAGATGACCCGCAGGGAGGTGTTGACCACATTGATGCGCATCGCTCTATTTTAATGATGGCTGGACCATATGTTAAAAAAGATTACGTAAGCCATACACATGCAAACTTTGGAGCTATTCTTAAAACCATTTATAATATTCTTGGTGTTCCTTATGTGAATCAATACGATGCAACAGGAAGCCTGTTAACCGATTTTTTTACAAACAAGCCCGACTTTACCCCCTATACTTTAGAAAAACATGATGAAAGAGTATTTGATGTTCATAAAGCCATGAAAAAATATAATCGTGATATCGATTGGCGCAAGATTGAACAAGGGCCAAAAATGGATGCACCTGCAGATATGCGAGCTAATCATTATCAACAACAATCACCGAATCAGTTTGTGATTACTGGTAATAAATAGAAGCCAATTTTACATCTTTGAAAATTAAAGACAATTTGAAACAATTGATTCGATATATACGACAAGAAAAATTCAGAGATAATTGGATCGCATTATATGCAGCCATTATTTGCTTTCTTACTTATGCAACAGTATATGCTTTTCGCAAACCTTTTACAGTTGGGATCTTTGCAGATGGACCCAAAGTATTAGGGCTTGCATTTAAAGATGCACTAGTGATTAGTCAGGTGCTGGGTTATATGTTGAGCAAATTTTATGGTATCAAGTTTATTGCCGAAATGAAAAAAATCGGTAGAGGCAAACTAATACTTTTCTTAGTAGGAATTTCTTGGATTTCTCTTTTATTATTTGCTATTGTCCCAGCTCCTTGGTCAATTGTTTTTTTATTCACCAATGGTTTCCCATTAGGCATTATTTGGGGTGTTGTTTTTTCTTTTGTGGAAGGAAGAAAAGCTACTGATTTTATTGGTGCTGCACTTGCAGTAAGCTTTATATTTTCATCTGGTTTTGTTAAGTCAGTAGCTAAAACTTTACAAATCAACTTCATAATTTCTGATTGGTGGTTGCCATTTGCAACAGGCGCTGTTTTTTTTATTCCATTAATTTTGTTGGTGTATTTGATGGAGAAAATTCCTGCACCATCCGAAACTGATATTAGTTTAAGGGTTACCCGCTTGCCCATGAACAAAGAAGAAAGATCAACATTCATTGAAACTTTTAAACCAGGGTTAGTTCTTTTTATCATCATTTATTTAGTGCTTACCATCTTTAGAGATATACGCGACAATTTTGCAGCTGATATCTGGAAAGAACTTGGATTCGGTAACCAGCCTTCTGTTTTTACTGCAACTGAAATACCCATTACACTAATTGTATTGGTTTTAATTGGGAGTATGATCTTAATTAAAAACAATCGAAAGGCATTTGTTATTACTCAATACATCATCATCATCGGATTTTTATTGGCGGGTATTTCTTCCTTTCTATTTATTCAAGGCATCATTGGCCCTTTTTTATGGATGACCTTAGTAGGACTTGGGTTATACATAGGGTATATACCTTTTAATTGTATTCTATTTGATCGTTTGATTGCAACTTTTCGAATTTCGGGAAATGTTGGTTTTTTAATTTATCTAGCAGATTCATTTGGGTATTTAGGGAGTGTGTCTGTAATTCTTTTGAAGACAGTTTTTCAATTGAAAATTCATTGGTCTGTTTTATATAGCTGGGGTGTTGTTGGATTATCTGTTTTTGGGGTGATAGGATCAATTTTTGCACTTAAATATTTTAATAAAAAATATCATTTAATTATTCAATAGTATGAGTCAGCAAACTGCCATCGTGATTGGCGCGGGAATCGTAGGATTAGCAACTGCGAGAGCATTATCGTTAAAAGGTTATCAGGTTACTGTGATTGAGAGAACTGGAAAAGCAGTAGGGGCTTCCATAAGAAATTTTGGAATGGTTTGGCCAATTGGTCAGCCCGATGGAATATTATATAATCGTGCATTAAGAAGTAAAGAAATCTGGAAAGAAATTGCAGATAGTGTGGGAATCTGGTATGATGAAGTGGGAAGTATTCATTTAGCATATCATGATGATGAGTGGATTGTTTTGCAAGAACTATTCGAAAGTTTTTCTGCTTCTGGACGCCCAGTTCAATTGATGAACCCTGAAACTGTTTTGCAAACTTTTAAAGGAATCAATGCTGAAAATTTAAAGGGCGGTTTATTCAGTAGTACTGAAATGATTGTTGATCCAAGAGAAGCAATTGCAAAAGTTCCAGATTACTTAACTGAATATCTGGATGTATCATTTATTTGGAATACTACTATTACAGAGATCAACGGAAATCAATTAAAAGCTGGGGATCAAAATTTTCATGCAGATTTGATTTTTGTTTGCAGCGGCCCTGATCTTGAAACCCTATATCCAGAACTTTTTGCGGATCAGCCGATTACTAAGTGTAAGTTGCAAATGATGCGTTTTGTTCCTGCTGAAAACGATTGGAGAATCGGTACTTCTATTTGTGGCGGACTTTCGCTCATTCATTATCACTCTTTCAAAGTGGCACCTTCTTTACAAAAATTAAAGAATAGATACAATGCAGAAATGAGCGAATATTTGGATAATGGGATACATGTAATGGTTTCTCAAAATGAAAGAGGTGAACTAACGGTAGGTGATACTCATGAATATGCTCATACTTTTGATCCCTTTGATAAAGCCAGTATGAACAATCAGGTGCTTGCTTATTTAAAGACTTTTGCATTATCTTCAAATTGGCAGATGGTGCAAAGCTGGCATGGTATCTATCCTAAAATGACGAACTCTGCCACTGAATTAGTATTGCATCCTAGTCCAAATGTTTATATCATTAACGGCTTAGGTGGTAATGGTATGACACTTTCATTCGGTCTTGCAGAAGAAACAATTGCGCATATTCATTAACGAACAACTTAATAGGTGCATTTATCTTTTTTAATAATTTAGGTCATTAAAGACTAACTTATTTAATTTTGCTTATGAATTCGATTGTAAACAAGGATGGCGAAACTATTGCCTACCTATACCAGAATGCCATCATTGATGTAAAAAAAGAAAAATTGTTAGGTGTTTTACTTGGCAATTGCATTTTTGGTAAGTCAAAATCACCAGTCGGTAAATTCTTTAATGATAAGTTCCGGAAAAAGAATGGAAAAATTGTAGCCCAGTTAGGCAAAAAGTATTCGAGAGACAATTTCCCAGAAAATGATCAGCATTTAATATTGGAAGCCTGGAAATCACTTTCGCAAATCAATGATCATATCTGTATGTGGGTGGATGATAAGAAGGAATGGGCTACCAAAAAAGACTTTTTGACTCTACTTAAGGAAAAGGATTAACCAGCTTTTTTATTCCCTCTAATCTGTTGTGGTTTTTTAAGAAGAAAGTTTTAGATTTATTCACTCATTCTGTTAACGATTCAGAAAATCAAATCTAAAGCTATGCCTAACGATTCATCTTATGTAAATACTAAGTCAGCCGAACAAAACACTTACGACGCAATAGTTATTGGGTCTGGTATCAGTGGCGGATGGGCTGCCAAAGAATTAACTGAAAAAGGTTTAAAAGTTTTGATGCTGGAAAGAGGACGCGACCACCAGCATATCAAAGATTATAAGTATGCTGATAAAGACCCCTGGCAATTAGAACATCGTGGCCGTACCACTGATGAGCAAAAGAAAAAATATCCCGTTATACACAGAGGGTGGGCTGCGAGTGAAACAGTGATGGATTCATGGGTAAATGAAGAAGAGTGCCCCTATACTGAGGTAAAACCATTTACCTGGTGGAGAAGTTATCAATTAGGTGGAAGATCATTACTTTGGGGTAGACAAAGTTACCGCTGGAGCGATCTTGATTTTGAAGCAAATGCCAAAGATGGTGTAGCTATTGATTGGCCTATTCGTTATAATGAAATTGCACCCTGGTACGATTATGTAGAAAAATTTGCAGGTATCAGTGGTTCTAAAGAAGGCCTAGCACATTTGCCGGATGGTCAATTTTTACCCCCTATGGATTTGAACTGCGTTGAAAAAGATGTAGCAGCAAGAATCAAATCACAATTTAAAGGTAGCAGACACCTGTTCATTGGTAGAGTTGCCAATTTAACTGCGGCGATTCCTGGTAGAACTGCTTGTCAGTTCAGAAACCGTTGCTGGGAGGGTTGTCCGTTTGGAGGATATTTCAGTACACAATCTTCTACACTGCCTGCAGCCATGAAAACGGGTAATTTAACAGTGCGCCCATGGAGCATAGTTACTCAAATTTTATATGATAAGAATACCCAAAAAGCAACTGGTGTTGAAGTACTGGATGCAGAAACAAATAAGACTTACACCTTTCATTCAAAAATAGTTTTCTTAAATGCCTCAGCTTTGAACTCGGCTTGGGTATTGATGAATTCTGCGAAAGACGTGTGGGCAGATGGCTTGGGAAGTAGTAGTGGCGAATTAGGTCATAATATTATGGACCATCACTATAACCTTGGAGCATCAGGTAGAGTGGAAGGTTTTGAAGACAGTTATTATTCTGGCAGAAGAGCCAATGGATTTTATATTCCAAGATTTGCAAACCTTTCTGGCGACAAACGCGATTTTCTTCGTGGTTATGGCTATCAGGGTGCTGCCAGCAGATCCGGTTGGAGTAGACAAATTGCAGAACTGAATATTGGCGCAGATTTCAAAGAGGCATTAACCGAACCGGGTGGATGGTCAATTGGCGCAACTGGTTTTGGCGAGATCTTACCTTATCATGAGAACAAAATTACTTTAGATAAAAGTGTAAAAGATAAATGGGGCCTACCAGTGTTATCAATGGACGCTGAATTGAAAGAAAACGAATTGAAAATGCGCAAAGCCATTGTAGAGGATCTCGTAGCCATGTTTGAGGCAGCTGGAGTGAAAGATATTAAAACGCACGACAGTGGTCATGCAATGGGTCATGGAATCCATGAAATGGGTACAGCGCGAATGGGTAAAGACCCTAAGACTTCTGTACTTAATGCAAATAATCAAGTGTGGGATGCCAAAAATGTATTTGTAACCGATGGAGCCTGTATGACTTCATCTGCTTGTCAGAATCCTTCTTTGACTTATATGGCTTTAACTGCTAGAGCCGCTGAGTTTGCAGTGTCAGAATTGAAAAAAGGAAATATTTAATGGTTAACACCTAAAAGTAATGAAAGGAATTATTTTCTTTTTACTGGTACTTATGAATACAGCTATAGCTCAGTTACCTGCTCCTCAAATGGAATTTGTTTGTACGATTGAAGTGAAGGTCGATCCAGCTTTAATAGTAGGTGAATCAGTACATGGTGTTCGTAGAATCATCCCCATAATCGGGGGTACTGTAAAGGGACCACATATCAATGGTGAGGTTTTAAATGGTGGTGCTGATTGGCAAAACATCAGAAAAGATGGTGTTGCAGAAATTGAAGCACGGTATCAATTTAAAACAGATGATGGCAGTGTCGTGTATATCAAAAATGCAGGTATG
The DNA here is from genome assembly GCA_947371755.1 of Chitinophagaceae bacterium. Lineage (GTDB taxonomy): Bacteria > Bacteroidota > Bacteroidia > Chitinophagales > Chitinophagaceae > Sediminibacterium. The sequence goes on from CANBQT010000011.1 coordinate 13,787, forward strand.
CGTATAGCCAGCCCAGAAATAGCGGCAAAAATTGCCAGTGGTGAAATAGTTGATCCTAGTCTTTATTATTTTCGAACCATACTTCAATTCGAAGCTCCCATTGGAAAATATGATTGGTTAAACAAGGCCATATTTGTTTGCGCAGGTGAACGTTTAGCAAGTTCAGTAAAAATTCATGTGTGGAAATTATTGTGACCAAAAGAAAAGTATCGTGTCTTCAAAAAAAATAATCATTGTTGGAGGTGGAATAGGCGGACTGGTAACAGCTATGCGCTTGCATCAGGCGGGTTTTCAGGTGAAGGTTTTTGAATCTGTGAAAGAGGTAAGTCCCTTAGGTGTGGGTATCAATTTACTTCCTCATTGTGTTCGTGTATTAACTAATTTAGGGTTATTAGATAAAATTTCTGCTATAGCTGTAGAAACGAAAGACTTGGTATATGCCAATCGATACGGACAATTTTTCTGGAAAGAAGATCGGGGCCGTTTTGCAGGATATAAGTGGCCGCAATTTTCCATTCATAGAGGACAGTTTCAAATGTTATTATGGAATGAAGCGAAAAGAATTTTAGGTGATCATGCCTTGCATCCCTGTAGTCATTTATTGGATTTTGAAGATGATGGAAATCAGGTTACTGCAACATTTATTCATAAAGACACTGGCGAAATCGTAGCAACTGAAACAGCAGATATATTAATTGGTGCGGATGGCATCAATTCAGTAGTTCGTAAAAAATTATATCCGAAAGAAGGTCCTGTAGTATACTCTGGAAATGTATTGTATCGAGGCACTTCCAGGATCTATCAATTCTTAACAGGATCTACCATGGCCATGATTGGTTCGATGAAGCAAAAAATGGTGGTATATCCCATTGGAAAAGAGTTGAATGAAAACGGGCAACAACTGATTAATTGGGTTGCGAATGTGAAGGAGGAAGCTGGTGATCAATTAACGGTTCGTGATTGGAATAGAAAAGTGGATAGTAAAAAATTATTGGAGTTATATAAAGACTGGGATTTTAATTGGATGAATGTTCCGGAAATGATTGAAAATACGGTAGGTGGGATTTTCGAATTCCCCATGTCGGATCGTGATCCACTGCCAAGATGGACATTTGGACTTGTTACTCTTTTAGGCGATGCTGCGCATCCGATGTACCCGATTGGTTCAAATGGAGCCTCACAAGCGATATTAGATGCAGATGCTTTAGCTATTGCATTAATGAATGAATCTGATATAAAATTAGCACTTGAGAAATACGATGCCGAAAGAGTGCCCGCTACAACAAAAGTAGTTTTGCAAAACAGACAGAAGGGCCCGGATTTTATCATGGATTATATGGAAGATCTTTTCCCAAATGGATTCGAAGATCAGGAGATTCCTACAGAAGAATTGTCAAAAGTAATGTTTGAATATAAACAGATCGCAGGATTTGATATTCAAACGCTGAATGCAAAAAGTTAACCAATAAAATTTTTTCAATGAAAAAAATCATCCTGATACTTGTTTTGTTTCTGGGAAGTTATCAAGTGTTTTCACAACATAAATTACCAAGAACAATTGTAACAACAGATGGTGAAATTGATGATGTAGATACTTTCATCAGAATGTTACTATATTCTAACGAATACAAGGTAGAAGGATTGATTTATTCTAGTTCGATGTGGCATTATAAAGGAGATGGGAAAGGAACTTTATTTATATCTGAAATGCCTATGACCAAAGCGATGTATGGGAAAAAGACAGACCTCAGATGGGCGGGAGTAGCATGGATGCAGGGCTTATTAGCAGCCTATAAAAAAGTATATCCGAATTTGTCTGTCAATGCAAAAAACTATCCTTCTCCAGAATATTTAATGAGTTTAGTAAAAGTGGGGAATATCGATTTTGAAGGTGAGATGGAAAAAATAACGGATGGCTCTGAATGGATCAAATCGAAATTATTAGATACTGATCCAACACCCATTTATTTACAAGCATGGGGAGGAACCAATACCATTGCCCGTGCATTAAAATCAATTGAAGAAGCGTATTCGAAAAGTTCTGATTGGAAAAAAATAAAAGAGAAAGTTTCAGCGAAAGCCATCATCTATACCGTAATGGATCAGGATGCTACTTACAAAAATTATATTGGCTTACACTGGCCTAAAATTCTCACGTTTTATAATTCAACACAGTTTGCTGCTTTCGCCTATCCCTGGAAAAAAATGATTCCACAGTCTATGCAATCTTATTTTGAAGGGCCTTATATGTCTTCTAAAATTTTACTCAACCATGGTGCATTATTGGATATGTATTATTCCTATGGTGATGGTAAAAAACAAGTAGGTGACCCTGAACATATTCATGGAGACATTTCAAAAATAAAAAATACGCAATGGGGAAATTTTAATCAATACGATTTTATTTCCGAAGGAGATTCACCTGCATTTTTACAGTTAGTGGATATTGGACTTGATAATTTAGCACACCCAAATTATGGTGGGTGGGGTGGAAGATTTGTGCAGTCTGCCGAAAATCCTTTTCGTTTTGAAGACGGACTAAGATCGGCAGACATAAACGAGGAAACTGGGAAATTAGATAATAATTATCCTCAAACACGCTGGTTAAAAGCCATTCAGGAAGACCTTGCAGCAAGAGCTGATTGGTGTGTCAAATCGTTTGCACAATCTAACCACGCGCCTGTAATCAGTGTAAAAGAAGGAACTGCTATCAGTGCAATAGCCGGACAAAAAATTCAGTTACATATCGATGGTCTGGACCCTGATAAAAATGCCATACAATTTAAAGCCTGGTGCTATCCTGAAGCAGGAACCAGCAAAGCAGATATTGAATTGAAAGGGAAACTTGCCTCAATCACCATTCCAACTTCAGCCAAAAAAGGCGACACATTTCATTTCATCATTGAAGGAAATGATAATGGGTCGCCCAGTTTAACACGCTATAAAAGAGTGATCGTAACTGTTATTTAAAAACGATAAGATAAGGTACATCCAAAAGTGGAAGGATCGCCTAAATGAACCGCTCCGAAATCATAAGCATATGAAATGTATTTTTGATTCAATGCATTTCTGATCCATCCCTGAATGCTGATATTTTTAATATTTAATCCTGCACTCGCATTAATCAAATGATAAGGTGTTTGTTCGATATTATTTGCTAAATCAAAATAGGTGGCACCTAAATATTTCCATTCGCCCCTTACAAAAACAGATGTTTTCCCTGGAGTAATTTGATGTGTATATTGAACAGCTAGAATGGACGTGAAGTCTGGACTAAAGATCTGTTTCTTTCCATCTAAATTAACTGCAGAACCTTGTGATGATAATTGAAGTGATTCAAAGCTGGCATTTGTATAACCAAAGCTATATTGAATATAAAGACTTTTAGAAGCCTGTGCTTTTAATTCTAATTCAAATCCTTTACTATTTAATTTGCCAACATTTTTAGTTACTGTAATGGCATCAGGAAGTACTAATGTAGGAACTTGTGCATCGTTTACTTTTGTATAGAAAACAGAAATATTCAAACTCAGACGATCGTGCAATAAATTATTTTTGATTCCAAGTTCAAAGTTGTTACTATGCTCTGGTAAGAATCCTACTAATGGTGGTTGAGAAGGGTCAGAACCCAATGCAGATAAACCTCCTGTTCTAAAGCCCTTACTGTACTGAACATAACCCATGGTATGTGCATTAAAATGATAGTCCAATGCTAGTTTGGGCGACCATGCACTAAAATTAAGCGTAGCACTGGTATCTGCTAATGTGGTAATCGGTGCTGTCATTGGATCGTGTTGGTATTCGCCCATTACAGTTTGAGAAAGATGCTCGTAATCGTTTCTTAAACCTGCTGTAAAGTTTAATTGCTTACTTAAAGCATAAGTAATTTGCCCATAAAATGCAATACCTTGTTTAATTGTCTTTGTAGTATTGATGAGAGAGAATAATGAATCTCCTACCTGCATAATACTATTGGCATCCGCTCCAAATCTTGTTGCTTGTTTAACTGGCGCATTTTGAGAAAACAAATATGCGCCAGCGGTCCATTTTAAAGGGTTATTACTAGATGTGGGAGACGCAATTTTAAATTCTTGTGTCCATACTTTAATATTATTCCATTGCTTGCCATAATTATTTACAATGCTAACAGCATCATAGGGAGAAAAATCTCCATCAATAGGATTGGTATAGTATCGATAGTTATTTTGATATGCTGTTTGAGAAACAAAATCAAAACTGTGACCGCTATAATGAACAGATAAAGAACTGTTTAATGTATTATCCATCATAGTAGTGGTAGCATTCTGATTTAACACATATGGATCTGCAATTGAATTGGCGGCATCAAATGTTAAAGGAAATGCACCATTGTTTCTTTGATTACGATGTTTCACATTCAAAAGCACTGACCATTGTTGATTCACCAGATATTTCAAAAAATAATTGCCAGAAAAACCGTGTTGCTTGTCGTACGATTGGTTATTAAATTGGTTTGTATAAAAACCATCTCTCGCATCATATAAAATGCTCGCACCAAAAAATAATTTATCCTTTATGAAGGGAGTTTTTAAACTCAGGTTAATTCTATTTTGACCATGATTACCCAATGTATAAGATGCAAAACCGGATGTGGTATTAGTAGGTTGTTTGCTGATGATGTTGATGACTCCTGCCATGGCGTTTCTTCCGTAAAGAGTTCCCTGCGGGCCTCTCAGTACTTCAATTCTTTCTACATCAAACAGGGCAGGAATATAGGTATCTAAGCCAAATTGATTCACACCATCAATATAAACAGTAGTGGCTGGATCATAAGAAGTGGTTGCAATGCCTCTGATGGACGTAACATCTCTTCCATCACCTGGGTCCGAAGCATAAAGATTCGGAATGATAGAGGTAATTTCTTTAATCTGATTGATCCTGAAGTCTTCAATTTGTTTAGCATTTAAGCTGCTGATTGCTAAAGGAATATTATGTAATAGTTCAGCTCTTTTTTGTGCTGTAACAATTACGTCTTCTAATTGATAAGTGCTATCTAACTTTTTAGTTTGGGCGTTGGTAATACTTAAAAAAAATAAGCTTATAACTACAAATAATGTAGCTGATTTGAAAAGGGATATTGGCTTCATGGAAAGGAATTGAGGCGCAAAGATAGTTAGCTATAGAATTAGAAAATAAAAAATACTATTTTCAATGAACGAATTAAATCATTAAGCCATGAATCGATTGCAGAGTATTTTCAAAAAGATGTCTTCTTTGAAGTTTTTACTTTTTATTATTTCTAGTGTTACTTGCTTGTTTGTGTTAGCCCAATCTAACACATTACCAAAGAAAAAATATTTATCAAAACCTTTGGTGTCGCATATATATACAGCTGATCCCTCAGCCCATTTGTTTAATGGAAAAATTTATATCTATCCTTCACATGATACGGCTATGGGAGTGCCGGAGGATGATGAGGGAGGACATTTTAATATGATGGATTTTCATATTTTATCCATGGATGCAATAGGGGGTAAAGTAACGGATCACGGAGTAGGTTTAGATATTAAAAATATCCCATGGGCTAAGAGGCAATTGTGGGCACCTGATGCTGCTTTTGCAAATAATACTTATTACTTGTTTTTTCCCGTGAAAGATAAGTCAGACATCTTTAGAATTGGGGTAGCTACTAGTTCAAAGCCTGAGGGTCCCTTTAAAGCTGAACCAACTCCGATTAAAGGAAGTTATAGTATCGATCCTGCTGTGTTTAAAGATGCTGATGGAAGTTTTTATATGTATTTCGGAGGTGTATGGGGAGGACAATTACAGCGTTGGGATAACAATGTATATCATGCAAATACACCACTTAAAAAAACAAGTGGAAAAGCATTTGAACCAAGAATTGCAAAGCTGAGTAAGGATATGAAATCATTTGATGGTGCAGTAAAAGAAATCCAAATTTTGGATGCGAATGGAAAGGAATTTAATGAAGAAAATAATGATAAAAGATTCTTTGAAGCATCATGGATGCACAAATACCAAGGCAAATATTATTTCTCATATTCTACTGGCGACACACACAATATTTGTTATGCAATAGGGGATAGTCCTTATGGTCCGTTTAAGTATCAAGGAATTATTTTAAAACCCGTGGAAGGTTGGACAAGTCATCATTCAATCGTTGAAATAAAAGGGAAGTGGTATTTATTTTATCACGACGTAGAACTCAGTGGGAAAACCCATTTGCGAAATGTAAAAGTTACGGAATTGCATTATACAAAAGATGGGAAAATTGTAACGATTAATCCATAAAAAAGAGTATTTAAATTAAAGCACCCCATCTGCCGCTTGCGAATCAAAAAAAAGTACCCCGCCTGCCGCTTGCGGATAGGAGGGGTGCTTTATTTGATGTGCTAATAGAATTCTTCTCTTTTTAATTTTTACTTTTTAATTTTTACTTTCCTATTTATTCTTAAACAACCTATCATGCAATTCATACCTATTATCGTGATTGGCAGTTTCAGTTTTTGAAACGGTATCAATCACCATTACTGGAGGATGTCCATCACTTCCTTTTGCAGATTTCCATTCTGGCAAATTACCAGCGTTAGGGTTATAGGTTTTGATGAAGTTGGCAAAATAGTTCGACATGGTTTCTGATACTTTTTTATCATCTGCGGTCCATGCATATTCTTTTACTAAGTGTAAATTTCCCATACAGTATTCAATCTCGCAGGCATGAGGTGCACCTACAGCTTTTGGAGCAGCGGCAGCAGGGGCATCGGTTTTACTTTGTGTGCCACCAGCTAAGCCAGGCACTAAAGTTTGATCAACCATGGGTGGTCTGATTTTGCTATAGAGATAACGATATACATTTTGTGTACTGTTTTTTCTGTGTAGGTCGAACCATTTCCAGGTACTATAAGAAATGAAACGATCTGCGGCCATTGCAGTTGCAGCCAATTCCACTTCTTCTGCAGAATTTGCCTGATAGGCTGCCAATACCTCATCCGCATTATTAGGATATTCTTTTTTCACTTGTGCCTGAAAATTTTCAACTGTGTAGGGTTTGCCTTGCATAAAAGCCTGACCAGGTATTTCAGCAGAATTCCATCCTAATAAAAGAGGGATCTGAGCTTGTTTTCCTTTGTTGAAAATTTCAACAACCGTGTTCGGTAAAAAATATCCGTCAATGACAACTGGGAATCCGAAACGGTGAGAGTCCTGATATACTTCAAACAGTTCGCGGGTTGAAAGTGATCTTAATTCTTTTAATGATTTAAATCCGGCTTTATCTGAGAAGTCTTTACCTGTTTTCTCTGCTTCTTTGAGAGAAACTGGAGCCATAGTAGGATTAATACCCGCACCGCTTTCGCCGATAGCGGCATGGATGAGACCTTTAGAAAGGGGAGAGGCCATTTGATAGCTTACAGCGATAGATCCCGCAGATTCACCGGCAATGGTTACGTGGTTAGGGTCTCCACCGAAAACAGCAATGTTTTTATTCACCCATTTTAAAGCTGCGAGCTGATCAAAATAGCCATAGTTACCAGAAGCTTTGTGAGCAGATTCGGCGCTCAATTCTGGATGAGCAAAATTTCCAAATATACCGAGACGATAGTTGCAGGTTATCACAACAATTCCTTTTTTAGCCATAGCTTCACCATCATACCTTGGTTCTGAAGCATCGCCGGCTACGTTACCTCCCCCATAGAAATAAACAAGCACGGGAAGATTTTTTGTATTTCGTTTAGCGGGTGTCCATACATTCAAATACAGGCAGTCTTCGCTAAGTCCAGCCGATCGTGAATTCATATCTCCGAAAACCATTCCTTGAACCGGGCGAGGGCCGAATTGTTTGGTTTCTTTTACATTTTTCCAGGGTTCAAGGGGTTGAGGTTCTTTCCATCTTAGTTCGCCCACTGGCGGTTTGGCGAAGGGCACTCCAAAATAAGTCTGAATCCCGGTTTTAGTATCGAAGTTCCCTTCAATGATGCCATTGTCTGTTTTAGTTTGAACGGAAAGAGAAAAGCTAGAAGATTGTGCCATCAAATCATGTGATAGCATCCATGCAAAAAGGGCAAGCAAAACGTTTTTCATATAAAGCAAGGTTTTTAAAGACTGTTTCTGGTGGTTGGTAACACAGTCGAATGTTTTGATTTTTTAAATGTAAATGATTTTTTTATGCAAAAAATCGGAAGATGTATGAAAGAAACTTTCTAATTTTATTCCGAATCTGTTAATCCACCTTGGAAGTGGTCTTTATTTTTATCCTTCAGAATGCTAGTAGTATGAAGCGAAATTTGATTTTTTGTATAAGTTTATTGGTGATGTCTTGCTCATTGCACAAAGGTCCTGTTGATCCGAATCCGATGTTAAAAACGGCAATGTCGGATTATTTAAATAAGGATCCTCGAAGTAAAGACAAGTATCATTATGACGTAACATCGGTCACTTATTTCGAAGAACCTAGTTTTTATATCTGTGAGTTTAAAATACGCATGACCAATGCGATGGCAACCCAAAACGAGCGAAAAGTAGACACTACTGGTGCTATGAAGGTAAAAATCGACAAGAATTTCAAGATAATCAGCCGCTATTACTAAGCTATTCATTCTATTTTTTGGGTTTATCGCTGATTTCTTTTGCTATAAGAATCAGGATTTTGCTTCTTTGATCTTCGATTTCTAACAATCGAGTAATTAGGAGGTGCTAATCCTATGTCCCTGATCAAAGACTTTCTATCTATTTAATTGCTGCAGATTTTTACTTTCTTAAAACTCTCCATTTTTCTCAAAAATTCACTCATTTTTTGGCAAAAAATGCACCCCGAAAACGGTTGCGAAAACCCTTAACATCAACAAGTTATGCACAAAGTGTATAAAATACACGATGTTAAATTTTGATGATTTTTAGTGAAACTATTGTTCGTTAGTAAATATTTATATTATTGATTATCAATTAAAAACACATTAATTTTAAAAAACTTTGCAATTAATTTTGTTAATGTTAATTTTTTTTTACAATTTATGCCCTTAAACATCCAAACGATTTCAAACGATTGCAAAAAAATTCGATTGCTTATGATGAACAAATTAACTCCAAAGAAATTTGCGTTAACCTTTATCCTATTCTTGCTTACAGCATCGGTTTTTGCGCAGAAGAGTGTTACTGGTAAAGTAACTGATTCTGGTAAAAGACCCGTTGCAGGAGCAACAATTTCAGTAAAAGGTACCAATGTCGCAACAACAACTTCCACAACAGGGGACTTTTCTATTACAGTTCCAAAAGGAAGAACAGCTATTATTGTATCATATGTTGGTTTTGAAGACCAAACTGTTGATGTAGCTAATTCAAGCAGTGTGTCAGTTTCTCTAAAAGAAACTTCTTCTGCATTAAATGAGATAGTTGTAACTGGTTACACTGCTCAAAAGAAAAAAGATATCGCTGGATCTGTAGCGGTTGTTAACGTGAAAGACTTGAAACAATCTCCTGCAGGTACTACTGAAGAAGCTTTACAAGGTCGTGCCTCTGGTTTGACTGTAATCTCTTCTGGTCAGCCAGGTGCTGCTAGTGACATCCGTATCAGAGGTATTACCGGATTCGGTAACAACTCACCTTTGATCATCGTTGATGGAGTTAGAAGTAGCTTAACTGATTTGAACATGAACGACATTGAGTCTATTCAGGTTCTGAAAGATGCATCAGCTGCCATTTATGGTGTGGCTGGTTCTAACGGTGCTATCATTGTAACTACTAAGAGAGGTAAAGCTGGTAAAGCTAAATTATCTTATGATGGTTTCTATGGTGTTCAATCTCAAGGTAAAGGCTATGATATGGCTAATACTGCTCAGGAAGGTGCTGCTATCTGGCAACAACAAAAGAACTCTGGCGTTGCAAACCCTAGCGATAAGCAATTCGGTAGCGGACCAACTCCAGTAATTCCTGATTTCATTACTCCTTATGGTGTAAGTGGTGCTGGTCCTGATCCTGCTACTTACGACATTAACTCTAATCAAATTACTAGAGCAAATAAAGTAGGTACTAACTGGTACAAAGAAATTACTAGAAATGCGCCTCAACAAAGTCATACTGTTTCTTTAAGTTCTGGTAACGATAAGAGCAATTACTTTTTCTCTTTAGGTTATTTAAACCAACAAGGGGTTGCTAAATACCAATACTTGGAAAGATATTCTTTAAGAGCTAATACCTCATTTACCATTAAAGAACATGTGCGTGTAGGTGAAAACGCTTTCTTGTTCTACAAGAAAAACCCAACTTTCGGAAACCAAGGTGAAGGATCTCCTTTCTCTGTTTCTTTCCGTGAAAGTGCCATTATCCCAGTATATGATATCGCAGGCAACTTTGCAGGTACTAAATCTCAAGGTTTAGGTAATGCTAGAAATCCATTTGCTGATATCTATCGTACAAAAGATAACGTAGGTAATACTTGGAATATCACTGGTAACGTATGGGGTGAAGTTGATTTGATGAAACATTTAACTTTCCGTACCAGCTTTGGTGGAACAGTTAACAACAACTACTCTTACAACTTTAACTACGTTGCTTATGAAAATGCTGAAGGTAATACCGGATCAAATTCATTCAACGAAGGTGCTAGCTACAATACTGCTTGGACTTATACCAACACTTTAAACTATTCTAACTCTATTGGTAAACACACTTTTGTAGTGTTAGCTGGTAAAGAAGATGTTTACTATTCTGGTAGAAACGTTACAGCTGGTAGAAGTAGTTATTTCTCTGAGAATCCTAACTTCTGGACAATTGGTACTGGTAGCCCTACAGGCCCATCAAATGATGGTGGTGCTTATAAGAGTGCTATTAGTTCTTGGTTTGGTCGTGCAGAATATTCTTATGACGGAAAATACATCATCAATGCTAACATTCGTCGTGATGGATCTTCATTCTTCACTCCTGAACAACGTTGGGGAAATTTCCCAGGTGTGTCTTTAGCTTGGAGAATGTCTCAAGAGAAATTCATGCAGAAAGTTTCTATCATCAACGATTTGAAAATCCGTGCTAGTTATGGTGTAATGGGATCTACTGCAGCTGTTAGTGCAACTAACCCTTACAACTTATACGCTTCCAATGCCGGTAGATCTTTCTACGCAATCACTGGTAGTTCTACTGTACCTTCTTCTGGTTTCTATAGAAGTAACATTGGTAACCCTAATACTACTTGGGAACAAGATATCGTTCAAAACGTTGGTTTTGACGTAACTATGTTGAACAACAAATTAGATTTGACTTTTGACGTGTATAAGAAGAAGATTTCTGGAATGCTTTATGGAGCATCTGGAACTCCTTTTGATATCGTGTTTACTGGTGACGCTAATTTACCACAGGTTAACATTGGTGACATGCAGAATACTGGTATTGATCTTAACTTAACTTATCATGCTAAATTGAGCAAAGATTCTAAGTTAGACATCACTGGTACTTTCACTACTTACAAAAACAAATTAGTAAGTATCCCAGGTTTACCTTATTTCGATGGTCCTCAAATTCGTAACATTATCCCAACAAGAAACCAAGTAGATCACGCGATCAGTTCTTTCTTTGGATATAAAGTGTTAGGTATCTTCAAAGATGCTCAGGAAGTTTCTGCATCACCTAAACAAACCGATGCTCAACCAGGTGTATTCAAATATGCTGACGTGAACGGTGATGGTGTAATTGATGCAAGCGACAGAACTTATATCGGTAACCCTAACCCTAAGTTTACTTATGGTTTGAACTTGGCATACTCTTATAAGAGCTTTGATGCATCTGCTTTCATATTCGGTTCTGCTGGTAACGATATCTTCGACAATACCAAAATCTTTACTGATTTCCCTGACTTCTTTAAAGGTGGTATCAGAAGAGAAGTAGCAGTGAATTCTTGGACTACATCAAATACAGGTGCATCTATACCTAAATTGATGACTTCTGGTTCATTCAGTACAGACCAGGTTTCTAATAGCTATTTCATTAGCAAAGGTTCTTACTTACGTTTAAAGCAAGTGCAAATTGGTTATACCATGCCTGCTAATTTGCTTACTAAGTACGGAATTGATCGTTTAAGAGTGTATGTTCAAGCAGCCAATTTATTCACTATTACTGGTTATAAAGGATTGGATCCTGAGTTACAAAGTAGCAACCCATCATCTCCAGTTAATGGATTTGGTATTGATAATGGTAACTATCCACATACTGCTTCTTTCTTAATTGGTGTTAACTTGTCATTCTAAATAAATAATTTAATAGGTGTATATGAAAAAACTAAATATTCAATCCAAATTAATCCTAGGTCTTTTTATCATAACGGCATTAGCTGCTTGTGGAAAAAGTTTCCTTGACAAACCGCCAATCGGAACCCTCGGACCACAGATCGTTGCATCAGAAGATGGTGTACAAGGTTTGTTGATCGGTGCTTATTCACTAGTAGATGGTGAAGGTGCATCTGGAGATGGTTTTGCATCTGGTGCTTCAAACTGGATCTTCGGTGGTGTTACCAGCGATGATGCTTACAAAGGATCTGATCCTACAGACGTTGCTGATGCTGCTCCAATGGAAAAATGGGGTTCATCTTTAACGCCTACGAACGGTGCAATCCCACAAAAATGGAGATTGAACTATGCAGCGATTCAACGTTGTAATGATGTATTAAACACATTAAAAATAGCTACAACTATTTCTGATGCTAAAAAAACTGCGATCACTGCACAAGCTCGTTTCTTAAGAGCTTATTATCACATGGATTTAAAAAAGATTTTTGGTAACATTCCTTATGTGGATGAAACTATTTCTCCAACAAATACCAAAGTGGATAATAAAGTGGATGCTTGGACTGGAATCAATGCAGACTTAACTTATGCTGCTGCTAACTTACCAGATACATGGTCTGAAGTTGGTCGCGCTAATAAATGGGCTGCTAAATCTTTACAAGCTAAAGCGTTAATGTTCCAAAAAAGCCTACCTGCTGCTTACACAATCCTTAAAGATGTAATTGCTAATGGTAAAACTTCCGGTGGTGCTAAATATGCTTTAAACGCTAACTACTTCTCAAACTTTAACCCTGCACAGAAAAATAGCGCTGAATCTGTATTCGCTGCTCAAACTTCTGTACAAGATGGTTCATCAGTTGCTTGGGGTGGAGATCCAAATGGTAACTATGGTGATATCCTGAACTTCCCTTATACAGGTGGTCCAGGTGCTTGCTGCGGTTTCTATAACCCTTCTCAGGATTTAGCTGATGCTTTCAAAACTGATGCAAACGGTTTACCATTAACTGATACTTATCAAAATGGAGATCACGTTAGTTCTCAATATGGTACTAAATATACAGGTAACCTAGATCCACGTATTGACTGGACTATGGGTCGCCCTGGTATTCCTTACCTTGACTGGGGTTTACATCCTGGTGAAGCTTGGATCAGAAACCCTGTGAACGATGGTCTATTCAGCCCGTTGAAAAACGTATACGCTGCTTCTCAAAAAGGAGCATTCACAGACGTTGGATCTGCTTATTGGGGACCAACAGAGTTAGTTGCTAATAACGTAAACATTATCCGTTTCTCAAATGTTCTTTTATGGGCTGCTGAGTGTGCTGCTGATGCTGGTGATTTAGCTGCTGCTTTAGGCTATGTTAACCAAGTTCGTTCAAGAATGGTTAGCCCAACTGGTTGGGTTTATAAGAACAGCGATTACAATGCTGCTGCTGCTCAATACGCCACTCAAACTACTCCTGCTGATTCTTATAAAATTGGTTTATACACTTCATTTGCTGATAAAGCAACTGCAGTAAAAGCCATCCAAATGGAAACAAGATTGGAGTTAGGTATGGAAGGTAATCGTTTCTTCGACCTAGTTAGATGGGGTATTGCTGCAACAACAATCAATACGTACATCGCTAGAGAAACAGTTATCGTTAACGGTTCAGCTCGCAGACCTCTCAAAAGTGGTGCGGTGTTTACTGCTAATAAGCATGAAATTATGCCGATTCCACAAAACGAAATCGACAATATGAATGCAGACGGAACTATCCGTTTGACTCAAAATCCTGGATATTAATAATTAATTATTCTTTAGTTTTGAAGGAGATAGGGTTTGTCCCTATCTCCTTTTTTATTGCTTGTATATCAAACATTTTATGAAAAACCTGTTGCAATTATCCCTGGCAATTTTATTGGTTGCCATTACTATTTCTTGTAAAAAAGAACATCATTTGTTCGACCAAATTGATGCTAAAGAATCCGGTATTCATTTCGCCAATCGTATTATTGAAAATGATTCTGTGAATCCTATCGACCTTACTAATATATATAATGGTGGTGGTGTAGGAGTTGGTGATTTTAATAATGATGGTTTAATGGATCTATATTTTACAGGAAACCAGGTAGCTAACCAACTCTACATCAATCGTGGTAATTTTAAATTTGAAGACGTTACAAAACTGTCAGAGGTGGATGGGAATGGCAAATGGAGTAGAGGTGTTTCAGTGATTGATATCAACAACGATGGGCTTCAGGATATTTATGTCAGTTGTACTATTTTAACAGACTCTACCAAAAGAGAAAACCTCTTATACATTAATGAGGGTTTCGATAAACAAGGTGTGCCTAAGTTTAAAGAAATGGCCAAAGAATATGGTTTAGCAGATCGCTCCTTTACCACCATGGCTGCTTTTTTTGATTACGACAACGATGGAGACCTGGATGTTTACTTAACAGTGAATGAAATTGTAAAAGGAGATAATCCTGCGATTTATAGAAAAAAAATAATTGATGGTTCTTATCCCAGTACTGGAAAATTATTTAGAAATGATTTTGACCTAACATTGAATCATCCAGTATTCACTGACGTAACCAAACAAGCAGGTGTGTCTGTTGAAGGATATGGTCATGGGGTTAACATAGCAGACATCAATAAAGATGGATGGAAAGATATTTTTGTTACCAACGATTTCAATGGCAACGATCTCTTATACATCAATAATCATGATGGAACTTTTACTGATAAAGCGAGTACCTATTTTAAGCATACTTCCGCCAATGGAATGGGGCAAGATATAATCGATATCAATAATGATGGACTCGCAGATGTAGTAGAATTAGACATGGCACCTGAAGACAACTATCGCAGAAAAATGATGCTGGGTGCTATCAGTTATCAGAATTATCAGAACAGCGATTATTTCGGATATCAGTATCAATATGTGAGAAATAGCTTTCAATTAAATCAAGGACCCAGAGTAAATAGTAATGATTCCATTGGAGACCCTATCTTCAGTGATATTGGTTTCTTTGCAGGGATCTCTGAAACCGATTGGAGCTGGTGCCCAGTGGTGGCAGATTTTGATAATGATGGTTATCGCGACCTATTTATTACTAACGGGTTCCCTAAAGATATTACTGATAAGGACTTTATTACTTTCAGAAGAGAAGCCAGTATGATTGCAAAAAAATCGTACACACTTTCTCAAATCCCACAAGTAAAATTACACAACTACGCTTTTAGAAATAATGGCAACCTAACATTCACTAACGAAACCACCAGTTGGGGACTTGCTGTACCATCTTTCTCTAATGGTTCTGTCTATGCAGATCTGGATAATGATGGTGATATGGACCTGGTTGTGAATAATATTAATGATAGTGCTTTTGTTTATAAGAACACTACCATGGATGCAAAAGATAATCAATCACATTTTTTGAAACTTAAATTAGTGGGTGATTCTAAAAATTTAGATGGCTTTGGTTCTATTATCGAACTGTATTATGGAGGTAAGCAACAAGTGTATGAGAACACTCCATATCGAGGCTATTTATCTACTGTAGATAATCGACCAAACTTTGGATTAGGAACCAATCCTACAATTGATTCTTTAATTGTAAAATGGCCGAATAATAAAAAGCAGGTGCTGAAAAATGTTACTGCTAATCAACTACTCACTGTAAATATTAAAAATGCTGATCAAGATTATCATTGGTCTTTACCTGTTAAAGTAACCAATAACTTATTTACGGAAGTAACTGATCAATTAAAGATCAGTTATGTAAATAAAGCAAGAGATAATATTGATTTCAATATTCAAAAATTATTACCGCATAAATTCACAGAATTTGGCCCCGCATTAGCGGCTGGAGATATTAATGGTGATGGATTAGATGATATCATCGCAGGAGGTTCATTAGCCAATAGTGCACAATTACTTTTACAACAAAAGAATGGCACATTTACCCAATCGGACCTGAATAAGAATGCAACCCGTCAAACCAAGAACTGGCAAGACGAAGGTGTGGCTTTGTTTGATGCAGATGGAGATGGCGACCTGGATTTATATACTGCAAGTGGTGGTTATGAAATGAACCCCAACACCAATTCTTATCAAGACAAAATTTATATCAATGATGGTAAGGGTAATTTTAAAAATGATTCAACAGCCTTACCGATTAATTATACCAGTAAATCATGTGTAAGAGTGATTGACTATGATCATGATGGAGACCTGGATTTGTTTATTGCAGGTAGAGTAGACCCTACCAATTTCCCTAAACCTGTTTCAAGTTTTATCTATCGTAACGATAGTAAAAATGGTGTAATCAAGTTCACAGATGTTTCAGCTCAAGTTGCTCCTGATTTAAAAAATATCGGATTGGTTTGTGATGCCATGTGGACAGACTTTGATAATGATGGCTGGCAGGATCTGATTTTAGTGGGAGAGTTTATGCCCATCACTTATTTTAAAAATGAACAAGGAAAATTCAGGAATATTACCAGTACTACCGGTACAGAAAATAAAAAGGGTTGGTGGACTAGTATCGTTTCCGGTGATTTCGACAATGATGGAGATATCGATTATGTAATTGGAAATATCGGATTAAATAGTTTTTATAAAGGCAGTGAAAAATATCCAGTAACCATTTATGCAAAAGACTTTGATGGTAATGGAAGTTTTGATGCAGTGCCTACTAAATATTTACCAACTTCTCAGGACGATACTACCTTAAAAGAATATCCTGTTCATACAAGAGACGATATGGTGAAACAGATGATTGGCTTTCGCTCAAAATTCCAGAACTATAAATTGTATGCACAAGCCACTATCGACAAAATGTTTACTGAAAAAGAAATGAAGGGTGCATTGAAATTACAAGTGAATTATTTCACCAATAGTTTTTTACGCAATGATGGTAACGGAAAATTCACTTTGCTTCCTTTGCCTTTAAGCACTCAGATAGGTAATATGAATGGAATGCTGGCGGAAGACTTTGATGGAGATGGAAATCTGGATGTGTTGATGGTCGGGAATGATTATGGCACCGATGTTTCAATTGGCAGATATGATGCGAGCAATGGGTTATTTCTGAAAGGCGATGGTAAAGGTGGATTTACACCTCAATCAATTCTAGAATCAGGCTGGTTTGTTCCTGGTGATGCAAAAGCATTGGTTAAACTCAGATCAGTGAATGGCAAATGTTTAGTGATGGCTAGTCAGAACAAAGACCGTATGAAAGCATTTGAATTAAAGAAAACTATTCAGATGGTTCCTTTGCAAGCATTGGATGTATCAGCCATGATTCAGTATAAAAATGGAAAGAAACAAAAGAGAGAATTGAATTATGGGTCTTCTTTGTTATCTCAATCGGCCAGATATATCAACGTTGATCTAGAGATTTCAAGCATTACCATCAAAGATTCAAAGGGGGGAGAACGAACATTAAAGTTCTAGAAATTTTTAATTGAAATTAGGTTGATATGAAAAGTAGGTGGGTGGTAGTTTCTGCGATTTCTTTTTTCTCACTATTTGCTGCAATGTCTTGCCAATTATTGAATAGAAAGAAAGCATCAGATACCGCCATTGCAGAAGGAAAAAAACTGGCGAATCAATATTGCCAATCCTGTCATATGCTCCCCGATCCCAAATGGGTTGATTCAAAAACATGGGAGAATGGGGTATTACCTGCCATGGGACCTAGGCTTGGAATCTTTTCATTTAAAGGCAAACACTATCCAGCACAGAAATATAACTTGTCTTTACCTCAGAATTTTTATCCTTCTAGTCCTGTGATGACAGAAGAGCAATGGCAACGAATTATGGACTATTATGTATCGATGGCATCTGAGAAAAATGAAACTAAACAAATAAGACCTCACCCAATTGAAAATTCGCTTTCTTTATTTACTGCCTTAAGTCCAGAACATAAAACAGGACCACCCTCAACCTCTTATGTAAAAATTGATGAGAGTTCTCATGAATTTCCATTTATTATTTCTGATGCAGTGCGACATAAAATTTTCCGCTATGATCAGAATTTGAAGCTAACAGATTCAATTACCACATGGGGGCCAACAGTGAATATTGAAATGAACAAAAACGATTGGTTGTTATGCGATATTGGTATTTTAAACCCGAATAATGATAGGTTGGGTACAGGAAAAAAAATAACAATAACAGCTGATGGTAAGATGCAACAAAAATCAGAGCAGTTAATCATTGCTCAATTACAAAGGCCAGTTCAGTTGTTAACTTCTGATTTGAACAAAGATGGCAAAGAAGATATCATTGCATGCGAATTTGGGTACTTAACAGGGGCTTTAACCTGGATGGAGAATAAAGGAGGTGGAAAATATGACAAGCATATTTTAAGAGCATTCCCAGGCGCTTTAAAAGCTATTATAGATGATGTGAATCATGATGGGCTACCAGATATATGGGTACTATTTGCTCAAAGTGATGAAGGGGTTTATTTATATACGAATCAAGGCAACGGAAATTTTTCAGAGAAACAAGTTTTAAGATTTCCCTCTATCAATGGTTCCTCCTATTTTGAAATGGTAGATATAAATAATGATGGATTTAAAGACATCATTTATACCTGCGGAGATAACGCCGATTTCTCTACTGTTTTGAAACCTTATCATGGGGTCTATATTTTTTTAAATGATGGACAAAATAAATTCGCCCAAAAATATTTTTATCCTTTAAATGGTTGTTATAAAGCCATTGCACGTGACTTTGATGGGGATGGAGATCTGGACATTGCTACCATCTCTTATTTTGCTGATTTTGAAAGTCAACCCGAAGAAGGTTTTGTTTATTTAGAGAATAATGGAAATTTTGATTTCAAACCTTTTAGTTTACCTGTCACACAAGAAGGAAGATGGCTCACAATGGATGCCGGCGATTTTGATCACGACGGTAAGATCGATCTAATCTTAGGTAATTTCTCAGTTGCCCCATCATTCATGAAATCGAAAACCAATTGGAAAGAAGGACCAAGTTTTATGGTCTTGAGGAACAGGGGGGAATTAAAAATTAAAAATTAAAAATTAAAAAGTAAAAAGGAAAAAGAAAAAAGAAAGATAAGAGTGAGGAGTGAAAAGTGAGGGAAAAGTTGGAAGTATAAAATAAGGTTTCCCCTCCCACGCATGCGTGGGAGGGGTGGCTGGAGCGACTGAGCGAACAGACGGGGGTGGGTAAAAACATCTAAGAAAAAAATATTTTCAATCTTGACTTTTAAACAAAGCAATAAAAAGGCCTCTGATTATTCAGATGCCTTTTTACTTTTTAAATTTCATCTCCCCTTCACATCAAACATCAATTCCTGATATCCAGCCTTTCCACTCTTACTCAAACCCTGAACTACGATTACATATTTTCCGGGAACATCAGACGTAAAGAATGATACATCTGTTTTGCCTTTCTCGGATGTGTTAAGGTTGCCTGACCAATAAAGAAGGTGTCTGAAATCTGGTTGTCTTGAATTCGCCAGATCTTTTGAAGTATATTCCGGTGCAGAGAATTCTCTTTGCGATTGTAGACCTTTAAAGTCTAATACAACAGCCTGTGGATCCAGATCATAGGTTTCCATTTTGCCATTATAGGTGGTGAAGTTTAAAACTCCATAATAAGTTTGGTTACCTAAGAAATACATCCTGTCTACAATCTCAATTTTTCTAATTTTTAAAGGATCATAGCTCATGAATTTATTCAAATCAGAAATAGGGTAACCATCCAATAATATCAAAGGTTGATTACTGAAATATCTTTTCTGAACATTATCATACACAGAAATATTAAAATTATCTCCCGACTTAGATAATTTTACTGGAGTCATATATTCTCTGAAAACTTCTTCCAAAGTAGCAAAACGAGAATAATCATCCAACAGATAAACATTATCTGGCTTATGATAAAAAGCTGTAGTATCCACTAAAGGAATTTCAAATTTATTGATATAGTTCAGATTATAATAGTTCTGCACTTGCAAGTCTCTATGGTATTTGCTGATTTGGAATTTTTCATCAGAGGTATAAGGAAGAAATTTATCGGTACTTGTTGAATTTGATTTTACAAAAGGAGACTCTATTTCAATTTTATAATTTGCAGCGTTATTTTTTTCAATTTGAGCAATTACCTGATCGTCGTTGTAGAAATCAGCGAACTGAAATTTCAAACGGCCTTTTTGATCACTCATAGAAGAATGAAACTGAGTTCTTTTACTTGGCATAGAAAGATACGCTGTAATGCCATTTAGTGGTAAATTTTTATTAGCAGGTACCACGCGACCAGTTACTATTTTACCAGCAATTTCAGGAACAAAATCAAAGGCAGGAATTCCATCATTCAAAACATGATCCCATTTGAATCTTCTCCAACCATTTGTAAGCATCAGGTTATCCATTAATTCAACTCTCTGTGGATCCCCAAAATTAAAATAACTGTTAGGGGATTCCACTTTTCCAACAAGGTCAGAGGTTAACCATATATAGTTTTGGATATTTGATTCGTCAACAGATTGTAATTCGTCGATCTTATATACCGACATAGAGAGCTCTGCTGCTGTGGGTTTACCATTTTGTAAGAAAGAAGTCAATTTCAATGCTACTTTATTTCTTTCAGCATAATCTTTCGCGTCTAAAGAAACTGCTAGTCCCATATTTTCTTCCGGATATTTGAAGAACAACCTTTCGGCAACGGGCTTTCTGTTTTCGTCAAATAAAGTAAAGCTGTTTATTCCTTCACCTAAACTAGAAACAGGCAAATTGAATGAGGCTTTTCCATTTTCTAATTGGATTTGTTTGAACGTTTTTACAACACCCCGGGCATGACCAATTATATATGCTATTGATGAACTTATATTTTTTGAATCAACAGAAATTGAAATCGATTCTGAAGGATTTTTAGAACCAACAACTTTTAATGCATAACCACTATTGGTGGTTTGCGGAAAATTTTCTGTGATCATTTTTCCATTGGGTAACAGAACCGCTAGTTTATAGGCTTGTCCCTGTAATGGTTTAAATTGAAAATTGCCCATTCCCAACTTTAGGGTATTGGATACTAACATGGTATCGGATTTTTCATTGATCACCATAGCTTTTGCGTCAATGCCATTTCCGAATTGGTTACTTATTTTATATGCAATTTTATTTTCAATGCCATTGATCAGGTTACCGCCTTCTGGAAAAATTTGAACTTTCCATTCATCCTGAATTGGATTATTGGAAACGACACCTTGTTCTTTTTCAGTATTGATGATGGTGATATTTTTTTGAAAGAAAAATTCAGAACTGTAATTTTTCATCCAATTGGTATACGCTCTTAAGGTATAATTTCCAGAAGCAATTTTTCCAAGTATCTTGATTGAGCCGGCACCAGAGCCATTATTGAGATCTACTTTTTCTTGAATGACTGCCTTTGATTGCTTATCTAAGATCTCAACATAGGCAATAGAACTAATGGATAGAGGAAGATTGAAAAAACCATCCACATTATATATTTTAAACCAACATACTTCGTTCGACAAATAAACAGTTTTGTCTGTATGTAAGAATAGCTTTTCCTCTAAATGTTTGGTGCTATAGTTTTCTATTTTATGAATTAAAGCATCCGCATCTTGTGCATTCGATTTAGAAGGATGCAAAGCGAATAACGTTAAAGCCACTAAAGAAAAATATGTTTTTATGTTCTGCATAATTGAAAACTTAATTAAGGCCAAAAAGTTGGTTTGATATTGGTACCAAAGAATGTGCAGTTAACACAACTTGGAGTTGAAAAATAATAAGACAATATATTGCTTCCAGTAGGGCTGTATTTTGCTGCATAAGCAGGATAAAAATTTCGATGTGCCAAAGTAATAGAATCTATATTATTGGGAATCTCAGTCTTTAAACAGGGAGTTACAAAATTCCAGTCAGGTACCTGAAGATTTTTAATAAACGTTCTTGACTCTTGAACAGTGCAAATGTCTACATAGCCAATCACAGGCTCAGTAGCATTAGTTGTGCAATGAATATTGCCAACTAATTCTGAGGGTTGTGCATCAAATACAGAACCTGTTCCTTCTGTATTCTTTTTCATTTTTTGTAAATAATTATATCTGCCTTCACTCAAGCCGTATTGTCTAGTTTTAATACTATACAATACACTGAGTTTTACATCTCCTTTAGAAATATAAGTCAATGGAAGAAATATCTTATTACTCGTTAATGAAACAGTAGATCCTAATAAAATGGTTGATGAATTTTCAGTTGGCCAGCAAGTATAAATGGCTGAATTATAAGTAATTAAAATAGGGTCAAAATATTCCAATGTATATTTAATACCTGAGCTGGTATTTAATTGTCTATAATTAAAGTAATTAAAAAACGGGGAGTGGTATTCCCAGGTTTCGGCATAATCCCATTGATAATATTTGGTATTGCCAGAAGGGTCATGCGTATTAACAGATAATTGTAAACCATTGTTATCGTATTGCCAACTTACGCTATCAATAGGAGGGGTATCTCTAACTGATACTAGATCTGATTCATAAATTTTAGAATCGGAAGTTAAAATGTGTAATTTATATTTCTTTGCTTTATTTAAATTCAAGCTTGAGCTCATATAGTGCCCGGTAGATGTTTCATTTAAAGCAAATATGGAATTGTCTTCACCTATCACACTAACTGTTGCTCTACTTTCATATACAACAGAAGGCGCATCCAGTTTTACAGTTCGCTTTAGAATAATCTCAGTATTGCCAGCACCAGAATTGATACTGCCATCAACTACCAGATAACCGGTATCGGGAGAAATTGCAGGAGATATATATTTTTCTTTGCACCCCCAAAAGGCTACTAGGATGAACAAGAAAATAATTAGTTTTTTCATTGGATATTATTTGAACCTGATATTTAAATTGATATAAGGTATAGCGTTTCCAAAAATGGAAAGTTTATACCCATTAACATGGCCGTTCTCTGATACATAATAAACAGAATAAGGATTCTTTCTTCCAGTTAGATTATATACCCCGATTGACCATGAATTATGAAATAATTGTTTCACTTTATGATTCCCTTCTATGTTCATAGAAAAATCTGTTCTAAAATAGTCGGGGATACGATAAGCATTCCTATCTGCATACAATGTTCTCATAGACCCACCATAATCAAAAAGTCCGATTGGTAAGGTAATGGGGCGACCTGTACTATAGTTAGCATTTAAAGAGATACTAACTCTATGGCTGAATTTGTAATTCGTAACAACCGTTAAATCATTAGGCTTATCGTAATTAGCTGGATAAGGATTGCCGTTGTTAATAAGCTCTCCTGCTTTTGGATCGTTTTGTTGTAGTAAAATTCTAGACCAGGTATAACTGATCCAACCATTGAATTTACCTGTCACTTTTTTAAGTAATAATTCCACACCATAAGCTTTACCCTTGGTGCCGATTACATCTGTTTCTATGTGGTGGTTCATTACAAGAACTGCTCCACTCTTATAATCAAGATAATTCTCAATTGTTTTGTAGTAAACTTCTACGGAAGTCTCAATGGTATTTGATCGTAGGTTTTTGTAAAGACCCAGTGATACTTGATTACCAATTTGTGGTTTGATATTTGGGTCACTTAACTTCCAAATATCTGTGGGTGCCATTGCTGTAGTATTTGAAAGAGAGTGGATGTACTGACGTTGCGTATTGAAACCTCCTTTTAAAGAGAATGTTTCATCAAACACATATCTAAATCCTAAACGTACTTCAGGTCCACCATAAGTTTTAATGATCTTACCATTGTCGTAATGAATAGTATTGATCACACTACTTTCAGATCTTGGAACACCATCTGCATAAACATTCACATCACTTGCCCCCATTGCATTGAACATGGAAAGACGAACACCTGCATCAATTTTAAACTTAGGAGTTACGGTATAGTGATCACTAAAATAGATCGCAGATTCTAATCCTTGTTCTGATTGTAAATGGTCTGGTTTAACCAAAGACTGACTTCCATTAGGATCGAAGTTGCCTGGGTTTAATTTGTATAAAATACTGTTGATTCCAAAATCAAAACTATGTTTGTTATTATAGAAATAATTGAAATGCGCTTTGAAGTTTGTTTGCTGAATATTAAATGCCAATTTATAGGCATTTAAAGGAAGCTTCTGACTTCCAATCTCATAATTGTATTGATCTAATCCTGCACTCATGACACTATTTAACTTGGCATTGTAAGTGTGTTTCCATTTTAGGGAAACATTTCTATTACCATAACTGTAAGCCGTATCACTATTCAGATTAAACTTATCATTACTTAAATAAGCGGTGAAGTATAAGCTGTTGTTCTTATCTAATTCGTGTGTAGTGATTAAATTAATATCATAAAAATTGGCAGCACTGTTTTTATAATCATCTGGTAAATATTTAAATAACCAATTAGAGTAGGTAGTACGGCCTCCTAAAATAAAGGATGATTTATCTTTTACCAATGGCCCTTCAATATTCAATCTACTGGTTAAGGGGCCTATTCCTGCAGAACCGGTAAACTCTTTTTTGTTTCCTTCTCTGCTGTTGATATCTAATACGGAAGAAAGTCTTCCACCATAACTTGCTGGAATACTGCTCTTATATAATTCAACACTGTTTACCACTTCAGGATTGAATGCGGAGAATAATCCAAAGAAGTGAGATGGATTGTAAACAGTGGCATCATTGAACAAGATCAAATTCTGGTCTGCAGATCCGCCTCTCACATTGAAACCAGTACTTGCTTCTCCCACTGTTTTAACACCTGGCAATGTAGTAATGGCTCTTATGATATCAGCTTCTCCAAAAAGCATTGGAATCTGCTTGATAGTTTTAATGTCTATTTTTTGAACACCCATTTGTGAGCCACGGATATTGCTTAGTTTCTTGGAGGATACCGTAACCCTTTTTAATGATTGAATACTTTCAGTCATATCAACATTCATCTTTCCATCGCTATATAAAACAACCTGACGTTTTATATCACGCATACCAATACTTTGAATATTTAAAATATGCTTACCCCTTGGCAGTGAAATGGTATATGTACCAAATTGATCAGTACTTGCGCCAATTCTAGGGTTTTCGATATACACATTGGCACCTGAAACCGGTTGGCCGGTTTTTGCATCTTTGATGATCCCTCCCACGAGTATCGATTTCTGACCTTTTATATTTTTATCGCCGATCTCATATAATTTATTATCGACTAAGGCTTCTTTACTATCAGAAAGATCTTCGTCTTCAATGGTATTATTGGAAACAATAGCCGTATTGGTTCCAGTAAAATAACTATCTGGTAGTATTAAATTCAGAGATCGGCTTTTTGAAAAGAACACATTATTCTCATTGTCGAAGCTTGCATAAATTAATTCTCCTGCAAAAAGTTTGTTTAGAACTTTATTTAAAGGCTCAGACTTTGAACTGTAGGTAAAAGTCTTTTGCGCAAAAATGCTGCTGTCGTAATATACATGTAAGTGAGTTTGTGCTTCAATCTGTTTAGTCAGTTCTACAATGTCGCATTTTTGGCAGTTGATATCTACAAGATGGGACGTGTCGGACTGGCTATAAGTTTTATTTATAAAAAGCAGTGAAAAAAGCAGGAAGAAGCTGGCGGAATATAATTTCACATTATTTAGTTAAGAGGTTATAGTATTCTACTACATTGCTGAGCATGTTGTCTTTGTCTTTGCGGTAATTCAGGTGTTGTGTTTTTGTATACTTCCTGAGTTCCTTTTCCTTATCTTTCAATAATCGGAATATTGTTTTTTTACTTTGTAATTCTGTATAATGGTTTTGCTTGAGCAGGTAATAATAGGTGGATGTTTCAATGAGATAGGTTAATTCACTTCCAACAATTTTCTCTGTTACTTTTTTACTTTCCTTTTTATAGAGACTTGTGTTGCCTTCCACCAATACCTGATAGAAACCAGTTTTTAAAAGGTCATTGGAATTAGCGTCTTTTTTTATTAAATATTGGAATTTATTATCTCCGATACCAAAGCCTTCCAGTTTTTCACTGATCAATTCAATTTTATGAGAACTGTCTTGTAATACCACCAAGTCGGCGGCTTCATCGTAAATCAGATTAACATTAGGGTAATAAACCTGGTTGTACAAAATATATCCCATTGAAAAATTAGGAGATTGAAAATATGGATTTTTTTCAATCACACCCTGGGGATATCCAATATTTTGACTTCCATTAAACTTTCCAGATTGTTCTCCAATGTTCTGGTCGTAATAGGAAAGAACGTTATTGATACTAGATTTCAAAAGAGTACTATCTTTTGAAGATAGCTGTGCGTGTAGTGTAGCAATAGAACAAAATAGGGCTATTGTGCAGAGGCATAGGTTTCTCAAAGCAGGCATTCGTTGGTTTTATTTGTAGGTTCTAAATATAAAGTTTTTATAGCATCTTTTTGGTAAGTGATACTGTTAAATGATGGATGGTTGAAACAGGGTTAATAAACCGTCAATTTGTACAATTCTTTCGTTTTTCTTATCTTTAATAACTTTTTAATCATCTGCTTATTTTTTTAATTTTCGATTGCATTATTATCAAACCTTATCAATGAAAAAAATCTTTAAATTTCTATCTGTAACATTATTCTTAGGTGTGATAGCTTGTTCTCCCAAAAAGTCTGAACCCCTCAACCCGGTTAAACTTTTAATCAATAATGAAGATCAGTTAACGCAGATTATAATTTATGATGTGTTTACACCCCCTGTGGCAAGTAGAATCTATGTATATTCTTCTATAGCAGCTTATGAGGCATTACGTTTTTCAAAGCCTAATACCACATCCATAGCAGAAAAATTAAATGGGTTTAGCAAAATGCCTCAGCCAGACCCGGCAAAAAAATATGATTTTAGTTTAGCAGCAACGGAAGCTTTTTTTAAAGTTACCAGAAACGTAAAAGTATTCTCTGTTGATTCCCTAACAGGCTACGAAAATAAGATCCACGAAAATTTCAAACAGCAATTAGACGAAAAAACTTATCAAAATTCTATTGCATTTGGGGATACTATAGCCGCAGTGGTGTTGGCAAGAGCGAAAAACGATGGTTATTTCAAATCAAGGGGGAAAGCTAAATATTTAGGAAGTGAAGAACCTGGTAAATGGCGCCCAACTCCTCCAGATTATGCCGATGGGGTAGAGTGGTGTTGGAATACGATGCAACCAATGGTATTAGATTCTGCTTCTCAATTTAAGCCAAGTGCACCTCCACCATACAGCCCAAAACCAGGTTCTGTGTTTTATGGTATGATGAAGGAAGTGTATGACATCAATAAAAACTTAACAGAAGAGCAAAAAACAATTGCAAGATATTGGGATGATAATCCGTTTGTGATTGAACATGCAGGACATATGATGTTTGGTAATAAAAAGATCACTCCTGGTGGTCACTGGATGGGAATTGCTGCTCAAATCATTGAACAAGAAAAAGCAGATCCTGTAAAAGCCGCTCAAACATTTGCAATTACTTCTATTGCATTGTATGATGGATTTATTTCTTGTTGGGATGAAAAGTACAGAAGTAGCTATGTAAGACCGGTAACTGTGATCAAAGAACTGATGGATAAAAGCTGGATGCCATTCTTACAAACACCGCCATTCCCTGAATATACCAGTGGACATAGCACTATCACTGCATCAGCGGCTACAGTTCTAACTAAATTATATAGAGATAATCTTAGCTTTACTGATTCTAGCGACTATCATTATATTGGTATGAAACGTGATTTTAAATCATTACACGAAGCTGCGGCAGAATGTTCTGTGAGCAGGGTATATGGTGGCATTCACTATATGTTAAGCGTGAACACAGGTGCTGAAGCTGGTAAAAAAGTGGGTGGACTTGTAGTGAAAAAGCTTTTAGAATAATATAAACATCCTATTCGAATACATTAATAGCATCCCCTAAAAGGATGCTATTAATGTATCTACTTGTTCTTCTACCTGATAAAGGGAAGCTAGTTTTCTTATCACCCCTTCCACCACTGCGTCAGGGCAACTGGCACCACTGGTAATCAATATTTTTACAGGGGATTTGTCCGGTAGAAAATGAGTTACTGTATTCAGTTCCTTCGTTCTCCAATTGCAGTTTACCATTTCTGATTTGCTGATAATTCTTTCTGGGGTATCAATAAAATAGGAAGGGAGCTTCTCTTCACATAGTTCAACCAAATGCGAAGTGTTGCTGCTATTGTATCCTCCAATAATAATGGCAAGGTCTGCATCAGTTTGTAACATACCGGTAACAGCAGTCTGATTATCGTTGGTAGCGTAACAAAGTGTATCCCTTGTATCTGCAAAATGTGCATCAATAGTATCAGCAGTTAAATGATATTTCTTGATCATCACAGATTTCAAATAATCGGAGATTGCTTGAGTGTCTGTAGCCAATTGAGTAGTTTGATTAACCACCCCAAATCGAATGAGGTCTTTTGTAATATCAAAACCCTCAGAATAACGTCCTTTGAATTGTTCATAGAATCCATCACTTGTATATTCGCCAGTGATATATTTAGCCAACTCGGATGTTTCATGCATATCATTGATCACGATAGAAGGAGTAACGGCAGCGGCATGTGAAAAAGTAGCCCTTGTTTCTTCGTGTTTGGGTTTGCCATGAATTACGATACTATATCCCTTTTCAGCAATTTGCTCACTTCTGTTCCATACCTTCTCAACAAATGGGCAGGTTGTATTGTATTTGGCGGTAGCTATACCTTTTGATTCCAATAAGGCTTCAATGGCTAATGTGGTTCCAAATGCTGGTATGATTACGATATCGTCTGATTGAATTTCCTCGAAAGGAATGATCTGTTTTCCATAAGTGTCTTGCATAAATTGTACACCCATTGCCAATAAATCTGCATTTACTTGCGGATTATGGATCATTTCACTCAATAGAAATATTCTCTTTCCTGGATTTGATTGAATGGTCGTAAATGCAATTTCAATGGCATGCTCAACCCCATAACAAAAACCAAAATGGCGGGCCAGGTATATTTGTAAATCGCCCATATCGAGCAAAGTTGGCGTATCGTCTTTTTTAAGTTTATCCTGCTGTTTGCGATATTGCTTTACTGCAGTAATCAGGGGACTTCTATAACCAACTGGTACATTGAATTGCTTCATAATATCTAAATAACAACTACAAAAGTACAAAGTTCAGAGTTTATCGCCTTGGGCTTTAAGCCTTATCTTTGCCGCATGCATTATGTTTCAGTAGAGGGATTGACAAAGAGTTATGGTATTAACCCACTTTTTCGTAATATTTCATTTCATATCAATGAGGGCGACAAAATAGCCCTGATAGCGCGTAACGGAGTGGGGAAGTCCACTTTATTACGCATTTTAGCAGGACAAGAAACGGCAGATAGTGGTAAACACTGGATTAATAAAGACGTTACGGTAGCCCTGTTTGAACAAGATCCCCATTTTGAAGAAGATAAGACGGTACTTGAAAATATATTTCATTTACAGCATCCGATCATAACGGCCATTCGTAAATATGAAGACGCCATGGAAAGCGAAGATGGGATGTTGATTGCAGAAGCAATTGGGGAAATGGAAGACCTAAATGCCTGGGATTTCGAATCCAAAGTAAAACAGATCCTCGATAAATTAAATGTGCACCATTTAAAGAACCCCGTTAGTGAATTGAGTGGTGGACAGCGTAAGCGCGTTGCCTTGGCAAAGACCTTGATTGATATTGGATTTGAACACCAGCATACCTTGCTCATGATGGATGAGCCTACCAACCATCTGGATGTAGAAATGATTGAGTGGCTGGAGCAATATTTGAATCAAGAAAATGTGACGCTTTTATTAGTAACCCACGATCGATATTTTCTGGATGCGGTTTGTGAAGAGATCTGGGAATTGGAGCGCGAGAATATGTATGTGTATACGGGCGATTATGAAAACTATGTAGAGAAGAAAGCGGCTAGAATTGAAAGTGAGTTAGCAAGTATCGACAAGGCAAAGAATACTTTTAGGAAGGAATTGGAATGGATGCGTAAGCAACCCAAAGCGAGAACCACCAAAAGCAAAAGCCGACAGGATAATTTTTACGAAGTTGAAGCAAAGGCCAAAACAAAAATTGAAGACGCCCAATTGCAATTGGAAGTTAAAATGAGCAGGCTGGGAGGTAAGATCGTAGAAATGAAAAAAGTATACAAGTCATTCGGCGACAAACCAATCTTAAAAGGATTCGATTATAATTTCAGTAAGGGTGAAAGAATTGGGATTATTGGAAAAAATGGAGTTGGCAAATCAACTTTCATGAATGTTTTACAACAATTGGAGCCTGCAGATAGCGGTAAAATTGTGGTAGGAGAAACCATCATATTCGGAAACTTTTCCCAACAGGGGTTAGTGATTAAAGAAGATATGCGTGTGATCGAATACGTGAAAACCTTTGCAGAGAATTTTCCACTCGCTAAGGGCGGAAGTTTAAGTGCAGCGCAATTCTTAGAACTATTTTTATTTACACCTGATAAACAATATACTTATCTAAGTGCTTTGAGTGGTGGTGAAAGAAAGCGCCTGCAATTACTCACTATTTTATTTACCAATCCTAACTTCTTAATACTTGATGAGCCTACCAATGATTTGGATCTCCCTACATTGGCCGTGCTGGAAAATTTCCTGAGCGACTATCAAGGCTGTGTAATGATTGTTTCTCACGATCGATATTTTATGGATCGATTGGTGGATCACTTATTTGTATTTGAAGGTGAAGGAGAAGTTCGTGATTTCCCTGGAAACTATACTCAGTATCGCTTGTGGTTGAAAGAAAATGAGAAAAAAGAAAACAAGTGGGCTGTTCTTGAATCCAATAAAAGTAAAGGACAAACTACTGAGGAGGCGGTTGTTGCTACTGCAGCTATTGCAGAACCAACTAAAAAGAAAGCTTCCTTTAAAGAAAAAAGAGAGTTCGAGATATTAGAAAAAGAAATGCCCATTTTAGAGGCTGAGAAGCAAAGCGTCACCGAAAAGATGAGTACTGGGAATCTCGGCTTTGAAGAACTCCAAAAATTAAGCGATCGAATGATTGCCATTACGCAAGAACTTGAATTAAAAGAACTTCGTTGGTTGGAGTTGAGTGAGATGGTGTAGGAGAAAATAAAAAAGTAAAAAGTAAAAATTAAAAATTAAAAAGGAAGAAGAGGTAATAAATTACATTCAAGTTTTTTTTAATACCCCTCCTGTTCGCTTGCGAATAGGAGGGGATGCTGATGCCGGACTCGGCATACAGCTGGGGTGGTTATCGAAAAGAAATCAACTCCACTTCAAAAATCAGAGTACTATTAGCCCCTATCTGCGCGCTAATCTGACGATCGCCGTAAGCTAAATGTGAAGGAATAAAAAAACGCCACTTACTACCAGTAGGCATTAATTGCAAACCTTCTGTCCATCCACTGATCACTCTATTTAAAGGGAATTTTGCTGGAGTACCTCTTTGCACTGAACTATCAAATACAGAACCATCGATCATAGTGCCATGGTAATGGCAAGTAATTTCATTTGTTGCCATTGGTTTTGGTCCATCCCCCATCACTAAAACCTCGTATTGTAATCCACTCGATAATTCCGTAACGCTTTCTTTGGTCTTATTAGTGGCCAAAAAATCTAAACCTGTTTTTAAGTTTGCAGCTGCTTTATCTGCATTGATTTGTGCTAACTTATCTGCTACTCCCATAAAAAAAATTAAAAAGTAAAAATTAAAAAGTAAAAAGGAATTTTCTCAGTAAAGAGATTGATTTATGGTTTTTTTATTTTTGAATTTTGATTTTTGACTGCTTAAGCGTTAATCAATTTTTGTATACTAACATTTTTGTTTCTCAAATCATTGCCCCCTTCAAAAACAGATTTAAGGTTAGCAAGGTAAAAGGTCCATCCTAGTCCACACTCGATATAGAAATATCTTTTTTCTTCTTCCGTATCTTGATGCATATTTTGTTCAATACTGCAGATTAATTCGTTCGACTCGAATAGAAAATTTACGGTTAATGTATTTTTACCGCTGAAGGAAAAAGACAATTGATCTTTTCCATTGCTGCTGATTATTTTTCCTCTGTCAACCGTATCATCGTCATACCCGTGCCAACGCCATTCAAAACTATCTCCAGCTTCAAAGGGTTCATCTTCTGCTCTAAGAGTGCCATCAGGTTTGGATATGATAGCTTCTCTTAAAAACCAGCTTTCTAGTCCCAGTTTTGTAGACCATGCCGCATACAAAGAAAAAACTGGTGCGTTGATGGTAATTCTTTTGGTAAACGAATTCCAATGATATGCTTGCATTTGAATTATCCCAATTAAAATCTATAATTATTTTCCAGCATCTTGTATGATGATCTGATAAAAGAAGATCAAACGTTTTAAATCTGATACTCCAATTCTTTCATCGATTCCATGAAATCCTTTGGCATCAACGCTTGGGGTGAATTTGATGGTGCCATCAGCAAGGTGTTGTAGATATTTTGAATCGGTTGCTCCAACTGAAAGAAATGGGACTGGAATCACATCTTTCATTACTTTGTAAGTGGCGTCTTCCACTTTTTTATAAGCCACACTTTCATAAGATGCAGCGGGACCAACCCTATCTGGCGGACTATTTTTTGTAATCTTTACTCTCGGATCGTTGATTTGTTTATTCATGAAAGCCTCTACTTCTTCCACTGTTGTTCCAGGAAGAATTCTTGTATTTACAACAGCTGTTGCCAAACTTGGAATTACATTGTCTTTAATGCCAGTTTGTACAATGGTAGGAACAATCGTAGTATGAATTAATGCATTACTGCTATGGTCTTTTTCTAAACCGCTCACTAAACTTTTCTCAAATAACCATGGATTAGCAATAGCCATTCTTTCTGAAAAAGGCA
Source organism: Chitinophagaceae bacterium (assembly GCA_947371755.1). GTDB lineage: Bacteria > Bacteroidota > Bacteroidia > Chitinophagales > Chitinophagaceae > Sediminibacterium. The sequence continues at coordinate 46,966 of CANBQT010000011.1, forward strand.
TACCTGGACCAACACGATTCAACAATTCTTTGATCACGGGTTGAAACTGATAAGGCATTTGCTTTTCTCTTAAGTGCACCAGCCCTTTTGCTAAAATATCAATAGCGGTTTCAGGAGCGGGAGTAGAGCTATGACCACCATGCAGTTCAACGGTTAAGTTAAAACTCATATACCCTTTTTCTGCAACTGCAATCAATGCAACGGGTCGTTTTAATTCTGTGAAGTTCTCAGTTGTAATTTCACCACCTTCATCTAAGATTACCTCAGGGTGGATCTTATTGTCTTCCATATATTTTGCAATTGCTTGTGCCCCTTTTCCAATGGTTTCTTCATCATTGCCGAAGCTTAAATAAATGGTTCTTTCTGGTTGAAATTGTTGCGACAATAATTTTTCAACTGCTTCTAAAATACTGATCAAACTTACTTTGTCATCAGCGGCACCTCTTCCATAGATTGTATCATTCTTCAAAACGCCACCATAAGCAGGTACCGTCCAAAGATTTTCTGTTGATGCTTCTACAGGTACTACATCATAATGGGCCATTAATACATAGGGTTTTTGTTCGGGGTGTTTCCCTTCCCATTTGTATAAGCGGCTTAGTCCATTAAATGTTTGGTGTGTCAAGGATTGATGTAGTAATGGATAATTCTTTTCTACAAATTGCCAGAAGGCGAGATATTGAGCAGTATCAACTGGTTCTCCATTGCCCAAGCCAATTGTTTTGATGCGGATGGCTTGTTGCATGTGACTAATAGCTGAGTCGGGCAAATTAGGCAAATCACTTGCTGGCTTTCTGGTAATCTCTTTACTAAAACGGAGTGTATTAAAAATTACTATACCTGTCACCACAAGTACGATCAATAAAATGCTTAATAATATTTTTCTTATCATATCAATTAAATAGATGCTCAATATAGGTCATTCAATCGTTCAGTGGATTGATGCATTTTGGCAATCTCCGTTATGTTAAAAAATAAGCTGTTTATCTGTATAACTGATTACAATATTTTGAATATTGGTACAAAAAAAAGCACTCTGGTTTCAGAGTGCTTTTTTGAATATTTTTTTCCAGTTAATTGATACGAACTCCCTGGAGGACTTTTGTTTTCTTGTTTTTATTATCTACATCTGCTAATTTGATCATGGGGTGCACAGACGCAATGCTGGGGCATTTATAGCAACTGGCGCGGTAAACTTTATTGGCATATTCTACTTCACAAGTACCTTCTTCCCATTTGTTTCCTGCGATTACAAAGTTGTCTTCCGCGTCTTGACCGGATTGAGGCACGAATCGCAATCTGTTTCCATTCTCAAATTTGATCCAAATACCTTCTGGGTCGATTGCATCAATTACACCTGGGGTGTAAGCATTGATGGTAATCTCATCAGTTACAGAACTATTGATAAATCGAACAACACCTGCTACCACTTCAGCTTTAGTACTATCAATATTCTTAACCAATACTAATTTTTGGTCTAAATAGATCTGCACTTTTTTATAGTCGATGGCAAATGCCTGCATCTTCATCTGAAGGTCGCGGGTATAGGCTGTATACTGTGTTTTATCTACTGTAGAAGGAGGCGTGTAAGCGTTATTTTCTTTGGGATCATTTTGAGCCGCGTGTTCTTTAATATAGGCTTTAGATGATGCCGATTTAGAACCGGTACAGCCCGATAATACCAATAGGCAAACGATTAAAAGGCTAGCGGTTAAACGATTCATAGACGGGATAATTTGTACAAAATTAACGAAATTATGTGATGCTATATCAGAACTGATTTTTTTCTTATATGTAGTATGGTTTTTACTTCAGATACCTGTTTTACATAAAAGCTTTTGTGTAGGGTTCAACCATTTTTTGCTGATTTCAGGATATACTTCTATTAGCACATTCGATTTACCATCTTTATCGAAAATCTTTTCCCATGTATTCAGGGGTTCCCAAATAAAAGTTCCTCTCATTTTTTTATTCGGGATAGAGAAAGCTATTTCGTTCACTTCCTTTTTTAAAGCAGTGTATTCCACCACAATGATTTCCTGCTTATAACTTTTTGATAAGTCGGTAAGGTTGTTTTTTAGGTCATCAAGTGTGCCATGCCATTGAGGATAATAGGATTGGCCAATCACATCAAATGTTACTTTTTTGGCAATCAATTGGTCTAAAAACTTTCTCGATTCTTCATTTTGTCCACCACAAGCCAGATGCATCATAATGGGTACTGTTTTATTGATTTTCTTAATACCTGCAACGCCCTCTTTTAAAAGATCAATTAATTGATTCTGATGATCCATGTCTCCAGCAGGCCATACAATACCGTGATTGATCTCATTTCCCACCTGAATCATATCTGGAAAAGTATGTTGCTGATGAAGTGCTGTTAATACTTCGATGGTATGATTTCTCAATGCTTTTTTTATGCCATTGAACGATAAATTTTTCCATGCTGCTGGAATAATCTGGTGACCTGGATCTGCCCAGTTATCGCTGTAATGAAAATCGAGCAGTAATTTCAAACCTGCATCATGAATACGTTTGGCCATGATAAGTGTATGTGCTAAATCGCAGAAGCCTTTGTTAGGAGAGTATCCACTATCGGCTGCAGGATCAACAAAAATGCGAAGCCTGATATAATTAAAGCCCTTCTCTTTTAATAAAAGGATCAGGTCTTGAGAAACGCCTTTATCACTAAATACTATTCCTTTGGCTTCTAATTCAGGTAGAAAAGAAATGTCGGCTCCTAGTATATTTTCAAAGCCTGTCATTTGCGAATGAACCAGGTTATGTGAGATAAAAAAACAAAGAATGGAAACAAGTAATGTTTTTTTCATGGGTCATTATTCTCCATGAAAGATAACTCATTCTATGAAAAGTAGGGGGAGATACAACCAGAAAAAAGAAGTGCAATTATGACTTTGCTTTTTTTACAAAGGGTAGCATTATTTCTGTTCCCTGATCACTGAAGAGATTAAAAAAATAATTACCATCCGGAATATGGATTAAATTCAAATGAACCATTTCGCCTATGAAGCTGCCTTTACGAACTGCATTTTTCTGTGTGTTTAAAATATAATATTTTAATGTACTTTTTTTAAGCACGGGACACCTGACCCAAACCTGCATTTGGTCAATAACTACTTTCGTAATTTCTAGCGAAGAAATCGTATTCGTTAGCATAAAGGGGGGAATTCGATACTAATTTAAAACAATCAATCATATTTAACATTAAGTAAAGATTAATGTTTGCAATAAAAAAAGCCTGTCAATACAGACAAGCTTTTTTATTTTAAAAAATTGATGTTTTTGTTTTATTGGTAGGCTGCAATTGGCTCACAAGTACAGACCAAATTCCTATCTCCATGTGTGTCATTGACACGTGCAACAGAAGGCCAGAATTTATTTTGTGCTACATAACTTAATGGAAATGCAGCTTCTTGTCTGCTATATGCATGGTTCCATTCGTTTGCACAAATTACAGCCTGCGTATGTGGTGCATTTTTTAATGGGTTATCAGTTTTATCTGAACTTCCATTTTCGATTGCTTTGATCTCTTCATGAATAGCAATCATTGCATCGCAGAAACGATCCAACTCAGCTTTGTCTTCACTTTCTGTTGGTTCTATCATGATGGTTCCAGCTACCGGGAAACTTAAAGTAGGAGCGTGGAAACCATAATCAATTAAACGCTTAGCTACATCCGCAGCTTCCACACCAACAGATTGTTTGAACGGGCGTAAGTCAACTATAAATTCATGTGCACAGGTTCCATTGGTACCAGCGTACAAAATTTTGTAATGATTCTGTAATCTTGCACGCATATAATTTGCATTCAGAATGGCATATTCAGTTGATTTCCTCACACCCTCTGCTCCGAGCATTTTGATATAGGCATAGCTGATCAATAAAATACTTGCAGAACCAAATTCTGCAGCACTCACTGCATGAATGGTTTTATTATTTTCTGAATTGACATGCCCAGGCAAATAAGGTGCTAATTTATCATTAACACAAATAGGTCCCATACCAGGTCCGCCCCCGCCATGTGGAATGGCAAAAGTCTTGTGAAGGTTTAAGTGACAAACATCAGCACCAATCATACCTGGACTGGTTAATCCAACCTGAGCATTCATATTAGCACCATCCATATATACCAATCCGCCATTTTCGTGAATGATTGCACAGATATCTTTGATAGTTTCTTCAAATACTCCATGTGTAGAAGGATAGGTTATCATTAAAGCACCCAGCACATCTTTAAATTGAATTGCTTTTGCTTGTAAATCTGTTAGATCGATATTTCCAGCCTCATCGCATTTAACTACCACTACTTTAAACCCTGCCATCACAGCACTTGCTGGGTTTGTTCCGTGTGCACTAATTGGAATGAGAACAACATTTCGATGAGCGTCATTTCTCGCTTCATGGTAAGCGCGTATTGTTAACAAACCTGCATACTCACCCTGAGCGCCACTATTTGGTTGTAAGCTACAAGCAGTAAAACCTGTGATCTTACATAAATAATCATTTAGTTCTCCAATGATCTGCTGGTAACCTGCTGATTGATCTACTGGGATGAAAGGATGTAAACTTCCAAATTCTGGCCAGCTCACCGGAATCATTTCTGTTGCAGCATTCAACTTCATCGTACAACTTCCCAAGCTGATCATACTGGTGTTTAAAGAAAGATCTTTGTTTTCGAGTTGCTTTAAGTAGCGCATCATCTGACTTTCGCTGCGATGCGAATTAAATACCGGGTGCAATAAATAAGTGGAAGTACGTTTAGCAAATGCAGGAATGTTGGTTAAAGAAAAATCGCTGTCGAATTCAATCTCAGCTTCATCTAATCCTTTTGATTGTGCAAATACATACACAATATCCAACACATCTTTTTGTGAACTTGTTTCGTCAATACTAATGGCGATATGATGCGCATCGATGTAACGGAAATTAATTTCCGCAGCTTCAGCGAAGGACTTAATGCCAGCACTTTCGGCATTAACGGTAATGGTATCAAAATAATTATTACTTATTGTAGCAAAACCTAGCGCATGTAAGGCATTAGTAAGACTCTGTGTTAATTCACTGATTCTCGTAGCAATATTTTTCAAACCATCCGGTCCGTGATATACTGCATACATCGCAGCCATATTGGCTAATAATGCCTGAGCTGTACAAATATTGGAAGTGGCTTTCTCACGTTTGATATGTTGCTCACGGGTTTGTAAAGCCATACGTAATGCACGATTGCCCTGAGCATCTATAGACACTCCAATCAATCTGCCCGGCATGCCTCTTTTGAATTCGTCTTTAGTTGCAAAAAAAGCTGCATGTGGTCCGCCAAATCCCATTGGAACGCCAAATCTTTGTGCGCTCCCTAATGCGATATCAGCACCCAATTCACCTGGAGGGGTTAATAAGGTTAATGATAAAAGATCACAAGCCATCACGGTATGTCCGCCTGCTGCATGAACTTTTTCATGAAAGGATACATAGTTTTCAATTGAACCAATATTGTTAGGATATTGAACAATGGAACCAAAGAAACTTTCATCAATATCCGCTGTTTGATAATCACCCACCACAACCGTTATTCCAATTGGCTCTGCACGGGTAATTAATACATCAATAGTTTGTGGAAATACTTGAGCATCTACAAAAAGCTTTGGCTTAGTAATATGTTCAGCTTTATTCACCTGATTAAAGATCATAGCCATTGCTTCAGCAGCAGCGGTTGCTTCATCCAATAAAGATGCATTTGAAATAGGAAGGCCGGTAAGATCGGCAATCATGGTTTGATAATTTAACAAACTTTCCAATCTACCCTGAGAGATCTCAGCTTGATAGGGTGTGTACTGTGTATACCATCCTGGGTTTTCAAAAATATTGCGTAGAATCACACTTGGAGTGATGGTTCCATAATAGCCCTGACCAATATAAGTTTTGAAAACCTTATTTTTTGCGGCTACTTTTCTTAATTCACTCAAATACTCATATTCACCTATTGCAGCTGGAATTTCCAGGTCCTCTTTAATCCGAATAGAATCGGGAACGGTTTTACTAATTAATTCTTCCAAAGAAGAAACGCCAATAGTTTTCAGCATGGCTTTTGTGTCTTCAGCCCCTGGACCGATATGTCTGCCATGAAATTCATTCGATTGTTGGATAAATAAGCTCATAGATATTTCCTTAAACTGTTTATAACCCTAAAGAATACGTGTTTTTCCGCCGCAAAGTTAAGCTGATAACGGCTTATAATTTACATTTTGTTGAGGCTGGGGAAAGGATGTGCATCAAATTATTCAACCCTTTGCTGGACAATGACAATAAGATTAGAATAACTAAATCAGTAGACTTATATTTTATCAATTCTTTGTTTTTGCCTGCTCTATTTCCCGCATTTGAACACTTGTTTGGCGGCTGCCATCGTGGCTCCATCCGGGAGGTCCGAAAAGGTAGTTAAGTCGGGCCTTGAAAGGGAGGTTTTTTTGTGTAACATCTTTCCAAACCTGTTCCCATTCATGGAAAACAAGGGTAACTGCATTAGGGTTTTCCAGATTTTTGGTTAACCCATATCGAATAGGCTCATATTCATCTTCGGATAATTCCGGTTGAAAGGTTCCAAAAAGCTTATCCCAAACAATTAAAAACATACCCATATTTTTATCCAGGTATTTTGGATTGGAGCCATGGTGAACCCTATGATGCGATGGAGTTACCAAAATATATTCCAGCCAACCCATTTTACGAATATATTCGGTATGTACAAATATGCCCCAGATCTGTGTAATTGCGTAAACAAACAACAGATCTAATGGATTAAAACCCATCAAAACAATGGGAATAAAATACATAAAGCGGTAAATGGGTTGAAAAACTGAAGAACGAAATCCTACCGTAAAGTTCATCAGATCGCTGCTATGGTGTGTAACATGTACCGCCCAGAAAAGACGTATTTCATGGTCAAAACGATGCAGCCAGTAATACATCATGTCTTCTAAAACAAAGAGCAATACCCAATAGAGTATGCCTGTTTGCCAGCTGATAATCGCGAATTTGAAAAAATATCCAAGAATCCCGAGCGTAAATACACGTAGACCCAAGTCGAGTCCCATATTCAAAAACATGAGATAAACATTAGCCGCTACATTTTTTTTGGTGTAAATTCTTCTGTGTTGAATATTCGATAAAATCAGTTCTATTCCAATAATGAAGCAATAAATCGGGGTGCTGATTAAAATTAACCAAGATTCTCTGATCGACTCCATACTGAAGTTTTGTGTGGCTGATTTTTTGTGTAATTCTTGATTAGGAAACCAAAAATTACTTTTTTGCAAAGTAAGCACATACCTTGCAAGTATAATTAAAATTGATACATGCTACCTGAAATTAGTTTGGAGGACTGGGAAAAAAGATCGGAGGAACATCAAAAGCAATACAAATATTTACTGGAGAAAGGTGACAAAAAAAAGATGCTCAAGCAATTGCCTGATCTGGATGAAGCGGCTTTTGAAAAAGTAGATTGTTTGCAATGTGCCAACTGTTGTAAGAACTATTCTCCAAGATTTAAGATGCCAGACATTAAAAGAATCAGTAAGCCTATGCGGATGAAGGAAACGGAGTTTATTGATACTTATTTAATGATGGACAATGAGGGAGATTATGTAACCAAAACCTCACCTTGCCCTTTCCTGGGTTCAGATAACTTTTGTTCTATCTATGAAGACAGACCTTCTGATTGCCATAGGTTCCCCTATACCAATGAAGATGTACTTTTTAAAAGGCCATTGATCACTTTAAAAAATTCCTCTTTTTGTCCCGCGGTATTTTATGTATTGGAAGCTTTGGTAAAAACGAAATAATTTATTTAATATTCCATTTTTCTCAGTGCAGGTGCTTTGAACCATGTTGTTGCTACTACAAAGATGGTCATGCAGCCACCAAAAATTACGGAAGGCACCACCCCTAATAATTTAGCGGCAACACCGCTTTCGAACTGTCCAAGTTCATTGCTGCTATTGATGAACATCGAGTTTACGCTCATCACCCTTCCACGCATATTATCTGGTGTTTTAAGTTGTAGGATGGTTCCACGAATTACCACACTTACACCATCCACTATGCCACTTAATAACAATGCAACAAATGAGATCCAGAATGAACGGGAGATGGCAAAAACCAAAATGCAAATACCAAAAGAGCCCACTGCAAAGAAAAGTTTCCGGCCCTGTTGTTTTCTTAAAGGGAAAATAGTGAGCAATACGATAACCATGATAGAGCCAATGTCTGAGGCTGCGTTTAACCAACCAAATCCAACAGCCCCAACTTTTAAAATATCTTTTGCAAAAACCGGGATCATCGCAACGGCGCCTCCGAACAAAACAGCAAATAAGTCGAGTGACAATGCGCCTAGAACTTCTTTTGTCTTTAACACAAAACGAATACCTTCTTTCACACTTTCCAAGGTCTTCTTTTCACTGCGATCGTTCAAAGGAGGCTTTGGTTTGATACGCCAGATAAAGAATAGTCCGATGCACACAAGAAACACAATAATTCCAAGTGAAGCTGTATTCCCGAATCCCGCAATGAAAAAACCAACGGAAGCATGACCAATCACTGAAGCACTAAGCCAGATCCCTTGATTCCAGGTAGTTGCATTTTGTAATAAATCTTTTGGAACGATACTCGCCACCATGGTGCCAAAACTTGGTCCAGTAAAGGATCTGAAGATCCCTGTAAAAAATATAATGATATAAATACAAAAAGTGATCCAATGATTGCTGAAGAATTGGCTAGTGAAATGAGTTGATAACATTAGCAATAGACTTGCACAAAGCAGATACAATGAAACTCCTGTCAATAATAATTTTCTTCTCTCGCTGATATCAATGATATGTCCGGCATACAATGAAAGTGATACAGCGGGAATAACTTCAGAGAGACCGATAAGTCCAATTGCAAAAGGATCATTCGTTAATTCATATACCCACCAGCCAACTAATGTACCCATCATGCGTAATCCCATGATGAATAAAAATCTTCCCAACATTAAGTTACGGTATTCAGCTATTCTCATAGCCGCAATAGGATCGCTGGTTTTTTGTGTTACTTCCATATTTCGATCACGAAGATGCTATTAAAGATTGGTTGAATGATGTTTATTCCTGGAATTTATTCCAAACAAAAAAAACATTCGATTTTACACTATGGCAAACTAAAATAATGCTGACCAGTATCGATATCTTTTTCAAGAGCATCTAATACTACCTGAAAATGTTTTTCATTACCAAGAAAATCAGCATTACTTGCGTCGATAAAAATGGTTTTGATATTGTGTTGTTTGATATAGCTGGTATAAGTTTCCTGTATTTCAAATAGATAGGAGTCAGGAATGGCCTGTTCGTATTCGCGGTTTCTTTTTTTAATATTCCCTTGCAATTTATTTACTGGAGCATGCAAATAAATTAAGATATCGGGGAATAATAATTGCTGGTTGATGATATCGAATAGCTTTTGGTATAAACGGAATTCTTCTTCAGGAAGTGTGACTTTAGCAAAAAGCAAACATTTTGTAAAAAGATAATCAGAAACAGTAATGCTTTGAAACAGATCGTTGGTGTGTACCATTTCCTTTTGTTGCTTATATCGCTCTGCCATAAAAAACAATTCCATAGGGAAAGCATATTGATCAGGGCTATTATAAAACTTCGGTAAAAAAGGATTGTCTGCAAATTCTTCTAAAATCATGCGGGCATTGAAATGCTTCGCTAAAAGGTGGGTCAAAGTTGTCTTGCCCACACCAATATTCCCTTCAACTGTTATAAAGTGGTGTTTCATATTAATCCCGATGAGAACAAAAATAGGGTACCTGTTTATCCCTCGATTGACAACTTTTGCACATCCAAATGATCGGGACATTCATTCAAAAGCTCTTGAATGGTTTTATGTAAAATTGGATGCATCAAATTGGCTGCAATTTCTGCGAGAGGTAGTAAAACAAATCTTCTTTCAGTGAGGGCTGGATGGGGTAGTACTAATAAAGTTGAATTTAAAATGAGTTGGTCATAAAAAAGCATATCCAGGTCAATGGATCTGGGTCCTAGTTTAACAGTTCTAATACGCCCCATCTTTTGCTCAATGAGCAATAGTTCTTGCATCAATTCTTCTGGAAGAAAGTTTGTTTCAATTTTTAAAGCCTGATTATAGAAAGCAGGTTGCTCGGTTAGTCCCCAAGCAGCAGTTTCGTATATTGCGGAGGATTGAACTACCTGTCCGCAGTTTTGTTCTATCAATTGAATAGCTTTTTGCAGATTTGCAGATCTGTTACCCAGGTTACCGCCTATCAACAAATAAGCTATATTCATAATTCGAAAATTTTAGAAAAGGCAAATATCTTTAAATTCAATCAGCATACTAATAAATAATATGAGAAGCTTTTTAAAATCATTTTTTGCAGCGTTACTGGCATTGTTTGTTTTTGGATTATTAAGCGTATTTATCATCATTGGATTGATATCAAGTGCCTCTAGTTCGGATAAACCAGATATTGGGGCAAAGGGAGTTTTGCTTTTAGATCTTACAAAAACTTATAAAGAACAATCTATAGAGAACCCTTTTGCAATATTCACAAGTGGTGAGGAGAGTGATATGCCGAGTCTTTATGATGTAACAAGAATGATTCACCATGCTAAAAACGACACATCCATTAAAGGAATCTATATTCAGTGTAGCAATAATCCCAATGGTTATGCAGCAAGTGAAGAATTAAGAAAGGCAGTCATTGATTTTAAACAAAGCAAAAAATTTGTAGTGGCTTACGGTGAGACCATTACACAAAAGGGTTATTATATTGCAAGTGCCGCTGATAAAATTTATTGTCACCCTCAGGGAGGATTAGAATGGAGTGGGTTTTCAAGTAATATGTTGTATCTAAAAGGAATGTTAGATAAACTGGAGATTCAACCCCAGATCTTTTATGCGGGTAAATTTAAAAGTGCTACAGAACCGCTTCGTGAAACTCAAATGACTGAAGCGAATCGATTACAAACCAGTGTATGGTTAGGTGATCTCTACAATCGATTTTTATACGATGTAGCAGAAACCAGAAAATTGGATACTGCTGTGATCAGACAATTAGCAGTTACAGGTGCGATTCAAACTGCAAAAGATGCTTTAAACAATCATTTAGTCGATGGCCTGAAATATGATGATGAATTAAAATCAGAACTTTCTCATCGATTGGTAAAAGAAGTAAATACCGGTATCAATTTTGTTGATTTAGGTGAATATGCAAAAGCAGCAGATTTTAAACAGGATGGTGATGAAAAGATTGCTATACTATATGCATCAGGCGATATTGTAAGTGGGAAGGGCGATAATGAATCGGTAGGAAGTGATGCCTTCAGAACAGTGTTACGCCAAATACGTTTGGATAAAGACATTAAAGCCGTAGTATTTCGGGTGAATTCTCCAGGCGGTAGTTCATTGGCGAGTGATGTGATTTGGAGAGAGATTAGTTTATTAAGGAAAATTAAACCAGTGGTGGTGAGCATGGGCGATGTGGCTGCATCAGGAGGTTATTATATTTCTTGTAATGCAGATTATGTATTTGCTGATGCTAACACGATCACGGGTTCAATTGGCGTATTTAGTATTCTTCCAAATTTTCAATCCTTCTTTAAAAATAAATTAGGGATCAGTTTCGATGGAGTAAAGACTGGTCCGTATGCTGATCTTGGAAATTCTACAAGACCCCTCACAGAAACCGAAAAAAGATTCATGCAAAGTGGGGTTGATACAATTTATCATACTTTCAAATCTAGAGTTGCTGAAGGACGGAATCGTGATATCGTGTATATTGATAGTATTGCACAAGGAAGAGTTTGGACGGGAAGTCGCGCAATTTCAGTTGGATTGGTAGATAAGATTGGCACTATGCAGGATGCGGTGAATTATGCGGTTGGGATGGCTAAAATTAAATCCTATCGGATCAAAGAATTCCCTCAAAAGAAAAATATACTGGAACAGCTTTTAGAAAACTATAAGAAGACAGTAAAAGTAAATTTGATCAAAGAGGAGATTGGAGTGAAAGAGTATGGCATGCTGCAACAATTGAAGCAGGTGAAGAATATGTTTGGTGAACCACAGAGTAGATTACCATTTATGATGGATTTAAAATAGATTCACCTGGGGAATCTTTAAATTGATCAAACCATAATAGGGTTAAAGCGATAAATTTGAGCATAAATCAATCGAATGAAAGGAGATTATAGCCAGTTAAAGGCCATGTTTGCGATAACGAAGGGAAGTTTAAAGGCTGTTTTCAGAAGTCCCTCAGCAGTGATATTTAGTATTGCATTTCCATTGATATTTATTTTGGTATTTGGCTTTTTAGGCAGCGGTGGTAAGGTTTCTATCAATGTAGCTTTTGATCCTAAAACCGATACTGCCAACCCAATCTATGCTTCATTAAAAAACATTGCTGGAATAAATGTAGTAAAGAAAACAGGGGAGGAGTTGAAAGAAGATCTTGAAAAGGGAAGGATCACTGCCATTATTCTGATCAAAAAATCAGGCTTGAATAATCCACCCTATTCTATTGATCTAACTAGTTCGGAAGCAGTGAATCCTCAGAATATGCAAGTATTGCAATCAATACTTAATGCCGTAATTTCCGGGATTAATCAACGCACATTTTCTCAAGCACCCACTTATGCGCTAATCAATCAGAATGTAGAAAAAATTCCGGGAAGAATTTATAGAACCATAGATTTTATTTTACCCGGTCAATTGGGGTTTTCTTTATTAAGTTCCGGTGTTTTTGGAGTAGCTTTTTTATTCTTTAATCTTCGTCAGCAATTAGTATTGAAGCGTTTTTTTGCAACTCCTATTAAAAGGTCATATATCGTTTTAGGTGAAGCGTTGAGTCGCGTGATCTTTCAAATGTTAACAGCCATCATCGTCATTGGAGTAGGGCATTTTGCCTTTCATTTTACTTTGGTACATGGGTTCCAGACTTTTATGGAGATCATGTTATTAAGTTTCTTGGCTTTAATTCTCTTTATGGGATTTGGGTTTATTGTAAGCAGTGTAGCTAAAAACGAAAGCACTATTCCACCATTTGCAAATTTGATTACATTACCTCAGTTTTTATTGGCAGGTACTTTTTTTTCCATCGATGCATTTCCTCCTTGGCTCCAACCTATTTGTAAGATTTTGCCATTAACGCATTTTAATAATGCGATGCGTAATATTTCATTTGAGGGAGCAAGTTTGGCTAGTGTATGGAATGAATTAGCCATATTGGGTATCTGGACAATCGTAGTATACGCAGTTGCTTTCAAAACATTTAAGTGGGAATAGTATATGCGAGTCATTAAATTAGCACTAATCAGTATCCTGGCACTATTCATGGTATTGTGTTTTTTTTCCCTGATGATGCCTTCCACTGTATTAGTATCTCGTGCAGTAGATATCAATGCTCCTGCAGATACCATCAAAATTTATGTGAGGGATTTGAATCAATGGACAAAATGGGTTAAAGGGATGGAATCAAAAGACGTGAAAATCGAGTCTGCGAAAGAAGCTGATTTAGGCACTCAGGTTTTAACTATCACATCTATCACAGATACTACGGTGGTGAGTATCTGGGAATCAAAAAAAGCCAGTAGTCAGGAAAGTACTATCCGTTTTATTCCTGCAGCCGAGCGAAATCTAACCATTGTGCAATGGCAATTTGTTCAAAAACTAAAGTGGTATCCCTGGGAAAAGTTTGGATCATTTATGAATGATAAAATCTTAGGTCCGATGATGGAGGATAATCTTTTACATTTAAAACAATTGTCAGAACATCAGACGGTTAACTTTAACTCCATTACGAACTCAGCACAGTAATTCATTTCAATTGAATAAATTGGAGATTCCTCTGTATTCCCGCATACTTCGTTCTCTTTAATGGAGAGTCTCTGAAAATGTCTTTAAAGCTCTCTTGAGTAAGGTCAGCCCATTGCTTTTTTGAATAATTCAAAATTTCAGGTAAGGGAGAAAATGATGTTTCTGTTGTTGGACTGCTGAAACGATTCCATGGACAAACATCCTGACAAATATCGCATCCAAACATCCAGTCTTTGAACTTACCTTTCAGTTCTTCCGGAATGAGGGCGTCTTTTAATTCTATGGTGAAATAACTAATGCATTTGCTTCCATTGATCTGTTTATTGGGCTCAATGGCTTCTGTTGGGCAACTGTCGATACACTTACTGCAGGTTCCACAATAGTCTTTTGCAAAAGGATCGTCATAGTTCAAATCAATATCAACAATTAATGTGGCAATAAAATAAAATGAACCATTTTGTTTATTAATCAGGTTACCGTTTTTCCCAATCCATCCCGCACCAGTTTTAACTGCCCAAGCACGCTCTAATACAGGAGCGGAATCTACAAATCCTCTGCCATCAATGGCTCCAATTTCTTTATTTAAAATTTGTAAGAATGTTCTCAATTTTGCTCTGATCACTTCATGATAATCTTTGCCAAAGGCATATTTTGCAATATGCGGAGTGTTAGCCGATTGTTGTTGTTCAGGGTAATAATTTTGTAAAACAGTAATCACAGATTTTGCACCAGGTACCAATTTTGTAGGATCAATCCGAAGATCAAAATGGTTTTCCATGTATTGCATCTTACCGTGCAAATTCTTATTCAGCCATGCTTCCAGTCTTTTGGCATCTTCATTTAAGACTTCTGCTTTTGCGATGCCGCAAAAACTAAAACCAAGTTCCTTTGCGGTTTGCTTTATTAGTGCCGTATTTTTCTGAAGTAGATTCAATTGATGCAAAAAATTATTTACAATTAGCAGCTATCTGTTCATCAATAACTGATTTAATGTTTTTATACAATGCCCTTTGTGAATCTTTTAAAAGTGCACTTGGCAATACGATACAGGCATATCCCCGACAAAAATCCACCAATGGCCAGGTTCCAAAAAGACTTGGACAACTTACTACTGTTGCTTTGCCATTTTCGTCTGTATCCTGAATCCATTCACCTAAGCCATAATTGAATCCCTCTGCAACTTTTGGAATTAATTTAATGGTACTACTATTTGTTCTGAGTGTGTGCATCTCAATCAGTGACTTTTCACTTAAAATTCTTTTGCCATTGAACTCACCTTTATGTAAGATCATAATTAAAAAGTTCATATAATCATTGGCAGTGGAGATGGCCCCATCAGAGGGATTAACTGCATCCAAACTTGAAAAGCTGGTATTACGCATTAATAATGGGCGTGTAATTCGTTCCTGCATCAATTGCTCGAAACCTCTTCTACCAACAATTTCCACTATTCTAGCTGCAATATTCAATCCGATATTGCTGTAACGAAATTCTAAGCCTGGATTAGTCTGGATCTCTTTTTTAGAAGCAAAGTCAATCACTTCATCTTCTAAACTTGCAAAAGAGCGATGGTCGGTTGCTTTCTTTAAGATATTTGGGTCAGCTTCAATGCCTGTCATATGACTCAGGCAATCTCTGATAGTAATATATCCCTTTGAATATTTTGCAAATAGGGGAATGTACTTACTTACTTTATCGTCTAAAGACAATTTACCCTGATCAACAAAACTCATCACTAAGGCTGCAGTTAGCCATTTACTGCTACCTACTATTGGTGCCTGTGTTTTTACTGTGAATTCACCAATGGCCTTCTGATAAATCAGCTTACCATCTTTATAAATCAATGTTACAACAGCGCCACCCAATTCTTTTTTTGAGGCTTCCAATTTTTGGTCCAAGGCCTGAAAATTGTATTGTGCTTTTGTGCCCTGAAAGAATAGCAGAAAAATCAATACAGCACTGACTTTTACGCAGAAAATGTGGATCTTTACAGTCATAATTTCCGATTTTATTTAGCCCCGACTACTTACAGGGCATTAGAACGATTTTTGATTCTAATATAGAGCATCCCATTTAAATCAGATGGGAAGTTAAACATTCAATCGTTAACCAGTTCTTAATTGAACAAGGAGGACAATATATGAATCTCAACAATTATACTATCAAAGCTCAGGAAACCATTGAGAAAGCACAACAATTGGCTTTTAATAATGGCAATCCAAATCTGGAAACCAATCATTTATTGAAAGTATTATTGGCTGATACAGATAGTACGGTTAGCTTTTTACTCAAAAGAAATAATGTGAATATTTCTTTTGTAGAAACTAAAATGGAGGAAGCTATCGCCAAACTTCCTAAAGTAAGTGCTGGGGCTGAAGCTGCTCAAAATATTA
The DNA here is from genome assembly GCA_947371755.1 of Chitinophagaceae bacterium. Classification (GTDB taxonomy): domain Bacteria; phylum Bacteroidota; class Bacteroidia; order Chitinophagales; family Chitinophagaceae; genus Sediminibacterium. The sequence goes on from CANBQT010000011.1 coordinate 63,249, forward strand.
GTCGCGATTTAAGTAATGTGATGCT
>CANBQT010000012.1 GCA_947371755.1 Chitinophagaceae bacterium
AGCGATTTAAAGATGCGCAAGGCGTGCAAAAAGATAAAACCACTTGGGTAGATTGTGCCTATTGGACAGACAGAACCGGCATTGCGCCTTATTTAAAAAAGGGAACAAGCGTTTATGTAGAGGGTACTCCTGATGTTAGAACTTATACTCCTGCAGATGGTAGAAATGGTGCCACATTAAGTCTAAGAACATTAAGTATACAGCTATTGGGTGGAAAGCCTAATGAAGGAGGGTCTCCTCAACCTGAGAATTCATCTTCAACTACGATGGTTAATGCTGGACCTTCAGATCCGTTGGATGATTTACCTTTTTAATTAGAAATCATGCATAAAAAAATGCCGCCATCTTTTGAATTGGCGGCATTTTTTATTTTAAGAGAATTGTTTTTTTAAAACTGCAATTTGTTTTTTAAAGACTTTAAGTTCGGCCACCTGATCCTTAATAAAGCCATTGTCTTCTAATTTTCCTACCACTGCATTCATTTCTGCAGTTGTATCATATACCATTTTTCTGTACGGATTTGAATAGTCTTTTGCTTTTGAATCGTAAATGCCCTTAGCCATCCATTCTTTGATACTTACCATCGAATCGAGTAAATTTTTGAATTGTTGTTTTGTTATTTTCTTTAATGGAATACCTAACAACTCGCTTAATGATGCCAATGCGTGTGCACATCTTTGACTTTCGTATTGTTTGCCCATAGTTTCATAGAACGCATGTATTTCATCCCAGGACTTAATCTTATTAGTATTGATTTTTTTACGCAGGCTTAAGATCTCAGATTCTGGAATGAGTTGACCACCTAAGTTGATCCAATTATTTCGTTGAGTCTTTGCAGGTAGTCCATTTATTAAAGCATCAAAATCTTTAATTGATCTCTGCTTTGCAAGTTTCAAGATTTCAGTCATACCATACAGTAATACCACTTCTTCAAAAATCTGATAGGCTTTCAAAACTTTTCTGAAAACTACTTTTCGCTTGCTATTTTCAAAACCTTCTCCTAGTATTTCTAAGGTATCTACTATCTTATTTTTTGTCTTCAAAAGATTTCTACCAATTATTGATGCTTCTTCATCACTGATTTTTTTATCCTTATTCACAGAAAGATGGTAGGCTTTTCCAGTTGCAGTTTCTAATAACAATAAGGATTCCAAAATTTCATTGATGGTGTCGGGTGCGAGGTAATCGTATTCAAAAAATTGAGTGCGTTCGGTGCGCTTATCTCGATCCACATACTTCCAGGCATTTCGGGCCAGTGCATACATATTGTATAAAAACCAATAGGCGGGCATTACAATCAGTTGATCATTGCTTGCATCGATACTTACTAAACAGAATGGCATTTTAATATTCAATTCAGTAGGGTAGTCGCCCTTTGCCAAAATAGTAAAACTGGCAAATTTGCTATTATGTTTGATGCTAACACAAAGCCCTGGCCAAAAACCTCTGCCTAAAATAACTTCTCCATCTGCCCCGCGGCTATTATGGTTGGAACCAATAGTGGCTCCTGCAGCAATATTACTTTGTCCCATTACCACAGCAGCGCAAAGAAAACTATTGTTATGATGTTGTTCATGAGCAGGAAATATCAGCGAGTTCAAAACTTCACAACAAGAAATAGTAGCGTTGGGTCCTAAATAAGAGTTGATTAATCTAGCCCCATATTTTAATTGTGAATGGTCGGCCATCACAAAACGCACAGCTTTGATGCCATAAAACAAACGACAACCAAAGCCAATGATACCATTTACAATTTCACAACCCTCACCAATTTGTGTAGTACCTTCTGTTCCTGAATTGATGGTTAGATTCTTAAGTTTATTGGCACCCTTGATATAGGCATCAGTTCCAACCCATACATCTTTGATGATCTTGGTGTTTTTGATCACAGTTCTATCGCCTACTTTTCCATAATAACCCCTGTTGGGTTTAAACTGTCTGGCTGTAAAAGTTTTGAACTGTTCCTGTAAAACGGTATCGTCTTTATACTTACTCCATAGATAGGCATCGCCAGATAGCATCCCTACAAATGGGAGTACTCTACGTCCGGTATTTTCGTTGCACAACTCAACCCATATTCTAACATCTTCTGATTCACCTTCTTTTAAAATACCATTACCAAACTTGCTATGATTGGTGGTTACCATTTCGTCTACATTGGTAATCAAAACTTCTGAACCAATAATATAATTAGCAAGGTAATGTACGTTGTCTATTACTACATTATCGCCAAAGTCGCAACTGATGATCGTTGAATTATACAAACCCACTGGAATCTTCAGATCACTAAAGCCAAGACAGATAGGTTCTAACTTCCCAATTCTAACCAATCCATAAAACTTACAATTTTTTACAAGTTCTGGATTAAATAAATCGGAGACTAAAAATTTATTCCAGTCATCACTTGTATTTCTATTTCTTACCAGTACTTCAATTTCATAAGCATTCAAATGCCGATAATTGATGCCATTCCTATTCTGTAAATTTCTAAGATAATATTCGTCTTTACCCTTTGGTAAATAGGGAGCTTCAACAAAACCATATCCCAATGAATGGAGTGGGGTTTTATAAATTTTGTTCTGTGACATAAACTACAGTTCTAATGATGGAACAATAAAATGATTTATTCTACCGTAACACTTTTGGCAAGATTTCTTGGTTTGTCTACGTCTAATCCTTTCGCTAATCCAACGTAATAACTTAGTAATTGCATGGGTATAACACTTAACAAAGGAGCCATTACCTCGTCAGCATCAGGAACAAACATGGTGTCGTCTGCCATACCAGGAATAATATCATCTCCTTCAGTTGCTACTGCTATCACCATTCCTTTACGAGCTTTTATTTCCTGAACATTCGACACGATTTTTTCGTAGTAAGAATCCTTCGTTGCAACGAAAACTACCGGAAGGTTTTCGTCAACTAATGCTATAGGGCCGTGTTTCATTTCAGCTGCAGGATATCCTTCAGCGTGTATGTATGAAATTTCTTTCAGTTTCAAGGCGCCTTCTAGTGCGATTGGAAAATTGTATCCGCGACCGAGGAAAAGAAAATCACGGGCGTCTTTATATTTTTCTGCAATGCGTTGAATATTGCTGGTATCTTTTAAGATCTCTTTTACTTTTTCAGGGATGGCCTGTAATTCTCTCATTAGGTGTAAATATCTTTCTTCAGACAAAGTTCCCTTTGCAAATCCAATTTTCAAAGCCATCATTGCCAATACAGCTAATTGTCCTGTAAATGCCTTAGTACTGGCCACACCAATTTCCGGCCCTGCGTGAGAGTATGCTCCTGCATTACTTAAACGTGCAATGCTGCTACCTACTACATTCACGATTCCAAAAATAAAAGCGCCTTTTTCTTTTGCACTTTCAAGAGCTACTAATGTATCTGCTGTTTCTCCACTCTGTGATATAGCAATAATCACATCGCCTGGATGAATCACTGGATTACGGTATCTAAATTCAGATGCATACTCCACTTCTACAGGGATACGACACAATTCTTCGATTTGATATTCAGCTAACAAACCAGCATGCCAGCTAGTTCCACAGGCAACGATCAAGATCCTTTGAGCATTCTTTAATGCTTCAATATGGTTTTCAACACCACTCATGATGATCATTCCATTTTCCGGGAATAATCTTCCACGTAAGCAATCAAAAATGGTATCTGGTTGTTCGTGTATTTCTTTTAACATGAAATGTTCATAGCCACCTTTTTCAATAGCAGCTAATTCCATGTCTAATTTGGTAATGAAAGGAGTTTGCTTTTCATTGCCCAGATTTTTTAGAATTAATTCATCGGGACGAACAATCGCAATTTCATAATCATTTACATACACTACTTCTTTGGTATATTCTATGATTGGAGAAGCATCACTTGCTAAAAAATGTTCTCCTTTACCAATACCAATTACAAGAGGGCTGCCTTTTCTTGCGGCAATGATGGTTTCGGGATCATCTTGTGAAATCAATAATATGCAATAGGCGCCTACAATTCTTTTCAATGCTATTCTTAATGCTTCTTCAAGGCTGCCACCATTATTTTTTTTGATGTCTTCAATAAAATTTAGAAGCACTTCTGTATCCGTATCACTTGAAAATGTATAACCCTTACCTAATAATTCTTTTTTGATTTGTGCATAGTTTTCGATGATGCCATTGTGGATCATTGCTAATTCTCCACTATTAGAAACGTGTGGGTGTGCATTACGATCACTTGGTTCGCCGTGTGTGGCCCAACGAGTATGGCCAATTCCAATATGAGAATGCAGGTCTTTTCCTAAAACACTTTCCTCCATTTCCACTACTTTACCCTGCTTCTTATACACGGATAAATGATGATTATTGATCAAGGCAATTCCTGAACTGTCGTAACCTCGATATTCAAGTCTTTTTAAACCTTTTAATACCACTGGGTATGCTTCTCTTTTTCCGGTATAACCTACTATTCCACACATAACTATATCTATTGAATTAATATACAATATTAAATTATTTGTGGCAAACCTTAGGTTTTAACTCCTTAAAGCTTCAGTATTAACATATTAAAAGTGATTGGAAATTAGTATTCAACTTGTCGGTAGAAGGCCTATTTTATCAGATTTTTAATTTCATTCAATTTCATTAAGGCTTCTACAGGGGTGAGTCTATTGATGTCCATTTCATGTAATCTTTTTCGGATATCGTCAAAAGTTTGAGAATGTGCATCGAAAATAGAAAGCTGCATTTTGGGATGATTCAATTCTTTTACCTGCTTTTCCAAATTCTTTTTGGATTGTTGCAAACGATCTGAAGGGTCAGATTCATCCACTTGTTTTTCTTCTAATTGTGCCAATATTTCATTGGCCCTTTCAATCAATGAAGCTGGCATTCCAGCCATTTTTGCTACATGGATTCCAAAGCTATGTATACTTCCACCAGGAGCTAATTTTCGTAAAAAAATAATTTTATTTCCTACTTCTTTGTTGGTGATATGAAAATTCTTAACCCTGGGGAATTTTGATTCTAATTCGTTTAATTCATGATAGTGTGTTGCAAATAATGTTTTTGGCGCAGCTGGTGAATGTTGCAAATATTCAACAATACTCCAGGCGATGGAGATGCCATCATAAGTGGATGTTCCTCTTCCAATTTCATCCAGTAGGATCAAACTTCTTTGTGAAATATTATTGATGATACTCGCGGTCTCATTCATTTCTACCATGAAAGTAGATTCACCACCACTTAAATTGTCACTGGCACCTACGCGTGTGAAAATTTTGTCGGTCAAGGGAATCTTAGCAGCACTGGCCGGTACAAAGCTTCCCATATGAGCCATCAATGTGATTAATGCAGTTTGTCTAAGAATGGCACTCTTACCACTCATATTCGGTCCCGTTAAAATAATTATTTGTTGCTCACTGGGGTCGAGTTCTATATTATTGGTTATATACGCTTCACCTGCTGGTAAATTTCTTTCTATTACCGGATGTCTGCTATCTGTAAGTACTAATTCAAATCCTTCATGCAGAATGGGCTTCTTATAATTAAACTGAATGGCATTTTCAGAAAAACAAATCAAACAATCTAAAGTAGCAAGTAAATTACCGTTTACCTGTATTGGCGCGATATAATCCTGTAACGCCAATAAAAGTTTGTCGAATATTTCTAACTCAATGGCCAGTATTTTATCTTCTGCACCAGTGATCTTTTCTTCGTAAATTTTTAATTCAGGTGTAATATATCTTTCTGCATTGGCCAGGGTTTGCTTCCTAATCCAATCTGCTGGAACTTTATTTTTTTGTGAATTAGTGACTTCCAAATAATATCCAAATACATTGTTGAAATTGATTTTTAAGGAAGATATTCCAGTTCTTTCTGATTCTCTCTGTTGGATATTGACTAAAAATTCTTTTCCGCCTGTTGCAATTCCTCTTAATTCGTCAAGCTCTGCATGTATACCAGATCTAATCAAATTACCTTTATTGGCTGCTGCAGGAGGATTGTCACTTATTTCTTTATAGATTTTATCAGCAATAAACTGGCATGGATTTAAGGCGTCTGAAAGTCTTTGTATATATGAGTTCTCGCTAGTTTCACATGCCTTTTTAATGAGACTAGTTTGATGCAGTCCATGTGCTAATTGTAACACTTCCCTTGGACTGATTTTCTTCATCGGGATTTTACTCACCAGACGTTCCACATCGCCGCACAATTTGATGGATTGTGTAAGTTGTTTTCTGAGATCTGTTTGTAAAATCAGATGAGCTACTGCGTCTAATCGTTCATTGATCCTATTCAGATCTTTCAATGGGAAAACCATCCATCTATGTAATAGTCTGGCCCCCATGGCATTAACAGTATGGTCAAGTACCTTGATCAAACTATTGCCTTGTTCTGTACCTGTATGTAAAAGCTCTAAATTTCGAATGGTAAAACGGTCCATCCATAAAAAATCTTCCCTTTCAAGTCTTTGAATGGAGCTGATATGTTGAAGATTCGGGTGTTCGGTTTGTTTTAGATAATAAAGGATGGCCCCTGCTGCTATAATGCCCTGTTGCATTTTTTCAATTCCAAAACCCTTTAATGAATGTGTTTGAAAATGCTTTAACAAAGTTTCTGTAGCAAATGCGTCTTCGAAGATCCAACTCTCCAGCGTATAGGTATAGAATTTTGCTCCAAATACCTCTTTAAAATGTTTTTGAAAGCTGCGTTGAAATATTACTTCAGCAGGCTTTAAACTTTGCAATAACTTATCAATGTATTCTGCGTTTCCTTCCGCAGTAAAAAATTCTCCGGTTGAAATATCCAGGAAAGCAATGCCAAGAACTGTGTCAGTAAAATGAATGGCTGCAAGAAAATTATTGCTATTCTGTTCCAGTAATTTATCATTGGTGGCAATACCTGGAGTAACCAATTCGGTTACCCCTCTTTTTACAATACCCTTTACGGTTTTAGGGTCTTCCAATTGATCGCAGATGGCAACACGATATCCCGCTTTAACCAGTTTGTGCAAATAGGTATCCAAAGCATGATATGGGAAGCCTGCTAATTCACTAGAGGATGCCGCTCCATTATTTCTTTTGGTGAGTGTAATGCCTAAAACTTTTGAAGCGATAACTGCATCTTCTCCAAATGTCTCATAGAAATCGCCTACTCGAAATAGTAAGATGGCGTCGGGATATTTTTGTTTAATAGCCCGATGCTGTTGCATGAGTGGTGTGTCTGAGGCAGATTTCGACATGGCGACAAATATACTTCTAAGGTCCGAAGCCCTTGCCTGTAAAGCTAGGATGTGGAAAAGAATGTAGAAATTCTAAAATAATTTTATCATGGCTTGCTATGCGGTTAACTTTGCTATATGCATAAACTGAGTATGGATGAATTGGGACGGATGTCTGTAGCCGAATTTAAGGAGGCAAAAAAGAATCCCATTGTAGTGGTATTGGACAATATCAGAAGTATGCACAATGTGGGTAGTGTTTTCAGAACGGCTGATGCTTTTAGAATTGAAGCTATCTGCCTCTGTGGATATACTCCTCAACCACCTCATCGGGATATCCAAAAAACGGCCCTGGGTGCAACAGAAACAGTGAGCTGGCTCTATTATGAAAATACAAGTGATGCGATACAAGAACTTAAACTTCGTGGGTATCATATTTTTGCCATAGAACAAGTAGAAGGAAGTATTTCGTTGGAAAAATTCCATGCTTTGGATAAAAAAATTGCTGTAGTTTTTGGTAATGAAGTGGAAGGGGTAGATATTGATGTGCTTAAAATATGTGATGGTTGTATCGAAATTCCTCAATTAGGAATGAAACATTCACTGAATATTTCAGTAGCGGCAGGTATCGTTTTATGGGACCTTTCGAAACCCAAATTAAATGACCTGGTCCAATAATTGTTTTCAATTTTGAATTTTTATTTTTGATTTTACCATATGTCTGCACTAAAAAAATATTTAAGCCTCGTAAAGTTTTCACATACCATTTTCGCTTTGCCATTTGCGATGATCGGCTTTTTTCTGGCTGTAACAAAAGGTGGCTTAACTAATATTGAAAATGCCCAAATGGGTTGGGGAATATCATTTGCTGAAATCTGGCAATTGATATTTTTTAAATTTTTCTTAGTGCTCATTTGTATGGTAACGGCGAGAAGTGCTGCGATGGCATTTAATAGATATTTAGATCGAAGTTTTGATGCTAAAAATCCACGAACTGCCATCCGAGAAATCCCACAGGGTATTATATCGCCCAATAGCGCCTTAAGATTTGTGATTTTAAACTGTCTGATTTTTACAATAGCTACCTATACCATTAACCCGATTTGTTTTTTCCTTTCACCAGTTGCGTTATTCGTGATTCTGTTTTATAGTTATACGAAACGCTTTACTGCACTTTGTCATTTAGTCTTGGGATTGGGGTTGTCTCTTGCTCCAATTGGTGCTTATCTGGCTGTGACAGGGCATTTCAGTCTTTTACCTATTTTATTTTCGTTCACTGTTTTATTTTGGGTGAGCGGATTTGATATCATTTATGCCATGCAGGATATTGATTTTGATCAATCAAATGAACTGCATTCCATTCCAAGTGTATTAGGTGCAGATAACGCATTGAGGGTTTCTGAATTATTACATTTGTTGAGTGCAATCACTGTTATAGTTGCCGGTGTTTATGGACAATTTCATTTAATTTATTGGATAGGCATTGGAGTCTTTATTGGAATGCTTATCTATCAACATAGTATTGTTAAACCCCAGGACTTAAGCAAAGTAAATATTGCTTTTATGACTGCCAATGGTATTGCGAGTGTGGTATTTGGGTTATTGGTAATTGTTGACCTTTTCTTTTATTAAATGAAATTATGGCAAGGATCATTTGTATCGATTATGGTGGAAAGAGAACAGGTTTAGCTGTAACAGATCCTTTAAAGATCATTGCAACAGCCTTAACTACTGTTGCAACGAAAGACTTATTTCTTTATTTAAAGGAGTACTTTGCTAAAGAACAAGTGGAACTTATATTGATTGGTGAACCCTTGAATTTAGATGATACAGCTACTCATGCAACGCCGTTGGTAGTTGAAGCTGTAAAGCGATTGCAGAAGGAATTTCCCCATATCCCCTTAAAAAAGGTTGACGAACGCTTTACTTCTAAAATGGCATCACGTGCCATGGTTGAAATGGGAATGAAAAAAAAAGATCGACAAGTTAAAGGTAATATAGACCAGATAGCGGCTACTATTATGCTTCAAGAGTACTTACAATCAATTAGTTAGCTAACAAATTGCTAGTTGAGGCATTTTAGGGTATTTTTGCATCGTTTTTAAAAAAGCTGATTCATGTTTCTTCCAATTGTAGCATACGGGGCGCCTATTTTACGCAAAGTTTGTAAGGATATAGATGCCGATTATCCAGGGTTGCCTAAATTGATTGAAGATATGTGGGAAACCATGTATGAGAGCAATGGGGTAGGGCTTGCTGCACCGCAAATTAATCGTGATATCCGCCTGTTTGTGATGGATAGTGTTCAGATATTTGAAAACCTGGAAGAAGATGAATTAGATCTTTATCCTGATGGTCCGGGTATCAAACAAGTTTTTATCAATGCGCATATCGAATCTTTAGAGGGGGATGAATGGGCATATAATGAAGGATGTTTGAGTATCCCAAAAATCAGGGAAGATGTTTATCGTTCTGAATCGGTAACCTTGTCTTATTTGGACGAAAATTTTCAGGAACATACCCGAACATTCAATGGTATTACTGCAAGAGTGATCTTACATGAATACGACCATATCGAGGGTAAACTTTTTATCGACTATATCAAACCTTTACGCAAGAAACTATTGCAGGGCAAATTAAATGATATTAATAAGGGTAAGATCAAAGTTGATTATAAAATGATATTCCCTAAATAATGCGCTATTGCCTTTTTATTTGTGTATTCTTATCAATTAGGTCCTTTGCTCAGGACACTACTGTTTTAGTAGAAAATCAACCATTTACACTTGCGGAAGTGGTGGTGAGAAATAACTTTGATTATAAAAGATTATTGACACAAATTAAAGAGGATACCACTTTTTATAAAGCCTTTAGAAATCTTCGCGTATTAGGATTTTCGTCTTATAACGACATTAAGATGTTGGATAAAAAAGGAGGCGTGAAAGCTTCCTTATCAAGCAAGACCAGGCAGAATCATACCAATGGGTGCAGAACGATGGATGTGTTAGAAGAGACTGTAACTGGCGATTTTTATGATGCAGACCAACACTATAATTATCTAACCCCTGAATTGTATGCAGGCCTGTTTTTTACAAAAGGAACCATTTGTGGTGAGAATAATATAGTAAAAGGTAAAAACCTGAATACCAGCAATAAATCGGGTATAGACAAACATAAGGATCAATTAAAAATGCTCTTTTTTAATCCTGGCAAAAAAATACCTGGTATACCTTTTATTGGTGATAAATTAGATCTCTACGACGAACGTGCGAGAAAATACTATGATTATAGATTAGACATTGTAGAATATCACGGTAAGCTTGCTTATATATTTTCTATTGAACCTAAGGAGGGATTAGGTGCTTTGAAAAACGACAACATTGTGGTGGATGAAATGGTTACCTGGTTTGATATGGTAACTTTAGAAGTGGTAGCACGAAAATATAGCTTGAGTTATAAGGCTGGGTTGTATGATTTTGATGTTAGCATGGAAGTGGACATGACTAAATTTCAGGGATTAACTGTTCCAAGTGTGCTTCGATACAAAGGAAATTGGAATGTAATATTTAAGAAGCGCGAACGTGCTGTTTTTACGGCTACTTTATTTGACTTCAAAAAATAAAGAGACCGCTTTGGGCGGCCTCTCATTTTAAATTTATTCTGCTTATCAAAAATTATAAACTGTTGAGGTAGTCAAGAACCTGACCTAATGTTTTCTTCTCAGGTGAGATGGAATAATTGATTACAGTACCAACATCATTTACCACTTTAGTTCCTAAATAGAAATCATCTCCGATTTTTGAAATAGATACCAATGTTATTTTAGCTTTTAGCGGAATGTTCTTTGAGGTAAAACTTCTGGTACTTATATCGCTATTCAGAGCAAGTACAGTTCTGTTTTTATCTAATGCCACGAAAACTTGCGTATTCTTATTAGTAAAATTAGGAGGCAGTATCGCGTAAATATTTGTTTTTGTTACAGTGCTATCCAGATAACGTTCTGCACTGATCCAACGCAATCTTTTGGCTACTAATTCATATCCCTTTTTATAACTGCTACCACTCTGTTTAATAAAAGTTTTTATCCAGCTTGAATCTTGATCTCTAACCCAGGTATGTGCTTCATCTCGTGCGCTATTTGGAAATGGAAAACTTTCTCTGCCATAAAATACCTGCATGTTTGAAACAGGGTCTTGGATGTCGGAATATTTTATTTCCAAAGTTGAGTCTGGCAATAGCATTAATTCCTGACCATTTTTTTCAACCCTGATGAAAAAACCACTTGCAGTTTCTAAAAGAGCACCGAAACTATTATTTGGTCGATAAGCTTTTATAAAATCACCTCTGGTTTGAATCCTTAAAATTTCAATCGTTGCCTTGCCATCAGAAGGAGTTACACCACTACCTCCGCCACTTCCCGAATTGCCGGTTCCAGCAAAAAAACTATTGGCATGAATTTCAATCTCTAAACTGTCGCCGAATTCTATGGTCTTATCTTTCGAAAGATCAAATGTGTCTATAAATGCATTGTGATGGAAAATGGTATCTGCCAATTTATAAATAGGAGCATCACCTGGAACATTGTTGATCCAAACCGTATCGTTCAGTGGATTATTGGCATATGGAGTAAATCCAGTGTTACTGGATATTTCTTTGTTACAGGCTGCTAAGGTTAATAGCAGTAAGCAACCAATTATTCCATTTATTTTTTTCATTCTAATCCCTTTTATATTCAGATACATGATTGTTATTATTTGCTGCCTGATACTTATCTATTCAAATCAAATCTTAATCCAATGGCTAAACCACCTACCTGAAATCTTTGGTTATAGGGTGATGCAGTATTAGTCATATTAGATAAATTATATCTGAAATAAGGCTCAAAGAATAAATGGGTATTCTCACTGATACGTTTCAGAACACTGATACTGGTATAGAGTCCCATACCGATATTGGATCTATAATAAGAATTGCTGATCTTACTCATCGGCACAGATGTTAGTGATGTGTCTAGTAATTCACCCTGATACCATGAAGTAATATTGAAAATCACACCACCATTGATTCCTATTGTTAAATCCTCATTCCCAAATTGATAACCTAGAGTTAATGGAATATCAAAACTACGATAGTGATTTCTGATTGTTTTTACACTATACCCAATTTGTTGCAAAGTACTTGTATCTGTAACCAAAACGGTATCTCCGGGAGAACGAATAATTGATCTTGTAGTAATCACAGTCGTTGTTTTGATTTCATTCTCATTTCTATAAGAGAACTTTTGATTGATCTGAGAATACTGTAAACCTGTTTTTAGTAACCAATTATTATTCAAAGGTTTTACCACTCTAAACCCAGCACTATAGCCAATTTGCATTGATTCAGTACTATCTTTTTTATCAAGGTATTGCTGAGATGCCGACACATTTGAAACAGATTTAAATCCATAATCCGGCGAAGCAAATAATTCAAAAGACCAATCAGAATTAAAATTAGAGCGACCTCTATTGGTCGGACAAACAATGATGCTTGATTTGATAAACTTACTATGTCCGTTATCAGCCAGATTTTTTTGAACCAGTCCAGTTGCAGCATTAACTGATGTTGATTGATAAAATAAACTGGCTTGCGCAATATTTGCGGATACATATTTGTTTTCTTCTACTGTTGTTTCAGGAACTTCAGTTAATTGAGTTTGTTCATGCGCTATCATTGGTTTAAAAGAAACTTCTTTTTTAGTTACACTTGAATTAGCCTCGAAGCTTCTAACATTATTTGCAGCAGGTAAAAGAGTAACTGAATTTTCTTTTTTAGCTGGAATACTACCAATTGTTTTTTCTTCTATTATTTCGCTTTTTACTTCTGTTGGTAGAGACGATTGTTTGGTTCTTGATGTAAGAGTAGAGTTATTTCCTGTTATAATATTTGTAGAGTGATCAATAGTAGTTGCATTTGTTTTAGATGTATTCAGTGCAGCCTCTGTTGCCGGTACAGATGCTGGGTGTTGATAGGTTAATAATCCTATCATCAATGAACCCACCAATAAGGCTGCTATTAATAGTCCGGTACCATTTATTTTACGTAGAAAAAAGCCCTTGGGGCGTTTCTCTTTCTCTGGGCGAATTTTCTCCCATAACCCTTCCGGCACCGGAGCCGAATGGTTGATGAGCTTCTCCCTAAAGAAGTTGTCAAACTGGTTATCTGTCATATTATACAGCAATTTTTTGTAATTGTAATATTTGATGTTGCAGCATTTTTCTCGCCTTCACCAGCTGACTGCGACTGGTACCAGGTTGTATATGTAGCATTTCTGCAATTTCTTCATGACTATATCCCTCAATCACATTCAGGTTAAAAACTACTTTATATCCTTCGGGTAATTGGTTAATCAATTTCATTAGATCATCTTGTCCTAAGTGTGAGTAGGCATAAGGGTCTAATTTGGGTGCATTGGCTCCTGATTCATCAATTTCTTTGAACTGAATCTTTTTCTTTTCCAGATGCCTGATTGCCGTATTTACAATAATGCGTCTGATCCATCCTTCGAAACTTCCTTCAAATTTAAATTGGTGCAGGTATTGAAATACTTTAATAAAGCCATCTTGCATGATATCCTCTGCTTCCATGCTATCAATGGCATATCTCAGACATACGCTCATCATTTTACCCGCGTACTGCTCAAAAAGCATACGCTGGCAATGGGCATTTTCCTTGATACATCCTTTAATAAGGTCAGTTTCAGTCACCAGCTACTTGGTTTTGTGAACGATTTCAAAATTAAGATACGGTTTGAAGTCTATTCGCTGCCTCCAAAAATTAAAACAAATGACTAAGGAAAACAAAAAATCCTGAAACCAGGGCCTCAGGATTGTTAATCTTTGGTGCTGGTCTTTTAAATGCTTAAAAATTGATCATGGATATAATCGACAACGCTCACCAGGCTATTAGTTTGTTGATATACAGCTAGTTGTCTGTCTGCTCCCGTACCTTTCTCAAACATTTTTGCTACATTATCGATCATATGTCTGCTGCCTAACTCGTCTACAACATCATCTACAAAATCGAGCAATTCATAAATAAGTAAGCGGGTATTTACTTCCGTTTCTTTTCCAAAGTCGATCAAAGTTCCATCAATCCCATATCTGCTGGCTCTCCATTTATTTTCGGTAATCAGTGCTCTTTCATAGATCATGAAATTCAGGTTTTTAGACCTTAGTTTGTAAATTTTAGCACAAATCGCCTGAAAAAGTGCAGCAATGGTGATGGTTTCAGAAACAGTCATCGGAACATCACAGATACGAAATTCTACGGTATTGAAAAATGGATGAACCCTAAGGTCCCACCAGATCTTCTTTGCATTGTCGATACAATTTGTCTTGATGAGTAAGTTCACATAGTTTTCGTATGCTTCAATACTTTCAAAATAATCGGGAATCCCTGTTCTTGGGAATTTATCAAATACTTTGGTTCTATAAGATTTATATCCTGTTTCTCTGCCTTCCCAAAAAGGGGAATTGGTACTCAGCGCATATACGTGTGGCAAGAAATACCTGGCAGTATTGGCTATGTGGATGGCCATTTTACGGTCTTCCATGCCTACGTGCACGTGTAGTCCAAAAATGAGGTTACTTCTGGCAGCTTCCTGTAATTCGTTTACAATTTGATTGTATCGTACATGATCGGTAATTAACTGACTTTGCCAATGGCTAAAGGGGTGAGTACCTGAAGCACCCATCCAAAACCCCAGATTGCCTGCAATTTCAGAAATGGTTCCTCTCAGCGTTGCCACATCTTTAAATGCCTCATCAATATCCATGCAGATATCTGTTCCAACTTCCACTACAGCCTGATGCATTTCAGCTTTTACTTTATCCTTCAGTAATTTCTGACCCTCTAATACAATCTTCTGTTCATGGCTAGCCAATTCTTTAGTGATTGGATCTATTACCATGTATTCTTCTTCAACACCTAGCGTAAACTGTTTGTAACTAAGATTACCCATAATTGCCTCCTATATGCAAAAAGTGAAAAATGACAATCGAATTTTATAGATAGAACTCAATTGATATTAAGGATATAATATTTGTTTTAAACTACCTCTCTTGATATAGTCGCCCCAGGTTAAATTATCTGCACCAGGCACTTGTGCCTGTGCTTTTTCTATGGCGTAATTGGCTGCTGTTTCAACTACCCAATCGAAATTGGCCTGACCTACACTTTTAATATCAGCATCAGGAGCGGGATTACAAAAATCAATGGCATATGGAACTCCATTCCTTAATGCTAATTCAACTGTATTAAAATCGTATCCCAAATAGTGATTGATTCTTAACACGATTTCTTCCATCATTTTTAGTTTCTCTTCTGAAGGTGCAAAGTCTGCAGCATATCTTAAATGATGCGGATTTCTTGGCTCATAAGACATGATTCTTACGTGTTTGCCTCCAATGCAATAACAACGATAATATTCTTCAAAAACAATTTCTTCTTGTAATAGCATTACCAGTTGTGCGGTTTCTCCATGTTTTTCAAAGAACTCATCCTGATCCTCTAAGCGATAAACATTTTTCCATCCCCCACCAGCAAATGGTTTCATATAAGCAGGAAATCCAACATATTTAAAAATCGATTCCCAATCTAAAGGGTAAGATAGGTTACTGAAAGATTGGTCGGAGGTATCTGCAGGCAGATCCCTTGAAGGCAATATCACAGTTTTAGGAACCGGTACATTTATTTTGGTAGCCAAACAGTTATTGAAAAATTTTTCATCTGCGCTCCACCAAAACGGATTGTTGATGACCGCGGTTCCACAAATTGCTGCATTTTTTAAATAAGCACGATAGAAAGGTACGTCCTGACTAATACGGTCAATGATTACAGCGTATTCTGTACTCTCACCTTGCATCACTTTATCAATCTTTACGGGCTCAGCAATAATGCCAGGAATATTTTTACTATTTACTCTTTCTACAAAAGCCATGGGAAAACTTCTTTCCTGACCAAACAGTACTCCAATTTTTTTCATAAACATTATTTTGTGATGAACACTACCTTAATTGATCATTCGATTTGCATTCAATTTACTGAAACTCATCTGAATTGTAACAATATCGCCTAAAAATCATCTTTTTTGACTCGCGTTCATTAGCTTATTTTTGAAAAATGTTGGAATTTAAAATGTATACTGTAAAACCTGTAGTAAAAATTGAGCAACTTGAATTGTATTCAGAGTTTTTAGAAAGATCAGTGATGTTGGATATTTATTTACCGGCACAATTAGATTCGATGGTACAGTATAGTTTATTGTTGATCAATGATGGACAGGACCTTCCTAAAATGCCTTTTGATAGTATCTTATCGAACTTAATTGAATCCAATCAAATCGATCCGATCATTGCAGTTGGTATTTATTGTGGGGTGGATCGCAAGATGGAATATGGAACAGCTTATGCTGCTGATTATGATGGGAGGGGTGCAAGAGCTGGACTATATGCCAAATTCATATTTGATGAACTATTACCATATCTCCGGAAACATTTGTCCATTGCTTCTTTCAAAGAAAAGTCTTTTGCGGGTTTTTCTTTAGGAGCTTTAAGTGCATTGGACATTGTATGGAATCATCCCAATCAATTTAATAAAGTGGGCGTTTTCAGTGGGTCACTTTGGTGGAGAAGGAAAGCTTATGAAGATGGATACGATGATGAAAAAGATCGTTTAATGCACTTGCAAATTAGAAAATCAGATTTCTATCCCTGGATTAAATTCTTTTTGCAATGTGGTGAATTAGATGAAAGTGCTGATAGAAATAATAATGGCATTATCGATTCGATTGATGATACATTAGACCTGATTGTAGAATTAAAAGCGAAGGGATATACGGATGAGCATATTAAATATTTGTTATTAGCAGATGGCAAACACGATGTTCCAACCTGGGCCAATGCTTTTCCTGAGTTTCTGAAATGGAGTTATGGAAAGTAAAAATTAAAAAGAAAAAAGTAAAAAGTAAGGCATAAAAAAAACGTCCCGATTTCTCGAGACGTTTTTTTTATGTATTATGATAGAACTTGCTATTAGAAAATATAGCGAATGCCCAACTGAGCTTGCCACACATCACCGAAACCAGTACCTTTTCTATAAGTGGTATAGTTAATACTATTATTAACACGGTTCATTTTGAAAACTGGAGCACCAGTTCCATCAACAGTTGAATATGCTAATGGGTTTGTGGTGTTTACAGAATTACCCACACCCCATGCATGATTAATCATATTGCCAATGTTGAAAATATCACCTCTCAATTGAATAGTATGTCTGTTCTTACCAATATTGCTAAACAATTCTAACTGAGTAGAAAAGTCAAATCTTACTTCGTAAGGCTTAAGAATACCATTTCTAGAAACATAGCTACCACGATTTTTACTTAAATAAGCATCTTGGTTAATATAATTATCAAAAGCTGTCTTTTGCTCTTGAATGGTTGCAGCTGGAGCCGAACCAGATGCAGCAAGCGCAGCAAAGTTCATCTCTGATTGGTTTCTAGGGATATACATCAAATCATTACCTGATGTACCATCACCATTCATATCACCGCTATAAGTATATGAGAAACGACCACCGTTCTGAGATTGTCCATATAAAGAAAATTGTAAAGCAGAAAACTTACCTAATTCAACACGGTAATTTACATTACCAATAACACGGTTACGAATTTCGTTATCTGAATAAGAAAGATCGGGGTTATTATTACCACGAACTGATTGCATTGCAGAATAAGTACTAGCTGCAATTGATCCACCAGCTGGCATATAATCCTTAGCATTGGTAAAAGTATAAGCAGCCATCCAGCCCAAACCTTTTGCTCTTGTAGGCTTTTCTAATTTTACAGTAAGCGCTAAAGAAGATCCAACAGGAACACTTTGCATAACAGTAGCATCGGTAAGCTTTGGATTCAATCTCAATGCATTTGCTTGTGCAGTTCCTGATAAACCTAAACCTGCAAAACGTGGTCTGTTATCAGCACCAGTGAAAGTTGTTGTAGCCGCAACCAAGTTTGCATTATAATAGTTAATGCTATTCAGGTTTTGAGTGAAAATAAATTCACCAGAAGCAACGATATCACTAAAAATTTTCTGATCAACAGCTAAGTTGGTACGGAACACTTTAGGGAATCTAAATCCTTGTTCAGAAGTGGCTACGTTATAAGACGATGCAGGGTTACCTGGGTTTGGTGCAAAACTTGGGTAACTAGAAGGTGTATTTGGACTAAATGGATACGCTGCAGTGTTGTTTAAGTTAACACCTCCGTTTAACACACCATTATTACCTACTTGGTTACTTACAAATACGAACGGAGGACGTCCGGTAAATAAACCGATACCACCACGAACCTGAGTTCTCTTATCTCCATTCACATCGTAGTTAAAACCAACTCTTGGGCTAACCATCAATTTTGCAGAAGGCAATTTTGAAGTACTTAATTTGGTAGGGTTACCCTTGCTATCAACGAAGTTCATTCCGTCAACCTCAGTATTTACATAACCCCCACCTACAAAATAAGGAACTTCAAAACGAACTCCGTAAGTCAAATTGAAATTTGATTCAAGGTTTACTTCATCCTGAATATAGGCAGCTAACTCTCTTGATTTTGTGGTAACTAACCATGGTCCGCCACCTGCAAGGTTGCTGAAGTTAGCTCTGTAGTTTCTCATGAATACTGGGCTAAATGAGCGATTTGGATTTGCCAAATAGGCGTCAGCAGCAGTATAGAAATCTGTTAAGTTATTAAAGGTATAAACACCATTAATTAAAGGAGTAAATCCATTTGTGAAAGTGAAACTTTCAAAAGACACACCAGCACTTAAAGTATGTTTACCCATATATGCAGTAAGGTTATCGCTAAACTGCCAGGTATCTGTATTCAATAAGTTATTGGGAGTAAAAGGGTCATTACCGAATGAAATATAATTCAAACTCTGAGTTGCTTGCGCACCTGAAATAGTAGAAGCTGCAGAAGTTGGTAAAGTTGTTAACGCATTTGAACCATCCTGAATATCAACCATTGGGAACATTCCACCTTTTACAGCACGGAAATCTCTGTTGGCAGTATATCCAAAAGTTATATCGTTACTTATATTATTACTAAAACGGCTATTCAATTGTCCAATAATACCATAGATATTGTTGTTGATTACATAAGCAGAATTTGCATAAACAATAGAATTTGTTCCACCACCTCTAAAACCATTAGTTGTGTTTGAACTACTTGCCGCAACGTCTCTTACTGATTTCAATAAATTTCCACGAATACTCAATTTATGTTTGTCATTTATATTCCAATCGATACGCGCAACTGCTTTATCACTTTTTGTAACAAAAGGATATCCTTGGTAAGCGCCTGTATTGTAATTGAATTTAGAAGCTAAGTAAGAAGATAAAGTTTCTAAATCAGATTGTTTAACACGGGTGGTATTTCCACTGATAGGAGATGCACCATTGCTTGCATCTGCAGTAAACAAGGTACCTACGTCGTTTCTTCTTTCACCTTCATAGTTTAAAAAGTAGAACAATTTATTTTTAACGATAGCACCACCTAAACTAAGGCCAAATTGTTTTACATCAAAAGCATTGGTTACAACATCTTGTTTGCCACCTGCACCTGCTTTTGTACCAACCATGCTTTCATTTCTAACGTTGTAAAATCCGGTTCCATGCATAGTGTTTGTACCACTCTTGGTTACAGCATTAATGCTTGCACCAGTAAATCCAGATTCTCTCAAACTGTAAGGAGATACGTTGATTTGAATTTCTTGTATCGCATCCAATGATATAGGTGCGGAGTTAGTTTGACCACCATTCAATGCACTCAAACCAAAGCTGTTGTTAAAGATTGATCCATCCAATGTAAAATTGATAGCACGTGCATCCTGACCCGCAAAAGACAAACCATTTGATTGTGGAACCAAACGTGTAAGATCAGTAACGTTTCTACTAATGGTAGGCATAGAACCTAACAATCTTGCATTGATATTTGTAG
The DNA here is from genome assembly GCA_947371755.1 of Chitinophagaceae bacterium. Taxonomy (GTDB): domain Bacteria; phylum Bacteroidota; class Bacteroidia; order Chitinophagales; family Chitinophagaceae; genus Sediminibacterium. The sequence goes on from CANBQT010000012.1 coordinate 20,243, forward strand.
AAGCACCTTTTCTGTCTTTAGAGATTAAAGCACCTTTACGAGCAGTTCCAGTAACTGTTACTTCTTGTAATTGAGCTTTAGCATCTACTAAAGAAACGTCAATGACGCTTGGCTCTCCTAACTGAATGTAAACATCGGTTACAGTTTCAGTTTTTAAACCAACGTAGGTAAAAACTACTTTATATGGACCACCAACACGTAAGCCTGGTACAGTATATTTTCCAGAAGTGGTAGATACTGATTTGTATCTACTGCCAGAAGGCTCGTGGGTAACTTCAATAGAAGTTCCTACAAGTGGCGCGTTTGTTGCGTCTTTGACCGTACCGGTAATTGTACCAGTAGTAACTTGTGACATTGCTGTCATGGCCATCAAATAAGCCATCGCAGCAAGCAAAATTTTCTTCAGATTTAACATAAATTGCAGATTTAAAGCTGCAAATATGGTGTTAAAAAAGTTAATTAACATGGTTTTAAACATAAATTTTATGTTACCGCTTTCTGCTTATTAACAAATGTTCGCTTTTTGTTTATAATTTTTGCTATTGTATGCAGCGATTCTTTGATTTCATTTTCTAAAGGCGGGGTCTTAGATGCAGGTAATTTGCCTATTTCAATACATTTTTTGCCGATTATTTTAAATTACAAATAAGTTGTATACATACGTTGTTCATTAATAGAATTACCAATAAAAATTGAGTACATTTCTAATTGTACTATGCTTTTAAAATTATCGATTGTACTTTTGCAGACTAATTTTAAATTATGTTAGATAGGATTGAAGAAGCAATTGAGGCAATTAAAGCAGGTAAGCTGGTTATAGTAGTTGACGATGAAGACCGCGAAAACGAGGGTGATTTTATTGTGGCAGCTCGACATGCTACGCCTGAGGTAATCAATTTCATGAGCAAGGAGGGGCGTGGTTTGATTTGTGCTGCACTTACGGAACAAAGATGTGAGGAATTAGAATTGAAACCGATGGTTACTTCTAACACCTCCCTGCACGAAACGGCTTTTACTGTTTCAGTTGACTTGAATGGTTTTGGAAACTCAACCGGAATTTCTGCACATGATCGGTCCAATACAGTCTTGGCATTAATTAATCCAGACACAAAAGCATCAGATCTTGGGCGACCTGGTCATATATTTCCTTTAAGGGCTAAAAATGGTGGGGTTTTAAGAAGAGCTGGACATACCGAAGCAACAGTGGATCTTGCCAGATTAGCAGGATTAGAACATGCCGGTGTTTTAGTGGAAGTAATGAATGAAGATGGTAGCATGGCAAGGTTACCTGAGTTATTAGAAATTGCTAAGAAATTTCAGCTTAAAATCATTTCAATCAAGGATTTGATAGATTATCGAATGAAATCAGACTCACTGATTGAAGAATTGGTACGCGTAAAAATGCCTACCAAATATGGCAATTTTACTTTGGTGGCTTTTAAAGAAAAAATCACAGGCGCTGAACACCTTGCCTTAACAAAAGGAGAATGGCGGATCGGTGAACCTGTACTTACCAGAGTACATAGCAGTTGTTTTACGGGAGATATTTTAGGAAGCCTTCGATGCGATTGTGGTGATCAATTGCACCATGCTATGCAGATGGTGGAACATGAAGGGAAGGGCATCATTTTATATATGAACCAGGAAGGTAGAGGGATTGGGCTTGTGAATAAATTAAAAGCCTACAAATTGCAGGAAGAAGGGATGGATACAGTAGAAGCCAACCTGCACCTGGGCTTTGGTATGGATGAAAGAGATTATGGCGTAGGTGCTCAAATTTTAAGGAGCCTGAATGCTACCAGACTCAGGCTGATGAGCAATAATCCTAGAAAGCGTGCTGGCTTAAAAGGGTATGGGATTGAAATTGTAGAAACAGTACCTATTGAAACGATACCTAATAAATACAATGAAAAATATCTAACTACCAAAAGAGATAAATTGGGTCACGATATTCTTAAAAAATAAAAAAAAATCCCTCCGAAAACTCGGAGGGATTTTTTTATTTCTAGTATTTTTTATTGTTGCTTGTTTTTCAATTCTTGTAAGCTCGCCTTGGTTTCATCCAGATCTTTCTTCATGCTGATGATGTATAGAGTAAGCTCTTCTACCTTTTTTAAAAGAGTAGCATTCATCTTACCTAGATCCAGACCGTTAGCCATTACTTCTTCTGTTGAAGGCACATCAGGTAAATGTTTATTCTCCTGAATAAACTTCTCTAACTTTTGTAAAGAAAGTAATTGGTAATCTGGGGCAAAAACATTGTCGTACCAATCCTTTGAATCTTTTACAGCCACTTTTACTTTTTCAGTAAGGATACCTTGTTCTACATATAATTTATATCCATCATACTGTGTTTGTACATCACCAATTCTAACCCTTCCTTCATAAGAGTCAACAGAAAAGAATTCTTTTTCATTGGCATCAGTTGGTGACTTATAACTGATCTTAAAGGTTTGGGGTGTTTTTAAGGTATTGTCTCCAGAAACTCTAGCTCCAATTGACCAATAACTGACGTTTTTCGGATCTGTTACATTACCATTCGAAAACATAATACTAGGTTCGTTTTGTCCGCCGGAAGCCCATTCATTACTTAATTTCAAGAGAAAGTTCTTTTTTGTGGTATTGCCAGCACCACGCTTAACTTCTAAAGGGGCGCTTGGTGTAAGAGTTCCAATTCCAATATAACCGGAAGATGGAAAAACATTCTCTTTATTGCCATCAACAGAAATCGAGGTTTCTGGATTTGTTGCAGGACTGGTTTTTTTACGAATAGTGGGAGCCACCTGCCCCATACTATAAAAAGCCAGGCTAACGCAGAAAACGAAGAAGATCAATTTATTTTTCATTGTACTACAATTTTCAAAGACTTAACGATTGATTTGCCCCCAGATACCTATCAAAACTACAGCAAATCAGGCAACAGCCTTCAAAACTAAACGTTATAAAGCAGGCCAAATTGTGCTACATGTTGGCCTATTTAAAATAAAAAAAGTGGCAAAACCACTTTTTTTATTTCCTTCATGCGATTATCGGTGTGAACTGTGTCCGTATTCCTCATCTTCCCGCTCTTTTTCCTTCTCATAAGCCTTAATGATGGCTTTAACCAATCGGTGCCTTACAACGTCTTCTTCATTCAATTCAATGTGCGCTATCCCATCTACATTTTTCAATATTCGTGTTGATTTTTCTAAACCGCTACGCATATTTCTTGGTAGATCCACTTGGGTAGGATCTCCGGTGATGATTGCTTTTGCATTTGCACCAATCCTTGTTAAAAACATTTTCAACTGAAGGTCATTGGTATTCTGAGCTTCATCTAAGATGATAAAAGCATTATCGAGTGTACGTCCACGCATATAAGCCAATGGAGCAATTTCGATAGTTCTTGTGCTCATGTAATAACCCAGTTTGTCTGCAGGGATCATATCATCCAAAGCATCATACAAAGGGCGTAAATATGGATCAATCTTTTCTTTTAAATCACCCGGTAGAAATCCTAAACTTTCTCCTGCTTCAACGGCCGGACGTGTAAGAATGATTTTCTTGACTAATTTATTTTTCAAAGCTCTAACAGCTAAAGCAACAGCAGTATAAGTTTTACCGGTACCTGCTGGTCCAATTGCAAAAACAATATCGTTCTTGTCTGCAGCCTGAACCATTTTTTTCTGATTCTGTGTTCTGGCTCGAACAGTTTTTCCATTTGGTCCAAAAACCAGAATGTCATTTGGATTCCGATCAACAAAATTATCAATAGCTTCCACATCATCACCACCAAGAATTTGTTGGAAATAAATTTCACTTAAATGTCCATTTCGTTCGAGGTATTGAATAATCAGATCAATCTTTTCTTTCGCGGTATCAATCTGCTCAGGTGCTCCGCTTAACTTTAATTGGGTTCCTCTTGATAGGATTTTAAGTAAAGGGAATTTTTTTTTCAAGAGGTCTAACTTTCCATTATTAACGCCAAAAAATTCGATGGGGTTAACGGTTTCGAGGTTAATGATTGTTTCAGTCAATCTACTTCGGTTTTAATGATTAAGGATCTTGAATCGGATTTTTATGTCTTTCTCAAATTTAATTGTATAAGACTATAAAACCCTAGCAATTCTTATACACAGATGTGGATATAAAATCTCATACATCAGCCTAAATATGGCATTAACATCTTTCAATGTTAGGCATATTAATCTTATGTGAACTTTCTAAAAAATTTGTTTTGCAAAAGCTTTATGCTTACAATGCTTTTAATGCTGCGATAGTAGCTAAAGGATCTGAAGATTTGAATACGGTGTTACCGGCCACTAAAACATCAGCACCTGCATTTAATATTGCTTTGGCATTTGAAAGTGTTACTCCGCCATCAATTTCAATTAAAGTATGAAGACCTCTGAATTGAATCATTTTTTTTAATGCACGAATTTTATCCATTGTTTGTGGAATAAATGATTGCCCACCAAAACCCGGATTTACACTCATGATGCATACTACATCGATATTCTCAAGCACATCTTCTAATAATTGAACTGGTGTGTGTGGATTCAATGCTACACCTGCTTTCATACCCAACGATTTGATCTGTTGTAAATTCCTATGTAAATGCGGACAAGCTTCAAAATGCACAGTTAAAATATCAGCACCGGCCTTCTTAAATGCTTCTGCATATTCACCTGGTCTTTCTATCATTAAATGCACATCGCAGACTTTAGTGGTTGCGGTTCTGATTTGTTCTATCACGGGCAATCCAAAACTAATATTTGGTACAAAAACACCATCCATCACATCCAAATGAAACCAATCTGCCACACTTTCATTTAACATCTTGCATTCGGAACCTAGATCTAGAAAATTGCTTGCTAAAAGGGAAGGAGCTATAATCGACATTTGGATAATTTTTGTAAAGTTACAATTTTGTTATTAGTGCACAGTGGTGCTTTTAATTCTATTAATTGCCTGTTCTGCTTCAACTAATTTTGAATCAAGTGAAAGCGCTTTTTGGTAATTCTCAATTGCTGCATTTGAATTTTTATTCGCTTCGTATGTTTTTCCAAGCCAGTAGTATCCATCCGGATAATTGTATTTAACAGTAATGGCAGTTTGAAAAGTTTTCAAAGCCTCAGAATATTGTTTTTTATCATAATAGATAAAACCAATTTCCATGTATGCTTCCATATAGGTGTAATTATTGGCAATGCAACTCGTGAATAGCTGAATTGCTCTTGCAGAATTACCAGTTCTGGCATAGAACACCGCGGCAATAAAGTCGCAGTGTGACTGATAAGTTCTTCCCATTCTCAAATCAGAAACCTTTTGACAAAGTTCCAATGCTTTGTTGTTTTTTGTTTCCGCAAATAAATTAGCTAAGGCCAACAATGCATCAGGTGAGGGGTATATATTAGCAGCGCGACTATATGATCTGATTGCTGTGGTGGTGTCTTTTAACTGCTCAGAAAGTTGGGCTTTCTTGAACCATAAACCAAAATTGCTACTATCATTTTTTATTAAAGTATTTAATTCAATCAATGCAGAAGAATAATCTCCCAAACTGTCTAAAGCATTTACCAGCCTCATGTGTAATCCAACACTATCTGGGAATTGCTTGGATAGCTTATCAAGTCTAGCTATCTCTTCCGGTAAGATGGTTGCATTCTTAGTGTTTTTCTGTTCCTTGGATTGGTTATTACATGCCATTAACATGAACAAGGAAACGTATAATAAAGGCTTCATCATCCTCAAAAATACGAGGCATTTGGACTTATGTCAATTTTTTGACAAAACTCAGGTCTTAACCTCCTATTTTTGTAGGATACTTAACATTTATGAAATATTTATTAACTGCATTATTATTTATAAGTTTTTCAGTTTTAAAAGCTCAGGAAAAACCACTTTTACTCGATTCAGTGCATTTTGCTGGTGAAAAGCATTTTAAAAATATTCGTCAGCTTACATTTGGCGGGGATAATGCTGAAGCATATTGGAGTTATGATGGAAAATCTATCATTTTCCAACGTACCAATCCTAAAGAGGGATTAAAATGTGATCAGATATTTATTGGTAAACTACCTACCCGCGCTGATGAACCATTTACCTATAAAATGATCAGTTCTGGGAAAGGGAGAACTACTTGTTCTTATTTCTTGCCAGATGGAAAACATATAATTTATGCTTCTACTTTTAAAGGAGCTGACTCTTGTCCACCAGTGCCTGATAGAGCTAAATACGGTAACAAATACATTTGGCCTTTATATGATTCTTATGATATCTACATGGCAGATCTGAATGGTAAAATTGTAAAACAATTAACTACTGCTAAAGGATATGATGCAGAAGGAACACTTTCACCTGATGGTAAAAGAATGATTTATTGCAGTGATAAAGATGGGGATTTGGATTTATACGTAATGGATCTGAAAACAGGAAAAGAAAAACGCGTAACCAACACTTTAGGTTATGACGGGGGAGCATGGTTTAGTCCCGACGGCAAAAAAATTGTTTGGAGAGCCAGTCGCCCTAAAACAGAAGCCGAGGTTAAGGAATATAAGGAATTATTGAAAGAAGGAATGGTTGCACCGACTCATATGGAAGTTTATGTAGCCAATGCGGATGGTTCAGATGCTAAACAAATTACCTACCTGGAACAAGCAAATTGGGCACCTAATTTTACACCGGATGGTAAACATATCATTTTCTGTAGCAATCATGAATATAAAAGAGGTTTTCCTTTTAATATGTATTTAACGGATATCAATGGCAAGGGATTAGAAAAAATTAGCAGGGATAGAGGATTCGACGCATTTCCTATGTTTAGTCCGGATGGCAAAAAAATCATTTTTGCGAGTAACAGAAATAATGGGGGTACCCATGATACCAATCTTTTCGTAGCAGATTGGGTTGATTAAAATTTAAAATTTCCTGCTAAAACGAAAATGACTATTTTCAAAAAAATATTATTACACCATGTACCAAGGATTACTTCATTTACATAGCTTATTACGTTGGATCATTTTAATTTTATTGGTAGTAAATATTGTGCGACATTTTTCAGCATCAAACAATCCTTTTACAACAACTGATAAGAAGTTAGGACTTTTTCTAATGATTGCTGCTCATACTACTTTGTTGTTAGGATTATATCAGTGGTTTACGGGTCCATCCGGATTTCAAAACATTCAAAACCTGGGAATGGCTGCTGTAATGAAAGATAGCGCTTCACGCTTTTGGGCTGTTGAACATATGACTGGAATGATCATTGGCATTGTATTGATCACTTTAGGCAAAACAGTTGCGAAAAAAGATTTTTCAGATGCATTGAAACATAAACGCAGCGCTGTATTATTCACACTTGCTTTAGTGATTATACTAGTATCTATTCCATGGCCTTTTAGAGTAGGTATTGCACGTCCTTGGTTTCCGGGGATGTAGTTATCTTTTGCCTAATTCAATTACCTCACAATCTTTAATTTCTTTACCATCAATGGCAAAGCGAATAATTGTGCGTATTTGATGCCAGCCCTGTTTTCCAGCAGCGCCAGGATTCATATGCAGGCATTGGTGATCCGCATCGTACATGACCTTCAGAATATGAGAATGGCCAGTGATAAAAAGTTGTGGCTTTATTTTTTTGATTAATTTTTTGGAGCTGGTATTATATTTTGGAGGATAACCTCCAATATGTATCATTAGCACAGTTACTTCTTCGCATTTCCATTCCAACACTTCTGGGTACTCACTTCTCACATCATATCCGTCTATATTACCATATACAGCTCTTAATATCTTTTTTTCCTTTAATGTATCTGCAATTTCTATCACGCCAACGTCGCCGGCATGCCAAATTTCGTCACAATCAGCAAAATGTTTTAAACAGATTGGATCAAGCCATCCATGAGTATCTGAAATCAATCCGATCTTTGTCATTGTGAAACATGTTTTTCAATCAAAAGAAACAGTAGTTTTAATTTTGCAACTTATAACAAAATACTTGAGATACTAATGTATATATCAGGAATTAGATTTAATGGAAGAATAAAGTATCTGCTATTTTTTATTGGAATACTTTTTTGTACTCAGATTGAAGCGCAAATATTTGGAGGAAACCCTGCCAAACAAAGATGGTTGCAATATGATACCGATTCAGTTAGAGTTGTTTTTCCTGGTGGAATGGAAACTGCAGCAAAACGTATTGTTGTAAACGCTCAAAGAATTCGACAGTTTGATAATAGTAGTTTAGGAGATCGTCAAAGAAAGATCAGTGTGATATTACAAAATGGCAGAACAGAATCGAATGCCTATGTAGGATTAGCGCCATGGCGATCAGAATTTTATACGACAGCCCCCCAGGATCCATTTGAAATGGGAGCAATTAATTGGATTGATAATTTAACGATACATGAATTTCGACACGTTCAGCAGTATAGTAATTTCAACAAGGGGCTTTCGAGTGTTGCATCCATTTTATTAGGTGAGCAGGGTTTGGCACTTGCCAATTCGGCCGCGATACCTGATTGGTTTTTTGAAGGTGATGCAGTGTACAACGAGACCAAATTTTCACCACAAGGTAGAGGAAAGTTAGCCTTATTCATTAGCAGTTATAAAAGCCTGTATCTCTCTGAGAAGCATTATAACTATATGCAAATGAGGAATGGATCCTATCGAAAGTACGTGCCCAACCATTATGAACTAGGTTATTTATTAGTTACTTATGGGAGGAAGAAATATGGTGATGCTATCTGGACAAAAATTTGTTCAGATGCAGTTAGTTATAAGCCACTGATTTATCCATTTCAACATGCATTAAAAAAGTATACAGGTATCAGTTTTCAGCAGTTTGTAAAGGATGCTATGGATTTTTATCAATCCATTTGGAAAGATGAGAAAACTGAAAAAGTAGAATGGGTTACCAATACAATTCAAAACGATGTAGTTGATTATCGTTATCCTTATTTAACAAAGGATGGTTCAATTATCGTATTGCGAAAATCATTAAAAAATATTCCGGCATTTTATTTGATCCATCAAGACGGAGCCGAGCAGAAAGTAGCTAGTCGTTCTATTGCTTATGACGATTATTATTCTTATAAAAATAATAGGGTTGTATATGCTTCTTATCAACCAGATATTCGTTGGGGTAATCGGGAATATAATTCCATCAAATTATTGGATCTTTCTAATGGCGATGAAAAGACCATTTTATCACACACAAAATATTACTCACCAGATATTTCAAACGATGGGAAGTATTTATTGGCGATTGAATTAGATCCAGTAAAGGGATCATCCTTATTGCAATTAAATGCGGAAGGGAGGGTATTGAATAGTGTACATAAAGAAGGTTGGATCTTTGCAAGTCCAAAGTTTTCTGCCAATGATCAAGAGCTTTATGTAACTGCTAGAAATAATTTAGGAGAAATGAGTTTGTTGAAAAAGTCTTTCAGCAAAAATGATTCTTTGATAACTATTCTTCCATTCGCGAATCGATTAATCGGTTATTTAAATGTTCAGGGTGATACTTTAACCTATTCTCTTAGTAATAATGGGAGAGATGAGATTTGGGCTACTATTCTAAAAAATGGTATGCCAGAAAGTTTTCGATTAGCTAGCTATTCCACAGGATTATACCAGGGAGTTATTAATGCAGAGGGCAAATTAATTAGTTCTGCATTTAGTGCAGATGGCTATCGTTTAGCTTCCTTTAAACCAATTTGGGATGCTAAACGAACAGCAGAAACACTCACTGATATATCTATTCCGGAGTTATATAATAGTAAAGAGGAAGCTTTGTTCAAAGGGATAGGGCCAGATAATTTGATTGCCAAAAAATACCCCTCCACTCACGGTTTGATTCGATTGCATAGTTGGAGACCTATGTATACTGACCCGGAATACACTTTCTCGATATATGGGGATAATGTATTGAACACATTTCATACAGAGTTGGCATATACCTATAACCAGAATGAAGGAAGCCATAAGTTGAATGTGGCAGGTGTATATGGCGGATCTTATTTACAACCGATATTTGGGTGGGATCAAATTTGGTCCAGGTCGGGCTATTATCATACAGACACCTTATTACGATGGAATGAATCAAATGTTTATCTAGGGCTTCAGTTGCCCTTGAATCTTTCCGGTGGAAAGTCTTATAGATTCTTAAACCTCTCATCCACCTACCATTTTGATCAATTGAATTGGACAGGCCTGGGGAAGACCATTTTTAAGGATCAGCAATTCAATACGGTACAAAGCAGAATTGACTATATCAGTCAGGTACAGCAGTCCAAACAACAAATCTTACCACATTGGGGTCATCGATTCGGAGCTCAATATAAATATGCTCTAGGCAGCTATACAGCCAATCAACTATTGCTGACCGGAAGTTTTTATTTACCCGGAATAAGTAATAATCACGGCATAGCTGTAACTGGGGCGTATTATCAGAGAGATACTATGCAGCAATATCTTTTTTCCAATAATTTTCCTTTTTCCCGGGGGTATTCAGCAGTAGATTTTCCAAGAATGTGGAAATTGGCAGTTAATTATCAGTTACCAATAGCTTACCCTGAATGGGGTTGGGGAAACCTAGTGTACTTTTCTAGGCTGAGGTTAAATATTTTCTATGATTATACCAGGGGAAAAAGCTTAAGAACAGGAAATCAATACCAATTTGCATCAACAGGTGGGGAGTTGTTTTTCGATACCCGATGGTGGAATCAGCAAGCGGTTAGTTTCGGGTTCAGGTATAGTCGTTTACTGAATCCTGAATTTCGGGGTATAACGCAACCCAATGTTTGGGAATTTATAGTGCCGGTAAACCTTTTTTAGTAAAATGTTCCGGTGCTGATTTTTAAAAAAGGGTCAGATTCCCCTAAAAAAAGACTTCATCATTGAATTTTTTAAGGCATATTTGCACCAAAATCAGGCCTTTAGGACTGATTTTCCACATTTTTAAGATTTTTTTCCACTTAATTTTCTTATTTCCGCTGTAAACTAATATCTTTGCAGCCCCAAAAATTGTATGTCGAAACAACCACTGATTAAACAAGATGGAGTAATTCTGGAAGCTTTGAGCAATGCTATGTTCAGGGTGAAATTGGAAAATGGTCATGAAATATTGGCTACCATCTCCGGGAAAATGAGGATGCACTATATCCGAATTCTACCAGGTGATAAAGTGGGGGTTGAGATGAGTCCGTATGATTTAAGTAGAGGAAGAATCATTTTCCGATACAAATAATCAGGAGCAATTAGGAAGGGATAAAAATTATTAGGTACCAATAAGCCGGAAGCATTAGCCAGGGCGAAAGCAAAAAACACTTTTATGAAAGTTAGAGCTTCTATCAAAAAGCGCAGTGTAGATTGTAAGATCGTGAAGCGTAAAGGCAAACTGTACGTGATTAACAAAAAGAACCCTCGTTATAAGCAACGTCAGGGATAATCATCGGTGCCTGATGGTGCCAACATTAAAATAGTATAAAACTTAAAATTAGAATATGGCTCGTATTGCCGGTATTGATTTACCAAAGAATAAAAGAGGAGAAATTGGTCTAACCTATATTTTCGGGATTGGCCGTTCAACTGCTCAGTATATTCTTACTAAAGCTGAAATTGACTTTGATAAAAAAGTAAATCAGTGGAACGATGATGAACAAGCAGCTATCCGTAACATCATCAACTCTGAGTTCAAAGTTGAAGGTGCTTTACGTAGTGAAGTTTCAATGAGTATTAAACGCTTATTGGATATCGCTTGTTATCGTGGTTTACGTCACCGTAAAGGTTTGCCTGTTCGTGGTCAACGTACCAAAACGAATAGCCGTACCAGAAAAGGTAAACGTAAAACAGTTGCCGGTAAGAAAAAAGCCGCTAAGAAATAATTAGTCGAATGAGTATGGTGCTTGCATCATACTCATTCGTTCTATAAAATCCGTTTCAGCTTGGATCTTCTGTTAGGAAAGGAGAGTGAAATGGTTCCCGAAACAGTTCGGGATTTTTCATTGTTAATAGACTACCTCAAAAAAGAAAAATGGCTAAAACACAAAAAGCGCAGAACAGTGCAAAGACTGCTGCCAAGAAAAGAGTAGTAAAAGTTGATGCAGCTGGTGAAGTTCGTATCTCTGCTACTTTTAACAACATCATTATCAGCTTTACCAACAAAACCGGTCAGGTTATCAGTTGGAGCAGTGCTGGTAAAATGGGTTTCAAAGGATCTAAGAAAAACACTCCATATGCAGCACAAATGGCTGCTGCTGATGCTGCTAAAGTAGCATTAGATGCTGGTTTGAAGCGTGTAGACGTTTTCGTAAAAGGCCCTGGTGCTGGTCGCGAAAGTTCTATTCGTTCAATTTCTCAGTCTGGAATTGAAGTAACATCCATCAAAGACGTTACGCCTTTACCACATAATGGATGTCGTCCTCCTAAACAACGTCGTGTATAATTTTAGCTAGAACGAAAGTTCTGGCAACAACTATAAACATAGGGCATAGTATCTATTTTAGATTTTTACGATACTATGTCGTCACTAAAAAATCAACAAACAAAAAGAAATGGCACGTTACACAGGTCCCAAGACCAAAATTTCAAGAATCTTTGGCGAACCAATCTTAGGTAATGCTAAGTGGTTAGGCAAGAACAGCAACCCTCCGGGTCAGCACGGTGCGGCACGTAAGCGTAAAACTTTAGGTGAATACGCATTACAGTTACGCGAAAAACAAAAAGCTAAATACACTTATGGAGTGTTAGAGCGCCAGTTCCGTAAAACTTTTGAAGAAGCTCAGCGTCTTAAAGGTGTTACCGGTGAAAACCTGATCAAATTGTTGGAGTCTCGTTTGGATAATACCATCTTCCGTATGGGATTAACAGCTAGCCGTCCAGAAGCTCGTCAATTAGTGAACCACAAGCACATTTTAGTAAATGGTGAAGTAATGAATGTACCTTCTTACACATGTAAGCCAGGTGATATTATTGCTTACAAACCTAAGAGTGCAGACAATACTGCTGTTACTAGCAAGAGTCGTGGTAAGAACCCTAAATTCGGTTGGTTAGATTGGAACGAAACTGAAAAGAAAGGTACTTTCATTACTGCTCCAGAGCGTGAACACGTTCCTGAGAATATCAAAGAGCAGTTGATCGTCGAATTGTACTCTAAATAATTTAATACCTGGGTCTTAAAACCCAGGTATACATCATATTCCTTTATCCCCATTGGGCTAAAGATTCATAAGTAAAAAACAAGTTCTAATATGGCCATACTTAGCTTTCAGAAGCCAGACAAAATCGTTTTACAAAAAGCAACAGATTTTGAAGGACAGTTTGAATTCCGTCCATTAGAGCCAGGCTTCGGCTTGACTATCGGTAATGCACTTCGCAGAGTATTATTGAGTTCTTTGGAAGGATATGCTATTGTAGGAATCAAAATCGAAGGTGTTGACCACGAGTTTGCTACCATCAAAGGCATTACAGAAGACGTAACTGAAGTGATCCTAAACTTGAAGCAAGTGCGTTTCAAGAAGCATGTTGAGCACGATGTAGTTAACGAAAAAATTACTTTGTCTATCAAAGGCCGCACAGAGTTCAATGCAGGTATGATCGGTGAAGGATCTCAAAGCTTTCAAGTGATGAATCCTGAATTGGTTATTTGCACCATGGACAATACTTCTAAACTCGACATCGAATTAACCATCGCTAAAGGCCGTGGCTATATTCCTGCTGAAGAGAATAAAGTTAAAGATGCAGCTTTCGGATATATCGCAATCGATTCTATACACACACCTATCAAGAACGTAAAATACGCTATTGAGAACTATCGTGTAGAACAAAGAACTGACTACGAAAAATTGATCCTGGACGTAGCTACCGATGGTACTATTCACCCAGAAGATGCAGTTAAACAAGCTTCTCGTATTTTGATTCAACACTTGATGATCATCACTGATGAGAACATCACTTTTGATAATAAAGAAGATAAAAAAGAAGATGTTGTTGACGAGCACGTATTACAATTACGCAAAGTATTGAAAACACCATTGGAAGATTTAGATCTTTCAGTTCGTGCATTCAATTGCTTGAAAGCTGCTAAAATTAACAGCTTGAGCGAATTGGTACAATACGAGCAAGAAGACCTTATGAAGTTCAGAAACTTTGGTCAGAAATCTCTTTCTGAGATTGAGCAGGTTTTAACTGAAAGAGGTTTGAGCTTTGGTATGGATTTAAACAAATTAGGATTAGACAATTTGGATAATTAATCCAAACCCTTTTCCATTATTCACATCTTGTATTCCCGACACGGTACAAGATATATAAAACAATAAGTCATGCGTCACGGAGACAAAATCAATAACCTCGGCCGTAAAAAGGCACACAGAGTAGCGTTATTGCAAAACTTAGCTAGTCAGTTGATCACACACAAACGTATCGTTACCACTTTAGCAAAAGCTAAAGCTTTGAGAACATATGTTGAACCTTTGATCACAAAGACCAAGAAAATTGAATCAGCTTCTCAAATCAGCCATAACCACCGTTTGGTTTTTGCTGAATTGCAAGATAAAGCAGCTGTGAAAGAATTATTCACAGTGGTTGGACCAAAAGTTGCTGCTCGTCCAGGTGGTTACACTCGTATCCTTAAATTAGGAATTCGCCCAGGTGATAACGCTGAGAAAGCAATGATTGAATTGGTTGACTTTAACGAGATCTACGGTAAATCAGTTGAAAAAGCTGCTGAGCCTGCTAAGAAAACTCGTCGTGCAGGTGGTGCTAAAAAGAAAGTTGAAGCTGCTGTTGAAACAGCTACTGAAGCTGAAGCGCCTGTTACAGAAGAAACTCCAGCTGTTGAAGATAAAGCTGCAGAATAATTCTAATGAAGATTTTTTTAAATACAGGCAAGACTTTATCAGTCTTGCCTTTTTTTATATCCAATGTGTAAAAAAATATCTGATATATCGACTCAGATGTGTTTTTTTTGCAGCATTAAACAGACCCTATCATCATGTCTCAAACACACCCACCCGCAATTTTAGTTTTAGCTGACGGACACGTTTTTCATGGCCGTGCTTTTGGAAAAATAGGTATAGCTACTGGCGAAATTTGCTTTAATACTGGCATGACCGGATATCAGGAAGTCTTTACAGACCCTAGCTATACAGGTCAGGTTTTGATTATGAATAATGTACATATCGGGAACTATGGAGTGAAGGATGTTGATGTAGAGAGTAAATCAGTGAAGATTCATGGTCTGATAGCTAGAAATTTGGAAGAGAAATTCAGCCGTTTCATGGCTGATGGTAATTTGAGTGATTATTTAATTACCAATAATATTGTTTCTATTGATGATATCGATACTAGAGCTTTGGTAGCCCATATCCGTACAAAAGGTGCGATGAACTGTATCATTTCCTCCTCTGAGTTTGATGTTGAAAAATTAAAAGCACAGTTAGCAAACGTACCAGATATGGATGGCCTGGAATTAGCCAGTACAGTTAGCACTGATGTAGAATATGAGTTAGGTGATCAGAACTCCTCGATTAAAGTTGCTGTGCTTGATTTCGGCGTAAAGGAACATATACTTGAATGTTTGGTAACTAGAGGAGCACATGTTCGTGTACATCCTGCAAAAACGCCCTTGAGTAGATTAAAGGAATTTAATCCAAATGGCTATTTCCTTTCAAATGGTCCCGGAGATCCAGCTGCAATGCCTTATGCTGTTGCCACAGTAAAAGATATTTTGAATGAGAACAAACCTGTTTTTGGAATTTGTTTAGGTCACCAATTATTGGCAAGAGCTAACGACATTCCAACATTTAAAATGCACCACGGACATAGAGGATTAAACCATCCTGTTAAAAATATTATTACCGGACAATGTGAGATTACTACACAAAACCATGGCTTTGGTGTAGACCCTGACGCTGTTCGTAATCACGCTAATGTAGAAGTAACTCACCTGAATTTGAATGATGATTCAATTGAAGGAATAAGATTGAAAGACCGTCAGGCTTTTAGTGTACAATACCATCCTGAAAGTACTCCTGGTCCGCACGACAGCCGTTACTTATTTGATAATTTTATTGAAATGATGCGTCATTAAAAAAATCCCTGAGTTTGTAGCTCAGGGATTTTTTTTATTGTTGTATCAAAGCATAACATTGATTGGCAATCTCTAATTCCTCATTAGTGGGAATCTTTAATATTTTCACTTTCGCATTGATAGTATTTAACGCTATAATTCCTTTGATGCGTTGTTGGTTGATTTCTTCATTTAATTCAATACCTAAATAAGACAGATTTTTTGTAGATAAACTTCTTACTAATGCATCATTTTCACCTACACCACCAGTAAAAACAATGGCATCTAGTCCGTTCAGAACTGCGGCAAATGAACCTATATATTTTTTGATATGATAGCCATACATTTCATAAGCCAGTATCGCATTTAGATCACCTTCATTATACCTGGCAGTAACGTCACGCATATCACTGAAACCAGTTAATCCTAACATACCACTCTTTTTATTGAGTACATGATTGATCTCTTCAATCGGGTAACCAAGTTGATTGACTAAATAAAATATAACCGACTGATCAATATCTCCTGCTCTTGTTCCCATGATCAATCCATTCATAGGTCCAAGCCCCATACTATGATCAATACACTTGCCATT
Source organism: Chitinophagaceae bacterium (assembly GCA_947371755.1). Classification (GTDB taxonomy): domain Bacteria; phylum Bacteroidota; class Bacteroidia; order Chitinophagales; family Chitinophagaceae; genus Sediminibacterium. The sequence goes on from CANBQT010000012.1 coordinate 36,889, forward strand.
CAATATGGCACTCATGCTACATCCATTACCTAAGTGAATGGTGATAATTTTAGATTCTTTTTTCTGCAAATATTCAATGGCTCTTTCAGAAACATATTTATGACTTGTTCCATGAAACCCATAAGCTCGAATTCTATGTTCTGTATAATATTCATTTGGGATCGCTATGCGATAAGCAACTGCTGGCATGGTTTGATGGAATGCAGTATCAAAAACAGCAATTTGTTTTGCATTTTTGAAGATCTGTTCTGAAACTTCAATGCCCAAATAATTCGGAGGATTGTGAAGAGGTGCAAGTGGAAATAATTTTATTATTTTTTCTTTTACTTCTTCAGTTATGATTTGTGTATCCGAAAAATTTTCTCCGCCATGAACTACCCGATGGCCAACTGCATTTATTTCATCAGGGTCTTTGATCACGCCAATACTCGGATCAATTAATAATTTTGCAACTTCTTTTAAACCAGATGCGTGGTCCTTGATTTTTAGAGTTTCTTCTATGATAAATTCTTCGCCATCTTTATATCTTATATGAATGATCGTGGAGGCATCTGATCCAATGCGTTCTATTAACCCAATACATATAGTAGCTGCTTCTGGCATACTGATCAGCTGGTATTTAATGGAACTGCTGCCTGAATTAATTACAAAAATGTTCATCTAAGAATTTTTAAATTTTTATTGAGCTTGTATGGCAGTAATCACAACTGTATTGAAAACATCATCAACGGTACAACCCCTGCTTAAATCATTTACTGGTTTATTTAATCCCTGTAACATCGGCCCAATGGCTAAAGCACCGGTTTCTCTTTGAACTGCTTTATAGGTATTGTTTCCAGTATTTAAATCAGGGAAAATTAAAACACTTGCCTGTCCTGCTACCTGAGAATTGGGTAGTTTCTGTTTGCCTACAGAAGGGTCTACAGCTGCATCATATTGTATAGGACCTTCCACTTTCAAGTCTGGTCTTTTCTCTCTGATGATTTCAGTGGCTCTTCTTACTTTATCTACATCTTCACCTTCACCTGAAGTTCCGGAAGAATAAGATAGCATTGCAATTTTTGGTTCAATACCAAACATGATACTGGTCTCTGCAGAAGAGATAGCAATTTCAGCTAATTGCTCAGAGGTAGGGTTAGGATTTACAGCACAATCACCAAAAATAGCAACCCTATTAGGTAAACACATGAAGAAGACAGATGAAACTGTATTTACTCCAGGTTTTGTTTTTACAAATTGAAGCGCTGGGCGGATAGTATGTTGTGTGGTATGTTCAGCGCCGGAAACCATTCCATCTGCATCACCCTTAAACACCATCATCGTGCCAAAATAGGAAACGTCTAACATTAAATCGCGGGCCATTTCTTTTTGTAAATTCTTTGATTTCCTTAGCTCTATTAATTCATCCACATATGCATCATACTTATTTGAAGTTGCTGGATCTATGATTTGAATCTTTTCAAAGTCCATAGAAAGATTCAACCTGTTAGAAGCAGCAACGATATTTTCTTTATTTCCGAGGATGGTAATTTTAACGATGTCTTGTTTTACAAGTTGATTTGCTGCTATTAAAATTCTATCATCACCGCCTTCTGGTAAAACGATATGTTTTTTAATTGATTTTGCCCTTTTAACAATCTGATATTGGAACATCCGAGGCGTAATATTTCTCGTTTGGAAAGTATTGATCTTTTCGCCAATTGATTGGATATCGATGTACTTATCAAATGTGCTGATTGCGAGCGCTATTTTTTCTTTATTGAGATATGAGATTCTTGATTGAGTACCTGCCACTTTCGTAACTGTTTCAAATGTGCCCGTTTGAACTGTAATTACTGGCAATACAGTATCCAAACCCTCGATTAATTTTAATATAGAAGGTTCTGGCATTAGTCCGCCAGTTAAGATCATTCCAGCTACTTTGGGGTAATTTTTTGAGATATTAGCTTGTAGTACACCAATTAAAATATCGCCTCTATCTCCCGGGGCAACAATCAAAGTATTTTTCTGTAACCGTAATAAACAATTGTGCAATTGCATCGCACCTACAATGGGATTGTCGACCTGATTAGAAAATAAATGTTCTCCAAACAATGCTTTGCCATTTACCGATGCACAGATTTCCTGAAAGGTGGGGTTACTTAAATTTCTATCATATGGGATTACTGTGATGATAATATCTTTAGGAAGATTTTGGCGAATACTCACAGAAACAGAAAAGGCAATTTGTTCTAATACCTTGTTTGCGATTACTGTAAGAATCTGAACACCTTCTTCTTGGAACAATTTAAAAGTGGATACAGTAGAAGAAACGATTTCTTGTTCGGACTTATCTTCGCCCTTTACGATTAGAATTACGGGTATTCCTAAATTTTTGGCGATATTAATATTGTCGTTGAATTCAAGATTGGTACTACCTCCTAAAAAATCGGCACCTTCTACGATCACAAATTCATTGGTTTCCTGTAATTTTTTGAATTTTTCTATGATCTTGTCGATCATAATCGCCTCGTTGCCATTGTTTTTTAGTTTCTCCACCTCCTCTCTTGTAAAGGCATACATGTCTTCATAGGGTGTGGTCAGATCAAAATGACGAATCATCGTTTCGAGGTGATTGTCTTTTTGTCCGTCGATACAGCTGATTACGGGTTTGAAATAAGCGATTCTCTCCGTTTTACCAGCTAGTAGATTCATTAAACCCAATGCGATGATGGATTTCCCTGTGTAGGGCTCTGTAGTACATAAATATAATGCGTTTGTCATTTTATCGATATTGCTCAATTACAAAATTATTGCATATTGACTTGTTTGATAATGATGATTATCAGTAAAAATCAAGGTTTCGACTGATTTTAATCATATTTATAAGCGATATTTCTTTCCTTTACAAATAACAAGAAAAACGATCTGATATGGAAATTGCTCTTTTAGTTCCCATTGCTTTTAAACAAACAGCATTCGCAAACGATGAAAATGTAATTGTTTTAGCTGGAGATATAGGTGGAACAAAAGCAAATATGTCTTTGTGCAAGTTTACTGCCAATGGCATGGAAGTGGTGAAAGAAAAAAGGTACGTGAGTAAAGACCATGTCTCTTTTACTGATATCATAAGTGATTTTATAGCAGGCTTGCCTAATCCTCAGAAAGTTTGCCTTTCAGTGGCTGGTCCAGTTATAGATGGAAAGGTAAAGTTTACCAATCTAAGTTGGCAGATTGATAGAAATGAAATCTCTCAAACACTAGGTGGAAGTCCCGTGGCTATTCTGAATGATTTAGAGGCAACTGCCTATGGTCTGGCAGCTTTAAAACCAGAAGAGTTGCACACCTTGCATCAGGGTACAAACGAAACGCCAGGAAATATTGGGATACTCGCTGCGGGTACCGGCTTAGGTGAAGCAGGATTGTTCTTTGATGGTAGTCGTTATCATCCCTTTGCTACAGAAGGAGGGCATTGTGATTACGCGCCTAGAACCAAACAAGATCTTGGAATACTTTACTTTCTTCAAGCAAGACATGAACATGTTAGCTGGGAGCGTTTATTAAGTGGAAATGGAATTGTTACTATCTGGGAATACCTTACTCAGATGGAAAATAAACCAAAGCCAGCATGGATTGTAGAAGCCATGGAAACAACAGACCCTGCAGCAGTCATCAGTAATGCAGCCAGAGAAGCAAAGTGCAGTACTTGTGTTGAGGCGATTAAATTATTCGATCGATTCTTAGCCATTGAAGCGGCGAATATGATCTTAAAATTCAAAGCTACGGGAGGTTTATATCTTGCTGGCGGTATCGCACCTAAAATCATTCAGATGTTAGACCCTAAAACATGGAAAGAAATATTCGAGTCCAGTGGTAGGATGAAGCATTTACTAAATACCGTTTCCGTTCACGTGATGTTGAATGAGAAGGCTCCAATGCTCGGTTCTATTTATTACGCTGGGTTAAATATGTAAGTTACTGGTTGTTTAAATCGATTCCTTAAATTCGTAGTATGAAAATTGCAATTATCAATGGCCCAAATTTGAACTTATTAGGTAAAAGAGAGCCAGGAATTTATGGCAATCAGGGCTTCGATGAATATTATACTGAATTGCAATCTAAATTTCCTGAAGTGGCATTCAGTTATTTTCAAAGCAATGTGGAGGGAGAATTGATTAACGAATTACAAAGAGTTGGGTTCGACTTTCAGGGTATTGTCATGAACCCGGGAGGATATACACATACTTCAGTTGCCATCGGGGATGCAATCGCCGCTATTAAAACCCCATTAATTGAAGTGCATATTAGTAATGTTCACGCCCGTGAAGATTTTAGAAAATTGTCTCATGTTTCTGCAAAAGCAGCAGGCAGTATTATTGGCCTGGGATTAAAAGGGTATGAACTTGCCGTTCGTTGGTTGATAGACCACCAATAGTAATTCATGCAAAATATCTCTTCCACATATAGTAAGAAAGTTTGGTTACTGATATTCATTACCATGGGTATCAAACTGATTATTGCTGGATTATTGGAACTAGGAAATGATGAAGTTTATTATTGGACTTACGCCTTACAATTAGAATGGAATCATTTTGATCATCCCCCTTTAATCGGTTTGATGATTCGAATAACTACATTAAATCTTCATTGGGTTTCAGAAATATCAATGCGATTAGGTAGTATTTTAGGTGCTGGATTATCAACCTGGTTCATTTTTAAAACAGCTAAACTGATAGCATCAGAAAAAGCTGGTTGGTATGCAGCAATTATCTTTCAATCTTCCATTTATACAGGAATAATTGCGGGACTTTTTGTTCTTCCTGATTCTCCCCAAATGCCTTTTTGGACTGCATCCTTATATTATATGTGTGTATTGCTTTATCAGCCAGAGGCAGAAAAGAAAACAGGAGTGTGGATGTTGATTGGATTATTGATTGGTTTAGCAGCCCTCTGTAAAGTACATGGCTTGTATTTATGGGCAGGTTTTGGTTTGAGTATCTTATTTCTTCGAATCAAATGGTTATTCAATTGGAGATTATATCTGTCGGTATTTATTACATTATTATGCTTATTGCCAATTATTTATTGGAATATTCAGTATGATTTTATTACGTATAAATTTCACTCAGAAAGGGTAACGCATACTCAGTTGCAATGGGATATGTTGGGTAGAGAAATCGCAGGAGAGTTTGCCTATCAAAACCCAATTATATTTGTACTTATCATTCTAACACTGATTGCCATTGCGAAAAAATCTTTTGTTATTACCCATAAGAATACTACCATTTGGATATTCTGTATGAGTATTCCAATGATCTTTTTATTCTGGGTGATTTCTTTATTTAATCCAACCCTGCCACATTGGACTGGACCAGCATTTATTCCTCTTTATATTCTTGTTGCCATTTACTTGGATCAGAAAAAAATCAAGGGCACGCCTAAAATTTTACCGATAGCTGGTTTATTTGTAGGCATTTTGTTGATTTTGGCAACTGCTATTGTAAGATTGTCTCCAGTTAATTTCGGAAGTCATGACAAAAAAAATTTTGGAGAATATTGCCCTACTCTTGATCTGAGTGGATGGTCTGATTTTAGCGCGGCTTACTCAAAATTAGTGACTTCAGATGAGCAACAGCATATCATGCAACCGAACAGTTTTTTGATTATTCCTAAGTGGTTCCCCGGAGGACATTTAGAATTTTATACGGCACCATTAACTCATCAAACACTGATAGCAATTGGACCACTGCAGGATATACACAAGTTTGCATGGTTGAACAGGGATCGAAAAAAAATAGAACTTGGAGATGATGCTTACGCCATAGTGCCCTCCAATCTTCCTTTAGACGTTCAAAAAAATTACGCAGACTATTTTACTAGTATCCAGGCTCCTGTACAAATCAATCAAATAAGAAATGGTGGAGTGGTGCGGTATTTTTATGTATACCGGTTGAAAGGGTGTAAGAAAATTCCGGAAGTACTGATTCAATAATTATTTCTTCTCTTCTAAATTCTCTGCGGGAGTTTTGATTTCTAAGACCTCTGGTTTTTTAGCAAACAATTCATCGAAGTCTCTCTGATAAGAAATGCTTACGCCCTGTCTGTTTCGGCGTCCAAAAGTGGAGCCACTGATATCAAGGCTATTTTTTGTGAAGATGATGGCACTTAACTTACGATCCTTGGTTAAAATAAACTTGATATTAAAATCGGGTAACCATTGGAAGTTTCCATTTTGGAATGAAGTAGTATTGCCTACATTAAAATCAAGGTCGCTACCTAAAGTAACGATTACATTATTATTAGCAAAAGCATATCCAAGTTTTAAATTTACTCTTGTTCGATCAAGTTTATTGCTATTAGTTGTTACACCGCTACTCGCATCCAATAATGTATTACTGCTGTATAAGGATGTGCCCAGATCAAAGCGAAGACTCTTATCGCCGGTTATTTTATACAGAATATTTGACACGGCTTTATTCACTTCTTTTGTGAGTACTTGTGAAATGGTATTCACACCCAGTGAAGTGATCATATAAGGGTTTGCAATATTGTTATTTCCATTATTGCCGGTTGGCGCAAAAGATCCGAGTACAATTAAAAATGAAACCTGCTTTAAAATTTCATTATCGTCTTTCTCAATTCTATTTAAGAAGGCAGTAAACTCATTATCTGTTCTGATTGGACTTCCCTGTGGAAAATCGAGTTTAAATTTGATGGAAGGCAGGTTTAACTTGTCGCGCAATTGAGCAATCACATATACATCACCTCGATATGCTTTTACTGCTCCACTAAAATTATTATTACCTACCAATTCACTCATACTAATTCTTTCTGCAGTGTATTGTGCATCGATATGAACATCCGCTCTAAAGGGATCTCCGTTCCATTCTATATAGTTACCAGCATTTGCTAACAATACAAATGGTTTACGTATAAAGGATTGAAAATTGAAATCATAGTTTCCACGGTCAATATTATATCTTCCTCTGATCGTTAAAGGATCTGAAGTGCCGGCATGAATCTTTAATCGTCCATTTCCCTCAGCCTTAATCACATCACCAGTTAGGTCATCCAGTATCACATCAATAGATACTTTATTATTTGCTGTGAGGTCTAAGTCAACAGCAAGATTGAAATTTCCAGAAGGTTTAACTGTTTCCATTTCAGTCCCATACTTTTTGAAAACAATAAAATCAGAAGTTCCATTTTCTTTACTCGTAGAGTTGGGCAGTACAATATGGGAACTGTCTGTAGCTTCAGCAATGATATTCATTTTAGCATTGTCTTCAGGCCCTTTAAAGCTCATTTGAGCCTTACCAATAGCTTTGCCATAGAACATGTTGTTGTCCTTTAATTTGGTATCTATGAGTAAGAGTCTTTTTGTACTCATATCAAAATCAAATGCTAAGTCTTTGAAACCTTTTTCCAACAACTTTCCCCTAATGGTGCCTTTATTTTGATATTTATCCTGTATTTGTAATTCACCAAAATCAATTCCATTTTCTTCAAATTTAACTTCTGCCGAATCAATGGTATAATGCACTTTGGTATAATTCACTGTCAATCCTGCTTTGCGCAAACTTAATTTACCTAAAAGGTCAGGTGAATTTGGATTTCCATTGATACTAAGATTTCCTTTAGCTGTTCCAGTTATATCACTGAAAATATCACCAATGAATCGGTGTAGAATGTTCACTTTTGAATTCTCAATTTGTATATCCGTCTTTAAAGGGTTTTCAATATTATCTTTTACATTATAAGAGCCAGATGCTGTTAATTGATAGTCTTCGTTGTCTGAGTTAACTGTAAAAGGTATTAAGCCGGTTTCATCATTGTATTTAGCTGTAATTTTTACTGATCCAACACTATCTTCATCCATCCTGAATTGTTCTGTTTTCAGTTCTGCATCAGCATGGAATTTGCCAAAAAAATCTTTAAGAACTATTTCGCCTGAGGATATCCCTTCCATTCTCGGGTTCTTAAAAAACAAAGACGTGATGTCGCCTAAATAAACATACCTCAATGTAATATTCAAGTTGTTAGTGTTACCACCATCTTCTTCTTCAGTTTCTGCGGAAATTTCCTGGAATCCCTGAGTAAAATGGATATTGCTAGCGTGTAAGAAATTATTTCTAATGATTAACTCGCCATCTTTTTCGATGTTCCACTTCTTATCATTCAAAACAAAAGTAGAAGGCCTTAAATGAATTCGCACACCATCTTGTATAGTGTATACATCTGCTAATAGTGTTGCATCATTGATGGTATTATCCGCACTTGCTTTGATTGATACAATGGAATGGTCATTTGCGGAATTGATATCAAAGTGAGAATTCGGCAAGTGAAAACTATCACTTAATTGTATACTGCTAATATCTCCATTCAATATCAAAGTGTCTTTATTTCCTTTGCCATTGATCTGTACACCTGAAATAATGTATTTCTTATATTTTGCATAGGGCACATTCGCAGATAAGCCTAATAGATTCTTTTTAGTATCAATTGATCCAGAAAAATTCACATCATTAAAACCGCTAATTTTTTTATTAAATAGTTTGATGTATGGTTCAATGTAATTGGTACTTGCATTGATCTCAAAAGATTGATTTTTTGGGATTGATTTTGGGGGCTTTATATATGCTGGGTAATAATGATTCAGGAATGATTGAATACTTGCTGGTAAATCGATAATACTAAACTTTCCAATGATGGATGCATTGAAGTCGCTACTTGTTAATTCTAAGGATTTAATACTGTCTTTATAACTCGAGCTCAGTTTTAATGAATCGAAATTAATAGTACTGACATCTCCTTTAATAGTTGCATTCAGAAATTTAGCAGACCCTAAGAAGTTGTCGATATTGGTTCCTGTAAAGTTTGCATCCAATAAACCTGTTACCTCAATATGTTCAGGATAAAGATTCAAAGCCTGAACATTTGTGTGCACTAGGTCGCCCACAATATTATAGCTGGGTTGATCCTTGTTAAGGTCAATTTCAATATCACTTGTAAAGTCAAGATTAGGGTCATCAATTTTTAGTTCACCACTAAAATATTTTTTTTGCAACGTACCCTTTGTGATGATGTTCGTGTATTTATATTTATTAAATTCTAAAGAAGAGATCTTTCCATCTAATTCAGTTTTTAATCTATTGATATTAAAACTGGTTCCACTGATCTTCCCTTTAAAATCGACCAGGCCAAGTTGTTCATAGTCTAGGAATTTTCCGAGATTAAATCTACTGGTTTCAATATTCCCCGTATAAATGGGGTCTTTTTTGTGAGGGAATTGCATGGCCACATTTGTTGTAACGCCTCCAAGCGCAGTGCTGAATACGCCATCTGTAATGAAGTTATTGATGGTGCCTTTGAAACTTCCTCTATAAATGATATTACCGAGCGCAGCTAAGTTGGGAGATTTGATATCTTTTAATGCCGGAATAAATCCTAGATCGAAATAATTAGTTTGTAATGTGCCATTTTCAAAAAGGATGTTGGTTGTATTGATATCGGGTAATCCTTTCATATTTAGATTTCCGATTAATGAAGTACCAATTCCACCTTTTGCATTTAAGTTTTTTACCGTAAAATTTTCAACAGTTCCAACACAATTCCCACTCAATGTTAATTCTTTATTCCAATCTTTTAATTCAGGGGCAAAAAATGCGATATCATCACTATAAACCTTTGAATCTTTAAAATTGCCCACCATCGTTACACTCGAAATGTAGTCGTTAAAGTCTTCATTAAAGTCTTTATACTTCATGGCGTAATAAGGTCCAATCTTACTTTTATTTGTTTGTAAATCAAGGGCCGATAACTCCATGATCTGTGGAGTGAAACGAAATTGCGTTTTTAACTTTTTTAATTCAAATCCGGATCTGTCTTTTGCAGACAAAACAATTGAAGCTTTAATGGTGTCTTTAATGAAATGAAAGTTGCTAATTGATCCGTTTAATTTACTTAATCGAATATGCTCTCCATCAAAAATATCTGAAGGCTTATCCTCATTAGCTTCAATCCAAAGCTGACCATCTTTGATTTTGATTTTTGCAATATGTAAAGCAATGTCACCAGCATTGAAATACATGGAGGTTTCATTTATTGTAAATTTCTTATGTTTTCGTAATGAGTCTGGACGAAGTGCGTCCAGTTCTTGAATTGTAAAAAAAGGTTTGTCTATGGCAATTTCATTTATATGAAAAATGCTCTTAGTAAAATTCATGTTTTCCGCGTCCAATAATAAACTTCCAAGTTTTAAATCCATAGTTTCGCCAACCCACAAATCTTTATTGATGAAATGAATATTTTTCAGATCAACTTTTTTAAGGTTTAATTGTATACCGCCTGTTTTCTTTTTTTTCTTTGGTGAACTTGTGAAATAGTTGACAATGAACTGATAGTTCCAGACAGAATCAGTTCTACTAAGTTTTACTACTGCGTCTTCAAGACCCGCATATTTTATAATTGCCTCGTCTTTAATGAAAAACCAGTCTGTGATTCTCAGTTTAACCTGACCGGCATAAACCAATGTATCATTCTTCTTATCTTTTATCAATACCCCCTGTAGGTTCATACTATTAAACAACGAGAAGCTTACATTTTTGATACTTACCTCTGTGCCTAATTCGGAAGAGATTTTTTTAACAGCAATTTGAACGATTCTGTTTTGAACAAAATCAGTTTGTATTGCCATAAAGATCAGTAGCAGAAAAGCTAATATGCTTAATAATATTTTACGCGATATGTTGAGGGTTTTCTTCAGAATGGCTGACTTTGGAGGTTAAAATTACGCATTCGGTAAGGATAGTCAAATACAATACCAAACTTGGCAATTATTCAAATTAATCATGAAAAGCAGCCATTTTTATAATTTGTTTCAAGTATAACTCTTATTATGGTTTAGAAGCCTGCTACAGAGTCGTCTCCCCGAACATCAGCAGCTGTTTCTTTTTTCCCATCACTCAAAATCCGGATGGCCTCTGTTCTGCCGATACCATCTCTTTCTACCAATTTATAGCCCATTGCCATTAATTGTTTTTTTGTAGAAGCATCGAAATCTTTTTCAATCATCACCATATCTGGTAGCCATTGGTGGTGAAATTTTGGTTTATTAATAGCATCAGCCGCAGACATATTAAAATCAATGATATTTACTATCCCCTGAAAAACCGAAGTTGGAATAGTAGTTCCACCCGGGGTTCCTATAACAACATAGGGTTTCTTATTTTTTAGAATGAGGGTAGGAGTCATAGAACTTAGCATTCTTTTTCCCGGAGCTATCGCATTGGCTTCTCCTCCAATGGCACCGTACATATTAGGTACACCTGGCTTAACACTAAAATCATCCATTTCATTATTTAATAAAAAACCAGCACCGCCAACTACAGTTTTACATCCATAGCCTCCATTTAAAGTAGTGGTGATACTTACCATATTTCCCTGAGCGTCCATGATACTGATATGAGTGGTTTCTTCACTTTCATGAATGGTTCCAGCATTTATATTTGCACTATTGCCAGCTTTGTCTGAAGTATAGTCCTTCATTCTCTCAGTTAAATATTTATCACTTGTCAGCGTTTTTACAGGCACTTTCCAAAAATCAGGATCACCCATATGTTCAGCTCTGTCTGCATAAGCACGTCTTTCCACTTCCACCATTAGCTGTACCGATTTTGCTGATTGAAATCCGAAAGTGCCAACAGGATATTTCTCAATCATTTTGAGCATCTGATTAATGATGATACCACCACTACTGGGGGGAGCGAAACTAATGATATGATTACCCCTATAATCAAATTCAATTGGATTACGCAGTTTTGCTGTGTAATTCATCAGGTCTTCCTCATTAATGATTCCATTGCCGGATTGCATTTCTGCTACTATTAGTTTTGCAGTTTCACCTCCATAAAATCCCTTTGCACCTTCATTTTGTATGCGCTTTAACGTAGCCGCCAAGTCTTTTTGAACTAAGGTATCTCCTACATGCCATTTACCTTCTTTTACAAAAGCAACTGGATGGCTATTATTCTTGATAAAATTTTCTCTTTCAGCATTAAAACTAGATACCTGTTTTTCAGTAATCACAAAACCTTTTTCTGCTAAATCGATGGCAGGCTGAATTAATGTTTTAAAGGGAAGTTTAGCGTAGGGCAAAGTTGCAAATAGTCCTGCAACCGTCCCGGGTATACCGGATGCCAGATGACCAAACTGAGAAAGCGCTGGGAGTACAGTACCATTTTTATCCAAATACATATCTCGGTTAGCCTTTGATGGAGCAGCCTCTCTATAATCAAGCCCTATCAGCTCTCCATTACTTTGGCGGGCCAAAAGAAATCCTCCTCCACCTATATTTCCCGCTCCAGGATATACGACTGCCAATGCTAACTGTGTTGCAATACCTGCATCAAAAGCATTGCCACCTTGCTCCATGATGGCTGCACCTACCATACTGGCCAAAGGGTGCGCAGAACTTACGGAAGCTCTTCTGAATTGTCCATTTTTTACAACTTCATAATGATAGGGGTCTACTTTTTTCCCGGCTCCAACTATGGATACCTGTGCAAGACTTGTCTGCAACTGAGCGACTAAAATGCAAATGCTGAGGGTTGAAAACATTTTCATGTATCTAATATTGATTTTATGACAGGGAATTAGCCTTTTATCATTTTGTGGGTATCATAAAATTGAAAAGGCTCATTCCAAGGGAGGAAATTAATTGATTTGCTACAAAAACAACCCAATAGTTATAAAGGTTGTGTAAAAATAAGTGCAACACAACGCACAAAGCTTTTTTAGTTTGCCTACATTCACTGCTCATTTTTATACTATGAAACAAATCAGCTTAGTTTTTGTACTTTTCTTTGCTTCGAGCCTTGTTTTTTCACAGGATTTGCAAAGCCCGGCTCAATTCTTAGGTTACCAGGTAGGCGCAAAATATACCAGACATCACCGAGTGGTGGAATATTTTAAATCGGTGGCCCAGGCAAAACCCGAAATGGTTAAGCTGGAGAAGTATGGAGAAACTAATGAAGGAAGAGAATTATTAATTACCCTTATCGCTAGTCCAGAAAATTTAAAAAGGCTGGAATCTATCCGCCAACATAATCTGTCTTTAGCTGGCGTATCAAATGGAAAAAGTGGAGACCCCATCACAGATCCTCCAGCAATTGTATGGTTAAGTTATAATGTTCATGGCAATGAGACATCGTCATCAGAAGCTGCTATGTTAACTCTTTATAGCTTAGTTGATCCTAAAAATGCAACTTCAAAAGATTGGTTGAAAAATCTAATAGTGATTCTTGATCCTTGCATCAACCCTGATGGTAGAGACCGATATGTGAACTGGTTCAATTCAATGGTGGGAATGCATGCAAACCCTGAACCCCTAGCCAGAGAACACGTGGAACCATGGCCAGGTGGAAGAAGTAATCATTACAATTTTGATCTGAACAGAGATTGGGCCTGGCAAACACAAGTTGAGTCGCAACAAAGATTAAAGAAATACAATGAATGGCTTCCACAAGTGCATGTAGATTATCATGAGCAAGGTTTTGACCAACCTTATTATTTTGCTCCTGCAGCTGAACCCTATCACGAACTGATTACGCAATGGCAAAGAGATTTTCAGGGATTAATTGGAAAGAGCAATGCAAGTTATTTTGATAAAAATGGCTGGTTGTTTTTTACCAAAGAAAGATTTGACCTTCTATACCCATCATACGGCGATACATATCCTATTTATAAAGGGGCAATTGGAATGACTTTTGAACAAGGTGGAATAAGAAGTGGTTTGGCCATAATTAATAAAAATGGAGATACGCTTACCCTTACGGATAGGGTGATGCATCATTATACCACAGGACTTTCAACTATTGAAACGAGTTCTAAAAATCAACAACGCTTATTGAAAGAGTTTCAGCAATTTTTTGCTGATAATAAAAATGGCAAAATTGGTGAATACAAGACGTATGTACTTACTTCTAAAGATGAAAATAAATTATTGGCTGTAAAAAAATTATTTGATCAAAATGGAATAGAATCTGGTACTATCAATAATAAAAAATTTATAGGGTATAATTATTTCTCAGGAAAAGAAGAGTCTTTTGTAGATGAAGGAATGCACCTTGCAGTTAGTACCTACCAGTCGAATGCGGTTTTAGCAAAAGTATTACTTGAGCCAAAAACAAAGCTAACCGATTCCAATACCTACGATATAACAGCCTGGGCAATACCCTTTGCATACGGAATTAAAACCTATGCTGTAAAGGAAAAATTAGAAGTTAACACCGAAACAAAATCACCTTCTGTCATAGCAGTACAAAATGCAAATTATGGACTTTTGATTCCATATCATTCCTTGAATGCTGCCAAAGTGTTGGCACATTTATTAAAGAATAATGTGAAAGTTAGATACACTACACTTCCCTTTAGCTATAATGGTAAAGAGTATGATCGTGGCACTTTGATAGTTTTAAAAACTAGTAATGCAGCTGTTAATTGGAATAGTATTACCAATGAAGCTTGTCAGAAATACCACGTACAACCAATAGCAGTAGAAACAGGAATGATGGATAAAGGAGCAGATTTTGGTTCATCAGATGTTAGAGTGATTAGTGCAACACCCAAAATAGCACTCATCAGTGGAGAGCAGAGTTCAAGTTTAGGAGCTGGAGAGATCTGGCAATTCTTTGATCAACAATTAGACTATCCAGTTACATTAGTAAATGCAAATGATCTTGGAAGGTTTAATCTTAAAAATTATCAAGTGCTGATTATTCCTGATGGGAACTATAAAACGCTCACCGATAAAATAACTACAGACAAATTAAAAGACTTTGTGAAAAGCGGGGGTAAGCTAGTAGCTATTGAGTCTGCCGCTGACCAGCTAGCTGGTGCTGATTGGGGTATTAAGTTGAAAGAAGATAAAAGTGAAGACAAAAACGAATATGCAGCATTAAAGAAATTTGCAGATCAGGAAAGAACTGCTTTAACAGGCTCCATTCCAGGTGCAATCTATAAAGTTGACCTGGATAATACACATCCCTTGGCTTTTGGATATCCCGATTTTTATTATACATTAAAGCAGGACTCCAATATTTATGATTTTATGAAGGAAGGATGGAATGTTGGGGTACTAAAAAAAGAAGGATATGTTACAGGCTTTAGTGGCGTTAAAGTAAAGGCGAAATTAAAAGACGGAACATTGTTTGGTGTTCAGCAGATGGGTGCAGGATCAGTTGTTTATTTAGCTGATAATCTAATGTTTCGCCAGTTTTGGGAAAATGGGAAATTGCTATTTTGTAATGCAGTATTCTTAGCTGGTCAATAATTTGGTTGAACGGTGTGTACAGTCATTTTTGGAATACTATCTTCGTTACTTACATAATGATTTATATGATGAGATTTCCTTTGCGGTTAAGTTCTTTAGCTATGTTGTGTATGGTTCTTTCCATTCTTGAAACGAGTGCTCAGATCCCTGTCATCAATAATAGTGCAGATATTTATATGCAGTTGAAAAAGCTGAAAGTATTAGGAAGTGTCTTGTATATTGCTGCCCATCCCGATGACGAAAACAATAGTTTCCTTCCCTATTTAGCGAAAGAAAAATTGTATCGGACAGGATATCTAAGTTTAACTAGGGGTGATGGTGGACAAAATTTAATCGGTAGTGAACAAGGTATTGATCTGGGATTAATTAGAACGCAAGAATTATTAGCAGCTAGAAGACAAGATGGGGCAGAACAGTTTTTTAGTAGGGCTTATGAATTTGGATTTAGTAAAAACGCTGATGAAGCACTTCGTATCTGGGATAAAGAGAAAATATTGAGTGATGTCGTTTGGGTTATCAGACAATATCAACCAGATGTAATTATCGCTCGTTTTCCTGGTGACGCAAGGGCTGGTCACGGGCATCATGCAGCTTCTTCGATTCTTGCTCAAGAAGCTTTTACTGCTGCAGCTGATCCAAAAAGATTTCCCGAACAATTAAAGTATGGTGTTACCATTTGGCAGGCTAAAAGAATTCTATGGAATACCTTCAATTTTGGGGGTACGAATACAACTAATAACGACCAATTTAAAATGGATGTAGGCGGATATAATCCTTTGTTGGGAAAAAGTTATGGAGAGATTGGTGGAGAGGCGAGAAGCATGCATAAAAGTCAGGGCGAAGGTAGACCAAGAAGAAGAGGTCCTTTCTATGAGTATTTTGCAACACTTGGTGGAGATGCTCCAAAGAATGAGCTTACAGATGGTGTAGATATTAGTTGGAACAGGGTGAAGGGGGCAGAGAAAATTTCAGATAAAATTGATGCCATCATAGGAACTTACCAATTTGAACATCCAGAAAAATCAGTTGATGCTTTAGTTGAGTTATATAAAAATTTGCAACAAATTTCTGATAAAACTGCATGGGTAATCAAGAAAATGGAAGAGGTTAAGCAACTGATCATTGCTTGCAGTGGATTGTTTTTTGAAGCTACAACTGATGAAGAGTATGCAGTTTTAGGGGAAAAGATGACTGTTAATTTTTTCCTGAACAAAAGGAATAATGTAAATGTGCAATTAGAACATGTCTGGATTAATAATTCAGTAAATGATGCCTTTGATACATCATTCCATAACCCACTTCCTTCTAATACAAATATTGCTTTTAATAAAGTATTTACAGTTGAAAATTCTAAGAAGTTAAGTCAGCCTTATTGGTTAGCAAATAAGCAAGATAAGATTGGGAGTTTTAATGTAGAAGACCAACAATTGATTGGGCAAGACGAAAACAAAGCAGCCTATGTGGTAGACTTTAGTTTCTCTATTAATGGTGTAAGTTTTACAGATCAGAAACCTGTTCAATATAAATATGTAGATCCTGTTAAAGGTGAATTATATCAACCTTACATTGTAATTACACCAATCATTGTTTCTTTAACGCCGGATGTTGTTTTAACGAATGTGAAATCCAACAATAAGCAAATTGCTAACCCCAAATTACAACTGCAATACAAATCAAATTTTGCAGCAAAACAAATACCCGTTACCATACAAATTGTACAAGGGAATAAAAGCATATTCACAAAAGATACTATTATAGATTTTGAAGCTGGTAAAGTATTTGCAGAAAGTATTGTTATGCCAAAATCTTTTAACAAGGAACAGGAACCTAATGTAGCAGCCACTATTGCCACGGTTATTAATAACAAAAAACATGTCTATAATTCTTATTTAAGAGCAATTAAATACGACCACATACCCGATATTCATTATTTCTTTCAGAATAATGCTAGAATTATTTCAGAGGAAGTCAAGGTCTCAGGTAAGAAAGTAGGATATATTACAGGTGCAGGAGATAAAGTGCCTGATGCTATTCTGCAATTAGGATACGACCTGCAATATCTTCATGAATCTGATATTACAGATGAAAAATTGAAAGAGTTCGATGCAATACTTTTAGGAATTCGAGCTCACAACGTATTTGATTATTTGAGTAATAAGAATGATGTACTTAATCGGTATGTGGAAAATGGAGGCAATTTGATTGTGCAATATTTAAAAAGCAACCAGATTGGGTTAAAGAAAATAAAAGTTGGTCCATATCCTTTCATTGTAAATGCAAGCTCAAGAGTAACAGAGGAGAACGCACAGGTTCGCTTCGTGTTACCAGAACATTCTGTATTGAATTATCCTAATAAGATTGAGCAAAAAGATTTTGATGATTGGATTCAGGAGAGAAGCACTTATCAGGCAGAGCAGGTGGATGCTCATTTTGAAATGCCTTTGAGTATGAACGATACAAATGATAAACCTGCTACCGGAAGTTTAGCAATTGCTAAATATGGCAAAGGCAATTTCGCTTATGTGAGTTTAGTGCTTTTCCGACAATTACCTGCGGGTATTCCTGGGGCCTATAAATTGTTGGCCAACTTAATTGCACTTCCAAAAAATAACTAAAAATGAACGCAAAGCCTAGGAAAAAAATTGGTGCTATAACTTTGATTTTGATTGCACTTGGAATTGGGTTATTACTTAAAAATGTAAAAATAGGATTAGTTATTGGGCTTGCCATTGGGCTTTTAGCAGGTGGGTTATTGAGCAATAATAAATAATGAACAATAAAAATAAAATACCTCTTTTCTCCAGTTGGACAGGCTGGTATTTGCTAGTACTCACGGTATTGGCTGTTCTTATTATATTTTTCATTTGGGTTACAAATCATTTTGCATGAGTAAACTTGACTGGATTGTTTTAATAGTAACCTTATTAGGTATCATCACTTACGGACTATATAAAAGTCGTACCTCAAAAAGTTTGGAAGGATATTTTTTGAGTAATCGGTCTATGCCCTGGTATTTGGTTTTACTCAGTATTATGGGTACTCAAGCCAGTGCCATTACTTTTTTATCTGCACCTGGTCAGGCATTTACAGACGGGATGCGATTTGTGCAATATTATTTTGGTTTACCAATTGCGATGGTCATATTGTCTATCAGTTTTGTACCGCTATTCCATAAACTCAAAGTATTTACTGCGTATGAATTTTTAGAGAATAGGTTTGATATCAAAACCAGAATTTTTACTTCCTCTTTATTTTTAATTTCCAGGGGATTATCCACTGGTATAAGTATTTATGCTCCATCCATCATATTGTCATCTTTATTGGGATGGGATATTTTTTATACAAATATTGTAATGGGTGGCCTGCTGATTATTTATACAGTAAGTGGAGGCGCTAAAGCCGTGGCATATACGCAACAGTTACAAATGCTGATCATTTTTATTGGCATGTTTGTGGCTGGTTATTTAATAGTTCATTACCTGCCAGTTGGGGTAGGTTTTACTGATGCTTTAAAAGTAAGTGGGGCTTCTGGGAAACTAAATGTGATTACAACCGGTTTCACAGAAAAGGGATTTGATTGGAAAGACCGTTATAATATCATTAGCGGAGTAATCGGTGGTTTCTTTCTTGCCTTATCATATTTTGGAACAGATCAATCACAAGTAGGAAGGTATTTAACAGCAAAAGATAGTAAAGAGAGTAAGATTGGCTTGTTAATGAATGGACTAGTTAAAGTACCCATGCAATTTTTGATCTTGTTATTGGGTGCCATGCTTTTTACTTTTTATCAATTCAATCCAGCGCCTGTTTTCTTTAATAAGTCTGTAGCTGAAAAAGCAGCAACTACTTCTTATAAAGATTCTTTGCAAATACTGGAGTCTCATTTCAACAAACAACAATTGCAACAGGAGCAATGGAGTAGGGACTATGTTATTCCGGGCAATAGCGCATTGAAGGATAGCCTTAGGAAAGGAACAGTTCAAATGGCTTCAACACAAAAACAGTATAAAACTATTTTGAAGAAGGCATTGCCAAATGCAGACACCAACGATACCAATTATATTTTTCTTCGTTTTGTGGTTGATTTTTTACCCAAAGGTTTAGTGGGATTATTAATAGCCATTATCTTTTTAGCAGCTTGGGGCTCTATTGCCGCTGCTTTGAATGCATTGGCATCATGCACTATGATCGACTTCCATGTTCGATTTAGAGAGAAAGCATATGATAGTAATAATTTAGAACAATGCGCTTCGGAATATAGGATCTCAAAATACTATACATTAGGTTGGGGCATATTCAGCATCATCACTGCAGAGTTCGCAACGGGTATGGGTAGTTTAATAGAAGCTGTAAATGTACTTGGGTCCCTTTTTTACGGAGTTATTCTAGGGATATTTTTGGTAGCCTTTTATTTGAAAAAAATTCAGTCTAATGCTGTTTTTTGGGCTGCTGTAATTGGGGAAATCATTGTGATTAGTTTTTTCTTTTTAGACAAATACGGGATTATTGGTTTAGGTTTTTTATGGCTCAATGTTGTTGGTGCATTGAGTGTAGTTGTTCTTAGTCTAGTATTACATCGTCTTTTCCCAAAGCAACCATTTAAAGCACTTTCTTAAATGGCCATTCATTGTTTCTGTTTGATTTGATTAAAAATGCAATCAGACCTAGGGTTATTACTGTTAAACCACCAAGGATCATATTAAATCCTGTAGAAAGAAAAACCAGTCCCCATATAATAATAGCAAGTATTACTGGAATTGGATAGAGAGGCATTTTCCATGCAAAATGTGACATGCCTTTTTGCTTTACCAGTAATAATAACCCAATCGCCTGTCCAATAAATTGGATCAATATCCGCATTGCTAAAATGGCACTTATTACCTCGTGTAACTTAAAAAGTAAACTAAATACAAAAGCAACCGATCCTAAAAACAGGAGTGATACATAGGGGAAATGCTTGGTTGGATGTAGCTTTGCAAATATTTTAAAGAAAGCGCCATCCGAAGCTGCTGCAAAGGGTATTCTACTATAGCCCAAAGTGGCAGAGAACACCGAAGCAAATGCCACCCATAGAATTAATAATGTAGCAATATTAGCTGCGGTAGATCCAAAAAGGGTTGCAACAAATTCACTCACGACAAATTTACTTTTTTGAATTTGTTCAAGCGGTAAAACAGAAGCTACACTGATATTCATCATCAAGTATAAAACAGCAATACCTGCAATTGATATAAACATACTCTTAGGAATATTTTTTTGAGGATGCATAATCTCACCTCCTAAATGGCAAACATTGTAATACCCCAGATAGCTATAAATAGTTTTTACACTTGCAAACCCAAGTGCCGCAGCAAAGGCATGATCGAGTTTTAATCCGTCGTTCATATGTATGATAGGCTGAAGAAAATTACCATGAAATAATCCCCCTCCAATAAGCCATGCCATGGTTACTAAAACACCTACCCATAGTAACACACTGATTTTTCCAATTGCTTCAATTTTTCTATATAGCATTAAAACAATTAAAATCACAATACTGCCACTCATGATTTTTCCCTGCCAATCGTTCAATGGATATATATATCGGAAATAACTTGCAAAGCCAATTGCAGCTGAAGCAATTACTAAAGGCGCCTGAATCATTGTTTGCCAGACAAATAAAAAACTCATGAGCTTGCCCCATTTCGGTCCGAATCCCTCTTTTAGAAAATTATAACTACCACCGGCTAAGGGATAAGTAGAGCCTAGCTGACTCCAAACCGCGGCATCAATAAATGACAACACTGCTCCTGCAATCCAGGCATATAAAAACCAGGGTCCCTGCATTATTTCTGCTACCATGCTTAAAACAACGAATGGACCAATGCCCACCATGTCAGTCATATTAATTGCGGTAGCCTGTAAAATACTTATCTTTCTGTCCAGTTTTGGTTGAGTGTCAGTAGTCATATCAGCATAAAACTATTTCATTGTAAGGAGATCAAGTAATTATGAGTCAAAATTTTTCGACAGTTGAATGGGCAAGTGGTTCCAATATTTATGAAGTGAATATTAGGCAGTACACTGCCGAAGGTAGTTTTTCTGCTTTTGCAAAACACCTACCACGATTAAAAGCAATGGGAGTAGAGATTTTATGGTTAATGCCCATTACTCCGATCAGTGAAAAAGTAAGGCAGGGAAGTTTAGGAAGTTATTATGCTTGCAGTAGCTATACAAGTATCAATCCTGAATTCGGATCGCTGAAAGATTTCAAAGATTTGGTGAATGAGTCGCACAAGCTTGGATTTAAAATAATCATCGATTGGGTAGCCAATCATACAGGATGGGACCATCATTGGACTTTTGAACATCCTAACTGGTATGTAAAAGATTCAATGGGTGGATTTACCGAGATAAATGGTTGGCATGATGTAATTGATCTGGATTTTTCGGTAGAACAGATGAGGGTTGCAATGATCAAAGCCATGCAATATTGGGTAAGAGAATGTGATATTGATGGTTTTAGATGCGACATGGCACATTTAGTTCCATTGGACTTTTGGATCAATGCAAGAAATGAGTGTGACAATATAAAGCCTTTATTCTGGTTAGCTGAATGTGATGTACCCCAATATCATGAGGCATTTGATGCAAGCTATGCCTGGGATTGGATGCATCACACTGAAAAGCACGCTAAGCATGAAACCAGTTTGCACGATATAAGGAACAAGCTTCATCATTATTCCCAATATCCAAACAGAGCAATCAAATTATACTTTACATCCAACCATGATGAGAATAGTTGGAATGGCACTGAATTAGAAAAATATGGACCTCTTTCAAAAGCCTGGTCTGTTTTCTCTGCCACATGGAAAGGGTTGCCTTTAATTTATAGCGGACAAGAAATTCCCAATAAAAAACGATTGGCCTTTTTTGACAAAGATCAGATTGACTGGTCAATGCCATTAGAGATGGAAAGTTTTTATACCACTATTTTACATTTATGCAGAACCAATAAAGCAATTTCTGAAGGTGAAACATTTATCCTGCCCTCTGATAATGACGATGCACTTTTTGCATTCATCAGAAAGACAGATGAAGATTGCATTCTTGTTATTTTAAATTTATCAGACAAGAGTAGATTAAGAATTCAAGTGTCTCATGGTTGGGTAGAAGGTAAATTTGAAAATGCTTTTTCTGGATTGCAATTTCAATTTAAACCAGGGGAAGAATTTGAATTGCAGGCGGGGGAGTACATTGTTTATAAAAAAGTAAAAAGTAAAAATTAAAAAGTTATTTGTGTGGTAAAATTAAAAGCCTCTGTAAATAAATACAGAGGCTTTTAATTTTACTTTTTTATTTTTAATTTTTACTTTTCAATATTATTCCTCTCTTAAATTCAAAGGATAAGCATAAGATCCTTCGTAGCCGGGATAAATTCCTTCCAATCTTACAGTACCGCCTTTTGAAGCCACTAATACATTTTTTAGCTCCTCCATATTTTTTACCTCTTGACCGTTCACACTTGTGATGATAAATCCATCCTGCATTTTAGTGTTTTTCAACAAGCCAGTCCCGATTTTCTTCACTACAACACCTCCGGTTAATTCATTAGCAGCTGCAACCTTTTTGTCAACATTTTCAAGTTCGCCACCAACTTGATCCATGATAGAACTGATTTTAACAATATCAGTATTGCCTGCCTTATTCTTTAAGGTAAGGTTCACTGTATTTTCATTTCCAGCTCTCTTATATGTGAGTGAGATTTTATCACCTGGTTTGAAACGGGTAATTTGTTCTTGTAATTCTGGTCCGTTTGAAATGGCTGTTCCATTTACTTTGGTAATAATATCACCTTTTTTCAATCCGGATCCAGCTGCAGCTCCACCTGCAGGTACTCCTATAACAAATACACCCTCACCTTCTTTATAAGGGATACCAAGTTCTTTCTCTAAAGCTTTTATATCTTCTTCAGATAAATTATCATTTGCAAAGCTGATTCCTATATAACCTCTTTGTACAGTTCCAAACTTAACGATATCTGTAACGATCTTTTTTGTGATGTTAACGGGTATTGCATAAGAATATCCGGCATAAGAACCTGTTGGTGAAGCAATGGCTGAGTTGATGCCAATTAATTCCCCGTTAGTATTGATCAACGCTCCACCGCTATTTCCAGGGTTAACTGCAGCATCAGTTTGTATGAAAGATTCAACTGGAGATTGACTTTGTTGCTTGTTAATATTGATGGATCTTGATTTAGCACTTACGATACCTGCTGTTACTGTAACATCTAAGCTTAAAGGGTATCCGATTGCTAAAACCCATTGTCCAAGCTTTACATCATCACTGTTACCATACACTAAATAAGGAAAACCTTTTCCCTCAATTTTGATGACTGCTATATCACTACTTGGATCAGCTCCAATAACTGTTGCTTTATAAGATTTCTTATTAGGAAGGGTAACATTAATTTCGTCTGCACCATCCACTACGTGGTTATTAGTAACTATATATCCATCTTCAGTAATTAGCACACCACTTCCGCTGGCTCTTTGCTCGGGCATTACTCTTGGGCCTCCGAAGAAATCGCCAAATGCATCATCGCCCCCGAAGAAATCTGAAAATGGATTTCTCTGGCGTTGATTATTAGCAACTT
The DNA here is from genome assembly GCA_947371755.1 of Chitinophagaceae bacterium. Classification (GTDB taxonomy): domain Bacteria; phylum Bacteroidota; class Bacteroidia; order Chitinophagales; family Chitinophagaceae; genus Sediminibacterium. The sequence goes on from CANBQT010000012.1 coordinate 60,837, forward strand.
GTTTAGATTTTGTTCTTGTTTTGATATGCACAACGGCAGGTGTGGCACTCGTTGCGGCTGCTGTAAAATCTACAGGGGCTCCCGGGGTACTATTACTAGAGAAACCAACATAATTTACGGGTAGTTTCCCAGCCTCCTGCACGCCTGCGTATTGACGTTCAATGAATTTCCCATAACCCCAAACACTTGCAACTGCCGTGCTAGCACTGATTGCAATAATGGCTAAAATGTTTTTGTAGTTCATAATCCTATTTTTTTTCAATTATTTCAAATTCTATGCCTTTCCATCGGCAAATAAATAAACCTGATTAAATGACAGGTTACCCTTCCTCTCTTTTAACAATTTTTTTACTGATTAAGCATTCATAAGGGCCCAATAAATGTAGGCTAGTTTATGCGCTTAAAAGTATGAATAATGTTAAATCGAATTTATATACTTGTTAAAAAACGCATAGTATCTACTCCGTCTGCATAATCAAATAGGCTAGGGCTTTGAGCAGTTCCGAATTCAAACTGACCATGACCCACCACACATTGAATTTCTTCATTTCCTTTTAAAAATTCTATAAGCTTTTCCTTGTCTGCATATTTTTCATAGTGAATCTGGCTGACAGGTGAATAAGCTGCAATATTTTCAGTTAAAATGATGGAGTCATTATTCATATAATATCGATTACTCATAATTAAAATAGCTAAATGATAATCATAATTATGTTTGTACTTATGAAAATCTATGTAGTGTTCGTATTTCCTAAGTGCATTCAGAATAGGTAGGAAATCATAGTTCTCTGGTACATAAATTTTTGTGATGTTTCTACATCCAAGTCCAAAGTACAATTGTATATCGTCTGCCAGGGAATCCAATTCATCCGAGGTTTCAGTACCATCAAGGATAGCTACCGAAGTTCTGTTCTTGCGAATGATATGGGGGTATTTGCCAAAATAGTACTCAAAATATCGACTGGTATTATTGCTTCCTGTAGCAATGTAGGCATCGCAACCTTTTAAATTTTCAGCAAATAGAATCCAGTTAGCCACATCTTCATTCCATTTGGTCATTTCGGCGATTACGAACTTGATTAATGCAGCATCTTTTGAAGAGGGTTTTATAGTTGTTTTATGGCCACATACAAAGCAACAAAGTAAGTCGTGAAACCCTACCAAAGGAATATTACCGGCCATCACCAATCCGATATTTTTGGGGTTTGCATTCGTTTCAGGAATGGAATAATGACGAATCCATTCGGTCAGAGCTTTTTCCGATAAAAATTGATCAGCAATATTTTGAATGGAAAGTGTAATAAATTCGGGTATGAACCAAGGATTTTCGCGGTAGGCCCTATCCTGGCATTCCAGCCAAGCTTCACTTGGGGCTAAAAAAAATTCCCTTAATCGTAATAATATTTGAATTCTAGTTTGTAAAGTCATCTGTCACCCGTAATTTTGAACTGTAAATGTAGTTACAAACTCAACAAACCAATTTTGTATGGCTATTAAAATATCAGAAGAATGCATTAATTGCGGGGCATGTGAACCCGAGTGTCCTAACAACGCAATCTATGAAGGCGGTGTAGAATGGGCTTTATCAGATGGTACAACAGTAAAAGGTTCCTTTACATTGTTAGATGGAACTGTTGCAAGTGCAGATCAGCGTTTTGCTCCTCTTAGCACAGATACCTACTATATTACACCTAATAAGTGTACAGAATGTCAAGGTTTCCATGAAGAACCACAATGTGCTTCAGTTTGTCCGGTTGACTGTTGTGTGCATGATGAAGCATATCAGGAAACTGTTGATGCTTTAATGGCTAAAAAAGACGCTTTACACAGCTAATTCTAAAGAAAAATGTGCGAAACTATTTACGAGGAAAAACTTGCAAAT
>CANBQT010000013.1 GCA_947371755.1 Chitinophagaceae bacterium
GTTGTTCTGCAACTTGCCACCAACTTAGGCATTGGACGTGGATCTTTTTCAGAACCCTTACTTACTTCAACTAAGCATGTACGGCATTTACCACCGCTTCCTTCTAGTTTGCTATAATAACACATAGCAGGAGGAGCTACATCTCCACCGATTTTACGTGCAGCGTTCAGGATAGTAGTCCCAGCAGGCACTTCAATGGTGATATTATCGATGGTAACTTTAAATAATGGTGTCTCTGACATAATTCAAAATTCAAAAGTCAAAATTCAAAAACATTAAGCAGGAACATGAATTGGATCTGCATAATGCGCTAATCCAAAGTTCCTGGTTTGAGCTTCAGCAGCATGAGTAACATGCCATTCAAACTCGTCTCTAAAATGACGGATCGCAGCAGCCACTGGCCATGATGCGGCGTCACCTAAAGGACAAATGGTATTTCCTTCTATTTTACTCTGGATATCCCAAAGCAAATCGATATCACTGATTTTTCCTTCTCCTTTTTCTAAACGTAATAATACTTTTTCCATCCAACCAGTTCCCTCTCTGCAGGGAGAGCACTGACCACAACTTTCGTGGCGGTAGAATCTTGCTAAGGAATAGGTATTTCTTACCACGCACTGATCTTCATCTAATACAATAAAACCTCCAGATCCCATCATTGAACCAGTTGCAAATCCACCATCACTCAAACTTTCATAGTTCATGTAACGAGTTTCTCCTTTTGCTGTTTTCAATAAAAGATTGGCAGGAAGAATTGGAACAGATGAACCACCCGGTATACAAGCCTTTAATCTTTTTCCATTAGGTATACCACCGCAATATTCATCGCTGTAAATAAATTCTTCCACTGAGATGGTCATATCAATTTCATAGACGCCTGGCTTATTAATATTACCACATGCAGAAATTAATTTCGTACCAGTTGATTTTCCAACACCAATCTTAGCATACTCCTCACCTCCTTCATTAATAATAGGAACTACAGCTGCTAATGTTTCAACGTTATTTACAACGGTTGGTCTGCCCCAAGCTCCCTTGATAGCAGGAAATGGTGGCTTTATTCGTGGGTTACCACGTTTTCCTTCCAATGATTCAATCAATGCCGTTTCTTCACCACAGATGTATGCACCCGCACCACGTTGTACATAAATCTCACAATCGAATCCTGTTCCTAAAATATTTTTCCCTAAAAATCCATTTGCTTTTGCTTCCTCAATGGCTTGTTCTAAAATATCTGGGATCCAGGCATATTCGCCGCGGATATAAATATATGTAGCATGACTTCCCAAAGCATAAGAAGCAACTATCAATCCTTCAATTAATAAATGTGGAATGAATTCCATCAAGTAACGATCCTTGAAAGTACCAGGTTCGCTTTCATCTGCATTACAAACCAGGTGACGAGGAACGCCTTCCGGTTTTGCAATAAAGCTCCATTTCATACCAGCAGGGAATCCAGCGCCACCTCTTCCGCGAAGACCACTCTTTTTCACTTCTTCCACAATTTCTTCCTGTGTCATTGTTTTGAGTGCCTTCTCCACGCTGCGATATCCCCCTTCACGACGATACACATCGAAATAGCGAATTCCTTCTACGTGTGCTTTTTCTAATAATAATTTTCTTCCCATTGTATTCAATTGCGAAGGCTTTCGCCAATCGTTGATTTAAATATTTGTTCCTAATTATTTGCAGCTGCAGCAGCTCTGCATTCTGCAATAATGGCGTCCACTTTTTCTTTGGTTAAATGTTCTCTGTAATGCTTACCCAACTGCATCATAGGAGCATAACCACAAGCGCCTAAGCACTCAGCGGTTTTTAAAGTAAATAATCCATCAGCAGTAGTTTCACCAGGCTTTATCCCTAAAGATTGTGTGATATACGCAATGATATGATCACTTCCGTTTAACATGCATGGACCAGTTTGACAAACTTCAAAAACATATTTACCAACTGGCTTGGTATTATACATGCTATAGAATGTAGCTACTTCGTATACTTCAATTGGCTCAATCTGTAATAGAGAAGCCACATAATCCATCGTTTCTGCACTCAGCCAACCGCCGAAATTATCTTGAGCTAAATGCAATAAAGGCAATAGTGCACTCTTCTGCTTCCCTTCCGGATAGCGAGCAATGATCTCTTTCACCTTCGCCAGTTTTTCTTCTGAAAATTGTACCATATCAATCATTTTCAATAATTCAATTCTATTATGCGTCTAATTCCCCAGCGATTAAATTCAAACTACTCATTACAACAATTGCATCACTCAACATTCCTCCCACTACCATTTCAGGGTAAGCCTGATAATAGATAAAGGATGGTCTGCGGAAATGCAAACGGAATGGTGTTCTGCCGCCATCGCTGATTAAATAAAATCCTAACTCTCCATTTCCACCTTCTACTGAATGATACACTTCTCCTTTTGGCATATCCACTTCACCCATCACTATTTTAAAGTGCCAGATCAAAGCTTCCATTTTAGTATATACATCTTCTTTCTTCGGCAAATAATATGCGGGAACGTCTGCATGAAACACTTCTGCTTCTGCACCTTTAAATTCTTGTACTTTTTGATAAGCTTGATTAATGATGCTCAAACTTTGCCACATTTCTTCGTTACGCACTAAGAATCGATCATAACTATCACCAGTAGTTCCAACCGGAACTTTAAAATCAAAATCTTCGTAACTACTGTAAGGACTATGCACGCGTACATCATAGTCAACCCCAGCTGCACGTAAATTCGGACCAGTAAAGCCATAATTCAAGGCACGGGCAGCACTGATAGGACCTGTTCCTTTAGTACGTTCCATAAATATTCTGTTGCGCGTAAATAGGTTTTCTAATTCGCGTAAAGCCGCAGGATATTCTTTTAAGAATTTTTCGAGTTTCTCAAACGCTGTATTTGTGAAATTCCTTTCAAAGCCGCCAATACGCCCAATATTAGTAGTAAGACGGGACCCACATATTTCTTCATATATCTCGTAAATTAATTCGCGGTATTGCATGATGTACATGAAACCAGTATAGGCACCAGTATCTACACCCATGATGGAATTACAGATCAGGTGATCAGAAATTCTAGATAATTCCATGATGATGATACGCAGATAATCAACACGCTTGGGAGTTTGCACACCCAATAATTTTTCGCAGGTCAGATGCCAACCCATATTATTAATGGGGCTACTACAATAATTCAATCGGTCTGTTAGTGTAGTGATCTGATATAAAGGTCTGCGTTCTGCTAGTTTTTCAAAGGCTCGGTGAATATATCCTACTGTTTGTTCAGTAGAAATGATCTGCTCCCCATCGAGTTCCATAATGTTCTGAAATACACCATGTGTTGCAGGGTGTGTAGGACCTACGTTTAAAGTAGTGGTCTGCTTTTCTATAGAACCTTCTGGTAATTTAATATGGTGTTGATGATGTTCTGTCATATCCAAACCCCGGGGGGCTTATTTATTTTAATTAATCAGCTTTTATTACCCTCTACCAAACATTTGATCGTCTTTATCGATACGGGTTTGGTCTTCCAATGGATATTCTTTTCTTAATGGGAAATAGTCCATCTCATCCACATTTAAAATGCGCTTTAAATTTTCGTGCCCAACAAAGTTTATCCCGAAAAAATCGTAAGTCTCTCTTTCCATCCAATTGGCAGAAGAAAATAATTTACTTGCAGTAAAAATGTCTGGAGTTGCAATATCAGTATACACCGTTAAACGGATCCTTACATTTTCTTTCAAGTTATGTAAGTGGTATACAACAGCCAGTTCACGTCCAGGTTTGTCTGGATAATTAACCGCAGTTAAATCAGTCAGGAATTGAAAATCCAAATCCGCTTCGTCGTATAAAAATTGTAAAACTTTCAGATTCTGATCCTTAGCAGCTTCAAAGCTGAGCATCCCATAAGGAGATTCAAAATTGGAAACAAGGTCCCCAAATTTTTCTGTTAGTCTTAATTGAATATGTTCTTGTGTTAATGCCATTTCGATTGTATTATTCTATTCCGTAACTATTCATCAATGCTTTGTATTGCTCACTGTTTCTTCTTCTGATGCTTTCCTGACCAACCAGATCCTGAATTTTCATGAATCCGTCGAGAACAGCTTCAGGTCTTGGAGGGCACCCAGGAATATAAACATCCACAGGAATAACTTGATCTATACCTTGTAAAACACTATAGGTATCGAAAATGCCACCACTACTGGCGCAGGCACCCATCGCAATAACCCATCTGGGCTCTGCCATTTGCAGGTAAACCTGGCGAACAACTGGCCCCATTTTTTTGGAGATGGTGCCCATTACCATTAACAGGTCGCACTGACGAGGAGAAAAACCAACTCTCTCAGCACCGAATCGTGCAAGATCATAGTGAGAAGCCATCGTAGCCATGAATTCGATACCACAACATGAGGTAGCAAAAGGCAGTGGCCACAAGCTGTTTTTTCTTGCTAAACCAACCACATCACTTAATCGAGTAGAAAAGAATCCTTCACCGGCATATCCTTCGGGTGCTTCTGCAACAGAGATGGCATCCGAAATTTTAGACTCAGTGGGGTGAATATTAAATCTTACCGGACGAGACATATATAATACAAAATTAAAAATTCAAAAATTAAAAGAACATCAGTTTAATAACCTCCAAAACTCACATAAGTTCATTTTGAAGCACTACTAATTAAAACAACCCTTAGTCCTCCCATTTCAAAGCCCCTTTCTTGAGGATGTAAACAAATCCCACCAAGAAAAATCCTACAAACATGAGCAAGGCGCTAAAACCTGCCCAACCCAATTCCCTGAAATTAACAGCATAGGGATAGAAAAAAATGACTTCCACATCGAATAACACAAATAGGATCGCCACCAAGAAATACTTGATCGCCATTGGTTGACGTGCATTTCCGTGTGATTCGATTCCACTGGTAAAATTTTCGAGCTTATCGTTTGTTTTCCTTTTAGGACCCACCCAGGCTGAAAGACCAATCATAGCAGACACAAAACCGGCTGCAAAGATCAATTGGATCCCAATGGGGAGGTATTTTGCTGCAGAATTTGATTCGTTAACATCCAATAAAAATGAAATCCAACTCATGAGTAGCGTTTAAAGTGCTGCAAAAATAAGCCTGTATGAGATATAAAAGAAAAACTCCCCAAAATAGGGGAGCTTTTCTTTTATAATTCTTAGAAATAAGACCGAAATAATATTATTTAAGTCGTTTCTCATTATTTCTTACCCTGAGGTTTGGTATAATAGTCGATGTTTTTCTGAAGTTCGGCCTTTACACCCACCGCAAATTTGTTATTATCATCTGCCGGATCAGGATATTTTTGTAACATACTATCGGTTACTAATAAACCTTTTTGACATAAGTCAAGGAACTGATCAACTACAGGCGTTCTGGTACCATCACTCTTTACTTTAAAGTCTGGGCTCTTTTTAAGGGTATTAGTTTTGCTGATATAATAGAGAATACTGTAATATTCATTCAAGAAAATATCTTTTTTGAACTTTTCTTTATTTACAACAGTATAAACTGAATCTAAATATTGCAAATATTGTATTCCAGAACCAGAGGTAGTATCAGGATCGGATGCAATAGAGGCTTTTCTAAAGAAACTATAAGGTTGTGGCTTATCAGGATAAGCAGCCATATACTTTTTAGCTAATTCAATAGTTTGAGGAATATCTTTTGCATTTAAAGCTGCACTTGTAAGGCGATAATAATCACCTTCTCCCATTGCTCCTTTAGCTTCAACTACTTTTCTCATCCAAAACAATTGCTCTTTGTACATTTTCGCCTTACCATAGATATCAGCAGCCTGATTCATATAGTTCAACTTATTTACACGAGAAGTATCATTTCCAATTGCTTGTTCTAAATACCCAACAGCTTGTGTTTCATTACCTGGAAACTTAGACAATAGTTTTACAGCCAAGTCATAATCAGGTGATTGGATATCCAATTTTGCATTAAAAAATTTCACCACATTATCTTTTGCTTTTACAGAGTCGCCTAAACGATCGTAGTTGTAAGCATATAATAAACTCAAACGAGGAACTGCAGCTAGTCCAGCTGAAGCTTCAATTTCTTTTGCTTTTGCTAAGGACTCTGAATATTTACCAGCACGGAACAAATATTCTGAGTAAAAGAAATCATTGACAGGATCCTTATCTGCATATTTCAAAAAGTCATCTAAATAACCTTTTGCTTTTGTAACATCTCTGTTGGCATAATAATTAAACAATTCTAAGTAAGGTGCAGGAAATGCAGGTTCAGCCTGAATGGCACCATTAAAAAATAGTTCTAAAGATTCTTTGTTATTCTGACTTTGATAGATCTTACCTGTGCGCCATTTTGCTCTGCCGCTCTTGGTATCACGAAGGTCAGCTTCTTGAAAAGCTTTAACAGCTTCTCCACCATTTTCGCCACCTAATTTCAAATAACAAACTCCCATATTATAATAAATATCAGAGCTATTCAAATCGATAGTTGCAGCTTGCTTTAATTTTTCAATACCATATAAAGGATCTCCCAAGGTAGAGCTACCTAAAGAGTTGGCAAAACCGATGGCATTTAAAATAGTAGCACTTGGCTTGCCTTTGTTCCTACCTTTCGTTTCGGTGGTGGCGGTAATTGCTTGCTCAAACTTTTGCTTAGCCGCATTTACATTATTACCATCCAGGATATCCAATGTACCCTGACCAACCCAAATCAATGGATCATTTACACCGTCTTGCAATGCTTTTTGATACAATGCTCTTGCAGCTGCAACACCGTCTTTCGACAATACTTCTCTATTTTTAGCTACATCAGCGATACCTAGCCAATATATTGCTTGAGGATCTTTTGGATTCGCATCATAGGCTTTTTGCAAACTAGCCTTTGCACTATTGTTTTTATACACGTACTGTAACAATTTGACACCTTCTTGAACTGACTGTGCCATTACACACTGAACTAAAAACAGTGCTGTTAACATCATCGATACGATCTTCTTCATTGGTCGAAATTTATAATTGTTGCTTTAATCTGACTCTTTTATTTTTCCTGACCTAACCTTAAAATTCATTTTAGCAGGTACCAGGAGTGCTCTTTTAAAAATAAGTTGTCCTCTTTCGAGACTCATGAAATTCATAAAACCTGTTCCAAGGCCAGCTGAATTTTCTTTTAAAATATAATACATTGGTCTTGGCAATGGATACTGTGCGTATGAAATAGTAGCCTGTGAAGGCTTTGCGAAAAATCCTTTTTCTACACACCGAACGCATTCCACCAATGCCAATCGTATTTTTTTCAAGTTCGCTTGTTGTTTGGGATCGTAACTGTCTCCCACCCAACTCAACCCCACAAAACCTACCACATTCTCATTCTTAGAAACAATATCAACTACATCCTCACTATTCTTAGAGGCAACCACATTAGCCCCAAACGCTGCACCCCTTAAAACAGAATCTTTCAAGAAGCGAACGGTACTGGTGGCATTTTTACCATCCATTACCGCAATCTTTTTGCTTTTTCCGCTCAGAATATCCTTTAAATCATTCATTGTAAAAACACTGTCTGCAGAAGCCTGATTAACAATCACGGCAACAGCATCATATGCAAGAACAGCAAATTGTGGTCGGTAACCTAAACTTGATTCAAAGATCGAAGATTCTTGTTTTGATAGTCCCCTTGCAATTAAGATCATTCTGGTACTATCGTTCTGTAAGTCTTTTAAGCATTCTACTTCAGGCTTATAGCTTACAATGATCTTAGTATCAGGAAAAGAAGAGTGATGCACTTTTATCTGTTCTTCAATAACTGGCTTAAAACTCTCATCAACACTTATTCGGATAGTTCCTTTATTAGGTGTATCTGTTTCGTCTTTTACCCCTCCTTCCTTACCCTTACAGGCCGCAAAGAAAAGCAAAACAGCTAAAATCAAAAAACTATGTTTCATCCTTTCCTTCATCACTAATAATCTCTCTTTATTCCCCTATACAATCTAAATCCACCATACAAAACACAGATTCCTCCAAAGAGATATCGAAATGTGTCGTCAACTTCCATGATCTGCTGAATTTTTAACTTCTCGGCAAATATCATCACAACCGCCATTCCTAAAATCAACAGTGCCATTACTAGATCATAACTCATGCGCATGATCGTATAACTTTTCTGTTGTCTATCTCTAAAACTCTCTTGCATGTAGCTACCAATTGAACAGGGTGAGCAATTTAGTCAATAATTGCATTGCGTAATCCAAAAAAAGCCTGCAATTCAAAACAAAAACCTTGTTTTATACTTAGATTCTAAAATTTATTAATTCCATAACTAAAAAACAATAAATAAACTAATAATCGTTAGTTAAAACAACAGTATAGAACCTTTTAAATTACATCGCTATTTTTTATAATTTAAGCCCATGAAAGTCTTGTTTGTTTGCCTAGGCAATATTTGCAGAAGCCCTCTTGCGGAAGGAATTTTTAGATCGAAAACGCAGGCCCTGGGTTTAGATTGGGAAATAGATAGTGCAGGAACTGCAGGGTACCATGTAGGCGAAAGTCCGCACCGATTATCTCAGAAAACTGCCAAATTTTATGGCATTGATATTTCAGCTCAAAAATGCAGACAATTCATAGCAGAAGATATGGAGTTTTTTGACCGAATTTATACCATGGACCAAGACAATTTTGCTGAAGTAAAAAGGATTAGTCGTGAGAAATGGAATCCTGCTAAAACCGACCTTTTATTAAATAGCCTATATCCCGGGAAAAATAATTCTGTCCCAGACCCCTGGTACGGCGAGGAGCCAGGATATCATGAAGTGTTTAAACTTATTGAGAAAGCTTGTGACAAGATAATTGAAGAAGTGAAAAGATAAAAGTGAAGAGTGAAAAATGGAGGTTCAATATCTAAACCTTCGACTTTACTTATATTTGTCCGATTAGAATTAGTTTATGAGCAAACCCAGTTTACCCCAAGGCACCAGAGATTTTAGCGCAAGTGTGGTTAGAAAAAGAAATTATATTTTTCAAACTATCCGTTCCGTGATGGAAAGTTATGGCTTCCAACCTTTGGAAACACCAGCTATGGAAAACCTGGATACTTTAATGGGAAAATATGGAGATGAAGGTGATAAGCTCATTTTTAAAATTTTGAATAACGGCCTGGATAATCCAACCAAACATGAGCAGGCTAAAATTGAATTTGATAAAGTACTAGCTGGAAAAAATACAAAGGGTTTAACAGAACGTGCACTCCGTTACGATTTAACGATTCCCTTTGCCAGATATGTTGCGATGAATCATTCGCAATTGACCCTGCCTTTTAAACGCTACCAAATTCAACCAGTATGGAGAGCCGACCGACCACAGAAAGGGCGCTATCGCGAATTCTATCAATGCGATGCAGATGTAGTGGGCAGTTACTCTTTATTGAATGAAGTGGAGTTGTCTAATTTATATGCGGAAGTTTTTAAGCAACTCGGGGTAGCTGTTACCATAAAAATGAATAACCGAAAAATTTTAGCAGCACTTGCTGAAATTTGTGGTGGTGCAGATAAGATGGTAGACATCACTGTGGCGATTGATAAATTAGATAAGATTGGTTTAGATAAAGTAAAAGAAGAATTAAGTGAAAGGGGTTTGAATGAGCAGCAGATCAATACCATTGAAACTTATTTATTGTTCAATGGCAACAATGAAGAAAAGATCAATTCACTAAAAAACTTGATTGGCGAAAATGAAACTGGTAACAAAGGAATAGCCGAATTGGAATGGGTTTTAAATTATCATCAAAACAGTTTTGTAGGCACTCACTTGCAGGCAGATTTTACTTTAGCACGCGGGTTAAATTATTATACTGGAATCATCTTTGAAGTAAAAGCGAATGATGCTCAAATGGGAAGTATTGGTGGAGGCGGACGTTATGATGACTTAACCGGAACATTTGATGTACCCAATATTCCTGGCGTTGGGATTTCATTTGGTGTAGATAGAATTTATGATGTGATGGAAGAGCTCCAACTTTTTCCGGCGGAAGTGCAAACAGGTACGAAAGTTTTATTTTTCAATTTAGGTGATGCTGAAAGTAGAGCAGCATATTCATTAGTTCAATCACTTCGCAGTAAAGGCATTGCGGCTGAGCTATATCATGAGAATAGTAAGTTTGATAAGCAATTTAAGTATGCCGATAAAAAACAAATTCCTTACGCCGTTATTATTGGCAGTAAGGAATTGCAGGAAAATTTGGTGGTAATCAAGAATCTTTTAACAGGTGATCAACAAAGCTTATCGAATAGCGAATTGCTTTCTTTCACTTTTTAAAAATAATTGACGCTCGATCAGTGCAATAGCTGGGGTTTCTTTAACACCATCCAAGTGATATCCCATTACGTCAATTACTACACCAATTACTTTATTATCAGCATTACGCGTGTATTTGCCAGTGCCTTGATATTCAGGAATCGCAAATGAATCTACTGCTATTCTTTCCAAGGTTCCAGATCCTTTGTCAGAACTAAAACTCAATTTTCCAGCCTCGGCTGTTACTGTAACATAGGAAACAATACTTCCTTCAGGGAAATTAAATTTACCCGTATACTGTGCAAGACTGTCTTGTGATTTTGCTGATAAGCCTATCGCAAAAAAAGCGATTACTAAATAAGTGATTTTTTTCATGTGTCTTTTATTTGAATTTGGTTGAAACTAATATTTATTTCCATATCAACCCTATCATTCATCAAACTTTATAACCCTTCATAAATCACTGCTGCTCCCTGTCCTACGCCTACGCACATAGTTGCTAGTCCATAACGCGATTTTGCGCGATACATCTCGTGCAATAAAGTAGTTGAGATTCTTACACCACTGCAACCCAAAGGATGTCCCAATGCAATGGCTCCCCCATTTACATTTACTTTTTTAGGATCCAATTCCAGTTCATTTATGCATGCCAGACTTTGAGAGGCAAATGCTTCGTTCAATTCAATCAGATCAATATCCTGCATTTTTAAATCGGCACGCAACAAGGCTTTTTCTGTGGCGAGTACTGGACCCATGCCCATGATTGCAGGATCAACACCTGCCACACCCATACTCACTATTCTTGCCATTGGTTGTAAATTAAAAAGCTTTACTGCTTCTTCACTTGCTAAAAGCATTGAAGCAGCACCATCATTTATTCCTGAAGCATTACCAGCAGTAACAGTTCCCTCAGTGCTAAATGCCGGCTTTAAAAGCGATAATTTTTCGAGTGAAGTTTGACGAGGATGTTCGTCTTCATTGAACCAGGTGATCAACCGATCTTCCGTCATCAGTTCGATGGCGGCTAATTCATCATCCCATTTATTGGCAGCTTTGGCTGCAAAATATTTTTCCTGTGAATCCAATGCAAACTCATCCTGCGCTTCTCTGCTGATCTTCCATTGTTTGGCTACATTCTCCGCAGTTTCGCCCATAGTAAAAGGATAATACTGTTCAGCTAAAGCTTTATTCACGAAACGCCATCCCATGGTCGTATCAAAAGTTTCGATTTTTCTATTCCATGCTGAGGCAGACTTTGCTGTAACAAAAGGCGCTCTTGTCATACTTTCCACACCGGAAGCGATATATAAAAGTCCCTCATTACACATAATTGCCCGGGATGCATCCATTATGGCCTGAAGTCCCGAACCACATAAACGATTCACCGTAGTACCTGCCACAGATACGGGCAATCCAGCTAATAATGCAGCCATTCGTGCCACATTTCTGTTGTCTTCCCCTGCCTGATTAGCTGCTCCTGCTATTACATCTTCGATAGCCGAGGGATCAATACTGGGGTTTCTACTTAACAAAACCCGGATTACATGGGCCAATAAATCGTCAGGGCGAATGGCACTTAATTTACCCCCATAACGTCCAATTGGGGTTCTCACAGTATCAATTATATAGCAGGTCTTCATCATATTCAACTAATCTTAGCTTGAATTTAGGTTGTTTTTACAGGCACAAGTTAAAATTTGTGGATTAAAATTGTCCTTCCTTTTTCAAAAGGTATCTTTGCGCCATGAAGGAATCTTTAAAAAATATACGCCACCTCAGTCTGGGTGAGTTGGAAAATTATTTTGAAACCATCGGAGAAAAAAAATTCCGGGTGAAACAAGTACACGAGTGGCTTTGGCAAAAACATGCTCATAGCTTCGAAGATATGACCAATTTGAGTAAGGACTTACGTGCAAAATTGTCTCAAGAGTTTTCGTTACCGGCTTTAAAAGTGAACCTTACTCAGGTAAGTGAGGATGGGACCATCAAATCTCGTTTTAAAACTTTTGATGGTCATATGATTGAAGGTGTATTAATTCCAACTTCTGAAAGAAAAACGGCTTGTGTTTCTTCTCAGGTAGGTTGTAGCTTGTCTTGTAAGTTTTGTGCAACAGGCACGATTGATCGTAAAAGAAATTTGACTTATGATGAGATCTATGATCAGGTTGTTTTGATCAATCAGGAATCTGAAAAAGTACACCAGCAAAAATTAACCAATATCGTTTTCATGGGCATGGGCGAACCATTATTAAATTATAATAATGTATTAAAAGCCATTGACAGAATTTCTGCTGAAGATGGTTTGTTTATGAGCCCTAAAAGGATTACTGTTTCTACTGCAGGGGTTGCAAAACAAATCAAACAATTGGGTGATGATAAAGTACGTTTCAAATTAGCAGTGTCTTTGCATGCAGCAAACGATAAGAAACGCAACGAAATCATGCCTATCAATGAAACAAATAATATTGAAACATTGATAGAGTCCTTGAATCATTTTTATAAGCAAACCCAGAACGAAATTACTTTCGAATACATTCTCTTTAAAAACTTTAATGATAGTTTAAAAGACGCAGAAGAATTGGTGAAAATTTATAGAAAGGTTCCTGCAGATTTGATCAACATCATTGAATATAATCCAACAGACGCTTTTCGTTTTACCAAACCCGACGAACAAACCACTACTGAATTCATGAACTATCTCGAAAGAAATAGAGTGAATTCCAGATTACGTAAAAGCAGGGGAAAAGACATTGATGCTGCTTGTGGTCAGTTAGCAAATAAATCTGCGAATAAATAATTAAAATTTCTAAAAACTAAGTCCATATCCAAAATGGTATAAAGGATTTTCAGAATCATAAGGAACATCTTCTTTTTGTTTTTCAACGGCTATCATTGAAGACGGGAGTTCAAAAGGAAGTTTTCCGGTTGGCTTGAATTTTCCGAATATTAAATCGAGGATGATATTATCCTGACTACTAAAATCTCCGATAACAGCCTTACTCGCAGAGTTAATTTCCGGGAAAACAGCCGGCCTCTCCAAATTCATTACTGTAATAGTGGGTTTGGTTTGAATCAGTTTAATGAGTGCTGATTTTGTTGATTCATCGAAATCTAAATGACCCTGATGAAATATTTTTTGCATCAGATATTTTTCTTCTCCTGCTTTTAGTCCGTATGGCGTATTAAGTTTTAAAATGATTACATCAGCACTCTTAGCATCAGTCACCAAATTCGCATACGCTGCAGATTCTTCTTTATTAAAACCTTGCAAATAAATTTTTGTAGTTGATTTTAAAGGAAGAATTGATTGATCATTTTTAAGTAGTATCAATGATTTTCTTTGAGCTTCTAATCCCTTCTCAATAAATTTGGCACTATTAACGATTGATGCATTTTCTGTCTTTAAATAAGGGTTATCGAATAGTCCTAATCGGAACTTTTCTTTCAAGATTCTTTTCAGTGATTGATTTATTCTTGCTTCAGAAAGCTTTCCTTCTTTCACCAATTGTACAATTACTTCGGGCAGAGATTCTCCACCGAACATATCACAGCCGGCATCTAATATTTTCAATATTCTTTCTTCTTGGGTAAGACTCTCTACCCCATGTGCTGCAGCAGGTTTCACCATGAACCCAAAAAGTTTTGTATCAGAAACCAATGCCCAATCTGTACATATAATCCCTTCAAAATGATACTTGTTTCTTAAAAGCCCTGTAATAATTTCTTTATTGTATCCAAAACCTACATCTACTTTTGTTTGCCCCACAGGTATGCCATAATAAGGCATCACCTGAGCCACATGGGCCGCAAATGCCCCTTTCTCAAATGGGATTAAATGATAGGCGAAATTATTTCCAGGGTATGCTTGTTTACCGGGAGGAAAATGAGCATCGATTCCTCCTTTCTGCGGTCCTCCTCCTGCAAAATGTTTCACCATGCATTCTACACTTTGGTTATTAATGCTATCGCCCTGAAAACCTAAGATATATGCTTTGGTCATTTTAGCAGCAAGCTCTGCATCTTCTCCAAAGGTTCCATTAATTCTTGCCCAACGAGGCTCTGTAGCCAGATCGGCCATGGGAGATAACGTTAAACGGATCCCCATTGCCAAATATTCCTGACGAGCAATATCGCCGAAGGCTCTTGTTAAATTAGTATCACCTGCTGCTGCCAGTCCTAAAGTAGAAGGCCATTTAGAAAAGAAGGGCGTATAAATACTTGCCCCCGGTGCATTTGGAACTCCATGTCTGGGGTCAGAAGCAATCGTCATTGGTATTCCCAGTCTGGTTCTTTCTGCAAGCTTTTGAATATTATTATTCCAAATGATCATCGCTTCCGGAGAGGGCGATTGTAAAATGTTCACATGGTTCATTTTTTTTCTTGCCACCATCGCCACATTGGATTCCAATAGCAAGGAAAAAGGATTGGAAGGAGACATTACATTGCTCAATTTCCCTGTATTATTCATTGCCGCCATATTAATGAACAATGAACCTGCTTTTTCTTCCAGATTCATTAGTTGAATGAGGTTGTCCACTCGACTATTAATATCCGCCCTGCTATCCTCATAGATATCCAGTTTCCCATTTTTATTTAGATCACGAAAACTAAGACCATCTATTTTTAAAATAGGTGCTTCTTTGCCCAACAGGTTCATGTCTTTCATTGACTGGCTGGAAGTTTTCACATAGAAATAAGTGAAGAATAGAATAATTATTAGGATCAGGAATAAAATAGTAAACCCTAAAAATTTGAAGAATTTTTTCATATCAATCGTTTATCAAGCCTCCAAATATACCTTAAAATATAAATGACTATCTTTGCAGCTCCTGTTGAAAAACAGCAAAATATACAACATGCAAAAAAGAACAGACAATTTTGACAAGTTTGGTCAGAAAAGAGGCAGTGCCATTAAAGAAGAATATCGCCAGGCAAAAAAGAAAATAAAGGCAGAAGCCCGCGCAGCCGGAGAAGCCTTGCGGTTGAAAAAGAAGAATGCCAAACTTGGCATAGTAACCGAAGAACCAAAAAAAGCAACCCCTAAATTTCCTAAAAGAGCACCCGGTGCAAGCAAGGCAGAATACCATGAGCGCAAGGAAAATGCCAAGAATATTGGAAAGCCTGCACCACGTTCAAAACCCGAATCAAAAGAAACCCCTCCAAGAGACCCAAATGCCCCTCGTTCAAAAAGAGCAGGTGCAAGGCCACCTAAAGCATTGAGAGAGGCTGGATTTGTACCAAATAAAGATGGTGGCAAGCCAGGATTTAATGGCAGACCTGCTATTCGAGAGCAGGATGCAAAAGACAGAGAGCAAGTAGATAGCAATTCACCTGATACTGTGATGCCACTGAATAAGTATATCGCACATTCTGGCGTTTGTGGCAGAAGAGAAGCAGCAGAATTAGTGAAAGAAGGAAAGGTAACTGTAAATGGAGATAAGATATTTGAACCCGGCTATAAAGTGTCGGGTAGAGATAAAGTAGTAGTGAAGGACAAACAAGTTTTTCTACAAAAGAATTCAGTATATATCTTACTTAATAAGCCAAAAGATTTTCTTACCACTGCCAATGATCCACAGGGAAGAAAAACGGTGATGGACATTGTAAAGTCAGCAACAACTGAAAGGGTTTATCCTGTAGGTAGATTGGATAGAAACACAACTGGTGTTTTATTAATGACCAACGATGGAGAGCTAGCACAAAAATTAACACATCCTTCCTACGAAGTAAAAAAAATATACGAAGTAACACTTGATAAACCTGTATCAAAAAAAGATATGGAGTCGATTGTAGCTGGTATTACTTTAGAAGATGGTTTTATCGTGGCAGATTCAGTGGCATATGCTGATGCAAAGGATAAGACTGTTGTAGGTATTGAAATTCATAGTGGACGCAATCGTATTGTTCGCCGCATATTTGAACACTTGGGTTATGATGTAAAAAATCTGGACCGTGTGATGTTTGCCAACCTCACAAAGAAAAATGTGGAGCGCGGTAAATTTCGTTTCCTGAACGAAAAAGAAGTTCGGTTACTCAAATTCATGAACAAATCATTTGTACGCAAGTCTGCACTTACCAAAGGCAACGAAGACACTTTTGAATAGAACACTATGCATCTCGACATCATTTTTGAAAACGACCAGTTCATTGCAATTAATAAACCATCTGGATTATTGAGTATTCCCGATCGTTTGGGTCAGGAAATTTCTTTAAAGGATATTCTCAAAGAAAAGCTGGGTGAAATTTATACAGTTCATCGCTTAGATAAAGATACCAGTGGCATCATTGTATTTGCTAAAACAGAGGCAAGCCATAAAGAACTATCCGCACTATTTGAAGGCAGGTCGATGGAAAAATATTATGTAGGTCTTGTTTATGGAAATATGATGACTCCCAAAGGAAGCATTGATGCCCCTATCATGGAGCATCCCGGCAAGGCCACAAAAATGATGACGCATGCTAAGGGGAAGGTTTCATTAACAGATTACGAAGTTCTGGAAGCATTCCGTTCTTATTCCTGGGTTCAATTTCAAATTCATACTGGTCGAACACATCAGATTCGTGTGCACATGCAGCATATAGGACATAGTATTGTATGCGATCCTATTTATGGAGATGGAAAACCAATCTTATTATCTGCTTTGAAACGCAATTTCAAACTCGCAAAAGCAGCTGATGAGGAGCGTCCGATATTAGCTCGACTAGCACTGCATTCTCATCGTTTAAAGTTTACATTGAACGATGAAACTTTTGATCTGGAAGCAGAAGTGCCAAAAGATTTAAGAGCTGTTTTGCAGCAATTGAGGAAGTGGAAAGGATAATAATTTTTTGAAATTTATCTACCACCCCGTCTGTTCGCTCAGCCGCTCCAGCCACCCCTCCATCGCATGCGATGAAGGGGAAACCTTTTAAAACTTTACTTTTTATATTCTTACGTTTACTATCCAACCCTTCTTCACTTTTCACTCCTCACTTTTTACTTTTTACTTTTTACTTTTTACTTTTTACTTTTTTATAAATTTTTATAAACCACCCCATTCTTCATCACAAAAGAAACCTTACCCATCACTTGCACATCTTTTGTAGGATCTCCATCTACTGCAATGATATCAGCGAATTTCCCTTTTTCAATAGAACCTAATATTTCACTAACTCCCAGCAAGTCAGCAGCATTTACAGTGGCAGATTGAATACATTCTAAAATAGGCATTCCGGCTTCTGTCATATACACAAATTCCAACCAGTTCTTACCGTGTGCATATACTCCAGCATCTGTACCGAAAGCGATTTTCACTCCTGCTTTATAGGCTTTTGCAAATGTGGCCTGAATATAAGTTCCAACTACTGCAGCTTTAACACGAACAACTTCTGGATAATACCCTGGAATTTTTGCAGAGTCGGCTGAAGACTTTCCTGCTATAATAGTGGGCACTAAATAAGTACCATGTTGTTTCATGAGTTGCATGATTTCGTCTGTCATATAAGTTCCATGTTCAATAGAATTCACACCAGCCAAAACCGCACGCTTCATACCTTCTGCTCCATGCGCATGTGCCGCTACTTTAAAACCATAATCTTTGGCAGTACTCACAATAGTACGAATCTCTTCTTCTGTGAACTGTGCTCCACTTCCATCTTTTGCCATACTTAATACACCACCAGTTGCAGTTATTTTAATAAGATCTGCCCCAGTTTTATAGCGCATTCTTACTGCTTTAGCGCAATCAGCCACACCGTTTACAACCCCTTCATCAGGACCAGGGTCGCCCATCAGGTCTTCACGATAATTGTTAGTAGGGTCTGCATGTCCACCAGTTGTAGCTAAGGATTTCCCTGCGGTATAAATGCGAGGGCCTTTCACTAATCCTTTGTTGATAGCATTCCTTAAGGCAATGTTTACACCACTTCCACCCAGATCACGAAGTGTGGTAAAGCCGGCCATAAAATCTTTTTCAACCAAACCAATGGCGCCATATGCACGATCAGCTTTATTTTTTGTAAAGCCATCAATATATCTGGTGGGACTGGTTTCTTCTTCCACGTGTACGTGCATATCCATCAAACCTGGCATCACTGTTTTAGATTTCAAATCAATTATTTTATCAGAGGCCTCTGCTTTAGTATAACCTTTTTGCACTTCATTAATGGAGTTACCAATAATAATGATCGACATTTCTTTTTGTACCTGAAGTGTCTTTACATCAATTAACTGACCACAATGAATAATGGTTTTTTGTGCGTTTGAAATTTGCATCACTACAAAAAAAATGAAACCGAGAAGAAGTTTTTTCATACTTATATTATTTGGAGTAAGATAATGCGAAACAGGATTCTATCAAAAAATAAAAGGCCCCGATAAAAATCGGGGCCAAATCCAAGTGTAAACTGTTATAAATTAGAAAAAAAATTCTAGTCTTTATTAGGCTGCGGAGTATAACGTAAGTAAGGCTTGATCACTTTAACTCCTTTTGGAAATTTAGCGATGGCATCTTCTGTTTTAATAGCAGGTACTACAATTACATCTTCTCCTTCTTTCCAATCTGCTGGCGTTGCTACACTGTAATTAGCCGTTAACTGCAGAGAATCAATCACGCGCAAAACTTCTACGAAATTTCTTCCTGTAGATGCTGGATAAGTAATAAATAATTTTACTTTCTTATCTGGACCGATAATGAATAAGGAACGAACAGTAAATGTTTCTGATGCATTCGGGTGAATCATATCATAAGCATTTGCTATTGATTTATCTTCATCAGCAACGATTGGAAAACCAACATTCACATGCTGTGTTTCATTGATATCTGCGATCCATTTATTATGACTTTCTGCACTATCCACACTTAATGCAAGGACTTTTACATTTCTTTTTGCAAATTCTTCTGCAAGTGATGCAGTTCTTCCTAACTCTGTAGTACAAACTGGCGTAAAGTCTGCAGGATGTGAAAATAAGACCCCCCAACCGCTTCCAAGATATTCATGGAAATCAATCGGACCTAAAGAAGTATTAGCCTGGAAATTGGGTGCGATATCGCCTAATCTTAAACTCATATGTATGTTTTTTTTAAGTGGAGAGCGAATATATATATTTATTTCCTACTAATCAAGTGGACTAATAAAAATATTTTTAATCACTTTTTTTCACCGTCCTGGCCTTCTGCAATAGGCTCTTACCGAATTTGTCTTTTACGGCATCAATTGCTTCATAGAGCTTGGTCTTTTTCTCTGCATCATCAAACAAGCTGCCTTGTGTTGCTTCATTGGTCAACTCACTCAAACGAACTCCTAGCAGCCTCACGGGTTCTCCGGGTCGGTATAGTTTATGAAAAAGATCTATCGCCTGGGGAATCAGTTCATCATCTCTAAAAGTATAATCGATGGTGGTTTGCCGTGATGTGGTTTCAAAATCAGGATACCTGATCTTTACTGCAATACATCCAGCTAACTTTTCATCTTTACGTAATTCATAAGCAATTTTTTCAGTCATCCTTACCAATTCACTCAAAAGGAAATTCAAATCAGACTTATTTTCTTCAAAAGTATTTTCGGTAGAAATGGATTTAGCTTCATGATAGGGATGCACTTCTCCATGATGGATACCCTGTGATTTGTTCCAAAGGTCGGCTCCGTATTTTCCTAATTTTTTTTCTAAGACATCAATGGAAGTATCACTTAATTGTTGGATGGTATAAATCCCCATCTCTTTTAATTTTTCAAAAGTGTGCTCACCCACACCTGAAAATTTATTCACAGATAAAGGAGCAAGAAATATTTTTTCCATGCCGGGTTGTACAAATAAATAACCATTCGGTTTAGCTTCATCTGTAGCAATTTTAGCCACCATTTTATTGGTTGCTAAACCAAAAGATATAGGCAACCCTGTTTTTTCAATTACCTCATTTCGCAGATCAATTGTCCACTGATAGGGATCAAAGAATTTATCCATACCGGTTAAATCAATATAGAACTCATCAATGGAAGCTTTTTCAAATAAGGGTGCTTTTGCAGCTATGATATCTGTAACCATTCTGCTATACTTGCTATATTCCCCTCTTGTGCCCCGAACAAGTATTGCATGCGGACAAAGTTTCATGGCTTGTTTCATTGGCATCGCACTTCGAACTCCAAATTTCCTTGCTTCGTAACTACAGGTTGTAACCACACCTCTATCCTTTGAACCACCTACTATCACAGCTTTCCCTTTGAGTGTGGGATCGTTCAAAACTTCCACGCTCACAAAAAAAGAGTCGAGGTCGAAATGGGCGATATAGCGTTGCGGAGGCATATCACTAAGTTAAGTAGAAGAGAATAAATATCTAAAGAGAATCAAAGACCGCTTTAATGGCATCGTCGATTCTTCTGGGGCGTCCGGTTTTTTTATCTAACATCACCCAGCAACTTTTGGCGGTGATGATCTTTTTATTATCACTTACCCGAATGATTTCATAATGGCGATCCCAGGTTACGGCAGTAGCTTCACCTGTATGAGTTTTTAAAAGTAATGTGTCGTTCAATAAGGCAGGCGCATGATAATCTATTTCATGTCTTTTCACTACCCAGACAATTTCTTCGTTCAATGATGGTGGTGAAATACTGAACCAATGTTGCATCGCAATGTCTTGCATGAATTGCACATACATCACATTGTTTACATGGTTCTGATCATCGAGGTGTTCTGATTGAACTACCATAGTATTTTCAAAATGATGCGCCATTGAAACTTTTTATTTAGCTGGTATAAATTTCCAATAGTCCATCTGGCAAAATAACATGCACTTGTTTTTTTGCATGATCAATTTTATCCAGACTTTCTTCGTGTAAAGGAATTAAAACTTCTTTCTCTTTGTAAGTGATGCGCAATAAGATCTGATGTGGTTGATTGATTACTTCTTCAATTGGCGCTAATGCTTCCCCTTCATTTATTAAAGTGTAACCTAATAAAGCAATCGGTGCAGCCTTTCCAACCAATGATCTAAAATCAGTATCAGTAACCCATGCATTCCTACTCACTAATCTAGCGGCAGATTCTTTAGTATTAATACCTTCGAATTTTACATAAGTTTCTTCATGGTTAGCAGCTTTAGCGGATTCCACAAAATAGGGCAGGTAATTGCCCTTTTGTTCTTCCACAAAAATCACTTCGATTCCTTTGAACGGAGATTTTTTCCCTAACTCATGCTTTAAGATCATTTCACCTTTCAAGCCAAAACTTGCCACCAGTTTTCCAATATGTATATAATCGCTCATGTACTATAATTATAGAGGACAGACCCTCATTAAAACAATAAGTCCCGGCAAATGCCAGGACTTAATTTGTTTGCAGAATAACTTCTTTTCAGAACATATCTTACTAAGCTTCAGTCTGGCTTTCAGGAGCTGCTTCTTCAGTGGTTTCTACCTTTTTTGCAACAGGTGTGTACACTTTTTTAGCTCTTTCAGCTTTCTTGTGAGCATCATTCCGACGAGTAATTTGTGCTTCATGACTATTGTGCCATTCCTGGAACTTTGTCATTGCAGCTGCATCATCAAAAAGACCCAATTTAACACCACGTAAAAGGTGTTTCAGGTACAATACGCCTTTGAAAGACAAGATACGACGAACAGTGTCGGTGGGTTGAGCACCTTTGTTCAGCCACTCTAATGCTTTTTGACGATCTAATTGAATAGTTGCAGGAACTGTAAGTGGGTTGTAAGTACCCAATTTCTGGATAAACTTACCATCTCTTGGAGCACGTGCATCAGCCACTACGATGAAGTAGAAAGGGCGTTTTTTGCTACCGTGTCTTTGTAGTCTCATTTTTACTGCCATGTTAAATAGAAATTTATAGGCTTTAATAAATTGGTTAATCCAACTAAGAATAGTTGGAGGGCAAAAGTAATAGGAAAACTCATTCCTTCCAAGTTTGAATGTCAAGGAATTGTTAGATTCCTGTTTTACGCCCTTTTTGGTCTGTTTTCCAGCTATTTTAACGTCTCATACCAGGGAAACGACCTCCCATTGGCATGTTATTCATCATTTTCATCATTTGTTTCATCTGCTCGAATTGCTTCATAAAAGCATTCACTTCGGCCAGATCTTTACCACATCCCTTCGCTATTCTAGCTTTTCTGCTAGGATTCAGCAAGTCTGGATTAGCTCTTTCAGTAGGAGTCATCGATTTAATGATAGCTTCAATTCCCTTAAATGCATCATCATTGATATCTACATCTTTGATTGCCTTTCCAACTCCTGGAATCATCCCCATCAAATCTTTAAGATTCCCCATTTTTTTGATCTGTTGTAACTGATCCAAAAAGTCCTGAAAATCGAATTGATTCTTGCGAATTTTTTTCTCTAATTTTTTGGCTTCTTCCTCATTGTACTGGGCCTGCGCTTTTTCTACCAAACTGGTAATATCTCCCATGCCCAGAATCCTTTGTGCCATCCTTTCCGGATAAAACACATCCAGGGTATCCATCTTTTCACCAGAGCTTACAAATTTGATTGGTTTGTTAACTGTGTATTTGATTGATAAAGCTGCACCACCTCTGGTATCACCATCTAATTTCGTTAAAACCACACCTGTAAAGTCGAGACGGTCATTGAACGATTTTGCAGTATTTACCGCATCCTGACCAGTCATTGAATCTACCACAAATAAGATCTCTTGCGGATTCACAGCTGCCTTTACATTGGCAACTTCTGTCATCATCACTTCATCAATCGCTAAGCGACCCGCCGTGTCAATGATCACTACATTTTTATTAGTTGCCTTTGCTTCTTTGATGGCATTCTGTGCAATAGAAACTGCGTCTTTATTTTCTCTTTCACTATAAACAGTTACGCCAATTTGCTCAGCCAACACTGTTAACTGATCGATTGCTGCAGGACGATAAATATCACAAGCAACCACCATGGGTGATTTGCCTTTTTGTGTCTTTAAATAATTGGCTAATTTTCCGGTAAAAGTAGTTTTACCACTACCCTGTAAGCCCGCAATTAAAATGATTGCAGGGTTTCCTGTGATATTAAATTGTGCTTCAGAACCACCCATTAATTCGGTCAGTTCATCTTGTACAATCTTGATCATTAACTGGCCGGGGCTAATGGCATTGATTACCTTTTCACCAGTTGCCTTTTCTTTTACTTTATCAGTAAACTCTTTGGCGATTTTATAGTTCACATCGGCATCAATCAATGCCTTGCGAATATCTTTTACCGTATTGGCAATATTGAGGTCATTGATCCTTGCTTCACCCTTCAGGTTCTTAAAGGCCGACTCGAGTTTTTCACTTAAAGAATTAAACATAGTTCGCTGCTTTCAAATCTTACACAAAAAAAAGTGAACCTAAAGTTCACTTTAATGAGGTGCAAATATAGTATCTAAATTCGTTCAACCTAAGTAAACCCTGAGGTGCTTACAGCGATTGGTACTGCGAAGTTTGGTTAATGCCTTGTCTTTGATTTGCCGAACCCTTTCACGGGTTAGATTATATCTTTCTCCAATGTCTTCTAAACTCAGGGGATGATCTACTCCAATACCAAAGAAGTAGCAAACAACATCTTTCTGGCGCTCTGTTAATGTACGTAGGCTCCTTTCAATTTCCAATCTTAAGGATTCAAAGTGTTCTAATTTGCCATCTGTTTTTTCGGCATTGGGGTTTTCCATCAGGTCCATTAGCGTTCCATCCTCCCCATCAGAAAGGGGAGTATCCATGCTAATATGCCTAAACCCAACGTTCATGGTAGCTGTAACCTCTTCTATGCCAATATCTAAAATATCAGCTAATTCCTCAGGAGAAGGTTCGCGCTCAAATTCCTGCTCTAATTGCTGGTAGGCTTTGCTAATGCGATTGGTGAGTCCTACTTTATTTAATGGCAGCCTTACTATCCTACTCTGTTCCGCTAAAGCTTGCAATATACTCTGGCGTATCCACCAAACGGCATAAGAAATAAACTTAAATCCCCGGGTTTCATCAAATCTTAAAGCAGATTTGATTAATCCCAGATTTCCTTCATTAATGAGGTCTGGAAGTGTAAGTCCTTGATTTTGATATTGTTTTGCAACAGAAACTACAAAACGCAGGTTCGATTTGATGAGTTTTTCCAGGGCTCGTTCATCACCATTCTTAATTCGTCTTGCCAATTCCACTTCCTGCTCCGGTGAGATCAATTCCACTTTACCTATTTCCTGCAGATACTTCTCCAAACTTTGAGACTCACGATTCGTGATGGATTTAGAGATCTTTAGCTGACGCATACTCATAAATGCCTGTTTTATTGGTATATATATCCGATAATTTTTGACAAACTCTAGAGAGGGAGGCTCAACATTTCTATCAAATCACTGAATGTTAAGAGCAATTTAACAAAAAAAAATATCTCTTCAAAAAAAATAATTTTACATAAAATACTATAAATCAATGAATTATAAGATTATATTTTAGCGAACCTTACATATATGCTTCAAAATGTATGATTCACATAAAAAAACATTTGGTGAGGAAGGATTATTTTATATTATTGCAACCCTAGGATTGATTGTCGCTAAATAAGAATTAATGAGCAAGAAGCAACTTTTTACTATAGAATTTCCGGTTAGATGTTCCCCAGGTATTTTATTTGAGTTTTTATCAACACCAGCAGGTTTACAAGAATGGTTCGCAGATAAAGTGGATGAATGGGAAAATGTATATAGCTTTTCATGGAGCGGCGGCGTTCCTGATAAGGCTGAAGTGGTAGATAAAGATGAAGACAAATTTATTCGATACCATTGGCTACACTCTGAAAAGAACGAATATTTTGAATTCAAAATCGAAAAAACAGAGATCTCTAACCAAACGATCTTAATCATCAAGGATTTTGCAGAAAAGAACGAAATAAAAGACCAAAGTCAGTTATGGGAATACCAGGTTAAGGAATTATTTCACCGCTTGGGAGCCTAATGATTCATTGGTCAGTACCTGCAATATTTCTTTAAAAGTCTGTTGCAAAAAGAAGTCAACATCTTCCCACTCATCGAGTGGGATTTTTTTTGCCAATTTGATATAAGGTAAATGGGGGATCAGGGCGGGATTCATGTCCGCTGCTCTCTGATAATTATCGGGTCGGAAATGATGTTGCCAGGCATCCTCTGCATTTATTCCAATATACCATTCGTGGGTTGGATGAGGATTGCCATTTCTCAAATGAAAATATTGTTGAATAGCATTACTATAAAAGGTCTTGAACCTTCCTGATAATTGAACTGTGATACTCACTTGATTGCCCCACCAGAAAAAAGTACGGATTGCAAATACATCATTCCCACTAAAAAAGCGGGGATAATCGAGCATTACCCATGGCAAACCCTCATAATTTTCCCCCCTCGAAATTTTAGGTGCCACTGCACAGGCCGCTTCATTTGCTAAGGCCGGAGATTGTTGTATCAGTGTTTGATATTGCTCGCTCAGTTGTCCAAAAAATGTATAAAGCTTTTGAATTACCGCATTCTTTGTTAAAATCCAATCGGCATTCAAGACCAATTCCTGTTCCTTTAATGAAAGCCTTACTTTTGCGTTGCTCATTTAGCAATATTAAGCAAGGACAAGTGATTAAAAAACTAGATATTCTTATTATTCGTTCTTTTATTGGCCCTTTTATTGGGGCTTTTGCCATTTCATTATTTGTATTAACCATGCAGTTTTTCTGGTTATATATTGATGATCTGGTTGGTAAGGGATTAGATATGTTTACCGTTTTAAAACTAGTGGGATTAGTTACCCTTTTTTGGGTACCCACCGCGCTCCCACTTTCTCTTCTTTTTTCATCTATCATGACTTTCGGAAACCTGGGTGAAAGTTTTGAATTAGTTGCCATTAAAGCAGCAGGCATTCCCCTACTCCGATTTATGCGCCCTCTATTGGTCATTACCTTATTGATCAGCTCTTTGGCTTTTTTGTTTGCGAATAATATTATTCCTGTTACTCAATTAAAACTTGCGGCACTCAAATACAATATCATTGTTTCAAAACCAGCATTAGATATTAAGCCGGGTGTATTCTATGATAAGATTGATGGCTACGTGATAAAATTAGGAAGCAAAGAAAAAAACGATAGCATCATTCACGACGTTGTGATCTTTGAAAAAGGATCTGGTTTACAAGATCAGATGATCAAAGCTGAAAGTGGTATCATGAGAATCAGTAACGACCAGCAATTTTTAGAATTTATTTTAAAAAATGGATGGCGTCATCAGGAAAGAGGACCCAGAGGTGTAACAAATACTGAATATATCAGAATGGGGTTTCAGTCATATAAAAAAGTCTTTGACCTGAAAAGTTTTCAGTTGAATAATTCGAAAGACAGTTCCTTTTATGACCCAAAAATGTTAAGTGTTCGTCAATTAAATACTGCCATTGATTCACTCACGAATATTGATAGTTTTTATTATAAAAAATCAACTCAGGATGTAAACCCCTATTTAACTTTTACCAAGTATGCTGATACTGGTTGGAAAAAAGTAGATCAGAAAAAACTAAAGGAAGTTAAATCTTTAGCTAGGCTTATCCCAGATTCGATAAAATCAATTGTTCAGATCAGAGCCTTTAATCAGGCAACTACTGTTAAAGGAAGTATTGGAATATTAGCTGAAGATTATGCCAGTAAAATAACCTCTTTAAGATTACACGAAATTGAGTGGCATAGGAAGTTTACTTTATCAGTTGCCTGTTTAGTGCTGTTTCTGATTGGTGCTCCACTAGGATCGATTATTCGAAAAGGTGGATTGGGTACCCCATTGGTTTTTGCCATCATTTTCTTCGTCATTTTCCATTTGTTCAATACGTTCGGTGAAAAATTTGTCAAATCAAATTCTGCAAGCCCGTTGATAGGCATGTGGTTATCGACATTTATTTTAATTCCAATTGGCATATTCCTAACGTATAAAGCCATGCGTGACTCTCAGCTGTTTAACCAGGAATTCTATTATAGATCATTTAAGCAGTTGCAAGTTTTTATAGCTAAATTTAAAAGGTCAAATCAATCCACATAAAAATCACATTATGCAAAACAAACAAAATCGTCGTGCATTCATTGCCAATACTGGCAAAGCCGCTATTGCTACTGGTATTTCTCTATCTGTTTTACCTGCTATGGCAAAATCATTTGTAGGATTTGCGCCCAATCCATTTGCTCAACAACCATTACCATACGAATACAAAGCATTAGAACCCATCATCGATGCGATGACAATGGAAATCCATTACAGCAAACATGCGGCTACTTATGCAAAGAATTTAGCAGAAGCTTGTGTGGCTGAAAAAGTGGCTACTGATCATACGGCTATTGAAGAAGTACTTCATAATATTTCTAAATATTCAGGAAAGATGCGCAACAATTGTGGCGGTCATTACAACCATGAATTATTCTGGCAATGTATGGGTCCAGCATCGGGTGCAAAACCAGAAGGCAAATTAGCTGCTGCGATTGATCAAAGTTTTGGTTCTTTCGATGCATTTAAAACGCAATTCACCGACGCTGGAAAATCACGATTTGGAAGTGGCTGGGCTTGGCTAGTTATCAATGCTGATAAAAAATTGGTGATTGGATCAACTCCTAATCAAGACAATCCACTAATGGATGTGAGTGATTTAAAAGGTAGCCCAATTCTAGGATTAGATGTTTGGGAACACGCTTATTATTTGAAATATCAAAATAAACGCCCAGACTATATCAACGCCTGGTGGAATGTTGTAAACTGGCGTTATGTAGAAAAACGTTTTGAATCTTTATAAATTGATTCAATTAAAATCACATGAAAGTTATAGCGAATTGGAAAGAAGCACTTGCTTTTGATGTTGTTTCCGACAATGGTCATCAGGTAAGATTAGACACTACTGTTGAGAATGGAAGTCTGGATTCTGGAATGAGCCCTAAAAAATTAATTCTTGCTGGTCTGTGTGGATGTAGCGGTATGGATGTGGTTGATATTCTTCATAAAATGAAAGTGGCTTTCACTAAAGTAGATGTTTCAGCAGAAGCAGAACAAACCGACGAGCATCCAAAGGTTTTTAAATCCATACAAATGGTTTATCGTGCAGATGTTATTCCAGAAGATCTTGATAAATTAACAAGAGCCGTAAAACTTTCGCAAGAAAAGTATTGTGGTGTATCTGCTATGTTAGAAAAACATTGTGCCATTACCTACAGCATTGAACTTATCTAGAAATTTCGCTCTCTAATCAAGAAATATGATGCAGCCCAGTAAATTAGTTTTATTGAGTTTTCTTTTTTGTACTTCATTGTTACAGGCACAAAAAAATAACCCGGTATTTCCTGGCTGGTATGCAGATCCAGAGGGGAGTATACTTGCCAAACAATATTGGATATACCCAACTTTTTCTGCTCCGTACAACCAGCAAGTATTCATGGATGCATTCTCTTCACCTGATTTGGTTAAATGGACAAAGCATTCTCACATTATAGATACATCAAATATAAAATGGGCCAAACGTGCTATGTGGGCTCCTTCCATCATAGAAAAAAAAGGAAAATACTATTTCTTCTTTGGAGCAAATGATATTCAATCTGATCAAGAGATAGGAGGAATAGGTGTTGCAGTTTCCGATAAACCAGAAGGACCTTATAAAGATTATTTAGGCAAACCATTAGTTGATCGTTTTTACAATGGCGCACAGCCGATAGATCAATTTGTTTTTAAAGATGCAGATGGACAACATTACTTGATTTATGGTGGCTGGAGGCATTGCAATATTGGAAAGCTAAATGATGATTTCACAGGATTTATCCCTTTTGCTGATGGATCAATATTTAAAGAAATAACCCCCAAAGGATATGTAGAAGGTCCCTTTATGTTTATACGGAACGGTAAATATTATTTTATGTGGTCCGAAGGCGGCTGGACAGGTCCAGATTATAGTGTTGCCTATGCCATAGCTGATTCACCCTTTGGACCTTTCGAAAGAATTGACAAAATTCTGGAACAGAACCCTGCTATTGCTACAGGTGCAGGACATCATTCCGTAATCAAAATCCCTGCTAAAGATGAATGGTATATAGTTTATCATCGAAGACCATTAACTGAAACAAATGGCAACTCTAGAGAAACCTGTATCGATCATATGTATTTTGATGAAAATGGCTTGATTAAAAAAGTGGTGATCACAAATGAAGGTGTTGAAAAAAGACTATTGAAATGAATACTGCAAGGGAAAATTTTAAATTACAAAGATGGATTTCAATACTGAGCGTAGTACTTTTTATTGCAAAAATCATTGCCTACTATCTAACACATTCTATGGCAATCCTGACAGACGCCTTAGAAAGTATCGTTAATGTGATTGCAGGTTTTATAGGATTATATAGTTTGTATGTAGCTGCAAAACCAAGAGACTTCGAACACCCATATGGACATGGAAAAGCAGAATTTGTTTCTGCAGCAGCAGAAGGGAGTTTAATAGTGGCAGCAGGTATCATGATACTTTATGAAACAGTTCAGAATCTGATTGAGAATGCACCAATTCATAGTTTGGATTATGGTTTAGCTTTAGTGGCAATCACAGGTTTAATTAATTATTTCGCGGGATACTATTGCGTCAAATTAGGTAAGAAAAATAATTCATTGGCTCTTATAGCAAGTGGCAAACATTTACATATCGATACCTATTCCACACTTGCCATCATTGCTGGTTTATTACTGATGATCGTCACCAAATTATTTTGGCTGGATAAAGCAATTGCATTGATAATGGGTGTAGTGATTGTTTTTAATGGTTATAAAATTATCCGTTCTTCATTAGCAGGAATCATGGATGAAGCTGATGTAGAATTATTGAATAAAGTGATTGTGGTACTGAATCAAAAGCGATCTGAAAATTGGATCGATCTGCATAATCTTAGGGTGATCAAATATGGCAGCTTATTACATATCGATTGTCATTTAACCGTACCCTGGTTTTTTAATGTACACCAAGCCCATCATCAAATAGATGCATTGGCAGCACTAATCAAAGATGAATTTGGAGATGCCATTGAACTATTTGTACATACAGATGGCTGTTTACCATTTAGCTGCAGCATCTGCTCAAAAAAAGGCTGTGGCGAAAGACAGTCGAACTTTGAACAAAAAATAGAATGGACACTGGCAAATATCATTTCTAACAAAAAGCATCAGTTAAATTCTCCCACAACCACTTAATTTTGCATTTTCATACCTACTAAAACACTTAACTATATGCAAGTCTGGAAAGAATATCAGGAAACACACAAAGAACGTTTTTTAAATGAATTGCTCGATTTATTAAGAATCCCAAGTGTTAGTGCAAGAACAGAAAATAATCAAGACATGATTACCTGTGCCGAAGCTGTGAAAAAAAGCTTTATAGATGCAGGAGCAGATCATGCAGTAATTTATACAACTGATGGGCATCCCATTGTATACGCAGAAAAAACAATTGACCCCTCAAAACCTACCATCTTAGTTTATGGTCACTATGATGTACAACCCGCAGATCCATTGAACCTTTGGAAAAGCGGACCATTCGACCCAACTATTATTGATGGCAAAATTTTTGCTCGTGGTTCAGCAGACGATAAAGGTCAATTTTATATGCACGTAAAGGCATTAGAAATCATGACCAATACCAATACCTTAAAAGCCAATATTAAATTTTTAATAGAAGGTGAAGAAGAAGTAGGTAGTCCCAATCTTGCCACATTTGTAAAAGCAAACAAGGAATTATTAAAGGCGGATGTGATTTTAATAAGCGATACTTCCATGTTGAGTATGGAAAATCCATCCATAGATATTGGCGTTCGTGGATTGAGTTATATTGAAGTGGAGGTTACCGGACCGAATCGCGATCTGCATAGTGGTGTTTATGGTGGTGCTGTGGCTAATCCAATAACCATGTTGGCAAAAATGATTGCATCTTGTCATGATGAAAATAACCATATCACCATTCCAGGTTTTTATGATGATGTAATCGAATCAACAACAGAAGAAAGAGCCAAAATGGCTCTGGCTCCATTTAACGAACAAGAATTCAAAACGGATCTTGGAGTTGAAAATGTATGGGGTGAAAAAACCTATACCACCAACGAAAGAACAGGTATTCGTCCAACTTTAGAAGTGAATGGAATCTGGGGTGGTTATACAGGTGAAGGTGCAAAAACTGTATTGCCCTCAAAAGCGTTTGCAAAAATTTCTTGCCGCCTTGTTCCCAATCAATCTTCCACTGTTATTACTGAAAAGATCATCAACTATTTCAAATCAATAGCTCCTGTAGGTGTTACTGTTACAGCATCAGAACATCATGGTGGCGAACCTTATATAACACCTATTGATTCGGACGCTTATCAGGCAGCTGCAAAAGCAATCCATACTACTTTCGGAAAAGATCCTATCCCTGTTCGCGGCGGGGGAAGTATTCCGATTTGTGCATTGTTTGAAAAAGAATTAGGATTGAAAATTGTTTTCCTGGGCTTTGGACTTGATAGTGACAACCTACATAGTCCGAATGAAAAATTCGACATTGTAAATTTTTATAAGGGTATTGAAACAATCCCCTATTTCCACCAGTATTATGCTGAAGGTAAATGAGTGATATAAAAGAAAAGTTACGCATTGATAAATATCTCTGGGCTATCCGTTTATTTAAAACACGTAGTCAGGCAGCAGACGCATGTGATAATGGCAAAGTGAAATTATTAGGGAATAATGTGAAGGCATCCAAGCCTGTGAACCTGGGTGACGTGTATGATGTAAAAGCAGAAGGACGGAAGTGGGTGATCAGGGTAACAGGCCTATTAGAAAAAAGGGCTGCATACCCGGAAGCAATAAAGAACTATGAAGACATAACGCCACCAGAAGATTTGGATGTTGTGAAGTTTCAAGCTTCTTCATTTAATACAGGTAAGCGTTTAAGTAAAGTTGGCCGACCTACTAAAAGAGACAGAAGGGATATTGAAGGATTTATGGGAGATGATTAATTATTTAATGAATTGTACTGATGCATATTGATATTATTACTGTTGTACCGGAATTATTGGAGAGCCCTTTCTCGCATAGCATCATGAAACGTGCTCAGGAGAAAGGCTTGCTTGTGGTACAAACCCATAACCTTC
This sequence comes from Chitinophagaceae bacterium, assembly GCA_947371755.1. Classification (GTDB taxonomy): domain Bacteria; phylum Bacteroidota; class Bacteroidia; order Chitinophagales; family Chitinophagaceae; genus Sediminibacterium. The sequence goes on from CANBQT010000013.1 coordinate 32,400, forward strand.
GTAAATGGGCCATCAATAAACATATGCAGGTAGATGACTATCAGTTTGGAGGAGGCGCAGGTATGGTGTTGATGCCAGAGCCACTTGCCAATGCCATTGAGGAATTACAAAAAGATAAAAAATACGACGAGATCATCTATATGACGCCTGATGGTCCTAGATTTAATCAGCAAGCAGCCAATCAATTATCCTTAAAAGAAAATCTGCTGATCATCTGTGGGCACTACAAGGGTATTGATGAACGCATTCGCCAACAATATATCACAATGGAGATTTCTGTAGGTGATTATGTATTAAGTGGCGGAGAATTGGCAGCAGCTATTGTTGTTGATGCAATTGGAAGATTGATTCCAGGTGTACTGAATGATGAGACTTCTGCACTATTTGATTCATTTCAGGATAATTTATTAGCACCACCTGTATATACTCGTCCGGCAGATTTCAGAGGCAGCAAAGTGCCAGAAATCCTAACCCAGGGTGATCCCAAAAAAGTAGAAGCCTGGCGCTACGAGCAATCGCTTGAACGTACAAAAGCAAGAAGGCCCGACCTGTTGGATGAGTAATAGTTCCAACCTTTTCACGAAAACATACTCATTTAATGGATTCGTTAACCACTTATCATTGAATTATTACGTTTTCAATGCTTTAACGTTATGAAACCAAACTAGTTGCTTTTTTTGCACCTCATTAAGAAATGCCCAAAACAGCTATGCGACTTTTTAAAATTGTATTATTTTTTTCTTTTATATTTTTTATACAAAATGCCAGAGCGCAACCTTCAACGGCTAGTGTTGAAAGCTTTCAAAAAGAGTATCAATTACACATCACTAAAATTAATGAAGCCATCAAGCTGGATGGAGAATTCAATGAAGGGGCATGGGTAAATTTAGATACTACTTCTTCCTTTTGGAAAAAGTATCCCAATGATATCGGAAGACCAGCAAGAAAAACTTCAGTGAAAGTTACCTACGATGATAAGTTTATCTATTTCGGGTTCACTTGTTACGATTCAACCAAGCCTTATATCAGCAGTTTAAAAAGAGATATCGGACACGATGGAAGCGATGGTGTAGGCATTATTCTGGATCCAACGAATCAACGTACCAATGGATTTTTCTTTGTCGTAAATGCTCTGAATGCTCAGAGTGAGGACCAACTTCCTTTCGCTGATGGAGGCGGGCCTCCATCCTGGAGTTGGGATAATAAATGGTTCTCTGCCACAAAAACATTTCCAGACAGATGGCAGGCTGAAATTGCCATCCCATTTAAAAGTATTCGCTATACCGCAGAAAAATTATTATGGGGATTGAACTTTGTTCGAATCGATACCAAAGCAAATGAATATTCTACCTGGACGCATATGCCCCTCAATTTCCGGTCCATGGATCTGGGTTATACAGGTGCATTGATCTGGAAACAACCTCCACCTGCAGCAGGTAGTAATATGGTATTTATCCCCTACATTACCGGAGACGTTTCTAGTGATCAAGAAAATACTATTCCTACAAAAACTACCAGCAATGCCGGTTTTGATGCTAAAATTGCATTGAATTCATCATTGAATCTTGACCTGACTGCCAATCCAGATTTCTCTCAAATTGAGGTAGACCAGCAGGTAACCAACCTAACCAGATTTAATATTTTTTTCCCCGAGAGAAGAACTTTTTTTCTTGAAAATTCTGACCTTTTTTCAGCCTATGGGATTCCACCTATCAGACCTTTTTATTCCAGAAGTATTGGTTTGGATAAGGATGGAAATAAAATACCCATTTTATTTGGAGCAAGATTATCAGGAAATATTACAAAGAGTACACGTATTGGTTTCATGAACATGGAAACAGGTGCCAAGGGAAGTTACTCGCCAGAAAATTTTACTGCTGCGAGTATCAATCAAACGGTATTCAAACGATCCGTGATCAAGGCTTATTTTTTAAACCGTCAGAACTTCATTTCAGATGCTGAAAAGAAATTACACCCTTTAGAGGCTTATGGCAGAAACGCTGGTGTAGAATTTGACTATAGCAATCAGGAAGGCACCTGGAATGGCTGGGGATCTTACCATCATAGTTTTAAAGAAGGGATAACTGCTGATGATAATTATGTAGATGCAGGTGGTGCTTACAATGGTCGGAATTTTAATTTTACTGTTGATCTGAGTAATGTAGGAACTAACTACTACACAGACATGGGTTATGTGCAAAGAATGAACAATTATGATGCAGCCCGTGATACAACTATCCGTGTTGGATTCAAACATGTTTTCAATGAGGCTCAATATAAAATTTTCCCTAAAACCGGTGTCGTGAATAGTCATCAGTTTTCTTTGAATAGCTATATCGTATTCAATCCTAATAATTCTATGAACGAGAGCTCACAGGAATTTAGTTACAATATGATGATGCGAAATACAGGTTTCTTCATGGCTTTTGTAAATAGAGATGAAAGCAATTTATTATATCCTACTTCTTTTACAGGAGATAAGCCCTTGCCAACAGGAAACTATATTTTCCATCAGGCTGGCGTTGGTTATCAAACAGATTTCAGGAAACCATTGAGTGTTTTTTTTAGACTTGCCGGAGGCGGTTTATATAATGGAGAATATGAAGGAATCAGAACTGTTATTACTTACAGAAAACAGCCCCACCTGAATCTGGGATTGCAATTAGAGTACAATAGATTGAAATTTCCAGGTAATTATGGGAGCACTGAACTTTTCCTGATTGCACCAAAGATTGAAATCAATGTCAGCACAAATTTATTCTGGACCACTTTTATGCAATACAATACCCAAGCGAATAATTTCAATATCAATAGTCGTTTGCAATATCGTTACAAACCAATGAGTGATCTATTCTTGGTGTATACAGATAACTATTATACGGAACCTTTATTACAAAATAAAAATCGTGCGATTGTTTTCAAATTAAATTACTGGTTGAACTTATAATTAACCTCTGCCAATAATCTGGGGATTCTGTTTAGGTATTATGAATTTGGCTAAAGCCCTAAAACATGAGATACTGTTAACCCCGCCCTTTAGGGTGGTGGTTAAAGTAAATTGAATTGACTGGGCTTTAGCCCTTACGATGTGAGTGCATACAAATCATATCCTATCTCATTTTAAATATGTGGAGCGCAGGGGCTAAAGCCCCATTACATTAGTAACTCTCAAACCCTAGGCTGAAGCCTAGGGTTAACTTATTATAAAAATAAAAACCCCTGGCATAGCCAAGGGTTTTTATTTTTAAGCTTTAGGACATTGATTATCCTTACTTCTCTTTTTAATTTTTACTTTTTAATTTTTAATCCCTATCACCGGCACCTGCTTTTCATTAATCAACTTATTGTAATTTTTCAAATCTGTGTCCAGAATCTTTTTCAATTTCGCTAACTGAACATCAGCCTGAGAACCAAGGTCTGCAAGTGTTTCACGAGCTTGTTTACTTGGAGGATTTTGTCCGCTTGCGGCAACTCCATATAAACCGGCTAACTTATCATTGATGCGTATTGGAAAATTCAATACATCCTGGAAGCTTTTTGATTTGGTTTGATATAAGGCCTCTTCAATGGATGTTAATTGTTTATTGATGCTATCGCCCTGTGCTTTCAATTCTTTATTGGAAGCCGTATCTAATTTAGCTGTGAAGTCAGTGATCTGAGTTCTTACAGAACGAATGTTTTTTATACCGTTCTGCACCTCGCTAAATTTATCACGGATCTGTAATAAGAATCCCACCTGTGCATCATAATCAGCTTCCGTCATCTTATAATTCGGGTCAGCCTTTATTACAAAGGGTACATCTACTGAATCCTTACCATATCGGAATCTGGCATTGTATTTTCCTGGTGCTGCTTTTACTGATCCAATACTACCATTCCATAAAATCATACCATCTGCTTTCTCTGCAGGAGGATAATTCATATCCCAAACAAACTGATTCATGCCTGCAGAAAATTCTAATTTTTCTGAAGTTTCTTTAGCTTTCTTGCTATAAGTTTTAATCACTTTGTTTTGTTTGTCAAAAATACTGATGGATACTTTTGATGAATCATTGGCATCCTTTAGGAAATAATTAAATACGGCACCAGAAGCTGGATTCTCGCCCATATTTGGCAAAGCAGTACCAGCACCACGCTGTCTTCTTCCTCCTCCGCCTTCAGTGCGATAAGCATCATTAACAGCAAAAACGTGCAGGTTCTTATCCCATACATTTTCTTCTTTCTGTTGCAATAAACTCAGATCATCAATTGCCCAAAATGCTCTACCCTGAGTGGCTACTATCAAATCATTGTCTTTAATAGTCATATCCGTAATAGGAACTACTGGCAGATTCAATTGAAACTTCTTCCAGTTTGCACCATAATCATAACTGATGTACATGCCATATTCTGTTCCTGCATATAATAAACCCGGGCGCTTATGATCTGCTCTTAATGCACGTGTAAAATGCATTTTATGGATACCATTGGTAATAGTCTGCCAGGTTTTTCCATAATCTTCCGTTTTGTACATGTAAGGAGTAAAGTCGTCCGACTTATATTTTGTTCCTACAACATAAACTGTTCCTTTTTTAAATGGATCATTTTCAATACAATTCCACATCATCCATTTACCTGCTGCAGGTGGTGTAACATTCTCCCAGTTTTTTCCGGCATCCTTACTCATACTCAAAACGCCATCATCACTACCTATCCACAATAAATCTTTTTCTAAACTAGATTCTATGCCTGTGAAAATGGTACAATAGTATTCAACAGAGGTATTATCTTTTGTTATTGGTCCGCCACTAGAAGCTTGTTTCGATTTGTCGTTCGTAGTCAGATCGGGACTAATTGTTTCCCAGCTTTGACCTTCATTTTCTGTTACGAATAAATGGTTTCCGCCTGCATATAAACGCTTGGGATTATGAGGAGAAAAGAAGAAAGGAAAATTCCATTGGAAGCGATATTTCTGTACATCTGCGCCTGCACCCATCGGATTATCAGGCCATACATTGATTGCTCTGTTCTCGCCCGTTCTATGATCCAGCCTTGAAAGATAACCACCATAGTTTCCTCCGTATACCACATCAGGATTTAAAGGATCAGCCACTACATAACCGCTTTCTGCGCCTGCTGTGCTTTCCCAATCTCTTTCTGAAATACCAGCTCCACTAGTTCTGCTCTTGATACGAATAGTACTATTATCTTGTTGTGCTCCCAGAATATGATAAGGGAACGCATTATCTGTTGTAACACGATATATCTGCGCGGTAGGTTGATTCATTAAACTGCTCCAGTTATTGGCAGCATCGTAACTGATCTGAGCGCCGCCATCATCCGCTACTATCATTCTATTACCATCTTCCGGATCGATCCATAGATCATGGTGATCACCATGTGGTGTATTTACTGCAGTAAAAGTTTTACCACCATCTCTACTACGCATGAATTCTACATTAGGGCAATACACTAAATTCTCATTCTTAGGATCTACATATACTTTTGAATAATACCAGGCGCGCTGACGGATATTATTATCGCTGCACTGCAATGTCCAGGTTTCACCGCCATCATTACTTACAAATAAACCGCCGTTTGCATTTTCAACTAAAGCGAAAATTTTATCAGTATTAGATGGAGCAATCGCTACCCCCACTATACCCCAAATACCCTTAGGGAATCCTTTATTGGTAGAAATGTTTTTCCAGGTTTCTCCCCCATCCATAGATTTATAAATTCCTGAACCCTCTCCGCCACTTTCCATACTATAAGGTGTTCTTAGCACATGCCACATACCAGCATATAACACAGAAGGATTACCAGGTTCGCTTACAAGATCAGAACAACCAGTTAAGTTGTTCGCAAACAATGTGCGTTTCCAGGTTTTACCACCGTCGGTTGTTTTATATACACCACGCTCATCGTTTGGTCCAAATAAATGTCCCATCACACCCACTATTACAGAGTTGGGATCCTTTGGATCAATGATAATGCGAGTGATATGTCTACCTTCTTTTAAACCCAAATTATTCCAGGTTCTTCCACCATCCGTTGAACGCCAGATACCACCTAAACCTTCGGCTACATTACCTCGCATAGTGTTCTCTCCTTCACCCACATAAATAATACTTTCATCACTTGGTGCAACAGCTACAGAACCGATAGTTCCTCCAAAATATTTATCTGTAATATTTTTCCAGTTACTACCCCCATCAGTAGTTTTCCATACTCCTCCACCGGTACTTCCAAAATAGAAGTTCATTTTGTTTTTATAACTACCTGTAACAGCACCGCTTCGGCCACCTCTAAAAGGACCTACCAAGCGATATTTTACTTTTGAAAACAAAACAGAATCGGTATTCGATTCTACTATTGGGGCCGTTGTTACTTTGGCATTTTTCTTCTGTGCCATGGCAGAAAAAAATAACATGCTTGCAGTTGCAAGCAGGAGGAAGTAATTTCTCATGTTTTTAAAATTGGCTATTAAGTTAAGAATCTAAACTTAATTGGAAGATTAGAAATGATAAATGGTTTTACCAATTAATTGAAATTTTTACAGGCTTCCCGCTAAAACCTACTGGTAGCAACAGTTCCTGCTGTTTTCCTAAATTCCAAATGGCCTGTTCGCCAGTGCTGATACCCCTTGAGTCTGTTGCGTCAAAGATTGTAACAGATTGATCATTGATCGTGATTCTTTTTGGCTTTTGATCTATTCCGGGGATCTGGAAACTGATTTTAACTTTATCGGGTTTCCCTGCATAGTTTCCACCATTGGAAGTAATTATTATTCCTAGTGAACCAGCAGTTCTACCCTTTGTTTTGAAATCTATTAATTCATAATGTTTACTGCTGATAGCGTTTTTTGAAATACCATCATCCATATACAATTGATAACTGCTTGCATTCTCAGAAGGAAAATATAAAACTGATAAGGAACCAGCATTTTGTTCAACAGTATTTTTTACACGATTAGGATACTGCGGAATAAAACTTCCCGCTTTCAATAAAACTGGATATTTAAAATCATCTGTGTTGAAATTAACAGTTTGAGTACCTGTATAAAATTTATGTGAATTATAATCATACCAATTCCCTTCAGGTAGATAAACATCTTTTGACTTCTGACCTTTTATTACAACTGGCGCAATCATAAACGCATCTCCCCACATGAACTGATCTCCAATTGAAACAGCTTTCTGATCATTTTGATATTGGTAAAACATTGGTTTGATCAAGGGCTCTCCAAATGCAGACTGGCGATAGGCTAAAGTATAATTATATGGCAGTAATTGATACCGTTGATCCACCACTTTTTTTACATAGTCTAACACTGATTTATCTGCCAAAGCAGGTTCACTCGGATAGCTAAACGCATTGGGATCAACTTCATATAATGCAGTTCCATGCGGTCGGAAAATAGGCGTGAACAAAGAAAACTGCAGCCATCTTACATACAATTCAGGATCACCTTCACCCATCGCAAATCCACCTGCATCACTATGTATATAAGGAACGCCACTCATGCTCATGCCCAAAATATTCGGTAACTGTGCACGAAGCCCGCTCCAGTTTCTGCTGATATCACCTGTCCAAGGAAAAATACTATAACGCTGACTACCGGAAAAACCCGAACGATTCAAGTGAAACAATCTTGTATTCGGATAATCCTTTGCGTAATTTTCAAACAACATTTTATTCCAATAATGTCCATATAAATTATGCACTTCATCTGCCTGCATCATTCGATTCACACCGAGGTCTTTCAAATTATGCAACAGATCAGAAGGATGTTTTTCTGGTTCACCCAGATCAGTCCACCAACCAGCCACCCCATTTTCGATTTGTTTTTTATAGTGATAATTCCACAACCAATTTCCTGCATCTTTTCTAAAAATATCCAGTAAACCTCCTTTGCCAAAATAAAAGTCCTGCAACTGATAAGCTTTGCCCACACTGTCTTTTGCCAGATACTGTTCGGCGTAAGGATAAGATTTTGTGCCCTTCAAGAAAAATGGTTCTGTGATTAAAATGGAATTCAGATTGTCTTTTTTCAAATCAGCAATCATCTGCTTTGGGTTTGGCCATTTTGTTTTATTTACCCAGTCAATATTTCCCAGTGTGTTTTTAATGCTATCGCCAAACCAGAACAGATCAAAGATCACGGCATCGAAAGGAACTTTCTCTGCACGCATTTTAGCAACAATTTCTTTGGTTTGTTTTTCACTGGTGTAACCAAACCTGCTCATAAAATTTCCCATAGCCCATTTAGGTGGCATGGGTTGAAGCCCAGTAAGTTTTTGATAAGAAGTTAGGATCTCTTGATAACTATCTCCTTCAATTACATAAACAGTCAATTCACCACTTGAAAACCCTACTTCAAAAACAGAGGGATTTGATTTTCCTATATCAGCATACCCTTTTGATCCGTTATCAAAGAATAAACCATATCCTTCTGAAGAAATAAAAAATGGAACTGAAAAGTTTAAATTATCTGCACCCTCACTATACCCATACCAGGGGTTGTTATACAAATTAAAACGATAACCCCTTCTATTTAATGGTAATGCCCTTTCACCACCTCCAAAGATCATTTCACCATCTTTCAAATTAAATCGAAAGCCCCGATATCCATTTGTTTCGGGAAGTATTGAAATTGAAAAATAGGGTGGATTCCCAATTCCTTTAATCAATATTTTTTCTTCTTCATTGTTTTTAATAATATGTTTGGTAGGAGCACCAACTGGGAATACTATTACAGCATTAGTGATCTTATCATTTTTTTGATAGCCTGAAGGCACATAAGTGATTGTATTGATATTGGGATGGTCAGAATGATTAACACTTACTGCATTTGAATAAAAGATTCCTTTTTGGGTTTCCGTATTTTTTGAAGGAACTTTGAGCTCGTTCTGAGCGGATACTATATTTGATGAAATAAGCCCGCAAATCAGAAAACTAAAAAAGGATTTCATATAAAATATTTGAGATCATTAACTGGTACAAAATTAGCACAAGTAACCCATGAATCAAGAAAGCTTTACAATAACAGGGAACCTCGTAGACATCCTCAATAAATCTATTTACGAAGCAACTATTCAAATAGTTGATGGAAAGATTAAGACCATTGTTCCAACAGGCAATCCCGAAAAGCCTACTAAGAATTTTATTCTGCCTGGTTTTGTAGATAGTCATGTGCATATTGAAAGCAGTATGCTAATCCCAAGTGAGTTTGCGCGATTGGCTGTTGTACATGGAACGGTTGCCACAGTTAGCGACCCACATGAAATCGCAAATGTATGTGGCATGGAAGGCGTAGAATTCATGATCAATAATGGCAAGAAAGTTCCCTTCAAATTCAATTTCGGGGCACCCAGTTGTGTGCCAGCTACCATTTTTGAAACTGCTGGAGCTTCTCTCAATGCGGATGATGTAAAAAAACTATTAGAGAAAGACGAAATCAAATACCTCAGTGAAATGATGAATTTTCCTGGTGTCTTATTCAAAGACCCTGAAGTGATGCAAAAACTTCGTCATGCTCACGCACTAGGCAAACCAATCGACGGACATGCACCTGGATTAAGAGGCGAAACGGCTAAGACCTATATAGAAGCTGGCATCTCAACTGATCATGAATGTTTCACTGCTGAGGAAGCTTTGGACAAACTGGAGTATGGCATGAAGATCATTATTCGAGAAGGTAGTGCTGCTAAAAATTTTGAAGCACTCATCGAATTATTGGAAGACTATCCCAACATGATCTTATTCTGTAGCGATGATAAACACCCCGATAGTTTAGAAGCTGGACATATTAACCAACTCTGTGCACGAGCCATCGCAAAAGGAATTGATTTATTTTCTGTGCTTAAAGCTGCGTGCGTGAATCCGGTTTTGCATTATAAACTCGATGTGGGTTTATTATACGAAGGCGATGATGCAGATTTTATTGTGACGGATTCTTTAACCGACTTTATCGTCAACAAAACTTTTATCAAAGGCGAGTTGGTTGCAGAAAATGGAAAGAGTTTTATCCAATCTGTGGTGGAAGAACCCATCAATCAATTTGTGTGCGAAAAAATCAATACAAAAGATCTAATCATTCCAGTCGGAACCTACCCTACTAAAGATGGAAATATCGCAGTAATGGAAGCGCTCGACGGACAACTCATCACCAATAAACTTTGGATGAGTCCTACAATTGAAAATAATCTTTATATCAGTGACGTTTCGAAAGACCAGTTAAAAATGGTGGTCGTAAATAGATATCACACAGCACCCATCGCCAAATGTTTTATTAAAAATTTCGGCTTCAAAAAGGGAGCCATTGCATCTTCTGTGGCGCATGATAGCCATAATATTGTGGCAGTTGGCACTGATGATGAAAGTCTTACGCAAGCCATCAATTTAGTAATCCAAGAAAGAGGAGGTGTGAGTTGTGTGGATGGTAAAGAAGAAATAGTGCTAGGCCTACCAGTTGCGGGTTTAATGAGTGCGAAAGATGGTTATGAAGTAGCAGCAGCGTACACAGCTATTGATGCAATGGCAAAGCAGCTTGGAAGTAGTCTGCAAGCGCCTTTCATGACATTAAGCTTTATGGCTTTGCTGGTGATCCCTCATTTAAAATTGAGTGATAAGGGTCTTTTTGATGGAGATAGTTTTTCTTTTCTTTCAATAGAATAACTAAGCATCCTGACCCATCCAAACTGCACCACCAATACTACTTCTTGTTGCACCTGTTACACTATTCAACACTGTATTTTCTTCGCGCCAGCGAAGCACTCCTAATAATGCCATTACAATCGCTTCTTTATAATCAACTAATTGTTGTTCTGGAACAATTGCCTCCACCCCATATCCACTTATTAAAGTAGCGATACGCTTCACTAAAAAATTGTTATGTGCCCCGCCGCCCGTAATCAATAATTTAGAATTAGGCAATGGTTTTTCTGTATGTAATAAATTAATTGCATATCCTACCTGCATCGCAATATGTTCTGCATAGGTTCTCAATGCATCAACTATTGAAATGGAACTATTCTTAATCATGGGATACACCAGATCAGTACCAAAATTATTCGCTAGCGACTTCGGATATTTCTGTTGATAATATTCTAAATTATTCAGCGCAGTTAGAAGTTCTGTATTAATGTTTCCTGATGCCGCTGCAAGGCCACCTGCATCGTATTCCATACCAAGTTCATTACACAATAAATTCAACACCCGATTCGCGGCACAAATATCAAACGCAATCGGACCATCTTTTCTATTCGCAGAAATGTTTGCGATGCCTCCAATATTTAAAAGGTAGGCATAATCAGTCCATAATAATTTTTCTCCCATTGGAACTATTGGTGCTCCTTGCCCCCCCAAAGCCACATCCATAGCTCTCAGATCACTCACCACATTAATTCCTGTAACTGCTGCAATAGTAGCCCCATCTCCCAACTGAGCAGTCATGCCTATGCTTGGGGCATGAAAACTGGTATGTCCATGAGAAGCGATGATCTGAACACGATGATGCAATTCAAATTGCTCAATAAAGCGATTTACCTGCTCCCCTATATATTTTCCGTAGGCACTATGCAATAACAAATATTCATAAGCCGACAAATTAACTGCAGTTCTTAAACGCTCTGTCCATTCTTTGTCATAAGCATAACAAGCACTTGCCCCAATTTGATAGGACCATTCACCCCCAATTTCCTCCAATTCAGCAAAAACAAGGTCCAAACCGTCTAAACTGCTTCCGCTCATGAGACCAATTGCTCTATAAAACATAAATTTTCTATTACAGTGGTTTGATTTTAGTTTTGACAACTCGAAATTAACAGCAATTATCCGAAAGCCATGATAGTAAATCTAAGTGAACAACATAGCCTGGTTAGTAACTGGGTGTCTGAATTACGGGATATGAATGTGCAAGGCGACCGTATGCGTTTCCGCCGAAACCTGGAACGTATAGGCGAGATCGCAGCATACGAGATCAGTAAGGAGCTTGCATGGAAAACGGTTGAAATACCCACTCCACTTGGCATTCATGAAAGTAAAGTATTAGAAGATCAGCCAGTTTTGGCTACTATTCTTAGGGCAGGTGTTCCTATGCACCATGGTATGATGAATTACTTCGACAAGGCAGACCATGCATTCATTTCTGCCTATAGAAAACACCATCGCGATGGCACTTTCGAGATAAGTTTGCAGTATATGAGCAGTCCTTCTTTAGAAGGCCGAGTAGTAATCATTAGTGATCCGATGCTCGCAACGGGTGCTTCTTTGGTGAAAACCATTCAATATATCAAAAGGGAAGGCAACCCTAAGCAAATATTCATAGTATCTGCCATTGCTTGCACTGTGGGTATTGAATATATACGCCGTGAAGCAGGTGAAAATATAAAAATATGGTGTGGAGATATTGATGATGAGATCACTGCCAAGGGCTATATCGTGCCAGGATTAGGAGATGCAGGGGATCTGGCTTTTGGTATCAAAGTACAATCCTAGAAAGGTTGAAGGATGGAATTTAAAAGTTAATACACCTCTAATATTTAAAACAATCGGTTCTTATCAACTGCTTTCTCTTAAATTCGGGTTACTGATGGGGAAAATCAAATTCATTTTATTTGTGGGATGTCTATTTTTGTTGAGTAAAGTCTCAGCACAGGACCCCCATTTCTCACAATTTTTTTCTTCTCCGCTTACTTTGAATCCAGCTTTTACAGGAAAGTTTGATGGAGCGTTGCGTGTAATGGGTAATTATCGAAACCAATGGCCTACTATTAATAATGCTTTTACCACGGCTACTGTTGCAGCTGATTTTCATATCCTGGATAAAACAATCGCTTCTAATGATACCTGGGGTGTAGGATTTGTTGGTTATAATGATAATAGTGCCAATGGTGCTGTTAAATTCAATTACGGTTCCATTTCTACAGCATATCACAAAGGTTTAGATGAAGAGGGTAACCATCAAATTGGTATTGGATTTCAGGCCACTTATGCCAACATGCTTATTAATACCGCACAATTAAAATTTGAGGACCAACTTACGGGTGCAGGTTTTACTGGAATTACTTCTGAAGTTTTTAATAATGCAACCCTTAAAACAAATTATCTCGATTTGAATGCGGGCTTCCTGTATAACGGAAGTACCAGCGATAAGAATAATTTCTATTTTGGTTTGAGTCTATACCACATCAACCGACCGAAACAAGAATTTACTGGAGCAGTTTATAATTTAAACCCACGTGCCACAATGAGTGCAGGAGGGTACTTTCCTTTAAGTCCTACCAGTCTTTTTCATATCAGTGGGTTACAAATGTTTCAGGGTGGAGCTAGTGAAACCATGATTGGAGGTACGTATCAATTCATTGCCGACCCTGCGGCTTTTAAACCCACAAGTGTGTATGCAGGTGCCTGGGTTCGCATTAAAGATGCGATCATTCCATATCTGGGTTTGGAATATGACGATTTTCGTTTAGGCGTTAGTTATGATTACAATACCTCTTCTTTAAAAACTGCCTCACTAAATAGAGGAGGCATTGAAATTTCATTAATCTACATCAATCGTCCATCTTCCGACAAGCCTTTGAACTGTCCTAAATTCTAATTCTCTAATTTCTGATTTCTTTAGTGAGAGGTTTTGACTCAAGCCATTGTTCCTGTTTCTTCCAACGATGTAAAAAACGAAATAAATTTGAATTCAATGTGATCACTTCATTGTGTTCGTTATTGCTATAAATAAATAATGGCTTGTTAACTCTCAAATGGTTCATCTTCAACTCGTCTTCTGTAACTGAAATAATCGCAAGTTTCAATGAGTCTTGCAATTGTTGCATGACCTGCTTTGTATTTTCAAAAGTGCCTCCGTCTTTTGTATAAATATGTATAAACCGATGTTGTTTATTTTCAGCTATCCATTTTAGATATGCATCATTGCCCCCATACATCGCATCAAATAATAATAGCTCATCAATTTTATTATACTGAATAATTTTACTGATTACTCGATAAGCGCCACTATGCCCTGCCAATGTGATCTTACAATCTTTAATGCTGTAACTTTTAGGTAGTCCTTTAACAGCTTCTATTTTTTTCAATAGATTATTGATAAACAGTGTAAACATCTCAGGCCTTTCTAATTTACCCCCATAGCTGTCGGGTGCATTCTTAGGACCTTCTGGAAAAATAAAAATAGCATTTCTACCTGCATTTCTAAACTGTTCTGTTAATCCAAAATAACCGTTGGCACTATCTATATTATTATACCAACCATGAAACCAGATAAATAATTCAACCGTTTTTTTTGGAGCAAAATTTTGTGGTATCAGAATTTGAACCGTGCTATCATCATAATGATCTTTATACGCAAAAAATTTGCCTTCATATTCATGTCCATTCAAACGGGCGGAATCTGGAAAAGGTGCAAAGGCAGACTGAATTTTGAAATATAATACTGGCTTGGGAGCCACAATTTCTGCACCCGATATCGCAGTATCTTTTTGAGCCGCTAATTGATTAGATAAAAAACTGATGATACAAAGTCCTACTAATATTTTTACGCTTTTCATTTTTAATCAATTAATGTTAAAATTCCCTCAAACCCTTGGGTTATCCTATAGTTAAACTTAATCAATTATCTTAGTACAAATTTCTCCCCTTGCTGAAAGAAATCATCATTGCCATACAAGCCTATTTCCAGGCCCACCGCTTTATTAAAAAGCATAAGCTCTGGAAATGGATCCTAATCCCGGGCATCATCTATTCTGTGCTTTTTGTAATAGGCATGTATTATTTCATGCACACTTCAAGTCAGTTCATCGAATGGCTTAGTTTAAAGACAGGATTAAAAAGCTGGCTTGATACCCTGAGCAGCAGCTTCCTCGGCTTCATTTTTACAATGGGCAGTTTATTACTTTGGCTGATTCTGTTATTATTTTATTTCTCTCTTTTCAAATATTTATTCCTCATCATTGGATCTCCTGTTTTTGCATACCTAAGTGAAAAAACGGAAGCTATCATTGAAGGGAAGGATATTCCATTCAATTTTAAACAATTACTGAAAGACATTATTCGGGGCATTAAACTTTCTGCCAGAAATAGTCTATGGCAAACTGTATATACCCTTTCTATTTTATTCTTAAGTTTAATTCCCATTTTAGGTTGGTTAACGCCGGTCTTAGCAGTTTTAATAGAATGTTACTACTACGGCTTCTCCATGCTTGATTATAGTATGGAACGTCATAAAAAAACACCGGCTCAAAGTATTTATTATGTAGCGAGCCATAAAGGTCTGGCGATTGGCAATGGTCTGGTTTTTTATGTATTACACTTTTTACCGATCATAGGTTGGGTACTTGCTCCTGCATATGCCGTAGTGGCTGCCACATTAAGTATGTATCCTTTAAAGCAATCTGAAAAATAAAATGGCAATAGGCAAAGTATATTTAATTCCTACGGTATTGTATGAAGAGAGTTTAGAAACTATTCCAACCTATATATTAGATGCCATTAAAGATTGCCAGGTATTCTTTGTGGAGAATGAAAAAACAACCCGCCGTTTCTTTAAAAAGCTATGGAAAGAAATGGTGATTGATGATTATACCTGGTTTGCGATTCACAAAGCAGAAGAAGCAGTAAGGCAAGAATTTTTGCAACAACTAAAAGCCGGGAAAAATATAGGTATCGTAAGTGAAGCTGGTTGCCCAGGTGTGGCAGATCCTGGTCAGCACTTAGTTTCAGCTGCACAACAAGCTGGCATTCAAATCAAACCATTAGTAGGACCAAGTTCCATATTACTTGCGCTCATGGCGAGTGGCATGAATGGTCAGTGTTTTCAATTTCATGGATACTTACCAATTGATTCCCTAGAGCGCAAAACAAAGATCAAAGAATTAGAAAACGATTCTCAACGCAGAAGTTGTACGCAGATCTTCATCGAAACTCCATACCGAAATAATGCATTGATAAAAGACATTCTGACTAACTGTAAAGAAACTACTTTGCTTTGCATGGCAGTTGATATCACGGGACCCACAGAATCTATTCTAACAAAATCGATCAGAAACTGGAATCAGAAAGTTCCAGACATACACAAGCGGTTAGCGATATTTCTATTGCAAGCAGAATGAAAAGTAGAAAGTAAAAAGCCCGGATAAGAAAATAGAGTTGATAAACTAGTGCGAAAAAAGTTTCCCCTCCATCGCATGCGATGGAGGGGTGGCTGGAGCGGCTGAGCGAACAGACGGGGTGGTTACCCTTTTAAGACAATCTTACTCCAAAAATTATTTCGGCTTTATTTCCATTTGAATATTTGCGCTTTGAACATTGTAAATACTATCTACAATATAGCTTTCAGTTCCCCGCCATGGAAGGCTTCCAAAATATCTTTTATAATGTAGTTCCACTTCTTTACCAGCATTCTCTAATAATTTTTTAGCAACAGATTCATTGGTTACACTAAACTCAAAATAGTTGCTTTCTACATTGACCTTAAAACCACTTTGGATAATTTTACCTTCATATGTTTTAAAGAGAATCCCTTTCTGTTGAAAAGTATTCAATTGTCCCGCTTTTGTGCCTTCTGCATACACAAAATAGAATCGCCAATAGAAAAACACCACAAAAGCTACCAGTATAATTATCGAAAAAATCCAAAGTATCTTTTTCATATGTTTATCAATTGATTTTGGTTAGCTGTAATTCACAAATAGTAATTCGGTTGGTATTGAAATGTATTCTTGCTCATTTCATATGACTATTTTAAAGTCCTTTTTGATCAACAAGATAAATTAAACCCGCCATATTCACAGCACCTAATAGCAGTTCACGTTTATTCACGTTTTCAAATACATCGCTTCTTGCGTGGTGTAAATCAAAATAACGTTGCGGGTCTGGAATAAAGCCAGACATAGATGTTCCGAATGCGCTGCCAAGCGGACCAATATCTGCGCCACCGCCACCATCGATCATTCTGTCTGTTCCGTAAGGACGTAATAAGGGTAACCAACTTTGCACTTTTGCAAGTTTTGATTTATCCTTCATACTAAATCCAAAACCTCTGGGCGTAAACCCTCCCTCATCACTTTCTAAAGCAAAAATATGTTTCTCATTATTTGCTTTTGCTTTTTCAGCATACTTCAATCCACCACGCAAACCATTTTCTTCATTCGCAAATAAAACAAAATGGATGGTATGTTTTGGATGGTAGCCAATTGCTTTCATGGCTCTCAATATTTCAATGGTATGCACAATTCCTGCACCATCATCATGAGCGCCTTCGTTCACATCCCAGCTATCCAGGTGACCACCAATAGTTATGATCTCATCGGGAAATTCAGTTCCCTTTAAAACACCAATAATATTATGCCCAACTGTATCTGGAAGGAATTTGCCATTGGTTTGCAAACTAACCTTAAAGCCAGTTTTGATACTCCATAAATAATCTGCATCTCTTGGCCCAACAGCTACTGCAGGGATCTTTGGCAGACTATCAGTATAAGCCATGGCACCAGTGTGAGGATCATTAGCTGTAGATTCAGTTAAAGAACGAATCATTACCGCCACAGCACCATATTTAGCGGCGCGACTTGGTCCTGATCTTCTGTACATCCCCACTTCACCATAAGAAACAAAGGGCATTACATTAGTGGGATTAAATCCATAATTATAATACACAATCTTCCCTTTTACTTCATCTTTTCTTCTTTCTAATTCGGCAAAGTCAGCCACCATTAAAACATCAGCAGTAATTGTTTTTCCATTACTTCCTAGTGAATTACCAAGAGCTAACACATCTAATGTGCGACTAGCTTTCTTTTTATCAAGCTCTGTGATCACTGCTTTATCTTTTCCGCCACGCACCCAATGCGGCAACATACATTCCTGTAAGATCACTTCATCAGCGCCAGCATGCTCCAATGCAGCTTTACCCCATAGTTCTGCTTTCGCAAACTGAGGAGAGCCCGCTAAACGACCTCCTACTTGTTTAGTCAGTTGATATAAAAGGTCATAGGCAGTGCCATTCCTTAAGATCTCGTCTGAAAACTTTTTGATCATCACAGAATCTTTCTCCTGTGCAAGGGTCAATAGGGGCAATAGGGCAACTATTGCGAACAATCTTTTCATCAGTGTTTTAGTTTAGGGATAAAGTTAACCAATTGTTGTGTTTGAACAATATAGTATGAACGGCGTTTTATAAACGGATAATTAATTGTTACTTGCATAAGATTTAAAGCCAATATGGCCGATACAGTATAAACTACGAAGCATGCGCATAGGTATAGTTTGCTATCCCACATTTGGTGGTAGTGGCGTTTTGGCTACAGAACTAGGAAAAGCTCTTGCCGATGAGGGACATGAAGTACATTTTATCACCTATCAGCAACCAGTAAGGCTCAATGTATTCAATGCCAATATATTTTACCACGAAGTTAGGGTACCCACTTATCCGCTATTCGATTACCCACCATATGAAGTAGCATTGGCTAGTACCATGGTAGATGTGATCATGAATCACGACCTTGACTTATTGCACGTACATTATGCCATTCCGCACGCATCCGCCGCCTATATGGCCAAGCAGATAGTGAAACAAAAAACAGGGAGAAGTATTCCGGTGATTACTACTTTGCACGGCACTGATATTACATTAGTAGGAAAAGATAAAATGTATGAACCCGTGGTAACATTTTCAATTAATGAAAGTGATGCCATCACTGCAGTATCACAGAATTTAAAAGATGAGACCTTCAAAAATTTTGCTATTACAAAAGATATTGAAGTCATTTTTAATTTTGTAGACGTTAATCGATTCAATAAAAAACCAATCGATGCTTTTAGAAAAGTAATTGCGCCTCATGGTGAGAAAATTCTGATGCATGCATCAAATTTTAGAAAAGTAAAACGCATTGATGATGTGGTTACCATTTTTTCAAATGTGCGTAAAGTGATGCCAGCGAAATTATTGATGGTGGGTGATGGTCCTGAAAGGCATGCAGCAGAAGAACAAGCAAGAGCATTGGGAATTGAAGAAGATATCAGATTCCTTGGTAAGCAAGAGCAGATGGAAGACATTTTAGCAGTAAGCGATGTATTCTTATTGCCTTCTGAATATGAAAGTTTTGGATTGGCTGCACTAGAAGCCATGGCAACAAGAGCAGTGGTAATCAGCACCAATGCCGGAGGTTTAGCAGAAATTAATCTACAAGGTGTAACTGGATTTATGGCCAATGTAGGTGATACAGCGGCTATGAGTAATTTTGCTATAGATCTTCTTCGTGATGATGAGAGATTAGCCAGCATGAAAGAAGCTGCTTACCAGCAAGCCTGCTTATTTGATATCAGCAAGATCATTCCGGTGTACGAAAAATTGTACAGTAAATTTTGCAGGATGTGATAGTAAGAAGTTTAATGATTCATCACTTCTTCAATACTCTTTAAAATTATCGCACACATTTCTTTGAGTTCTGCTTCTGTAATAATCAGTGGCGGTGCTATCCGTAAGCGATCTGGGGCAAATAAAAACCAATCGGTGATCAGTCCATTTTTCACACACTGATGCACAATCGTTTGATTCAGTTCGGGAGTTGCAAATTGTAAAGACATCCAAAGTCCCGCAGTTCTGCTTGAAACAATGGCCGGATGCTTGATCAGGTCGATCAATATTTTCTCTTTCGCAAAAACAGTATCAATAAATTTTCCTTCCAATAAAACCTCCAATGCAGCTTTGCCAGCAGCGCAGGAAACAGGGTGTCCCCCGAATGTAGTAATATGGCCCAGCACAGGATTGGATGTTAATGTTGACATCAATCTTTTATCTGCAATAAATGCACCCAATGGCATGCCGCCACCCAGGGCTTTTCCTAATAATAAAATATCAGGAACGATACCATATTGTTCAAAAGCAAATAAGGTACCTGTTCTGCCGAAGCCGGCTTGTATTTCATCAAAGATCAATAACACACAA
This sequence comes from Chitinophagaceae bacterium, assembly GCA_947371755.1. Taxonomy (GTDB): domain Bacteria; phylum Bacteroidota; class Bacteroidia; order Chitinophagales; family Chitinophagaceae; genus Sediminibacterium. The sequence goes on from CANBQT010000013.1 coordinate 52,342, forward strand.
TGCTCATCGCATTTTTTCCTTAACGCTTCTAACCATTCTTGATGCGGTTTGATGATGCCACTTTCGGCTTGCACCGTTTCAATGATTACACATGCAGTGTTTTTATCAATAGCTTCAATTGCTGAATACGCATTAAAATCAACGTGTTCAATATCCGGCAATAATGGCCTGAATGCATTTCTCCAGTACTCATCACCCATAATACTCAAAGCACCCTGCGTACTTCCATGATAGGCATTTTTACAGGCGATGATCTTAGATTTGCCAGTTACTCTTTTGGCCAACTTCATGGCACCTTCTGTGGCTTCGGCACCACTATTGGTAAAATAGACACAGTTTAAAGATGGTGGCAACTGTTCGGTCAAATATTTTGAATAGGTTGTTTGTGGTGCTTCGATAAATTCACCATATACAATCAAGTGCATGTATGCTGCAGCCTGGTCCTGTACTGCTTTTACCACTTTAGGATGACTATGACCAATATTACAAACACTGAAACCAGAGATCATGTCCAGATAAGACTTATCATCTATATCCCATAAATGAATCCCTGCAGCTTTTACCATCTCAATACCAATGGGTTGGGTGGAAGTCTGAGCTACATGATTCAAAAATAACTGACGGTTCGATTGCATACTTACCAGTAAAAATACAAAGTTCGCAAATTAGCTGCGGAAAAAGCTTAGCATGTTTTAGCTTTGTATCATAATCTGAAAAATATGGCACTCATTCTTCCTGTACAAGGTAAATCTCCGGAGTTTGGTAATGACTGTTTTGTAGCACCCAATGCAACTATTGTGGGTGACGTGGTAATGGGTGATGCATGCAGTGTCTGGTTCAACGCAGTAATTCGTGGAGATGTAAATTATATTAAGATTGGAAACAAGGTTAATATTCAAGATGGCGCCATTATACATTGTACTTACGAAAAGCATCCCACCAATATAGGTAACAATGTATCTATTGGACATAATGCTATGGTGCACGGATGTACCATTCATGATAATGTTCTGATTGGTATGGGTTCTATTGTGATGGACGAATGTGTGGTTCATACCAATGCCATCATAGCTGCTGGTGCGGTAGTTTTAGAAGGCACGATCGTAGAAGCCGGTAGTATTTATGCTGGCGTACCTGCTAAAAAAGTAAAAGAAGTATCTCAAGACCTTATTCATGGTGAAATTAACCGGATCTCAAATAATTATGTCAAATACGCATCATGGTTCGAGAGTAATAATGATGCGCCAAAAAAATAATAAATAATGCGATTAAGTGTCCTGCTTTTCTGTGTTGTGATTTTTAGTTCATGCGGACTATTCCGTCATAATAGTGCCAAAGACATGAATGGACTTTCCTGCAATGGATTACACGGTAGAAATACTGGTGCTGAAAAATTATTATCAGATGATAATCTGGCGAAGAAAATGCCAAAATATAAGATGGATAAAATTAATAATTGATCTCTTCCATCTTTTCTAAGATGGTACAATAACTCACATATCGCTCAATCGATACGTCCCCACTATTTACAGCTGCTTTAATCGCACAACCGGGTTCATTAATGTGCATACAATTATTGAATTGACAATGATTGATCAGATCGCGCATTTCAGGAAAATAATGAGACAATTCCTGTTTACTCACATCAACAATTCCAAACTCGCGCAATCCAGGAGTATCAATGATTCGCCCACCAAAGTCTAAGTCGAACATTTCTGCAAATGTGGTAGTATGCATTCCTTTACCGCTCCATCCACTTACTTCAGCAGTACGCAAATTAAAATCCGGAAATACTGCATTGATAAAAGTTGATTTACCAACACCGCTATGACCACTTAACAAACTGGTTCTATCTTTCAGTAAGGCCTTGATCTCATCTACTCCAATATTCTCCTGAACGCTGGCAAGAATTACTTTGTATCCAATGGCTTCATACACTGCTTTGAGTTCTTCAAAAACAACCATTTCTTTTTTACGATAGATATCCGCTTTGTTAAAAACAATCACCGCAGGGATGTGATACGATTCACAAGCAACTAAAAAACGATCGATAAATCCTTGTGATGTTTTAGGATCTCTTAATGTGGCAAATAAAACACACTGATCCAAATTACTGGCTACAATATGATGCATCCTTTTATTGTGGGGAGAAATTCTTGCCACATAATTTTTCCTGGGAAGAATTTCATGGATCATTGCAGACTCTTCCTCAACATCTTCAATCTCCATTTCTACTTCATCTCCTACAGCAATAGGATTGGTAGAGCTAATATTATCAATCTTAAATATGCCTTTGATACGTGCATTATAGGTCTTGCCCGATGCATTTTTTGCAATGTACCAGCTGCCAGTAGATTTATAGATCAATGCTCTCATTCCAAACAAAGATAGCAACCCACTCTTCCCCAACCAATAAAATACAGGTCAGCTTTAGACTAGATTTAGATAAATATTAACCATCCGTCAACAGTAAACCAACTATCAAGCGCTTTCTACCCGCTTAAATTTAATATCTTCGCTGCATGGCTAAGTTTGCACACGATGAAGTAGTGCCGTTCAGGCAAAGCGAGTTAGACAAGAAAGAGCAGGTAGCTCAGATGTTTAACTCAATCGCATTTCGATACGATTTTTTGAACCGTTTTCTGAGCGTAGGAATTGATAAAGGCTGGCGTAAAAAAGCAATCAACCAGTTAAAGGACCTGCACCCAAAATTGATTCTTGATGTAGCAACTGGCACAGGAGATGTAGCAATCATGACCTATAACCAGTTACACCCTGAAAAAATTATAGGCATCGATATTTCGGAAGGGATGTTGGAATTCGGGAATAAAAAATTAGAAAATTTACAACTAAATAACGTTATTGAACTACGGAAAGGAGATAGCGAAACCATTCAATTTGCAGATCAGCATTTCGATGCTGTAACCGTGGCATTTGGAGTACGTAATTTTCAAAACCTAGAAAAAGGTTTAGCAGAAATGCAAAGGGTATTAAAAACAGGTGGTAAATTAGTAGTATTAGAATTTTCAAAACCAACGTTTGGACCGGCACAAGTATTCTATAAATTTTATATGAATGTAATTGGACCAAGCATTAGTAAATTATTCGGCAGTAATAAAGCAGCATATCAATACCTGAATGATAGTGTTCAGGCATTCCCTGAGGGGCAAACATTTTTAAACCTAATGAATGAAGCAGGATTTACCCAAACTTATTTAAAAAAGCTTAGTCTCGGGATATGCACGATCTACTGCGGAAGCAAACCATAAGATTAATCCTCTGTTCTTTTTTGTTGATGGCTGGGCTACAAGCCCATAGCCAAAAGGAATTGTATCGCCAGGACCACGATAATATGGATTATTATTTTGGACTTACTTTAAGTTACAATACCTCTTATTTAAAAACAACTAAGAGTACAAAGTTTTTAGCATCAGATAGTGTGATGGTTTCCGAACCTGGCTCCAGCGGTGGCGTGGCATTGGGACTAATGGGAACCTTGCGTATAGATGACCACTTTCAGTTTCGGGTAAATCCACAATTGATCATTGGTGGATCGAAATACATTTCATACAATCTTACTCATACCAAACCAGGTGAATCATCTTTTCAAAAACAGGTGCTTCCTTCCAATATTGTCAGCTTTCCTTTTCAGGTAAAATTCAATTCAGATAGGATCGGAAATTTCAGGACCTATATGTTAGGTGGCGTTAAATACGATATTGACTTAGCCAGCAATTCAACCGCTCGTAATGCAGATGATATCATCAAATTAAATAGGTATGATTTTGGAATTGAGGCGGGTATTGGTTTTAATTTTTACCTGCCTTTTGTAACCATTTCACCTGAGCTCAAGATTAGTAATGGCTTGACTAACTTACACCATTTAGATCCAGCGTTAAAATTCTCCAACGTACTGGATAAAATTCAATCCAGAATGATCGTTTTCTCTATCCATTTTGAGGATTAATCAATCTATAGAACTTTTTCTCATTTCGTCATTGCACTAGTTAAGATTCGATAAATTGCAGTATCGAAATCATAGACATGCAAAACTACCTGATAAAGAATACCTGTATAGTTAATGAAGGCAGCCGTTTTTATGGCGACCTGCTGATTAAGAATGGCCGAATTGAAAAAATTGCAGCAAGTATTAGTCTCCCGGAAAACTGTGTAGAGATTGATGGAAGCAATCAGTTTTTAATTCCCGGTGCAATAGATGATCAAGTACATTTTCGTGAACCCGGACTAACACATAAAGCCAATATTTACACAGAGGCTAGGGCAGCAGTGGCTGGGGGAGTTACCAGTTTTATGGAAATGCCCAATACCAATCCTCCGGCCTTTACCCAAGAATTATTAGAAGCAAAATATGCTATTGGCAAAGAAACATCACTGGCTAATTATTCGTTCTTCATGGGTACTTCGAACGATAATTTAGAAGAGATTTTAAAGACCAATGACAAGAAAAATGAGGTTTGTGGGGTTAAGATATTTATGGGATCCTCCACTGGAAATTTATTGGTCGACAATCCAATGATTCTGGAAAACATATTTGGAGGAACTGAATTATTAATTGCTACACACTGCGAAGAGGAACGCATCATCAAGGCAAATCTTGCTGCACTAAGTGCTACTAAAGAAAAGCTGGAGCCATCAGACCATCCTATCATTCGTAATGATGAAGCTTGTTTTGAATCCTCATTTAAAGCCATTCAGCTTGCTAAAAAATTCAATAGTCGTTTACATATACTGCACATCAGCACAGAAAAGGAATTACAATTGTTTACGAACATGATTCCTTTAAAAGACAAAAGAATCACAACCGAAGTATGTGTGCATCATTTACATTTTACGAGCGATGATTATGCAAGATTAGGTAACCAGATCAAGTGTAACCCGGCCATTAAAGCACCACATAACAAGCAAGCATTATGGGAGGCATTGCTGGATGATCGGTTAGATATCATTGCAACGGATCATGCCCCGCATACATGGGCAGAAAAGCAGGAGGATTATGCACACGCACATGCAGGATTACCATTGGTACAACACTCTGTTTCTTTGATGCTGCATTATGTGAATGAGGGAAAAATAACGATTGAGAAAGTTGTTGAAAAGATGAGTCATGCTGTAGCAGAATGCTTTCAAATCAAAGAAAGAGGCTATATACGCGAGGGATATTTTGCAGACCTAGTTTTGGTAAACATGCATCAGTCTAATACCGTAAATAAAGAAAATATCCTATACAAATGTGGTTGGAGCCCTCTGGAAGGCTTTGTTTTTCCCGCTACTATCACACATACTTTTGTAAATGGGTACTTAGTTTATGGAAATGGGCAGTTCGATGAATCTAAGCAAGGAATGAGACTGCAATTTGAACGCTAAACCAACACATGCAAGTAGATAAAACCACACTAACCGACCTTTCGATTTTTCACAATGAGGAAGAACAATCAGTTTTTCATCATTTCAATTTTGCTCAAACAAATGGAGGAAGGGAATATTTTAAATATATCCTGAGTAATCCTTTAGATTCTGTAAACGCTATACAGGATTCACAACTTACGGTTCAGGCACTGATGCATATGCATGTAAAATGGCCATTGGAATTAATTACCAATGGTACCATTATAATGATTGAGAAGTTTTACGAAACACCGATAGACCATTATCCCAAACAACCCGATCTTATAAGTAGTGCCATATATAAAGTCTTACATAGTTCTGATTACAGTATCACCAAATATACTGTTACACACGCCATTTCTTTTTTAAAAGGAATGCAAACTATTTTGAATTTAATAGACAATGAAAAAAAGAGTACGCAATTAAAAATTTGGCATGAAAAACTGGAACATTTTCTTGAAAAACCCATTTTAAAGGAGATTGCTAACTTAGATAAAGACATAAAATTATCAGCTAAGGAAAATTTATTTTATGCAAACTTTTTACGTAATCAATTCAAAAGAACCATATTTGAATTGATTGATATTTTCTGTAAACTCGACGCTTATATGAGTATGGCTATTGCCTGCAAAAAATATAAGTTTGAATTTCCAACTGTGGAGGTATCAGATCAACCTTTTGTAAATGCAACTGGCTTATACCATTTATTGTTACCAACACCAGTTGCCTATGATATCCGCTTAAGTAAAAATGAAAATTTTATTTTCTTAACTGGAGCCAATATGGGTGGCAAAAGCACGTATATCAAGGCTATTGGCCTAGGAGTTTATCTTGCACATATCGGCATGGGAGTTCCTGCAAAAAATATGCAACTGAGCTTATTTGATGGATTGCTTAGTAATATTCAAGTAGAGGATAATATATTCAAAGGTCAGAGTTATTTCTATAACGAAGTACAAAGGATTAAAAAGACTCTTGAAAAAATTAGTGACGGTAAAAACTGGCTCATACTTATTGATGAATTATTTAAGGGCACCAATATTCAGGATGCCATGAAGTGCAGTACTGCTGTTATTGAAGGACTCATTAAAATGAAACATAGTCTATTTGTTCTCTCCACTCATTTATATGAAATTGGAGATGCATTGAAACAATATGAGAATATTCAATTTCGCTATTTCGAAACCAATATGTCGGAAGACAAAATCGAGTTTAGCTACCAGATCAAAGAAGGAATCAGTAATGACCGTATAGGTTATTTGATTTTAAAAAGAGAAGGAGTTACTAAAATTTTAGAAAACCTATAGGGGTTATTCTTTCTTAAAAGTAATTGTGAAAGCTGTTCCCAGATTTTCTTGTGTTTCCATGTCGATAGTTCCGCCTAAGGCTGTTATTTGAGCACGCACCAGATAAAGCCCCATACCCTTACCATCATAGTTACTATGGAATTTTTGGTATAGTCCGAATATTTTATTTTTTACTTTTTCCCAATTCATTCCGATTCCATTATCCATGACATGTAATTGAACACAATCATTTAAAATAGATGTTTTAATGCTGATCCTTGGATCTACATGTGGTTTTCGGAATTTAATGGCATTGGTTATAAGATTCAGTAAGATGCTTTCCATATATACCTTGTTGAATACAATATTCTCAGCTGCGTAAAAATTAGTCTCAATAACTGTATTCGTATCGTCTATAGTTTTTTGGATAGACCTGACTACATTATTTAAAACGGATTGAAAATGAATGATCGACAACTCCATTTTCGCATTTTCTTTAATGATCAGGATTTTGATGAGATCATTTAATGTGTCGTTTATTTTTAGGGTTGATTCTTTTAATCCATTCATTAATGTATTAGTCCTCTCATCTATAAATAATGAATGATCCAATATGCCAAAGATTCCTAACATATTAGTTAATGGCGCTCTTAAATTATGCGTAGTGATATAAGAGAACTGTTTTAATTCAATATTACTTTGGGTTAATTCATGAATCATTTGTTCTCTTTCATCCAGATGTTTTCGCGTTTCAGTAACATCTTTCTGGATAGCGATCCAATGTGTGTATTCCGATTTTTCATTAGTGATAGGAACAACTGATAAATTAACCCAATACGGTTCTCTATATTTAGTATAGTTAATTGTTTCAATTTCACAGGGCTCCCAATTACTAATGGCAATTCTTAACCGATCTATCTCAGTTTGATCAGTTAATGGTCCTTGCAATATTTTAGGCGACAGTCCAATCAAGTCTTTGAGCGTGTAACCAGTCATTTTTGTGAAAGCATGATTCACGTAAATGATTCTGGATCCTTTGCTAGTGGAAGAATGCGTATCTGTAATTACAACAGCATCAGTGGAATTGATAATAACCGTTTCAAAAAGCTTTAGTTGTTGTTCTCTTTGTACTTGAAGGCTGATATCCTGCATAGCTCCAACCATTCTAAGCGC
>CANBQT010000014.1 GCA_947371755.1 Chitinophagaceae bacterium
ATATTCCTTTTTCTGCAGCAACTACTCTTGCTGGGATATTATTTTTAACCACTGCTTCAACGCATTGAAGTCTAACCCTGTAATTATACTTGATTCGTTTATTCATAAAAATGCCCCCATTAAGTGTCTAACTTTTTGGGGGCAGTCTAATTCTTCGGGGCTCTTTTTTTATCGTCATTTCCCTAGCTTTGCAGAACAAAATAATTATCCTATTTTTCCACTATGTCAGAACTGTATATCCTACTATCTATCATTGGCACACTGGTGATGATTGGTTTTTTTGCAGGCTATGAAATTGCATTCGTAAGCGCTAATAGATTGAGCATAGAACTCAAGAAAAAACAGGGAAAAAAGAGTGGTATCATCCTCTCCAATTTCATGGAGAATCCAGCTAAATTCATTGGCTCTTGCTTAATTGGATTGAATATCTTTTTGGTGATCTATGGGTTACTTTTCGATGAGTTTCTTAAATCCATTGCATGGAGGCCCATCAATTTTCAAAATGATATTGTTCAGCTCATTGTAGATACACTCATCTCAACGATTGTTGTTTTGATTTTTGGCGAGTTCATTCCTAAGGCTGTTTTCAAAGCAAAAAGTGAACGCTTCTTAAGTTTCTTCTCTTCCATTGCTCAATTCTTTTATACTCTATTTGAGCCAATCGCAACATTGTTTGTAAACATCTCTCAATGGATCTTGAAATATGTTTTCAATTTAAGATTGAATAAAAGTACCGACGCTTTTAACAAAGTTGATCTTGAGCATTTTTTTCAACAAACTAAAGAGCAAGACGAAGACAATCAGGAACTAAATACCGAATTATTCGAGAATGCATTGAGTTTACCCATGGTGAAAATTCGTCAGTGTCTGGTTCCAAGAACTGAAATTGAAGGAGTTGATATCAATTGTTCCATTGAGGATTTAAAATCGCATTTTGTAAGTACACAACTCAGTAAACTGGTAGTGTATGATGAAAATATTGACAATATCATGGGCTATGTTCATCAGCTCGACCTATTTCAAAAACCGGATTCCGTAAGGTCAATCATGCACCCGATGATGGCAGTTCCAGAAAGTATGAGCGCCACTGATCTTATCAATAAATTCACTAAAGCACGCAGAAGCATTGCCTGGGTAGTGGATGAATTTGGAGGCACTGCTGGTATTGTAACAATGGAAGATGTTTTAGAAGAAATCTTTGGAGAAATACATGACGAATATGATGTGGCTGAGTTTGAAGAAAAACAGCTCACAGAAGACGAGTTTATGTTTAGTGGAAGATTAGAGCTTGACTATCTAAATGAAAAGTATAAAATGGATTTTGCAGTAGCAGATTCTGAAACGCTTAGCGGGTTTATTATTAATGCTCATGAAACAATTCCTAAATTAAAGGAAACCATTATTATAGGGCATTATAAATTTGATATTGTTGCTGTTAGCGATACCCGAATTGAAATGGTGAAAATGAAAATTTTGAAGTAGCAGTTGTTTAATCGGTTTTCATAAGTAATACCCCTTACAATTTAAAAACATTCATTATGTCATACGCATTCGACATTACTAAACCTATTGCCATCGGTAGTGACCATGCAGGTTTAGAATATAAAGCTCAATTGGTTCAATGGCTTAAAGAAAAAGGTTTCCAGGTAAATGATCTGGGTACTTATACTGCCGATTCAGTAGATTATCCCGATTATGCTCATGCTGTATCTACTTCAGTTGAAAAAGGAGAATCTGCATTTGGCGTTCTTTTATGCGGTTCAGCCAATGGGGTTGCTATCACCGCTAATAAACATCCTAACATTCGCGCGGGGCTTTGCTGGCAGAATGATGTTGCATTACTGGTTAGGCAGCATAATGATGCCAATATCCTTTGTATTCCTGCACGCTTTGTATCTTATTTCGTTGCGTTACAAATGTTAGAAACCTTTATGAATACTGCTTTTGAAGGCGGCAGACACGCTACTAGAGTAAATAAAATTTCTTGCTCCTAAATAAAAAATAAACACGATGATGAAAAAGTTAATTCTATGCTGCCTGCCTTTGTTTGGAACGATGGCTTTTGTTCATGCTCAAACGGATGTGGCAAAATTTGGTGCTATCATAAACCAAGAAAATTTAAAACAAAAACTATCGATCATTGCTTCTGCAGAAATGGAAGGAAGAGAGACAGCTTCTCCTGGTCAAAAAAAGGCAGCTGCTTATATCGAATCTGAATTTAAAAGGATGGGACTTAAGCCCGGCAATGGCGATAGCTACCAACAATTATATCCCGTTTTTCAGGATGTTATTACTGAGAAAAAGTTTTCCGTAAATGGTCGTTCTTTTACATGGGATCAGGACTTTAATTTCAATTTACAAGTTGTTTCAAGTGGCGATTTCAGTTTTGATAACGTTGTCTTTGCCGGTTATGGTATCATTGATTCAACACATCAAATGAATGATTATGCAAACCTGGATGTTAAAGGCAAATTGGTGATTGTATTGGAAGGTGTACCAGAAGGCATGAGCTTGCCTACACAAGGCGGCATGCGTGCAATGATTGCTAATCCGGGTTCAACTTATTCAAAGATGAAAGTGGCAATGGCTAAAGGTGCATCAGGATTATTTTATATCAGCGCTAATTTTCCTGTAAAAACCGCCTCTCCTACTAAAGGAAATATGTATCTGAAACGCAATGCCTTCACTGGTTTCGTAACGGGTAATATATCTACTGAAATCGCAACAGCTTTAACCGGTCGCTCCGAGATCCTGAGCATCAGCCAAATTAAGCTATTGAAGAAAAAAGAGTATGTCTCTGAAACGAAAATTGCTGTTACTAAAACCACTGAGAACTTAGAAAGCAGTAACGTTATTGCAATCCTTCCTGGGACCGATAAAAAAGACGAGTACCTAATGCTAACTGGCCACTACGACCATTTAGGAATGAGGGGATCTGATATTTATTATGGAGCTGATGATGATGGTTCAGGAACAGTGGGTGTGATGCAAATGGCTGAAGCATTTACTGCTGCTGCAAAAAAAGGGAAAGGCCCACGCAGAAATGTTGTGTTTATGACAGTTAGTGGTGAAGAAAAAGGATTATGGGGTTCTGATTATTATTCTGAACATCCTATCTATCCCATGGATAAAACAACTGCCGATCTAAATACTGATATGGTGGGAAGAATTGATACAGAAAGAATGACTGCCGATTCTGCAAACACTGTTTATGTAATTGGACACGATAAATTAAGTTCAGAATTACAAGGCATCAACGAAACTGCAAATGCTCAATCTAGTAATTTAGTTTTGGATTATAAATACGATGACCCTGCAGACAAGAATAATATTTATTACAGAAGTGACCATTACAATTTTGCAAAAAAAGGTGTGCCAATTTTATTTTTCTATGATGGTATGCTTCAAGCAGACTATCATAAACCAACCGACACCATCGACAAAATAAATTTCGATCTGATGCAAAAGCGTGTATTGATGATCTTCTATACAGCATGGGAAATTGCGAATAGAGACAATATGTTGAAGAGAGATATGAAGTTGAATATGCCTAGCAGATAAAATTAAAATGTAAAAAGTAAAAAGTAAAAAGTAAAAAGTAAAAAGGTAGGAGAAATGTCTAGATGATATTAAATAGGTTTCCCCTCCATCGCATGCGATGGAGGGGATGCTGATGCCGGACTCGGCATACAGCTGGGGTGGTTGACGAATTTCAGAAAATCATATTCAAACAATCTACTATAAAAAAAGTGCGGTCCATATGAACCGCACTTTTTTTATACAAATGCAAAACCATTTTGCTTTTTACTTTTTACTTTTTACTTTTTTTACCATCCTAACAAGTAAGCAAATATCAGAGGAACAACTATCGTGGCATCACTCTCAACGATGTATTTAGGGGTATGAATATCTAATTTACCCCAGGTAATCTTTTCATTAGGTACAGCACCTGAGTATGAACCATAGGATGTGGTTGAATCACTAACCTGGCAGAAGTAACTCCAGAATGGAACATCATGCCACTCCAGATCTTGATACATCATTGGAACCACGCAAATTGGGAAGTCACCAGCAATGCCTCCTCCTACCTGGAAGAAACCAACACCTTTACCCCCACTATTAGCACGGTACCATTCTGTTAACCAAACCATATACTCGATACCGCTTTTCACTGTGCTGGCTTTCAATTCGTTTTTGATCACATAGCTGGCGAAAATATTACCCGTGGTACTATCTTCCCATCCTGGCACTACAATCGGCAGGTTTTTTTCAGCAGCAGCGATGATCCAGCTATTCTTTGGATCGATCTCATAGTATTGCTCCAGTTCTCCAGATAATACTGTTTTGTACAAAAACTCATGAGGAAAATAACGTTCTCCACTTGCTTCAGCATCTTTCCACTGTTTTACGAGGTGCTTCTGCAATCTGCGGAAAGCTTCTTCTTCAGGGATACAGGTATCGGTAACTCGATTGTAATGATTTTCTAACAGATCCCACTCGTCCTGAGGGGTTAAGTCGCGATAATTGGGCACACGTTTATAATGACTATGTGCCACCAAATTCATCACATCTTCTTCCAAGTTCGCACCCGTACAGCTGATGATTGCAATTTTGTCCTGGCGAATCATTTCAGCCAGGCTGATTCCTAACTCTGCAGTACTCATAGCACCAGCCAAACTCACTAACATCTTGCCTCCGTCTAATAAATGGGTCTCATATCCTTTTGCAGCATCCACCAATGCAGCTGCATTAAAATGGCGGTAATGGTGTTGTATAAACTGCGAAACTGGTCCTTTACTCATATCCTCTTTTTTAAATGATTAATTCAATCGAGCGCAAAAGTAATTTTTTTGTGCGGTTTTACAGAAACTTACGAAATAATGAATATTAATTTTCTATTTCAATTACTCACCTATTTTTGTATTTGGCTATCTATTCAATTATGCAATTTCTCTTTAAAGATATCAAATTAGGAAAATGGAGCATTCCTTTGCCCGCTTTCCTCTGGTTTGCGCTCGCCGCCCTAGCTGCCTGCCTAGAAATGAGCCGGGGACTAGCTGATATCAATAATTTTTTAATATATAAGAACGTTTTCTGGCATAGTATTCACCAGCAAAATTTGTATTTAGCCTATCCGCAAGATCATGCAGATATGAATCATTATGGTCCTTTTTTTAGCTTGATCATTGCACCCTTTGCCTTAATGCCTACTTTATTGGGTTGCTTCATCTGGTGTTTAATAAATGCTTGGGTTTTGTTTTATGCCATCGGTCATTTACCAATCAGCGAACGCAACAAGCATATCATCTTATTGATTGGCATGATTGAAATGATGACCGCTACTCATAGTGTTCAATTCAACACTATGCTAACTGGATGGATCTTATTGAGTTTCGTGTTTACAGAAAGAAAACAGGAAGTTCTCGCTACACTATTTATTGTGGCAGGTTTTTATGTGAAAATTTATGGGATTGTTGGAGTAGCATTCTTTTTCTTCTCAGATAACAAACTACGCTTCTTCCTAAGCTTTATTGGCTGGAGTATTTTATTTTTTTGTTTACCGATGTTTCTCTCTTCCCCATCATTTGTGATACAATCATATCAAGACTGGGCTCATTCTCTTGTTGAAAAAAATGCTACTAATATTATTATTGAAACGGTTGGCATGCAGGATATTTCATTAATGGGAATGGTAAGGCGTATTTTCCAAATTGGTCATCTACCTAATTATTGGTTTACAGCACCTGCGGCTATTTTATACTTTTTGCCATTCCTGAGAAAGGATCAATTTGGTTATTTAAATTTCAGGCTATCCTATTTAGCATTGGCATTAATTGGTGTGGTAATATTTAGTTCTTCCGCAGAATCGCCTACCTATATTATTGCAGTAATTGGCCTAGCCATCTGGTATGTAATCCAGCAACAACCAAGATCCTTCTTCCCGATCTTATTATTGATTATTTCTTTTTTATTAACGATCCTCTCTCCTACGGATCTAGTTCCAAGAAACATCAGAGAGCTAATTGTTCATTACTCATTGAAAGCTTTACCTTGCAGTATTATTTGGGTTGTAATAGTATATCAATTACTTAGAAATAATTTTAGAAATACGATTTCATGAACAAGAAAATTTCTATTATCATTCCAGTTTGCAATGAACAGGACAATATTTTTGTTTTGGTAGAATCTCTTGAGAAATCTATTACACCATTAGGCTATCATTTTAATGTAATTTTTGTTGATGATGGCAGTTCAGATGACACATTAGCCATTATCAAACTTAGAGCCAGCATTGATACTAAAATTAAATACATTGCTCTATCTAGAAATTTTGGTCAACAAAACGCTTTAAAAGCTGGCCTAGATATGGCGGATGGGGATGCTGTAATTATGATGGATGGCGACATGCAACATCCTCCAGAATTAATTCCTATGATGATTCAAGAATGGGAAAATGGTAATGAAGTTGTTTATACTATTCGAAAAGACCACAAAGAAATACCCTTACTGAAACGTACTACTTCAAACATGTTTTACAATTTGATCAATAACTTGTCTGATATTGAACTTGAACAGGGCGTTGCAGATTTCAGATTATTAGATAAAAAAATAGTAGCGCTTTTTAAAGAATTCAAAGAAACAGACTTGTTTTTAAGGGGCCTCATAAAATGGATTGGATTTAAACAGTCTGGAATAGAATATGAACCTGCTATTAGATTTAAGGGGCAATCTAAATACACGCTTAAAAGAATGTTGCGATTTGCTTTACAAGGCATCACTTCATTTAGCACAAAACCATTATATATAGCTACATACCTTGGTTTTACATTTTCATTAATTTCATTATTATATATTCCTTACATCGGTTATAGCTATTATTTTGGGCATGCTATTTCAGGATGGACCTCTATAATTGCAACAATCGCATTTTTTGGGGGATTACAATTAATGATTCTTGGCATTATTGGATTATACCTCGGTAAACTATTTGTACAAAGTAAAAATAGACCCCACTATATCGTTAAAGAATCAAATCTATTATGAGACCGCAAGTACTGATCAGTTTCGATGTGGAGGAATTTGATATGCCACTCGACTATCAATGCAATATTTCAATAGAACAACAACTAAAACTAGGGAAAGAGGGGTTAGACACTGTGATGCCTCTGATTGATACACACGCAATCACAACTACACTTTTTACTACTGCTAATTTTGCAAATCACTTTCCAGAAAGTATCCGAAAGCATGCAGTAAATCATGAAATTGCATCCCATACTTTTTATCACTCACATTTTACAAACCAACACTTACTCGAATCAAAAATGGCACTGGAAAAAATAAGTGGGCAAAAAATAACAGGACTTCGAATGCCACGCATGCGTTCGGTAGATATGACAGAAGTAATAAAAGCAGGTTACGAATACGATTCATCCATCAACCCAACCTGGATTCCGGGAAAATATAATAACCTACATCTTTCAAGAACAATCTATCAAGACCAGGGCATGACAAGGATTCCTGCTTCTGTTTCACCTAATCTTCGGATACCTTTATTCTGGCTGAGTTTCAAGAACTTTCCCTATAGCTATTTTAAACAATTGACTATACAAACGCTCGAAAAAGATGGGTATGTTTGTCTTTATTTTCATCCCTGGGAATTCATCGATATCAATAAGTTAGGCTTACCTGCATTCACTCGAAAATTATGTGGAGAACCACTGCTCGAAAGACTAGACCAATTGATAGTAGACTTAAAATTAAAAGGTTACGAATTTTCTACAATTAGAAATTTTTTATCAGTAAATAATATGAACAATGAATAATAAATCATTCTTTATTTGGATAGCCGGAATATTATCCATTCTTCCAATAGTTTATTTAGCTGCTATTTATGCTGGTTTACCCAAGATGGTTCCAACCCATTTCGATATGGATGGCAGACCAAATGATTATAGCGAACGGTCGACCTTGATCCTCCTTACAATCTTTTTTAGTATTTTATCTTTCGGTGTTTTTTTACTAATCACCAACCTTCCAAAATTCGACCCGAAAAAAACAGCTGGGCAATCCCCAGAACTTTTCCAAAATATGGGATTAACTATTTCTGTCTTGTTCTGCTTTATCAACTTTGCCATCACGTATGCAGCGAAAAACAACGGGGAGAATATTACTTGGGTTATTTTTCCGGGATTAGGAATATTTTTTGCCTTTCTTGGAAAATTTATGCGAGAGATCAAACCCAATTATTTTGCTGGTTTCAGAACTCCCTGGGCTTTGGAAAATGATGATAACTGGAGAGAAACACATTTACTGGCTGGTAGCATGTGGATTGGAGGAGGTATAGCCAGTGCAATCCTTACCATTGTTCTACCAACAGAATATAGATTCATTGCATTTATGAGTATTATTGGAATCATTACTATTGTTCCATTTGTATACTCCTATCTCTTTTATAAAAAACAACAGCAATAAATTCCCTTTCACTTATACCATTCTATGAATCTGCTGGCCCACGCTTATCTATCATTTGATCAACCCGAGATCTTAGTCGGTAATATGATCAGTGATTATGTTAAAGGGAAAAAACAGTACGATTACCCTATCGGCATACAGCATGGAATCAGGCTTCACAGAGCAATCGATCATTTTACAGACCACCATGAAGCAACTTATATAGGAAAGCATTTTTTTAAGTCGGAGGTAGGTTTATATGCAGGGGCATTTATGGATGTAGTTTATGATCATTTTCTAGCCCTGGATGCCAATGAACTAAATGAAAAAGAATGGGAACCTTTTACACAAAACGTTTATCAGCAATTAAAAGAACATACCCTATTCTTACCTGAAAAGTTTGCATCGCAGCTACCTCATATGAGTTTGCATAATTGGTTGTTTCATTACAGGTACCCAGCAGCTATCGAAAAGAGCTTTGGAGGATTGGTTAGAAGAACAAAATACCTTACTGACCACAAAGTTGCCTTTGAGATCTTCGAAAATAATTATGATGCTTTAAAAGAACAATACCAGGCATTTTTCCCTGATGTTAAAAAATTTGCAGAATTCGAGTTAGCACGATTGCAAAGCAAATAGGCTCTTATCTTTGCTCCATATCATTATAAACTCTTTTCTAACGATGAAGCAATTTATAACAACCCTTTGTCTACTGTTTACCATTGCAGGTTTAACGCAACCAAAACCTACAGAACTAGATAAGTCGCCCATGGATATGAGCTATTGGCCTGCGAATTATCCCATACTGAAAATGAGTGGTAAAGCAAAAGATCAGCCAATTGCAAGAATCATCTATGGCAGACCTTTGAAAAATGGCAGGATCATTTTCGGGGGCATCATCAAATACAATGAAATGTGGCGTTTAGGAGCGAATGAAGCGACAGAAATAGAGACTTTTAAAACTTTAAAAATCGCAGGCAAAGTTTTACCAAAAGGGCGTTATACTGTTTATTGCTTACCCAATGAAAATAAATGGACGATCATTATCAATAAAGACAATTTCTGTTGGGGAAATTTTACATACGATAGCAAAAAAGACCTGATCCGAACAGATATTGATGTAGAAAAAAATACCGAATCCGTAGAAGCATTTACGATGTATTTTGATGAAACAAAAAATGGCGCCAACCTGATTTTTCTTTGGGATGATATAAAAACAAGCCTTCCTATTATTTTGGTAGATGATTCAAATTCTAAAAAGAAATAATTATGAGCAATCAAGAAAATAATTTGCGTCTAGGTACTACATATATCCATGCGGGAGCTGAACCAGATCCATCTACGGGTGCTATCATGACTCCTATATATCAAACCTCTACTTATGTGCAGCAAGCACCTGGAGTTAACAAAGGTTTTGAATACGCAAGAAGCCAGAACCCAACACGTAAGGCTTTAGAAGAAGCTTATGCTCAGATTGAACAGGCTAAGTATGGTTTGGCATTCAGTAGTGGTGTTGCAGCAACAGATGCTGTGATTAAACTATTAGAACCTGGTGATGAGGTAATTGCAGCAAATGATATGTATGGTGGAACTTATCGTTTGTTCACAAAAATTTTTGCAAAGTTTGGTATTAAATTTATTTATGTAGACACTACCGATGCAACAAATATCAGTAAAGCTGTTACAGCAAAAACAAAACTGATCTGGATAGAAACTCCTACCAATCCATTGATGAATATCACAGATATTTCGGCGGTAGCTGAAATATCAAAAAAAGCGAATGCAATCCTTTGTGTTGACAATACATTCGCATCTCCCTACCTTCAAAATCCATTAACACTTGGGGCAGATATTGTGATGCATTCTGCTACTAAATACCTTGGTGGACATAGTGATTTGATACAGGGATGCTTAATGATGAACGATACGGATTTACGAGAGCAATTATATTTTATCCAAAAATCAAGTGGTGCAGTTCCAGGACCAATGGATTGCTTCCTTGTTTTACGAGGCATCAAAACCCTGCACGTTCGTATGCAAAGGCATTGTGAGAACGGCGAAAAGGTTGCTCATTTTTTACGTAATCATCCGAAAGTTAAGAGGGTTTACTGGTGTGGATTCGAAGATCATCATAACTACAGCATCGCTAAAAAGCAAATGCGTGGTTTTGGTGGAATGATGAGCTTTACCCTACAAGATGATAGTGTTGAGAATGCCAAGCGTGTTTTAAGCAGTACCAAAGTATTTTCATTAGCCGAAAGTTTAGGCGGTGTTGAATCATTGATCAACCATCCAGCTTCCATGACTCATGCTTCCATCCCCAGGGAAGAAAGAATTAAAAACGGACTAACCGACTCTTTGATCAGACTAAGTGTGGGCATTGAAGACGTGGAGGATCTTATTGAAGACCTGAATCAAGCAATTGGATAAAATTAAATAGTAAAAATTAAAAAGTAAAAAGAAGAATAAAGTTACATAAGCATAAAGGTTTCCCCTCCATCGCATGCGATGGAGGGGTGGCTGGAGCGGCTGAGCGAACAGACGGGGTGGTTGATCTCATCCAGAAATACTCCATTATGGATTTAGAAAATCAACAGAAATTAAAAGTTTTTTTGGATGAAAAAGTGGCCAAATACAATCAACCCGATTTTATAGCCGCAGATCCTGTTTGCATACCCCATTTGTTTACGAAAAAACAGGACATAGAAATTGCAGGTTTTTTTGCTGCCATATTCGCCTGGGGCAATAGAACTACTATCATCAAAAAGTCGAAGGAATTGATGCAATTGATGGATATGGCGCCCCACGAATTTTGTTTGAATCATTCAAATGATGATCTAAAAAAACTCTTACAATTCAAACATCGCACATTCAATGCAACCGACCTATTGTATAGCATTGAATTTTTAAAACATCATTATCATACTCATAAGAGTCTTGAGTCTGCATTTTTCCCAGACGCTATTACAAAATCTTCAGGCAAGAATGTAGTTGAAAAAGGACTTATCTATTTTCACCACTATTTTTTTTCTTTGGAAGATGCTCCTAACAGAACAAGAAAACATATTGCAACCCCAGACAAAAATTCTGGTTGCAAAAGATTGAATATGTATTTGAGGTGGATGGTACGGAATGATAAAAAGGGAGTAGATTTTGGAATCTGGAAAAAGATTAAACCTTCAAACTTAATCTGTCCGATTGATGTGCACGTAGCTCGTGTTGCAAAACGCTTTCAACTTCTGGATCGAAAACAAGCAGATTGGGCTGCAGCCACAGAACTCACCGGATACTTGCGTACCTTAGATGCTACAGATCCCGTTAAATATGATTATGCACTATTTGGATTAGGGGTAATGGAAAAATACAGTTAATATGAAAAGTAGCAATGATATCATCTCTTTAGAAAAATTATCCTTCGATGAGTTAGCCGCACATATCAATGAATTAATTGCAAAAGATTTTTCTAAACTCGTTTACTTACTATACGCAGTGGATGTTTCAGAAAAGAAATTAAAACAGATCTTAGCTGAACACCCTAATGAAGACGCCGGCAAACTAATTGCGCTGATGATAGTAGAAAGACAAGAACAAAAAAGAAAGTCACGCGAACAATTTAAACTTCCGGAACAAGACATTCCTGAAGAGGATAAATGGTAGATACTTGATTTTTAACAGCGAGTAGTGCTCTACTCTTTTTAACCTATTTTCGTTATTCAATAAGTTTGAATATGAAACTGGTTTCTTACCTCAACGACGGACATGATCAATTGGCTTTTTTAGTAGACGGACTTTTGTATGATTGCGACCTTGTGCATCCTGAATTACCCAATAGCATGAATATGTTTTTACATTATTGGGATGATATGTATCCGATAGCACAACAGGTTGATGCTGCAATTAAATCGGGCCGTATTAATGCTGATAAAGGTGTTCCCTTGGAAGAATTGCAATTATTAGCACCTATTCCCTTTCCTACATCTTGCAGAGATGCATTTGCATTTCGACAACACGCCATAGCCACAAGAAAAAATCCAAATATTGATCTGAAAGAGGCCTATGATCAGTTTCCGGTTTTCTATTATAGCAATCATCATAGTATTCAAGGACCTGGCAATGTGGTATGTATGCCCGACCATTTGGATGAGCTCGACTTTGAATTAGAAGCTGCAATCGTAATTTGTAAGCATGGAAGAAATATCACAGCAGAAGAAGCAGATGAATATATTGGGGGACTCATGATCTTTAATGATTTTAGTGCCCGTAAAATTCAACTGGAAGAAATGCAATTAAATCTTGGGCCCGCTAAAGGCAAAGACTTTGCTACAGCAATCGGTCCATGTCTTGTTACTTTGGACGAGCTAGAAAAATTCGAAGTGCCAGCAGCTTTTGGTCATATTGGAAAGAATTGGAATCTTGAAATGAAATGTGCCGTAAATAACGAACAGGTAAGTGGCGGTAATTTATCGGAAATGCAATGGACCTTTGCAGAGATTATTGCCAGATGTTCCTATGGTGTAAATCTACAACCTGGTGATATCATCGGAAGCGGCACTGTAGGTACCGGTTGTTTTTTAGAACAAAATATCACTAATCAACTCAAAAACGAAAATGCTGTTTCTGTTTGGTTAAAGGAAGGAGACAGCATTGAATTGGAGATAGAAGGGTTGGGTATACTACGCAATACAATAGTAAAAGAAGAAAGTGATCTTTCTATCTTCAGCAAAAAGAAAATGTAGTAATTCTAATTTGAATTAAAGATCACCCAATTGTGGTCTTAAAATGATATCTTCTACCACTGCCTGAGGGGATAGTTGAGATGCAGCAAAAACCATTGTGGCAATATCATTGGCTTCCATGATTCTATTAGGATCAATGCTTGCACCTTTCCAACTAGCACTCATAGTGGCTCCCGGCAATACAGCCGTTACTTTAATACCATTGGGTTTCATCTCTTCGCGTAAGTTTTTACTAAAACCTAACAATGCAAATTTACTAATGCTATAAGCACCTCCATTTGCATATGCATTCAAGGAAGCAATGGAACAGATATTAAATATATGTCCGCTTTTTTGCGTGATCATGGTAGGTAATAAACGACGGGTAAGATGATAAGCACTATATAAATTTATTTCAAGCATTTTTTCAAGATGCCCTTCTGGTTCATTATGAATATTGCCTGGTATGAACTGTCCGGCATTATTGATGATGATATCTGGCGTACCAAATGACAAACACCAATCGGCAAAATGAAAAATATCAGTTTTATTGCCCATATAGGTAGCCCTATAATTGATAATGGTATCGGGGTTATTTGCTTTAAGTTCATTTGCAGTTTCTAATAACTCATTACCGTTTCTACTACAAATCAATAATTGATTACCTGGTTTTGCAAAAGCCATTGCAATTGCCTTACCTATTCCTTTAGATGCTCCTGTGATGATGATATTCATAAATACGTTTTGCTCGGCTAAGTTCGTTCATTTTTAGGAATCCTTCGATTGTATTTGTTCGTATTTTGTGCCCATGCAATATCAACAGCTATTTTTCGACCTTGATCATACGCTTTGGGATTTCGAATCAAATTCAAAAGAAACTCTGAATGACCTATACGAAAATAATTTATTGATAGAAAGGGGTGTGTTAGATTTTGAACAATTTTTTACGCATTATAGTCATCACAACCACCGTTTATGGGATAGATATACGAAAGGCTTTATTAGACAGGAGGAATTACGTTGGAAAAGGATGTGGTTGGCTTTACTGGAATTTAAAATTGCCGATGAGCCACTGGCCAAAAAAATGTCGGTCCAGTTTTTAGAAAAATTACCTACAAAGAAAAAACTGTTCCCATATACTATTGAGATTCTTGACTACTTAAAAAACAAGCATTACAAACTGCATCTTGTAACTAATGGATTTGAATCGGTACAACATAATAAACTAAGGGAGAGTAATCTAACGAAATACTTTGATCAGGTAATAACTTCAGAAGCAAGTAATAGTTTAAAGCCAAATAAGGAGATTTTTGAATATGCCCTTCAAAAAGCGGGAGCAAAATTATCAGAGAGTATCATGATCGGCGACAACCAGGATGCAGATATTCAGGGGGGCATCAATGCAGGCATGGATACCATTTTTGTAAACCATTTGCAAGTAGAGCCTACTGTAAAAGCAACATATATGATTCACCACTTAAAAGAACTGGAAAATATTTTATAAAAAAAAAGCCGTCCCCTGTTCAGGACGGCTTTACTATTTTTTGAATTTTGAATTCTAACTTTTGACTTGATAAGTCAAGTTACCATTAAGCTTTAGTCTTAGGAGTTTCTTTTGCTTCTTTATCCTTGCTACCACAATCTTTTCCGTCTTTTTTGCAAGACTCTTTTCCATTAGCGTCTTTTTTGCAGCACTCTTTTCCAGATGCTTTCTTTTTATCTTTTCCACCTTCATTAGCAAATGCTACGCCAGTAAATAAAAATGCTGCAGTAGCGAATACAAGTAATTTTTTCATAATGGTCTTAATTTTAATAAACCGAATTTATGGAATTTTAAATAAACAACTGTTACCAGCTTGCTAAAATAGTAGTTCCACCCTTCACTACCTGATTCAATTCTACATGAATTTTAGCGGTTAACGGCAATAATAGATCAACTCTGCTTCCAAATTTAATAAACCCATATTCTTCTGTTTGTTTCACTTGTTGGCCAACTTTAGTGTAATTACAGATTCTTTTCGCCAATGCTCCGGCTATTTGCTTGTAAAGTATTTCACCGTGAGGGTTCTTCACAACTACACTCCAACGTTCATTTTCTGTGGATGATTTTGGGTGCCATGCCACCAGGTATTTCCCTTTATGATATTGGTTGTATACGACTTCTCCATCTACCGGATTCCTATTCACATGAACATTTGCGGGGCTCATGAAAACACTCAACTGAATTCTTTTATCTTTAAAATATTCCGAATCTATAACTTCTTCAATTACAACCACTTTTCCATCAGCTGGGCAAATAATTTGATCTGCTTGAATGGTATAAACCCTATTAGGGATCCTGAAAAACGACACCAAAAACAAGAAAATGCCTAGTGTAATGATAAAAATTGAAAATGCCAACCATGGCATGGAAGCACTTAAAAAGGTAAACGAAATTAAATTGAGTACCCCAAAGATCAGGGCTCCTATTCCAATAGATTGATATCCTTCTTTATGTATCGTCATTTTTTAGTCTTGAATTGCAAATGTAATAGTTGTTCTAATTCCTTAAGCTTATTCGATTACCCACTATAAAAACATATCAGCAAATAGCCATACGTAAGGAGTTGCAAGTAAAAGTGAATCGAATCTATCTAAAAACCCTCCATGCCCTGGCATAATGCTACCACTATCCTTCACACCCGCTAATCGCTTTAATTTGCTTTCGAGCAAGTCTCCAAATGTTCCCATGATGGATGCTATAAAAGAGATCAATATTAACAATCTGAAGGGCAGTCCTATTAAAGCGTGTCCTCCATAACTGATAACCATTATTGCCAATATCGCACCACTGATGGTGCCTTCCCATGTCTTTTTGGGAGAGACCGGCGAAAGGGGCCTTTTACCAAAAAGGGAACCGGTTATATAAGCCATGGTATCGTTTACCCAGATAGTGGCAATTAAAACAATTGGAATAATCAAACCAGCATCTGTTTGTTCGTATATATTTAAACGACCTCTTAATTTGATCATTAAGCCCCAGCTCAATGATATATATAGAAAGCCTGCTAAAAGAGATAACAGGTTATTGATACTGATCTTTTTATAAAAAGCCAGTAGGCCCAATAAGAAAAGTCCTGAAAAACCCATTAAAAGGTACCCGCCAATATCATGTAAATTCCATTTCCCGATAGGATAAGATTGAGGATTGCTCATATACAACATATAAGAAAACCCAATCAAAATCATGATATATCTTAACAAATTTGGCAGGTCTTTATAGGTAGGTTCTATCTTATCCATCAATCGATGAAACTCCCACCAGCAGCCAAAATTTATAACAGCAAACAGCACCAAGAAAGTCCATTGGTTATAGATAAGTCCACCTATCATGATGGCTCCAAAAATAATTGCACTAAGTGTACGAGTCTTAAAAACAGCAAGATTAAACGACATAATAATTTACTGCATTGGCAGTTTCAAAAGCAAGATAGTAAAAAAACGGTGAGGCATTAAGGTAATCCAATCTTAATTAAGGAGTGCATTCTCAATTAATTGTTTGGCTGTTGTATGTAAGTGTGTAGGAACATACAATTCAATCTCTCCAAACATGGGATAGCTACTGTCTTGTTTATTAAATACCTGAACAGGCACTTCGTTTTCTGTAAGTAAACCCTGTATGATGCTGGCTTCGGCTAAATTTTTTGTGGTGAAAATTTTATCCCAGTTTTCCATGTTAATTTAATTGATTTTCTGAATTGGATTTTTGTTCTTGTTCAATGTGTAATTCCGATTCCTGTTTAAAGATACGCATCAGAACGATCATACCAATAACCGCTATAAGTCCTAACCAGATGGGCATTGACTCATCCATTACTTTATCAATTTGTTTACCCTGTTTATTGGCTACAAAAAGTTGGGTAACTATTATTCCGTTATATAAAAAGTGTATTAAAATGTTCAACCATAAATTTTTACTGTAATAAAACACATAGCCTAAGATTAATCCCAATGCAGTACGGGGCAGAAATCCGAAATAGGAAAAATGTATCGCACTAAAAAGCATGCTTGCTATTAAAATTCCAATAAAACTGTTTTTTGTCCACCCAACAAAAATTTGTTGTAATGCCCCTCTGAACAGAATTTCTTCAAATATTGCAGGCGCTGCCGCCATTACAATCAAAGCAAGGATATAATCAGCAGTTCCTTTCATCACTATCATGGCCATCATACTTTCTTTATATCTGGCTTCTGCTTCTTTTGCTGCTGCCAACAATTTTGCAGGCAATGGAATTTTCTGATTCAATTCTCCTAAAGCGCCGCTCAAGATCAATCCAACAAAAGCTATCATCACTAACAATAAAATTTGTCTTGCAGAAACTTTTGAGCGAAAGCTTAGAAATTTCAATGGGTTGCGCGTAAGAATACTACTCAAGATCAGGGCAGGAACACAAAAAACAAGGAAAGACGCGAGTGTATTTAATACCCTAGACACATCGGTATATTTGGCATTATTCAATAGTGATGGCACAGATTTCATGGGAACATGCATCCATGCAGCGCCAATAGAAAGAACAATAAAATTGCCTACAATCATACCAATTCCCAGCAATGCCAACAATAATGCAAATTGAGATGGAAAATTCAATAAGGGTTTCTGATGCATCAAATCTGAAATAAGAGTGTAAATTTGCATTTTTGTATCATGCAGCTGCAAGATAAAGGATAAAAGGCAAGCTCCTTATTTGCTGGGCAAACTTCAAATAATACGATGGTTAATATTGGCAATATAACGTTACCCGATTTCCCTTTATTACTAGCACCCATGGAGGATGTAAGTGATCCGCCATTTAGGGCAGTTTGCAAGGATAATGGCGCAGATCTGATGTATACTGAATTTATCAGTAGCGAGGGATTGATCCGAGATGCTATAAAAAGCCGTCAGAAACTAGACATTTTCGATTACGAACGCCCCATTGGGATTCAGATCTTTGGGGGTGATGAAGACGCCATGGCATTGAGTGCGAAGATTGTAGATACCGTAAATCCTGATCTTCTGGATATCAATTTCGGCTGTCCTGTAAAGAAAGTAGTGAGTAAAGGTGCGGGTGCGGGAGTTTTGAAAGACATTGACCTTATGATTCGCCTAACTGATGCGGTTGTTAGGAGTACAAAATTACCTGTTACAGTAAAAACCCGTTTGGGTTGGGATGATAGCAGTAAAAATATTGAAGAAGTAGCTGAACGTTTACAAGATTCAGGTATTCAAGCATTAGCCATTCATGGCAGAACCAGGGCACAATTGTATAAGGGTGAAGCCGACTGGACCTTAATAGCAAAAGTTAAAAATAACCCACGAATTAAGATCCCAATCTTTGGTAACGGTGATATCAATTCCCCTCAAAAGGCAAAAGAGTATAAAGAACGATACGGAGTAGATGGTATCATGATTGGCAGAGCAGCCATTGGATACCCCTGGATTTTTAGAGAGATCAAGCATTTTATGGAGCACGGCGAATTAATGGCTCCCCCAACTTTAGAAGAAAGAATCATTGTTTGTAAGAAGCATTTGCACAAATCTTTCGAATGGAAGGGTGGCATTGCAGGCATCTATGAAATGCGCAGGCACTATACCAATTATTTAAAAGGCTTACCCAATATCAAAGAATTCAGAAGTAGATTAGTGATCCTCAATACGGTTGAAGAAGTAGAAGCCGTGCTTGATGAATTACATCAATATTATAAAGGCTACGAATTTGAAAGGGCGCAAATTGATTTAATTGACTATCATCAAAAGTGCCCGATTTAAAATTAAAAATTAAAAATTAAAAAGGAAAAAGAAAGGATATACCATAAAGGTAATGGGGAAACCTTTATTTGAATTTATCTTACTTTATTTATTCGTTTTAAACGCGCAGCGTTTAAAACTTCACTCTTCACTATTCACTCTTGAATTCCCCTTCCACCTGTGGATCAAGTGGAGAAACTGTTTGCGCAAAGAAATGCGTGAGTACTCCATTCTGATCAACTAAATATTTACAAAAATTCCAGGTGGGTTGTTGGTTACACCAGCCATTTTTTTCTTTATTGGATAACCAATTAAAAACCGGATTCTGTTCTGCGCCTTTTACAACTTGCGACTTTTTTGCCAAATAAAATGTTACGCCATAATTGATCTTGCAAAACTCTGCGATAGCCGCATCATCTTTTTTCTCCTGTTCCTTAAAATCATTTGCAGGAAACCCAATGATCACCAATTTATCCTTATGTTGCTGAAACAACTTTTCTAACTCAGCGTATTGCCCAGTATATCCACAATCACTTGCCGTATTTACCAATATTATTTTCTTGCCTTTTAGTTGATTAACATCTAACATGCTGCCATCATTCAATTCAATTTTCAGGGAATAAAAATCTACTATAGGAGCGATATTGGCTGTATTTTTTTGAATGGCATTTTTAGAACCAAATATTTTCCCTGGTAACATGATCAAAGGGTACATTGATTTTAATACAGATTGTCGATAACTCATATCTTTCTTTTTCATTAACAAAATTGCCACTACTAATAATGGAATTACTATAATCACTGTTTTCATAAGCCCTTTTTGCATATTAGCGAATAACCAATTTAAACATACCCAGCTTACCTTTCAAAGGAGGGTATTTAACAGCAGGATCGAACCAGGTAGGTGTTTTCAAAACCGACTTCCGGTGTGTGAATGTATCAATAGATGTTTTTCCATGATAGGCTCCCATACCACTATATCCTCTGCCTCCAAAAGGTAATTTATGATTAGTGAGGTGCCAGCTTGCATTGTTTACACATGCACCACCAGATGGCACGGCATCCAACCATGCTTGTTCAATAGTGCTGCTTTCCGTAAACACATAAAAGGCCAATGGATTTGGGTTCTTTGCAATAATGGCTTTTGCCTCATCCATGGTTTGAAATGTAAGTATGGGAAGAATTGGTCCGAAAATTTCATCCTTCATTACGTGCATATCCATCGTTACCTCATCCAATAAGGTAGGTTCGATAAATAAAAGATCACGATTGGTTCTACCACCCTGAATAATATTACCATCATTCAAGTATGTGACAAGTCTATCAAATTGTTTGTGATTAATGATCTTGCCAAAATTGTCAGACTCTTCAGCTCTAGCTCCGAAAAATTTATCTATCGTTGCACGCATCGCTTTTACCAATGCTTCTTTTTTTGATACATGTACTAAAACATAATCAGGCGCTACACACATCTGACCAGCATTAGAGAATTTTGTCATTACAATTCTTTTAGCAGCAATTTTTATATTCGCATCAGACTCAACCACGCAAGGACTTTTACCGCCTAATTCCAAAGTAACGGGCACCAATTCTTCTGCCGCCATTTTATAAATGATCTTACCCACAGTAGTGCTTCCTGTATAAAACACATGATCAAATCTAAAATGTTGCATCATCTCAGGAATCACGGTTGCTCCATCGCCTGGAACGTATAAAATATATTCCTTAGGAAAAACTGATTCAATTATTTTTTCCATGAGCAATGCTGTTGCAGGAGCAAACTCACTTGGCTTTAAAACTACAGCATTACCTGCTGCAATGGCGCCAATCAACGGAGCAAACAATAATTGAAAGGGGTAATTCCAGGGGCCGATGATTAACACCACACCCATCGGTTCTTTCTCTATTCTACTACTGGATGGAAGATTCAAGATATTGGTAGAAACAGATTCGGGCTCCATCCAGGATTTAAGGCCATCTAACATAGCACTCATCTCAGCCATAAAAAAGCCGTTCTCAGTAACCCAGCATTCTTCTTTGCTCTTTTTAAGATCTGTAAATAAAGCAGTATAGATCTCTTCTTCATGATCTTGAACTGCCTGCTTTAAAACCTCTAATTGTTTTTTTCGGAAGGCATAACTACGTGTCGCACCAGAATCGAAATATTGGCGCATTTGTATGAGTTGCTGAACTAATTCTGAAGGCATAATTGTTGATTTATATGGGCAATCCTATGATTCTTAAAGATACAGTTTGTATACTTCATTCAATAACAGATAAATGTACATTTCGTTTAAATAATTATTCTGTCAATATGTAACAATTTCAATAAATTCATTCTCTAAATTTTCCACCATAAATACCAACGATTCTTCCATGAAAAAAAATGAACCCATTAACAATTCGCGCCGCGGTTTTATCCGCAATGGCGCATTGGCTCTTGCAGGTTTTACCATTGTTCCGCGACACGTATTGGGTCGTGGTTTTACAGCGCCTAGTGATAAATTACAAGTAGCCGGTATTGGTGCTGGTGGTAAGGGCGAAAGCGATCTTTGGAACTTCTTTAAGAGCGGCAAAGCTGATATTGCTTTCTTATGCGATGTAGATGAACGTCAGACTGCTATGAGTCGTAAGCGTTATCCAAATGCAAAAGTATATAAGGATTATCGCGAGATGCTGGATAAAGAACACAAGCTAATCGATGCAGTTTCAGTATCCATTCCAGACCACCAACATGCCGTTGCGGCCATGGCAGCAATGCAATTGAATAAACACGTATATGTACAAAAACCCTTAACGCACGATATTTACGAAGCACGTATGCTTACTCAGGCAGCACATCGTTATAAAGTAGTTACACAAATGGGTAACCAGGGATCTTCCGGCGATGGTGTTCGTCAATTAGTAGATTGGTATCATGCTGGTTTAATAGGTGATGTACATACCATTTACTGTTATACAGATCGTCCGGTTTGGCCTCAAGGCATTGGGTGGTCTAAAGACAAACCTGCTGTTCCAGCTGGATTAGATTGGGATCTTTGGCAAGGTACCGCACCAAAAAAAGATTATGTAGAAGGTTTGATACCATTTAACTGGCGTGGCTGGTGGGATTATGGTACAGGCGCATTAGGTGATATGGCTTGTCATATTATGGCACCTGCCTTTGCAGTCCTAGGTTTAGGATATCCTGATGGAGCTGAGTGTAGTGTTTCCACACCATATATTGCTAACTGGACAAAAGCTAATTTCCCGGAAAGTGGACCAGTTTCATCACATATCATTTTAACATTCAAAGGAAAAGATGGTAAACCTGATTTGAAATTGCATTGGATGGATGGCGGTATACAACCAGAACGTCCTGAGGAATTGGGTGCGAATGAAGTAATGGGTGATGGTGGAAATGGCGCCATCTTTATTGGGTCAAAGGGTAAGATGATGTGTGGCACTTATGGTATTAATCCTCAATTATTGCCTACTTCTTTAACCAAAACAACTATTGTTCCTCAAACTGTAGCAAGAGTTAAAGGTGGGGATAATGGTCACTATGCGGCATGGGTGGAAGCAGCTATTGCCGGATATGGAACTGATCTTGCCAAAAATTTGAGTTCTCATTTTGATATTGCCGGACCACTAACCGAAAGTATCTTAATGGGTAACCTGGCCTTGCGCAGTTATAATATCGAAAAGAAAAATTCTAAAGGTGGTATTGAATATCCAGGTAGAGGTATTAAACTTTTATGGGATGGACCAAATATGAAGATTACCAACTTCGACGAAGCGAATCAGTTTGTGAAAAGAACTTATCGCGAAGGATGGAGTTTGGGAGTATAAATTAATTTAATCCCCTCTTGGGAGGGGCGCCGAATGCAGTGAGTGCAGGGGTGGGTAAAAATATTCTCTTGGATGATTTCACCCACCCCATGTTTTCACTGACGTGAAAACATTACCCCTCCCAGGAGGGGATGGTTGAAGAAATAAAAAAGGCGACCAAGTTTGGCCGCCTTTTTATTTGCTATTTATTAATCTTAGAATGTAAATGATTTTAAATATGCGGCATCAATTTCTGCACTTTCGATAGGATTGCTTCCTGTGAATGCTTCCTGTTCAACTACATAATATTTCAAACCATTATCAGTACCTGCTTTTAGGATAGATTTAAAATCAATGGTGCCTTTTCCAAGATGACATGATTCATGATCCTTACCCGTTCTTTTCAGATCTTTTACGTGACAAAGACGGAAACGATTAGGATACTTTTTGAAATAAGCGATAGGGTCTGCACCTGCAGCTACTACCCAATAAATATCCATTTCAAAATCTACCAATTCTTTATCCGTATTTGTGATCATTACATCCTGAGGAATCTGGCCATCAACTGATTGGAAAGAATAATCGTGGTTATGATAAGCAAAACGAATTCCGTTTTTCTTACAGATCTCTCCACTCTTATTAAACTCATCCGCGAATTTTTTAAATCCATCGATTGATTTTTGAGGCCCCTTGTAGGGACAAATCAAATACTTCATTCCAATGGCGGCTGCTTCTGCGGCTTTGCGTTCAAAATCTTTTTGAATATCACAATGAGCAGAAACAATTTTCATTCCTAACTCATCCATGTATTTTTTAAAGTCTTTATGACCTAAACCCCAGAACATTCCATTGGACCCTTCGAAGCTTTCAATCTGCTTGTATCCATCGGCTGCAATTTTTTTCAAAGTGCCTTTTGCATCCTTGGCCATTTCTTCCTTTACTGTCCATAATTGCAAACCAAATGCCGGCAAATTTTTGGGAGCGAAAGCATCAACCATCGTCGACCTCCCACTAAAAGGTATCGACATGCCTGCAGCAGCAAATGCGCTTAGTCGTAAAAAGTCTCTTCTATTATTTGACATACCATCCTTTATTAAATGAAATGAGTATCGTTAACCAAATCTCAAACTAGGTTGCCCAAGCTTTATCACCTTTTTTGTAAGGGATACAGCCTTCGTATTTACCAGGCACCGCTACATAACGTAATGCCTTAGTAGCACCTACTTCAGAAGTAAAGAAACCTAATAAGGTTAATTCTTTTACCATTTTGAAATAATGATTAGGATCTGTTTCTTTTTTAGACTTCTGGTAGTCTTTCATTTCTTTATCAAGATCCACTAGAAGATCGTGTCTTTGTTGTGGGGTGCTTTCTAAAAATACTTTACCAGATTTCTTCTTGCTTGCTTCATCGAGCTTTTTAAGCCCATCCGCAAAAATGGTTTGGTCTTTAGGTTCGTAACAGTCTTTCACATATACGCTCATGAATTCTCCCACTTTTGCTTCTTTAGCTCCAGGGGTAGCTGTGGCAGGTAAAATAGTTTCACCTACTTCATTCAAAAATGCAATGTCATCTTTAGTTAAACTAAAGGCTGCAGCGTTTTTATCCGAGGTTTTGCAACCAGAGATAAATGCTTCTGCGCCTATTAAAGTTCCGCCCAACAGCATCGCAACACTGGATATGGCTTCTCTTCTATTCATTCTATTTAATTTAAAAGGTTTTAAATTTTGGTACAGTAATTTACTGAACTGCCATTGAATTTAGATATTTTGTTTTTTCAGCTCTTCCACAGCAAATGCTGCTGCTCTTGCTGTAAACGCCATATAAGTTAATGATGGGTTTACGCAAGAGGAAGATGCCATAAATGCTCCATCTGTAACGAAAACGTTTGGTGCATCCCAAACCTGATTATTTCCATTAACAACAGAAGTTTTACGATCTCTACCCATACGTGCTGTTCCCATTTCATGAATACCTTTTCCTGGAGTTCCGTCGCCATCATGACCCTTCACATCTTTCACACCAGCTGCAGTAAGCATCTCAATAGCATCATTCACACAATCCTTACGCATTTTCTTTTCGTTCTCTCCCAACTCACAATCGATAGCGAGTACATTCAATCCCCATTTATCTTTCTTGGTTTTGTCGATCGAGATTTTGTTATTATGATTAGGCAACATCTCACCAAATCCGCCCATACCCATTGTCCATCCACCTGGTTCAGTTAATGCGTCTTTGAAATCAGCACCAATACTAAATTCTGCTACTTGATGGTTCCATCCTTCTCTGCTGCCACTACCCTGATAACCGAATCCGCGCACATAATCGCGTTTATCGTTACCCACATTTCTATAACGAGGGATATAAATTCCATTGGCACGGCGACCAAAATAGTATTTGTCTTCATAGCCTTCCACTCTACCGCTGGCACCAGTTCCTAAGTGGTGGTCCATTAAGTTATGGCCCAACTCTCCACTGCTACTTCCTAATCCGTCAGGCCAAACATCGGTTGCTGAATTCATTAAAATCTTTGCAGTATCTAATGTTCCGGCATTTAAGAAAACAATCTTTGATTTATATTCAACCGTTTTCATGGTTTCAGAATCCATCACTTCTACACCTGTTGCCTTCTTCTTATCCTTGTCATACAATACTCTAGTAACGATACTGTAAGGACGTAAGGTTAAATTACCAGTTTTTTGTGCTGCAGGTAAAGTAGAAGATTGTGTGCTGAAATATCCTCCGAACGGACAACCTAACCAGCATTTATTTCTAAACTGGCAATTAGTTCTTCCTTCATGAGGAACGGTGAGGTTTGCAGTACGACCAATGATCATAGCCCGCTCGCCTTTGTAATGTTCTTTAATTCTTGCAGCCACATCCTTTTCTACACAAGTCATATCCATCGGTGGTAAAAACTGACCATCAGGTAAAACTGCCAGTCCATCTTTATTACCACTGATACCTGCAAATTTTTCTGCATAGCTATACCATGGTTCAATGTCTTTATAGCGAACAGGCCAATCCACACCATGACCATCTTTCATATTTGCTTCAAAATCTAAATCGCTCCAGCGATAACTTTGACGACCCCACATCAATGATTTACCACCCACATGGTATCCTCTAAACCAATAAAAGGGTTTCACTTCTGTATAGGGATGTTCCGTATCCTTGCACCAGTAATCCAAATTGGTTTCATTTAGTGGGTAATCTCTTTTCAAATTGGGATAGTCGTGAATCATCTGTTGTGTTCTGCGG
Source organism: Chitinophagaceae bacterium (assembly GCA_947371755.1). Classification (GTDB taxonomy): domain Bacteria; phylum Bacteroidota; class Bacteroidia; order Chitinophagales; family Chitinophagaceae; genus Sediminibacterium. The sequence goes on from CANBQT010000014.1 coordinate 26,006, forward strand.
CCTCTGTGAGGGAAATCCCATGCTTCCTTATTTGCAGAAACATAATCTTTGATGTGCTCAATATTGCGACCTCTTTCGAGCAGCAATACTTTAAGACCTTTTTCAGTCAGTTCCTTTGCAGCCCAGCCACCGCTGATGCCCGAACCAACTACAATTGCGTCATACGTTTGATCAGCCATTTGTTTGTGATTTATTTGGTTTTTATAGTGGATTAATTAAATGTCGCAGATCTGTATTGCCTTTCGTAAAGAGGCAATAGCATCTGCATCTGCAGGAATAAATTCTTGGGCAACATACCCTTTGTATCCTGTAGCAACTATTGCTTTCATAATTGCAGGATAATATAATTCCTGACGCTCATCTATTTCATTTCTTCCTGGCACACCACCTGTATGATAATGTCCGAAAGATTCATGATGCGTGCGAATAGTTCTTATTACATCACCTTCATCAATTTGCATATGATAGATATCGTATAATAATTTGAAGTTGGGTGAACCAATGCGCTTTACTAATTCAACACCCCAATTGGAACGATCGCACATATAATCTTTGTGATCAATTTTGCTATTCAATAATTCCATCTGAAGTATCACTCCTTTTTTCTCTGCTAAACCTACAATTTGTTTCAATCCATCTACACAATTCTTCAATCCCGTTTCATCATCGATGGTGCCGCGATTTCCACTGGCACAGAATAGATTTACAAAACCAGCTTTAGAAACCAGATCAATATGCTCAGTATAACTTTTGATCAGGGTTTCGTGATATTGTTTATCATTCCATCCCTTACTAAGACTAATCTCAGCACCATTACACATCGTAGAGATCAGGCCATATTTTTTTAGTGTGTCCCAATCTTTTGGTCCCACTAAATCAATACCCACCAAACCAATTTCTTTTGCTGAAGCGCAGAATTGTTCCAATGGAATGGCACCATAACACCAGCGACAAGCTGAATGATTGATGTTTCCTTTAAGTTGATAAGCTGTGTTTTTTTCTTTCATATCAGTTGTAAAGGATGATAATACACCTCCTGTAGCAAGTGCCGCAGAACCTGCAACCAGGTTTTTAAGGACTGATCTTCTATTTGTATTTGTGGGCATAATTTATATACTTAATACTGTGAGATTAAACAGCTGTTAAAACTTCTTTCTTTCTTCCTTTCATATAGAAATAAAGTCCGATAAAAGCTACCGTTAAAAATATTGGAATGATCAAAGTAACATTGATAATTTCCTGACCAGCTTCTGCAGGTGATTTACCTACTTTTAATTGATCATAATAACCACCCATGAACATCATATAAAGAGATACTGCAAACATACCTGCACCTCCCATAAAATTCATTCCGATAGCTCCAGTTTTTGGTAGGTTTTCTGAAACAAAACCAAGCATCGTTGGCCAGAAATAACAAACACCCATACCAAATACTAAAGCCCCTACAAATAGCATATTGCCAGAGCTATGTCCTAATAAATACAATCCAATGGTAGCAAGTGCAGCAGATATCACTAGAACCCCTTGTGGAGAAAACTGTTTGATCACTGGTTTCGCAAATGCACGTCCCAGAACCATTACACCTGTTTCAATAGTTAATAATAGAATGGCATTATCTGTCACATTTTTCAATAAAACATCAATCCACTGACCCGTAAATAATTCGGTGATTGCTGTACCAAACATCAGTATGAACATCACCCAAAATAATGGAGAAGTAAATACGGCCTTATACATGTCTGCGGTTGAAATACCGCTAGCTACTCTTTCCGTAACAGGGAAATCTAATTTGCTAAATAAATAGCCGTAGATAATAGTAGGGATAGCCATTAAGCCAACCTGTATCTGCCAACCTATTCCAATTTTATCCAATAAGAATACAATCAAAGTTCCAATAACAATCCCACCCGGGAACCATAAGTGAAAATGGTTCAATTTGGTTGTTTTGTTATCTGAATAGATAGTTGCCACCAAAGGATTACAAGCAGCTTCTACAGTACCGTTTGCAATACCTATGCAAAGTGTAGAAATAAATAAGCTCCAGAATCCACTGGCAAAAATGGTTAACACAATTCCTAACAAGTGAAAAGCAAATGCTACTAGTAATAATTTTTTCATACCAATAGCATCAACCACCATTCCACCGAATACAATAGCTAAAGGGAAACCCCAAAAAGCTGTGGCGGCAATAGTTCCAAGTTGGGAAGTATTTAACTGGAATTCAACACCTAGTCGGCTTAAGATGCCGGCACGAATTCCAAAAGATAAAGAGGTTACCAATAAGGCCAGACAACTGGCAACAAATAATTGGCTACGTTGAGGGGTAGTTTGCATGTCGTTAGAGTTAAAATAAATTTTAAGGAGTTAAATGTAATTTTTTATTTTTAAAAACTCGATTGAAAAATCAAAGCCATGAAAAAATAATTTTGAAACCTTATTTAGAGGGGCTTTGTGTCAAAAAGACACGATGTAATCAAATTAAAATATCCTTACATTTAATAAAAAAAGAACAACCAAATGAACCGAAAACTCAGAATGGGTATGGTAGGAGGCGGTAAAGACGCTTTCATTGGAGCCATACATCGCTTCGCCGCCAATATGGACGGCTTGATCGAAGTTGCCGCAGGCGCATTAAGTATTAACCCTGAGGTAGCAGTTGATTCGGGTAAGATGTTGTTTCTACCTGCCGATAGAACCTATCTTACTTATGACGAGATGATCACTAAGGAAGCAGCTTTGCCGGCAGATAAAAGAATTGACTTTGTAACCATCGTTACGCCCAACTTCGCACACTTCGCACCAGCTATGATGGCATTGGATCATGGATTTCATGTGGTGATTGAAAAACCAATTGCGTTTACTTTAGATGAAGCCATTCAATTAAAAAAGAAAGTAGAAGAAACCGGATTGATACTTTGTTTAACTCATACCTACTCTGGGTATCCTATGGTGAAGCAAGCTAAGGCAATGGTTTCTGATGGGGTATTGGGTAAGATCCGTAAAGTGTGGGTAGAGTATCCACAAGGCTGGTTGAGTAAATTATCTGAAAGAGAAGGTAACGCACAAGCAGCATGGAGAACAGATCCTAAGAAAAGTGGTAAAGCTGGTTGTATGGGCGATATTGGAACCCATGCTGCACACTTGTCAGAATATATCACTGGTGCAAAGATCACTCATTTATGTGCCGACTTAAATGCATTGGTTCCAGGCCGCATGCTGGATGATGATGGTGGCGTTCTTTTGAAATTCGATAATGGCGCTGCTGGTGTTTTAATGGCATCACAAGTAGCTGCAGGCGAAGAGAATGCTTTGAAGATTCGTATTTACGGAGAGAAAGGTGGATTAGAGTGGGCACAACACGAACCAAATACTTTATTAGTAAAATGGTTGGACGCTCCTACTCAGATTTTACGTGCTGGTGCCAACTATGGCGATCGCTTATCTTCTTATGCTACCAACAATTGCAGAACTCCAGGTGGACACCCAGAAGGGTACTTAGAGGCTTTTGCTAATATCTATCACAATTTTGCAAAGACCGTTTCTGCAAGAATTGATGGCTCTACTCCTACCAAAGAGGAATTGGATTTCCCGGGTGTGGAAGATGGCATCAGAGGTATGGCATTTATTGATAATGTTGTAGCTTCTGCACAATCGGATATTAAATGGACTGAATATAAAATCTAATTAAAGTACAATTCATCTAACATGACTAATATAAAAGGTCCCGCAATTTTTTTGGCTCAGTTCATGGGCGATACAGCCCCCTTTAACAGACTCGACACAATCTGTGCCTGGGCGAAAAGTTTAGGATTTGTAGGTGTACAAATTCCAGCATGGGATGCACGTTGCATCGATTTAAAAAAAGCTGCAGAGAGCAAAACTTATGCAGATGAAATAAAAGGGATCGTTAATGCTGCTGGAATGGAAATTACAGAACTGTCAACCCATTTACAAGGACAGTTGGTAGCCGTAAACCCTGCGTATGACGCATTGTTCGACGGTTTTGCGCCGGAAGAAGTTCGCAACAATCCAAAAGCAAGAACCGAGTGGGCTGTACAACAATTAATGTATGCTGCAAAGGCATCACAGAATTTAGGTTTGGATGCCTGTGCCACTTTTAGTGGTGCATTATTATGGCATACGGTTTATCCATGGCCACAACGTCCGGCTGGATTAGTGGAAACTGGATTTACAGAATTGGGCAAAAGATGGACACCCATTTTAAATGAGTTCGATGCAAATGGCGTTGATCTTTGTTATGAAATCCATCCTGGTGAAGACTTACACGATGGTGTGAGTTATGAAATGTTTCTGGCAAAAGTTAACAACCACAAACGAGCCAACTTATTATACGATCCATCGCATTTTGTGTTGCAATGTTTAGATTATCTGGCCTATATCGATTTTTATCACGAGCGGATTAAAATGTTCCACGTAAAGGATGCAGAATTTAATCCAACCGGTAAACAAGGAGTATATGGTGGCTACCAGGGATGGGTGGATCGCGCAGGTCGTTTCCGTTCTTTGGGAGATGGACAGGTTGACTTTAAATCTATCTTCAGCAAACTAGCCGCCTATAATTATAAAGGATGGGCAGTAATGGAGTGGGAATGCGCCATCAAACATCCGGAAGTGGGTGCAGCAGAAGGTGCAGTGTTCATTAAAAACAATATTATCAAAGTAACCGAAAAAGCTTTTGATGATTTTGCGAATACTGGTTCAAATGAAGAATTTAATCGCCGTATTCTAGGAATTCATTAATAACTTTATCTTTTCTAATCAATAAAAATCTAATAGCATTGAAAAAGTATTTAGTAGCCGTTGCACTGTTGGTGTTTATTGGCGCCTGTAGCAGTAATAACGCAAATGATAAAAAAACAGACGCACCTGCAACAGCAGCTGCACCAGCTAATGATTTAAGCGCTAACCCCGATTATCAAAAAGGCGTTGAATTAATTGCAAAGTCTGATTGTTTAACCTGTCATAAAACAGATACCAAAGTAATCGGACCTGCTTATAAAGATGTAGCTGCGAAATACGAAAATACTGAGGCAAACGTAAACATGTTAGCCGGAAAAATTATCAAAGGCGGAACAGGTGTTTGGGGACAGATTCCTATGACTCCCCATGCGGCTTTATCAGAGGCTGATGCTAAGGCATTAGCGAAATATGTTTTATTACTTCGTAAATAATCAAGATGCAAACATTACTGCTTTCAAGTCTTATTTCACTCTCCATCTTAGTTGGTGGACCAGTTAAAAAAACGGAAAACCCAATAGAAAATAAAAAGGGATGGATTTCTCTTTTTGATGGCAAAACAACCAAGGGCTGGCATAGCTATGGTAAAACAACAGCAGGTGAAGCCTGGAAAGTAGAGGATGGAAGTATTCATCTGGATGCTGGAAAGGGTTTAAGTGCTGGTGATATTGTTACGGATGAAAGTTTTGATGATTTCGATTTGAAACTAGAATGGAAAATTTCAAAGAATGGCAATAGTGGTGTGATATTTTTTATTCAAGATGATCCGAAAAAATATGAGCAGATCTGGTTCACTGGACCCGAAATGCAAGTGTTGGATAATGACGGACATCCTGATGGAAAGATCATCAAACACCGTGCAGGCAATTTGTATGATCTGATTGAAGGAAAGGAAGGTGTAGTAAAAGCAGTGGGCGAATGGAATCAGGTTGAGATTATTAGCAACAAAGGAAAATTAGATCTTATGTTAAATGGTGTAACAGTTGTTTCTACCACTTTAGGTGATGACAACTGGAAAAAACTGGTTGCAGGAAGCAAGTTTAAAACGAAACCCGACTTTGGCAAAATCTTCAGTGGTCATATTGGTTTACAAGACCATGGCAATGAAGTTTGGTTCAGAGATATCAAGATCAAGAAATTGTAACTCAAACAATAATCAGCAAAAAGGCAGTCACTCATAATGACTGCCTTTTTTTATATGATAGTAACAGTGTTAAAATTGAGGCTTCATTTTTTATTAGTAAGATATTACCCACCCCTGCCCCTCCCAAGAGGGGATTGCCCAACCCTTTACTTTTTAATTTTTACTTTTTAATTTTTACTTTTTTATCTTGCCCTTATGCTTGATTTGAACGATGAATATTTTATGCAGGAAGCGCTGAAAGAGGCTCAGAAAGCTTATGATGAGGATGAAGTTCCTGTTGGTGCTATTGTGGTGATGAATAACAAGATTATTGCCCGTGGGCATAATCAGGTGGAATTGTTGAATGATGCCACTGCACACGCAGAGATCCTAGCTATCACTTCTGCCTTCAATCTTCTAGGATCAAAATACCTGCCAGAAGCAACTTTGTATGTAACACTTGAGCCTTGCTTGATGTGTGCAGGTGCTTTATACTGGGGGAAGATCAGAAGAATCGTTTATGGTGCTTCTGATGTAAAAAACGGATACTTACATCATACAAAAGAACCGGGCCCTTTCCCTGCAAAAATAGAGATCACCAAAGGTATCCTCGAAGCAGAATGTGCTTTTATGATACAAAGCTTTTTCAGAGATAAGCGATAAGTTTTTCTTACTGGTATTCACAGCGCAGGGGCTAAAGCCCCATTTTCTCTTCCAGATTCTAAGCCCCAGCTTGAAAGCTGGGGTTAACATAATTTATCTGAGATGTTAACCCTAGGCTTCAGCCACAAGTAATACTTCTTATGAATGAATGTTAACCCTAGAAAACTTCTTGTGAGTGAATGTTAACCCTAGGCTTCAGCCTAGGGACTGGGATACCTACTAATACCGGGCTTTAGCCCAAGCGCTGAGCATTTTCAATTTGTGATAGAGTATCAATTTATATGCTCTCACAGCAAGGGAGCTTAAGCCCCAATCTAACTAATTATCTTTAACCCCCAGCCTAAAGGCCGGAGTTAACTTCTCATTCCACACAACCCCCAGCCTAAAGACCGGGGTTAACAATAACTTTGTTTTCGAGTTCAGAAACAATTGATTTATGTAAGAATAAATATGAATTAAGCAGTTAAATTTGCACCTCATCCCTTTAAAAAAAATACTATGTCATTTACACTTGCTCCTTTACCTTATGCTCATGAAGCTTTAGAACCTCATATCGATACTCTGACCATGCAGATCCACCATGGCAAACACCATCAGGCTTATGTAGACAATTTAAATAAAGCAGTTGCAGGCACTCCAAATGAAGGAAAATCATTGGCAGAGTTAGTAGCTGTTGCAGGTACAATTAGTCCGGCAGTTCGTAACAATGGCGGCGGACATTGGAACCATACTTTTTTCTGGGAAAGTTTAGCGCCACATGCAGGCGGAGCTCCAACAGGTGCTTTGGGTGATGCCATTACTGCAGCATTCGGATCATTCGATGCATTCAAAGAAAAATTTGCAGCAGCTGGTATGACACGTTTCGGAAGTGGTTGGGCATGGTTGATTGTAAAAGACGGCAAATTGGAAGTTTCATCAACTCCTAATCAGGATAATCCTTTGATGGATGTGGCAGATGTAAAAGGCCAACCAATACTTGGTGCTGACGTTTGGGAACATGCCTATTATTTAAAATATCAAAACCGCAGAGCAGATTATTTAGCTGCTTTCTGGAATGTTGTAAACTGGACTAAAGTAGCAGAGCGTTTTGCTGCTGCAGTTTAATTTCCATAAAAAGAATTAGTTTTAATCCCGTGAAGAATTACTTCACGGGATTTTTTTTAAACAGAAAGTATGAAAAATATTGCAGCCATTTTATTTGCCATGGTTTTACTTGCAGCCTGCGCTGGAAATAATAAAAGGATCTACGTAATGAGCAAAGGACCTGCTCAATATGACGAAGCTGCAAATACTATATCAGCTAAAGATGGACGTGGCCATGAAGAAAAAATCATCAATATCTCCAGTGCAGAAGTTGCTTTAAAACTACAAGGACCAACAGGTGATGCTTCCGTTAATTTCAAAGAAAATGGATTGTACGTGATCAATATCAAGAACGACACTATCATTGGATCTAAGCAGAACTATGTGAGCCCGAAATTGCAGAAAGATATGATGACGCAAGATGAATTAAAAGTAAAGATCGATTCATTGTATCAATTAACAGCAGCGAAAAATATCAGTGCAGCAAATCATAATTTTTTTATTCTGCCTAATCAAGCAGTAAAGATTACTGATAATCTGGAAGCTATTATTGTAGGGCCTTTTCATCAAATGACAACTGCTGCAAGGGTTGATGGTGTTGAACCAGAAGTATATCGCTTTTATAGTATTCGCGAAATAAGAGAGACCATTGTAAAATTAGAAGGCTTTACCAAAGTAACGGTTCCTGCTAAATAATATCAGGGTACCGGGTCGTATCCATGCCCGCCACCTGGTCGGCATTTACTCACTCTCTTAAGAGATAATACAAATCCCTTTACAAGTCCGTGCTTCTGAAAAGCTTCAGCCGCATATTGCGAACAGGTGGGTGTGAATCTACATTTAGGACCCAATGCAGGTGAAATAACCCATTGATAAAAACGGATGAGGATGATAAAGGGAAGGATCAATATTTGTTTGAGCATTGAAATGATCTTTTCCATATCAAGATTTGTTTTGAAAACTATTTCCTAGTTTCTCTAATATCAATTTCATTTTTTCTGGGATCATCGAAGTTTCCCCAAGATCTTTTCCTACAAATAAAATAAAAACGTGGACCTGTATTTTTTCAGGAAGCACTTTTAATAATTCATTTTTTTGTAAGCGATAAGATTCACGAATCAATCGTTTTACTCTATTGCGATCAACTGCTTTTTTAAAATGTCTGGAGCTTACTCCTACGCCTATCTTAGCAATAGAGCACCCTTCCACTTCTTTACTGGTAAAAGTGATCTTTAAAGGAAAAGCATTGAACGATTTTCCTTCTGCAAAAACCTGGTTAAGCAGTTTTCTGCTTTTCAGTTTTTCTGGACCAGTATAAGAAAATGTTTTTGTTGCCATATTCTACAAAACTAAAAAAGCCCCGGAGAAATCCGGGGCTAAATATTTTATACGGTGTGTCCGAATATTATTTTAATCCTTTCTCGCTAGAAACAGTAAGTTTCTTGCGGCCTTTCGCTCTGCGGCTTGCTAATACCTTGCGGCCATTTGCAGACTCCATACGCTTACGAAAACCGTGAACGGTTTTTCTACGACGTTTGTGTGGTTGGAATGTACGTTTCATTTTATCGTTTTTTTACTAACCCGGTAATATTGTTTCGTTTCATGCCTGCAGTCACCATACTGCTGCTTGTGAAAGGACGGCGAAGGTAAGGATTGTACACCAAAAGGCAAAAGAATCACAGAAAAATATGTTCTGATTTCACTTCCTTACCAAAAAATTGGCTGGCGTGATTGTCAAAATCGTCTGCAGAATCGGTTGTAAAAAATTGTATGGACCCTGATTTGCTATATAGTTTATTCATATCGGGATGATTTTCAAGCCATTGTGCTAAACTAAGCGCTACAATCTCCCCTTGCGACACCACTTCAATGTCAGTTGGTAAATGTTGTTTTATTTTATCCATTAATAAAGGATAATGGGTGCAAGCCAGTAAAATAGTATCAATATCGGCAGATTGCGCCAATAATTCATCCAGGTATTTTTTTACAAAATAATCAGCTCCGGGGTTGTTGAATTCTCCGTTCTCTATGATTGGAACCCACATGGGGCAGGCTTGTTGGTATACCTTGATCTCCGGAAAAAACTTATGAATTTCAATGGGATAGCTTTCGCTTACCACAGTGCCAGTTGTTCCAAGTATCCCAATGGAACCGGTTTTTGTAAAATTGCCTATGATTTCTGTACTTGGCCTGATAACACCTAATACCCTTTTATAGGCTTCCAGCTTAGGCAGGTCCTTTTGTTGGATGTTTCTGAGTGCTTTAGCTGAAGCAGTATTACAGGCTAAGATCACCAGTTCGCAACCCTGATTAAAAAACCATTCCACTGATTGCAAAGTATATTGGTAAACCGTTTCGAATGATCTTGGACCATAAGGTGCACGTGCATTATCGCCCAAATAGATATAATCGTATTGTGGTAATTGTTTTACTATCTCTTTTAGAATAGTTAAACCACCATAACCGCTATCAAAAACACCGATCGCTGTTTTCTTCATCTGTCAAAAATAAGAACCCCATCGCATGGATGGGGTTCTTAAATAATATTTATTGAATGAATTATCCTTTTTTAGGTGCTGGCTTGGTAGCTGGAGCTGGTGTAGCAGCTGCAGGCACTGCAATACCTTGATTTTTCAATTCTTCAATTACTTCTTTAGGCAGGTTAAGTTTCAATTCTTGTGCAACTTTGATAGATAAGTTGTCACTAATGGGAGACTTCAACAATGCGTCGCTACGGAAAATATGGGTATATTTTTGCTCACGAATAATTTTTTCTAAAGCAGCATAGATCTTTTGCTTAAAAGGAACTAACAATTCTTCTTGTTTAGCTTGAACCGCTTGTTGCTGATATTGCTGCCAGTTTACCAATTGGTATTTGATCTGGTTCAATTCTTTCACAGCTTGCTCTCTAGCTCTTGCAGGCATTGTAGCTGAATCTTTTTTGAAGATGCTGTCTCTGCGTTGAAACTCGCCTACTTTATATTCATAATCAACTTGCAAAGAATCTTTAGCAAAGCTTTGTAAAGCTGCAGTTACTTTATCGATGTCTGGCATCAAACCCAATACACTCTCTTCGTCAAAAGTTCCAATTTTGGTTTGAGCATTGGTGTGATTTGTAAATAAAAGGCTAGCGATAACAGCCACACACACAAATAATACTTTCTTCATTTTAGTGAATTTATAATTGATTGTTGTTTAAAATTTAATACCCATTTCCTTCAGAAGATCGTCGCTCTTATCCAGTTTTGGGTCGGCAAATATAATGGTAATTCCTTCACTTTTATCTAGTACAAAATCATAGGACCTTGCTAATGCAAGTTTCTGTATGGCATTATACACTTTATCCTGTATGGGTTTAACTAAACGTTGGCGCTCTTTAAACAGGTCTCCCTCATATCCAAAACGTCTTTTTTGAAGGTCCCGAATCTCCTTTTCCTTAACAAATAATTCATCTTCACGCTTCTTTTTCAACTCGTCTGTGAGCATAAACTGCTCTGCATCGTAGTTTTTATACATTTTGTCGAGCAGATTCTGGCGATCGTCTATCTCCTTTTGCCACTGCTGACTAACCGCTTGTAAACGCTTATCAGCTTCTTTGTATTCAGGAATCTTATCTAAAATATATTTTGTATCAATAACCGCATAACGTTGTTGCGCCCCTACAAATCCCTGTAAGCCAACAATGGCTATAAGAACAAAAAGTAGTTTTTTCATACAAGTCTGTTTATGATTTAATTATTCTGGTTCAAAGCCTAACATGAATGTAAACCTTGAAGCATCCTTCATGCTATTGCCTGGAGTAAACCTATCCAGTCCAATACCATAGTCAAATCCAAGTAATCCAAACATCGGTAAAAAGAATCGCATGCCCAAACCAACAGATCTACGTAATTGGAAAGGATTGTAATCTTTCATAGAATACCAGCCATTAGCAGCTTCAAAGAAGCCCAAGGCATAAATGGTACTGCTAGGATTCAAACTCAATGGATATCTTAGTTCCATTGTGTATTTATTGAAAATGGTAAAGTACTGACGGGTAGATTGCTGATCAGGGTTCACTTTGGGATCTGAAGTATTGTATACCGGATATCCTCTGTGTGCAATGATGTCATAACCTAACAAGGCAAACTGATTACTTAAACCTGCATCACCCACCTGGAATCTTTCAAATGGAGAGATTTGTAACTCGGAGTTATAACGACCTAAATAACCCAGCTTCACAGATGTTTTGATCACAAATTGCTTGTTGTGTTCGGCTCCTGAAGGTTTACCTAATGGAATATACCACTCACCATTGAAACGCCATTTATGATATTCGATCCACTCATACGGATTGCTGGAAGTAGCGATATTATTGCTTAATAACGTATAGGGAGGCGTTAATTGCACACTCGCCATAAACGTAGAACCGCTTCTAGGGAATAAAGGCTGATCTACTGATGAGCGTTGCAAAGTTAATTTCAAGTTTGCATTGTGCGCAAAACCTTTTGTGAATCCAGGTAAGTTCACGGGATCAATGGCATAGTTATTTAAATAGTACCTCGTGAAACTTAAAGCAGTAGTTAAAGAGAAATAGTCATCAGGCCACTTCAACTGTTTCGCCAATGCAACAGTAATGCCAGTTGTGGTAATAGAACTTTGACTGGAATAGTTTGGATCATACAATCCTGTATAAGGATTATAGGTTTGTCCATATTTGGTATTGTATACACTGAATGATAATGCATTTCTTTTCTTTCCTCCAAACCAAGGTTCAGTGAAAGAGAAGTTATAGGATCGGAATGCCTTACCATTACTCTGTACACGGATACTCAACTTTTGTCCATCTCCCATTGGCAATGGATCCCAAGCAGATTTCTTCCAGATATTACGGATAGAGAAGTTATTGAATGATACACCCAAGGTTCCGGTTAAACCAATTACACCACCCCATCCTGCACTTAATTCCAATTGGTCGCTCGATTTTTCTTCTACAGTATAATTGATATCTACGGTACCATCTTCTGGATTGGGTACTGGATTGATTCCAATTTTTTCCTGGTTAAAATAATTCAACTGTGCAATCTCTCTATTAGAACGTACCAGATCTGTACGACTAAATTTCTCCCCAGGTATGGTTCTTAATTCTCTTCTGATGACATATTCTTTGGTACGATCGTTACCTGCAATACGAACGTTTTTGATAGTAGCTTGAGGACCTTCCACAATTCTGATTTCGAAATCAATGGTGTCGTTATATACAGCAGTCTCAACTGGATCTGTACGGAAGAACAGATATCCATCATCCTGATACAAACCACTGATATCGCCGCCTTCAGGACCAGCATTCTTGCCTAATTTTTTATTCAGGATATCCATGTTATAGATATCCCCTTTTCTAATTCCGAGGATTGCGGTTAATACAGAATCTCCAAATTTGGTATTACCGCGCCATGAGATATTTCCGAAATAATAACGACGGCCTTCAGATAATTTGATATCAATATTGAGGTCGCCTTTTTTAGTATGGTATACAGTGTCTTTTAAAATCACCGCATCACGATAACCCAATGTGTTATAGTATTCCAGTATATTATCAAGGTCTGAAGTGAATTTCTTAGAGTCGAATTTCGCAGAACTAAATTTCAGACGGATATAAGGGTCTAAGATTTTTTTTGTTTTGCTAAATGTGAGGTAGCCATGTTCTTTTAAATAGTCATCAAAGGTGTAATGCTTAGGTTCTACTATCATTCCCTTGTCATATGTAGGGAATAAGGTTAAACGTGACTGCTCTTTGGTGTCTTTCAATTGCTTCTTCAACTTTGTTTCTTCCACGCTGTTGTTTCCGCCGAAATTAATATTGTTGATATGTACTTTAGAACCCTTGTTTATAAAGAAGTTCAGTGTAAGTGTGTTGTTTGAGGAACTATCTTTTCTTTCAACCACTTTTATTTTTGCATCCTGAAATCCTTTTTCAGCATAATATTTTTTAATGGCTTCAACTGCGGTGATCTTCATGTTTTCTGTAACCACACGATTAGGTACTAAACCTGTTTTACCAGAAAGATCTTCACTCTCACTTTTACGTACATCTCTGAAATAAAATTTAGACAACCTTGGGCGTTCGGTTACCTGAATTTCAACACTAATGTTTTTCCCTTCTAAATTGGTTAAATAAATTTCTACATTGCTGAAATAATTCTGCGCCCATAATTTGGAGATGGCCTTTGAAAAATTATCGCCACCGGGAATCTTAATTTCATCCCCTACATTGATATTAGCAATAGATATTAAAAGGTTCTCGTCAAAGAAACGGTTTCCAACCACTTTTACGCTCGCTACTTTATAGGTCTTCACAGCTTTCTGTGAAAAAATATTGATCAAATCTGCGTCTATGGAAGTGATAGTTGTATCTGTAGTAGATTGCGATTGAGCCGATAAACTCACCAACAAAATAAGAGAAGCCAACACTAAATATTTGTACAATTTCTGCATCCGGTTCGTTTTGTTATATTCCAGTCTGAAAGTAAAGTCCATCATACTTTCAGCGATTTTATTGGTTTTAAGTTGGGCAAATTAAAGGGAATAATTAAAAGTGTTTGTTAAATCGCCTATTTAGGAGACTTTATAACATAAATAGTTGTGTTTAAGCCATTTGGCTTTCCTCCTGAATTTGTTTATCTGTCTTTCCAAACCTTCTTTTCCGGGCTTGAAAATCGAGGATCGCTTCAACCAGATTTTCCTTACGGAAATCAGGCCAACGGGTATTCGTAAAATATAATTCGGCATAGGCTAATTGATACAGCAAAAAGTTACTGATCCGATACTCTCCGCTAGTTCTGATCATCAATTCCGGATCAGGGAATTCACTGGTTGCCAAATAATGTTCCAACACATCCTGATTGATAGAATCAGCCTTGATCTTTCCTGCTTCTACATCCATTCCTATCTGTTTCACAGCATTTACCAATTCCCAACGACTGCTATAACTCAATGCCAGCACCACGTTGAGCCCTGTATTTTGACTGGTTAAGGCCAATGCCTCGTGTAATTCTTCATGAGCGTCTTTAGGTAAAAGACTAAGGTCGCCAATCACGTGTAAACGAATATTGTTCTTGTTTAGGGTAGGCACTTCCTTGCGAATGGTTTCTACAAAAAGAGACATTAATCCTTCTACTTCTTTTTGCGGGCGATCCCAGTTTTCGGTACTAAATGCGTACAATGTCAGGTATTCGATACCCAATTCTGCACAACCTTCTACAATGATTCTAACGCTCTCTACCCCATGAAAATGTCCATACAAACGCTCTTGACCTTTTTCTTCGGCCCAGCGTCCATTTCCATCCATTATGATTGCGATATGTCTTGGCAAACGATCCTTATCAATTTTGCCAATGAGGCTTTCCTCCATGGTATACCTGCATTTAGGCTGCGAAATTAACAAAAACGGCGGGGTTGGCAGTATTTAATTAGCAGAAAAAAAGCCTTAGAGCTTAAATTATCCTTATTTTCTAATATTTAGGACAACGATAAGATTGGATATTGAACGACATGCCCACCTGGATGGTTAAAAAAGCGTCTTTTTGACTACTATTTCCTCTTTGGCGATCCTTAATTCCGATGGAAGCGCCGGTTTCATAACTTCTATCCTGCAAAAGAAAGGCAGGAGATGCTACCCCATTGGGCAGTGGCGGAAAAGCAGCTGCACCAGCATAGGTGCCACTCACATCATCCAGATAATCAGTATTGGTAAATCGATAAGAGATCTCACCAAAAACATTCGTGCTTTCATTTAAAGCATATTTCATGCCCACTCCAAATGGAATACATACTGCTATTGGACTGTATTGTTTTTTGCTAGGATATAATGCCGAACCCTGACCCTCGGTACCCAATGGTCTTAAGAGGTATTTTTGACCAGCTAAATAAGCGTAAGGATCAAAAGAAAAGATACCCAGGCCCAGGCTCACATAGGGTGTAAATCGGTATTCCTCGAAGCCAGGCACAAATCTAAAAAAGTTAAAATCGCCTGAAACACTCATTTCCCAAACATCTGTATTGAAACTCAGGTTTCGCTGACGTTCAGTAGGGTTATTACTGTACACATCGCTATAAGCCAGAAAACTATAGTTGCCGGAGATTTTAACTCCTACGTAGTTATTTAATTGTTTTCTATAAAAAATACCCCCTGAAAATTTAGGGCGGTTTATTTGCATGCCGGTATTTAAATCGCCGAAATAATGTCCTAATCCTACTGAAAAACCATATTCTGCCTCATGATTATACGCATCTACCACCTGAGCATGAGAAGTGCTCAATGAAACGATCAAGATTAATAGTAGTCCGGTTTTTCGCAGCATGTGGTTTATTTCATCTATCTATTGTAAAATAGCATCAATTTTCTCTAAGGTAAAAGTTAATTTCTTTTGTCCAAGCCCCAGGTTAATTTAGTTCTTAGTGTAGAAAGGAAATTATTTTCGTTTAGCCTTGCAAGGTTAATATAAAATTTCTCTTTCCGAACCGCCAACTGAATCGATTTTGTGACTATTTCTCTTCTGGCATCCAATGCACATATAAATTGATCGGCCCTACCCTCCACTTCAAAAGAGATCACATTTGAATCAGGAACTACGATAGAACGTACGTTTAGGTTGTGTGGCGCCACCGGAGTAATCACAAAACTAGAGGATTCTGGAAATACAATGGGGCCATTGCAACTCATATTGTACCCTGTTGAACCTGTTGGAGTGGCAACAATCAGTCCGTCTGCCCAGTAAGTATTCAAAAACTCCCCGTTCAGGTAGGTATGAATTTTTATCATGGGTGATATGTCGCGTTTGTGAATAGCAAATTCGTTCAACGCAAAAGGCGCATCACCAAATAATGATTCATTCGAATCGAGGTGTATCAGGGTTCTTTTTTCAATATGAAAAGTCCGGTTAATCAGTGCATCCACAGCAGTTGAAAGCTCTTCCCTGCTAATACTGGCTAAAAAACCAAGTCGGCCAAAATTGATACCCAGGATAGGAATATTCGTTTGTTTCACCAGCGTAACAGCATCCAACATTGTTCCATCGCCGCCAATACTGATCAATATATCAATATCATTACTGAGATCAGCAGATTTTGTATAGGGAATTAATTTTTGATAGATGGCTTGGGGGAAAGTGAATTGCTCTAATAATTGATGGAAAATAAAGATGGTGGTATCATAGCGCATTAATTCCTCCAGCAATAGCAGGATAGGATTTTCCTGTTCAAAATCAAGGCCCCGACTATAGATTGCTACCTTCATAAATTTCCTTTAAAAGTCATTTCTGCTCTGTAAATATAAGCCTTGTTTGCCCAGCTGGTTAAAGCTATACTCAATTTTAAATACAAAATCGTAGATAGAAACAATATCCATACCAAAACCCCAGGTATGTAAAAGCGTATTATTCAAGGTATTTGAAGGGGATGCATGGGGCAAATTCGCATAACCAAGATCAGTGTATGCTTTAAGATATATGCGAAAAGGAATCAGGTCGTGCGTTTTGCTTTTGAATGGATTTTTCACATCAAAGTGCAGTATTTCGCGATGGATACTGCTTTTGAGCATGATACCCGCCATACCATCCACTACATTATATTCTAAACCACGCATTTGAAAATTGCTGTACCCAAACATTTTTTGATCGATATAACCATTGCTCGGCGGAGATTTTACCTGGGCCATTGCTTCGAAGTGCATGAAAGATTTCTTTGCAACTGGAAAAGCAAATACCGCTCGTGCATTGGCCATCCATAAATTTGTCTCATGATCTAATCCGCGTTTATAAATATTTCCCTGAAACAAAAATCCATCCTTTGGATACGCATTGTTATCGGCATGATAATAACGGAAGCCATAATTAAAATCGATATACTTAAAATCGGTTCCCTGATTAGTGAAATAATTAGGATTAATTTTTAATACAGTATCAGCGATATGTTCTTTGTTATAAGAGATCCTGAAAGTATGTCTTTGCCGAACATCTGGGCGATAGGAATAAGTAAAATCAAAACGGGTTTGTGTTCTTACAAATGCATCATCTTTTCTAAAGAATAATTGCTTGTTATCGCCTGTGGCATAATTGAGTTCTTTTTGTCCTGCGTAGATAAACCCAATATTAAAACCGCTTTTAAGTTTGCGATCAGCGAAAGGCAGATCATAGCGCAATGTGATTTGTTTGGTATATCCTGTAATCAGCCACACGTCGAGGTTATCGTTTCTTCCGGTAATATTATTTTGAATGAATTTAATCCCATAATTCACCCTGTCTAAACTTCTATGTTGTTCTACCCACCACTGATTAAAATTTCTATCAACGAGTTTAAAGTATAAAAGCGGAAATAGATACCAGCGTTCTTTTACATTTATTTGAATCTCTAATGTATTATTGATTTGTATCGGCAACAATTCCACGTCTACAAATAATGAAGTGTTCATTAATTGTTGCTTTGATAATTTCAATTCTGCGCTAATGTCTTTGACTGCAATAGGGTCGCCACGATGAAAAGCTAATTCTCTCAGAATGATCTGTGGCTTGGTTCTTTTATTTCCCTGAACAGTTATTTTTTGGATGATAACGGAATCGGTGCTGCCATCTGTTTTATAAGTCGACTCCCATTTAGAATTGATGCTATCTTTTAACGGATTGATCAGAGCCTGCGCATGCACACACAAAAAAAGTCCCATTAAGAAAAAGATGCACCAATGCTTCATTGCACTACCTGTTTCTGGTGATTAAAAATAGGTGATTGCAATTATACATTCAGATAAGCCAATAAATGGTTGTAATTGTCTTTTAGTTCATTACTGTACTGTTCTTCACCAAAATAATAGCGAACAATGTATTCGTAGCGCTGGAATGTGGCAACGATGGCAGAGATTTCTATTTTATTAACTTTCAAAGTAATGATCACCAATCCGGTTTCAGGTTCGGTAAAAGTATTACACTGGGTAATCAAAGCATCGTTTGTTTCTACCAGTCTGCTGATTTCTCCGAACGAAAAATTGCGTTTACTGATCTCTAAAACGATGAGTCCGCCTGGTTCATTATTACCTAGGAAATTGGAAAGGCGATAGAGTAATTCGGTGATGGAAATTACTCCTAATAATTCTGATTGATCGTTGATGACTGGTACTAAGGAGATCTCTTTTTCTGCTGCTAATTTTAAAGCGGTAAGAAAATGTTCTTCACTTTTAATGGAATAAGGAAGAATAGGAGTGCTTTCGAAACCAATAGCCTGTTCTTCTGAAACGTCGAGCAGGTCTGACTTTGACACTAGTCCCACGTATTTCTCTTCCGATAAAACGGGCAGGTGTTGCACGTCGTAATCTTCCATCAACTGCAATGCTAATGAAGCACTATCTGTTAGATGTACAGATGGGAATCCGGAATTAATTAATTGGGTTGCTAGCATGCTTATCTTTCTAAAGCGTAAACAAAAAATAGGCCAAGCATTATAGGCTATGGAAGTTTCTTCAGAAAATCATCCAAGATCCTATTGAATTCATCAGGTACTTCCATCATAGGTGCGTGCCCACATTTGTCTATAAAATGCAGTTCGCTATTAGGAATTAATTTTTGAAATTCCTGACCCACAAATGGAGGCGTGATAATATCGTTATTACCCCAGATTAAAAGGGTAGGTTGTTTAATTTGATTGAGTTCTTCACCCAGATTATTTCTGATAGCACTTTTAGCAAGAGAAATAATTTTAATCACTTTAATTCTATTATTAGTGATTTCAAACACTTCGTCAACTAATTCAGTTGTTGCCATTGCGGGATCGTAGAAAGTAACTTCCGTTTTCTTTTTGATATAATCGCGATCGCCTCTTTTCGGATAACTATCGCCCATGCCATTCTCAAAAAGTCCGCTACTACCGGTAAGAATCAACGATTTGATTTTTTCGGGGTGCTTTAAAATATGCACCAGCGCCACATGTCCGCCTAAAGAATTTCCCAGTAAATTAATATTGTTATATCCTCTTAATTCAATGAATTTCTGAACGTGTTTTTCCAGACCACCTACAGTAGTATGAAAGATATCCAATTCGAATAAAGGCAAAAGGGGTACGATTACTTTGTACGACTTTTTGAAATATTCTACCAGATCGGCAAAATTGCTCAATGCACCAAAAAGACCGTGGAGTAATAACAGAGGTTCGCCCTCTCCTTCTTCTATAAACTTAAACTTGTCCTGTTCTTGTATTTTGTAATCCATGTGTTTAATTCTTATGCAGGCAGTCGACTATCAAATTACCCAATATCTTTTATTTTTTGCAAAAAACTATCCATTTTGTTTGATAGGGTTCGTGCAAAATACAGATTTTAAGGTTAAGAACAGTCAATATCCTCTTTACCAATCTATTACCATTGGATTCCTATTTATTTAAGTGCTCGAAAAAATCAGACAATTCTTGAAAAGCTCCTTTTAAAACAGGTAAGATTTTTTCAAAGAGTGCCATGAATTTTGGGGCAATGGGTTTTATATAGGCATACGAAACAGAATCGCTGATCATGTATGTTTTTAGCAAGTGCAATTTATCGGCATAGAATAAGATCACACTAAAAATGCAGGCATATAATAAAGCATAGAGCAATATGCCTGCTAATCTGTTCAGCCATCCCAGCATCACCAGTTCCAGGCTGGTTTCGATCAATTTGCTTCCAATACGAACCAGGATCCAGACACCGACAAGAATGATCAAAAAAGCCAGGAATGGTAGCCATCCCAAAGCGATATGGGTATATTCCTTTAACCATCTGGCCACTAATGCCGAAAATTTAACAGCGGCTGCTAGGCCTAAAAAAATGCCCACAAAAGAAAAGGACGCCAATACCAATCCTTTGCGATAGCCTTTTACGAGGGCAATCACTAGTAATATCAATAAAAGGATATCGATTAGCATGTGGTTAAATTACTAACCTAATAATGCTTTAACTGTGGTAGATATTGCTTTACCCTCTGCTTTTCCTGCTAATTGTTTAGAAGCCACCCCCATTACTTTGCCCATATCCTGAGGTCCGTTAGCACCAACAGCTGCAATAATACCTTTTACAATTTCCTCCAATTCTGCAGCAGATAACTGTTGCGGAAGGAATTTTTCAATCACAGCAATTTCCTCTGATTCTTTCTGTGCCAGGTCGGGGCGATTTTGGGTTTGGTATATTTCCAGGCTGTCTTTGCGAGACTTCACCAGTTTTTGCAAGATCTTGATTTCACCGTCGGCAGTAACTACACCGTTAGCGCCGGGGTCGGTTTTGGCTTTAATGATTTCTGCTTTGATCGCGCGTAAACCTCTCAAAAGAGCTTCATCTTTTGCTTTCATAGCCTCTTTCATCTGGCTCATTACATTTTCTTCTAAGCTCATAGTTTATTATTTATTTTCTTTCACTTGTGATTCGCGGAATTTCTGGTAGAAATCCTTGGCGTTTTGTTTCATTTGATTCACCAGTTCCTGATTTTGAGTGGCGCGCATAAAGGTATCGGCCATGCCCATAAAAGTCTGGTAGTAGAAGTCGGCCATTTCATCCACCATCATATCTTTTGTCCAGAGGTCGATGCGGAGTGCGGCTTTTTCTTGTGCGTCCCAGAAAGCCACCATCATAGATTTTGCGGGTTGCATCATCTCGGCGGTGCTATCTGTGGCCGACCAATTGATTTGTTCGGGCACTTTTTGTTCATCCAGGTGAATATCAATCGTAATGGTTGATTTGCTCATAGTTGTTTTTGATAAAGTGGGTGCAAATCTACGATTTATTCGTGGAAGCTGAAGGTGGGGCAGTTTTCAAAATGGCATTCCAGACCAGATCGGCGGTGGCATCCCAATTAAATTCAGCGGCACGGAGTTTCCCTTTTTCGATGAGTTGATCGCGAAGGGATTCGTCTTTATAGATGGCAAGCATCTGTTTGGCGATGGCGTCGGGGCTATTCGGGTCTGCAAAAAGGGCGGCATCAGCTGCGGCTTCGGGCATGCTGCTGGTATCGGAGCAGATCACGGGGGTGCCGGATTGCATCGCTTCGAGGATGGGAAGACCAAAACCTTCGAAAAGCGAAGGGTAAACCAGTGCGTAAGCGGAAGCGGTGATTTTGGCGAGTTGCTCGTCTGATACGTAGTTCAGCATCACCACGTCTTCGCGGTATTTATAGGTTTTGAGTTTGTCGATCAGGTCTTCGTATTGCCAGGCGAGGCGTCCTGCAACGAGAAGTTTCATATTACTTTTCTGCCATTTTTTAAAAAGTGAGAAGGCTTTGAGCAGGTTCATCAAGTTTTTGCGGGGGTGGATACCACCCACGAAAAGGAAGTATTCGCGGCCATCGGCATAGCCTGATTTGATGGCGTCTTTTTCTGCCCAGTGAATATTGTGAAAAATGGGGCGCGCAGCGCCACTTGCCACGGAAATCTTATCAGCTGAGATAGGATAATGTAACAGTATATCTTTTTTAGAGAACTCAGAAACGGTGAGTACTTGCTGGGCTTTTTGCAGGAAGCGGGGGGTACCCCACTGATAGTAAAAGCGTTGGTGCCAGGACACTTGTTTGGGGAAGTGCTTAAAGGAAATATCATGCACGAATAAGAGCTGAGGCACGGAACTTGTTAAGCTGCAGAAGCCGTAGGGTTGCACCCAGACATCTGCTTTAAGGCGGCGAACTTCCGCTGCTGCGGCAAGATCGTACCAGTATTTGAAGGCGAACACGTGCCGCGCAGCGGGTTTAACCACAACAGCGCTACAATTCTTTTGAAACAAAAAACTTTCATCAAAAGGGCGATCGAACAGGAAGATAAATTCATGTTCGGGATATTGTTTCGCGAGTCTGCTGAAAACTTCCTGCACAAACCAGCCATAGCCTTCGAGCTGATTTTTTTGTAGGAATATGGCGTTTACGGCGATGCGCATGGGGCAAAAATAATGTGAGTTTTTTTCGTACAACAGTTTTTTATTTTTTTACGATAAAGCCAACGCCCAAAGAATAAGTTTAATAACTTCGAAACTATCTCAGGTAATACCATTGAACAATGAATCTATTAAAAGGACTAGTAATCATCCCTTGCTATAACGAGGAAATGGCTATCGGCAAATTGCTGACCGAAATGAAAGTTCTTTCTTTACCCCAGCATATTGATGTGGATGTGTTGGTAGTAAATGATTGCTCAAAAGATAAAACTTCGGCTAAGGCAAGAGAGTTTGGTGCCCGAGTGATTGATTTACCCATCAATCTTGGAATCGGCGGAGCCATGCAAACGGGCTTTATTTATGCGCAACAAAATAATTACGATTTTGCTGTACAAATGGATGGGGATGGACAACATCCTCCTGTTGAATTAATCAAACTTATCGATCATTTTATTACTTCTCAATCGAACATCATAATTGGATCTAGATTTGTATTAAAGCAAGGATTTCAAAGTTCTACATTAAGAAGGATCGGTATCTCCTATTTCCATTACTTGACATATTTATTTACAGGAAAAAGTATTTACGATATCACTTCCGGATTCCGTTTATTCGATAAGAAGACTATTCAAATTATCGCATCAAGATACCCGGACGATTATCCAGAACCCGAATCTTTAATTATTCTTTCAAAAGCAGGTTTGTCTGTTAAAGAAGTACCTGTGATCATGCGGGAAAGGCAGGGCGGCAAATCCTCTATCCGAAATTTTTCACAACTATATTATATGGCTAAAGTAACCATCGCCATGTTCTTTTCAAATATTAGAAAATAGTTTTTATGGGAAGAATACAAATTATTACCATCCTCGTCAACCTGCTTTTCATATGGTATGTGGCGTACTTAATCATCAAAGGAAAATTGAGAGAAGAGTATTCTATCGTCTGGTGCGTTTGTACAGTGATCCTTTTGGTATTTTCATTCTGGCGCAATGGCTTACAAGTGGTATCTAATTTATTCGGCATTTATGAACCACCCAATATGGTTTTTACTGCCGCTATATTTGTGGCCCTTATCTATTTATTACATTTAAGTGTAGTGGCTTCGAGGCTGCATGAACAAAACAAAAAACTGGCACAAGAAATTTCATTGATCAAATTACAATTGAAGGAATTAGCTACTAAAGAAAATTCCTAATTAATCAAAAGCTTCTAAATGAATGATCATTGTTTTGCTATCCCTGCCTACAAAGACAGTATCTATTTAGAGGACTGTATCAAAAGCATTCTCAGTCAAACCACCAAAAGCCAAATCATTATTTGTACCTCCACTCCTACTCCACAAAATAAATTGATTGCGGATAAATATGGCATCCCCTATTTTGTGAATGAAAGTGGCTTAAAGGGCATTGCGAACGACTGGAACTTTGCCCTAACAAGTGCAACAACCAGTTTGGTAACCATTGCGCATCAGGATGATATTTATGAAAAAGGGTATGCAGAGGCTGTAATAAAATCAATGGATCAGGAAACACAAATTGCATTTACAGATTACTCAGATATTCATGGCGATGAAATAAAAACTGCTACCATCAATCATATAGTTAAAACCCTTTTACTTTTTCCATTTTTGATGAAGCGTAAGATCCAATCTAAATTTTTGAAAAAACTGGTCTTATCTATGGGCGACCCTATTTGTTGCCCATCCGTTACCATCAACAAAAGTTTAGAACCAGGGTTTTGTTTTTCAGCTGAATATAATTGCGTGCTGGACTGGCAGGCTTGGTATCAATTGGCTAAAAAAGAGGGGGCTTTTGTGTTCATCCATCAAAGATTAATGCAGCATCGGGTGCATCAGGAATCAGAAACTTCGAATCAAATTAAACAAGGCAAAAGAAGGGCTGAAGAAGAATTGATGTTAACACAAATCTGGGGCAAGGGCATCGGTAAGTGCATCGCATGGGTGTATCAATTGGGTCAATTAGAGAATAAATCGTAACTTTTTATTATGGCGTTAATTATTATATTTTGGACATTGGTCTATTGTTTCAGCACTGCATTTTCCATAGTATTAATGGGGGATAGAAATTTGATCTCTGGTAATTTGATGAATCCCGAAGCAATTATCAAATTATTATTCAACTGGAAATTTATTTTAGCCATGGCACTGGCTATTTTCTCGAGGATTAGTTTTATCCTGCTCAATAATAGTTTTCTGAAAGTGCCCCGATTGGCTGCTATTTCTACTACACTTACCACTTTTGTTACATTGATTTCAATTATATTTATTGTATTAGCCAACAGCTTTTTTTTACATGAAAAATTAAATACCCAACAAATGATTGGTGGCATCATCATGCTGGTGGGCGTTTCATTGATGATAAAATAAAAAACATGACAGAATCTGCTTTTAACGAATCTTATCTCGCTTATCAAACCAATCGTTCCTGGATCCGAAGAATCATTCGGAATATTTATTTGTGGCAGGTCCAAAGATTTGCCATTGGGAACACCATCGATTTTGGTTGTGGCGTAGGTGAACAATTACAGCGTTTTTCTAAGGATTCAATTGGCTTAGAGATCAATAAATCAACGGTTGAATATTGTGTATCCAAGGGACTGAATGTGGTATTATACGACCCGGAAACAGATAACTATTCTTTAAAGGACTTTCCCGAAAATAAATATCAGTCACTCGTAATCAGTCATGTGTTAGAACACTTGAATGATTCGGATCTGGTATTGAAAAAAATCATGGATGCTTGTGCGAGAATAGGTGTTAAAAGAATCATCATTATCGTACCCTGCGAAATGGGTTTCAAGCACGACAGTACACATATTACTTTTATCAATGAAGATTATATTAAGGAAAAAGGCTTGCTATCCTATGCAGGATTTGTAGCAGCGAAAAGGGGTTATTTCCCTTTCAATCTCAGATCGATAGGGAAAATATTTACCTACAATGAGTTTTATGTAATCTACGATTCAAAGTAATTTTTCAACCCCGTTTTTAAAACTACTTTTTGTTAATCTGACTCTTCGCCCAGTTAAGGTTTCCCTTTGCCAGTTGAAAATCCGGATTCAATTCCAATGCTTTTGAACAGGCGTCAATTGCTTTTTGCCATTCAGAAAGTCCATTATAGGCTGCCCCCATATTGTTATAAGCATCGGCACTATTAGGATTCAACTTGAGCGCTTTTAGGCAGGCCTCGATACATTTTTGGTACTCTTTATTCGTATAAAATTGAAGGCTTTGATTGATATAGTCTGCTGCAGTAACTGGTTTATTGTTGGGTGCAGGAGCGGTACCTAATGGTTTTCGATTAGTACCTGCTAACAAAAATTTTTGACCCAGATCATCAGTTGGAAGAATTGCGAGAATTTTATTGGCCGTTACAACTAGTTTGTCCCATTGCTGGGTTTCTCCATAAATGAAAGCCAGCATTTGTAAAGGTTCGGTAGCATAAGGATTTAGTTCTACTGCTTTCAGGGCCATTTGTTCTGCTTCTTCATAGCGATGGGTTTCTTTCAGATACCGAGCATAGAAATAATAAGGTTGATGTGAAGCGCGATTGAACTGAATGGCTTTTTTAAAATTCTCATCTGCTTCCTGCGGTTTATTGGTAGCTCCTTTTAGGATGGCGATGTTGATGAATAAAGCGTCGTAATAAGGGTTGTACACCAATGCTTTTTGGAAATAGGTATTGGCCCCATCATAGTTACCAATTGCCATTTGAGTTAATCCATAATTCATCAGGCCTCTACCATTAGCCGGACTTTTTACTGTTACATCATACCACAAAGAAGCTTCTGTTTTCCAGACTTTATTTCTTTGATACACACCATAAGCATTCAGGCAGATTACGGCAAATAAGCCAATCAAAACCAGGCGCTGCATTTGGAATGTTTTACCATCCTTGCTTTTTATTTTTTGCATAAGTAACAAAATATAGTTACCAGATGCAATTGCTAAACCTATAAAGGCGAAGAACATACGATGGTCGTTGGTTACTTCGGCAAAGGGTGCTAAAGAAGTGGGTAACAATGAAACTGAGAACCAGATCAAGCCTAAACTAATGGGTCGGGTTTCTTTTTTAGCAGAAGTTTTAAAGATGGTATACACTAATGCGATGATAAAGATCAATCCTACGATAATACGTTCATCGAAAGCATTGGCAATAACGCCCCAATCTGAGTCGGCAGATAGGTTTACCGGGATAAAGAAAGCGATCACATAACGGATCCAAACGAAGGATTGTGTAAGCACATAATGTCCCCAGGGATTAGCGATATCGCTGGTGGATTGCATTTTTGAAAGGGTATAATATTGTACGGCTGCCACACAAAAGAAAAGCGGCAAAAGTGTGCCAATGGTTTTAAGAATCGCAGGAAAATGTTTCTTTTTAAAATGGTCAGCTAAAGAAATATTTTTCTCGAATAAGTTGATATAGAAAAATAAAATGATGACCAGAGTTAATACCGTTTCTTTTGTAAACACACCAAGCACAGCAGGTATAATATAGAAATAGTATTTCCTTTTATTTGGAGCCAGAATATAGATGGCAAAAGAAAGCACAATGAAAAATGTAGACAAAACATCCGAGCGGGAAATGATATAGTTGATGGTTTCTGCATTAGCGGTGTGCAGGGCATACCAGCCTGCTAATAACAATGCCATATAGTCTGTCCATTCACTAGTGATAGCCTGTTGTAATAATTTCCTGTAAACAAAATATAATAACACGCCTATAAATATGAACCAGATAAAAGTAGAGAGGTGAAAGTAGAAAGGATTCAATCCCCCAGCCATCCAATAATCTACCGCTAGAGAAACACTCACAATCGGTCTTAATCCCCAGTGTGAAGGTAAAGTGCTAAACATCTGAGGTGTATAAAAAAACTTCAGGCAATTGTTGATGTCTCTGATATAAGGATTGTTCTCAATCGTATGAGAATCGTCGAAATGAAAAGTGTTGTAGAAATGATTGGAATAGCTGATTAATAAAATCGCGAAAAGTACAAAGGAGGCTAGAATGAGTTTTGAATTGAACTGTCTTTTCATGGATGTAGATTAAAATTCAATTATAACTTCTTTATAGTAGTGCTTTTTATTAAAATAAATATTTTGGTACTACATAATGAAATACTAAAATAAAGAATTTAAGAGATGTAAATAAAAATAAAATATTTTAATTCATTTTTACAGACACCGGTTCATTAATTATAATTTTTGAACTGAAATTTTCATGATTGTTTAAAAAAACAAATGGTCATCCAAAAAGAAAGACCATTTGTTTTTTGTAATTAATTCTCTATTAATAAACACTATATGCCTCAGAACTACTATTAACATTTGTAAAACGTATAAATACTATTCTTGGAGGCGGTGGATAATAAGCGTTACCTGTAGCCGCAGTTCTTGTTTGACCAATTGTTGCTGGTCCAACTAGAGTTCCACTTGCAGGGACAGCAAGTGTTACTACATTTCCAGCATTTGTAGATACAATTGCAAACGAAACCACGTCACCAACTTGAGGTGTTCCTGGCATTGAAGCCAAAATTGCCGAAGCAGATGGAAGTGTTAAAGTAACCGCTGCACTTCCCGTTACAACATAAATACCCCTGTCTAAAATATCTGCAACAGCAATACTAGCACTTGCTGAAACTGATGTAGGTGCGGTAGAAGTACTAAACCTTGAAATTTTCCCGTTTCCAAAACGAACACCATTACTAGATCCATTTCCAATTTCAACAGAACTAGTCGATGTTCCAGTATTAATTGTTGTTTTAAAATTTGAATTATCGTTCAAACTAACCGCGGCTCCTGAAATTGTGGTACCAGCAGAAGCTGTAAGCAACCCAGTTAAAGTTTTAGCACCTGCAATAGTTTGAGCTCCAGTTGTAACCACACCTCGTGCAGTTGCTGACGCATCTGGTACGTTTAACGTAATCACAGGGGTTGTAGTTCCTGTGGCTACAGTAGAACTTAAATCTGTTCCTGTAGTTGTTAAAGTAAGTGCAGCTACAGATGTAACAGTTCCGCTACCACTTGGAGGTACCGCAAATGTTCCATCACCCCGTAAGAAAGTAGTTGTGTTATTTGGAGGGGTTGGAACAGCTCCGCCTACTGTTGAAGTCATGGCAGGAAGATCTGCTCCAGTTGCTATTGTTAAAGCTCCTGTCCCAGTAGTGCTTTTTACTATACCAGTACCGAGACCAGAAGTTCCTGCTGAGTAATCTGTACCTGAGGTAGCGGCTGAAACAACAGATCCGTTTCCTTTAAGAATACCTGTGATGGCAGTTGTGATACCGCCTGTAGCACCAGTTGCGCCTGTTTGTCCAGTTGGACCAGTGGCACCTGTCGCTCCGTTTGTTCCATTAGTTCCGTTAGTTCCTGCTGAACCTGTTGGACCAGTGGCGCCTGTCGCTCCGTTTGTTCCATTGGTTCCATTAGTTCCGTTGGTTCCTGCTGAACCTGTTGGACCAGTGGCGCCTGTTACTCCCGTATTTCCTGTCGCACCGTTTGTTCCGTTGGTTCCATTAGTTCCGTTGGTTCCTGCTGAACCTGTTGGACCAGTAGCCCCTGTCGCTCCGTTTGTTCCATTGGTTCCATTGGTTCCTGCTGAACCTGTTGGTCCAGTGGCGCCTGTCGCTCCGTTTGTTCCGTTGGTTCCATTAGTTCCGTTTGTTCCAGCTGAACCTGTTGGACCAGTGGCGCCTGTCGCTCCGTTTGTTCCATTGGTTCCGTTAGTTCCGTTTGTTCCAGCTGAACCTGTTGGTCCAGTTGCGCCTGTAACACCAGTTAAAGTTGACCAGGATGGTGCATTAGCTACAATTGTAAGAACTTGACCATTTGTTCCCGCTGCTAATGATGATAATTTACCGGAAGCATTGTTTGTAATGATGCCAGCGGTTGTAAATGGAGCTAAAATAATTCCTCCAGTACCAGCATTAATAGTTGTAGTTGAAGAACCATTTGAACTTCCGACAGCAACAGTTTTATTCGCAGCTCCTGTTCCAATATTAATTGTTTGGTTAGCAGTTCCACCAAGTGTAATAGTACCTGTAGATGAACCTGCATTTATATTTACAGATTGGCCATTATTATTGTTAATATTTACTCCGCCTGAACCTGCAGTAATATTAGTTGTTGAACTACCATTTGTACTTCCGACAGCAACAGTTTTATTCGCAGCTCCTGTTCCAATATTAATTGTTTGGGTTCCAGTTCCACCAAGTGCAATAGTACCTGTCGAAGAACCTCCATTTATATTTACAGGTTGGTTATTATTATTATTAATATTAACTCCACCTGAACCAGCATTAATATTAGTTATTGAAGATGAACTAGTGCTACCAATTCCAACTGTTTTTATTGCTGCTCCAGTTCCAAGATTGATTGTTTGAGCACTTGCGTCTTCACCTAGACTGAGGTTTGAAGTACCGTTTGTAGTGATACCTCCTGAAAAAGTATGAAGTGCAGTCCATGTAGGAGTAATTCCTTGTGATAATGCAGGAGCTGCATCACTTCTCATCGCAGTAGAAGCTAAGCCATTTACTGCTGTTAAACCAATAGTTCCAGTTGGATTTGCAAAACTTGTAGCCGCAGTTGCTGCTGCCCAGGAAGGAACGCCACTTGCTAATGTTAATACTTGACCATCAGTTCCTTTTGCTAATAAACTAGTTGCACCAGCAGCGGTTTGATAAGGAATTGATCCTGCGGCGCCACCTGCAAGATTCGTTGCTGTTGTTGCAGTTGCTGCATTTCCATCAATTGATGTAATTCCAGTTAAAGCCAATGCACCAGATGCTCTATTATGAGCTATTTGTGTCGTTCCGATATAGAAAGTTCCTGATGGAGCTACATAATCTGTACCCGCAGATGCTGCAGAAATAGTCGTGCCATTTGATTTAACGATACCATTAATTGCCTTAACTGTTGGATCTGATTCTGTAGTTAAATATGTTGCATTATCGTAGGTAATACCTGTACCACTTGCTTTAACAAATCCTGTTCCATTTAATTGAGGTTGGGCACCGATACTATTATACGAAATAGTTGCAGCGCTTGAACCATCAAATGTAGTTCCACTAGTTGAACCTCCACCACTATTGTTGATAGTGAGCGCATTTGCTGTAGGTAGACTGGTAGGTTTACCAGTAATTTGTGAATATGGTAGACTTAATGCTGATAATGTGGTTAAGGTACTATTAGATGATGCAGTTATATTAGCAGCAGTACCAGTTGTGTTTTGATTCCAGGTTGGTACAGTTCCAGTTAATAAAGAATAAGGAACAGAACCAGAACTTATTGTACCAACAGTAGTGATGGATGATGAACCACCTGCTGGAGCAAAATCGCTCGTACTACTTGAGGCTGCAGTACCAAGTCCTAAAACAGTTTTTAATTGAAGAAGAGAAGAAGCCCCTGTTCCTCCATTTCCAATTGGCAGAACGCCTGTAACAGTTCCTAAATCTGGCGCAGATCCATTACTGGCCGAAATGATTCTACCTTTTGTATCTACTGTAATGGTTGGATTTGTGTAAGCACCTGCTGTTACACCAGTTGATGCCAATGTTACTGGAACAGCGGTAATGTTTGATCCAGTTCCTGATAAACCACTAACATCACCAATAAGCTGAATGGTTTGATCACCTGTATTAACACCAGTTAATTCAGCATCAGGATTAAGTGAAATATTCCAACCATAAAATAGTTTCGTCATAATTCCCATTGCATCTTCATCACCAGTATTGGCACCAGACGTTTGTGCCAAAACTGCCTGTTGAGCATTTGTCACATAATTTCTATCATTACTTGGTTCTATATCAGCTGTTGTTGCAGCTTCGCCAAGAGTAACTAGCCCTTTTGCATCATAAGTGATTTTTGTAGCCGATCCTGGGGTAATTGGTGTATTACTTACTGTTGTTAATGCTGTTGCTACTGCAGCATCCGCATAAGCTGTCGTTGCAATTTGATTGTTGTTAGTTAAAGCTGAAGCGGTGGGAGCTAATGGCAATCCTAAAAATGAAGGGGATGTAATATCCGCTTTTAAATTCAGAGCCGTTTGCGTAGCATCACTCACGGGTTTATTCAAATCACTTGTATTATCTAGATTTCCTAAACCTAAATTAGTTCTTGCATCCTGTGCTGTAATTGCTCCAGTACCACCATTGGTAATGCCTAATGTCCCTGATAAATTACTGATCAAAGGTGAAGTATAAGAAAATACACCATTATTATTATACAACCAACCAGTTGTACCGGTACTATTTACAGTTCCAATACTAGTAAGTGTTGTATTTAAAGGTTGATAGCTTGCCAAGGCCGAATTCAATGACGTAATGGATGCCAAATAACTCCAGGCTCCATTATTAAACACATATATACCAGGATTGGATGCATTGGTATTGTACACTATCAAACCATTTGCTGGATTTGAAATTGGGTTAGCCGTCAGATCAACCCTTGGTAAAAGCAAGCCTTTACTAATGGTTGAGGACGATTGCAATTCCAATATAGCAGAAGGATCAATGCTTCCTGGATTCTCTCCGAGTTTCAGTGCTTTTTGTGCATTCAAACTAAAATGTATGAATGTGGTCAGGAAAACGATGCTAATTAGCTTTTTCATAATTATATATTAAAAAGAAAAATGGTACTGTTATGCTTTGTTTTAGTTTTTATACACCACCCACCAACTAGATCCATCACTTTGTAATGTATAAGTTGTAGCGAAGTTTAACGATGAGATAGTTGTACTTACTGTTAAGTTAATAGCCGGACTAAATGAAAGTGTATGAGCTGTTTCATCAGCTTTACCAACGATGATAATTCTACCACTATTTGCTCCTGATGGATCAGGAAGTGTAATGGTAATATTACTATTTGTTGCATTCATCAGTACTGTATAATCTGCTGGGGTAACACTATAGTCTGAAGTTTTAATTGCGAATGATTTCACGTTTGTGCTTGACCAAGTTGGAGCATTTGTGCCACCATTTGAAGTGAGTACCTGACCCGCAGTGCCTCCAGGTTGAAGATTAGTAGCTGTAGTTGCATTTCCAGACAAAGAAGCTGTAATAGTTGCGGCAGTAAAATTGCCACTGGCATCTCTTGCTACAATTGTACTTGCTGTATTCGCATTGGTGGCTGCATTTGCTGCAAGAGTTGCTTTATTAATATCAAGAGCAGTAGATCCACCTACAGTTATGACACT
Organism: Chitinophagaceae bacterium; assembly: GCA_947371755.1. Classification (GTDB taxonomy): domain Bacteria; phylum Bacteroidota; class Bacteroidia; order Chitinophagales; family Chitinophagaceae; genus Sediminibacterium. The sequence continues at coordinate 58,752 of CANBQT010000014.1, forward strand.
TGGTGAAGTTGCTGAACCTCCTAAATCTCCTGATAAAGACAATTTACCTTTTACAATTGAAGTAGCATCTGGTGTAGCACCTGCTGTAATTTGATTATTTACATAAGTCATTACAGCGTTTTGGGTAGGATAAAATAAATCACTATTTCCCAATGCAGTATTTGATGACTTATTCGAAGCATCTTCTTTATTTGTCTGTAAACCAGCTTCAATTCCTTGTGCTCTTATTGTCTCAGCTGCAATTGCATTTGCTGCAGTTGCAGCATTCGCAGCTATGGTTGCATCAGTTGCTGATTTATTAGCTGCTACTGTTGAGTTAGTTGTTGCAAGGTCAGACGCTACTGCCGCAGTTGCACTTGCTGCAGTGGCTGCATTCGCTGATACTGTAGAAGTCAATGAAGTTACATTTCCATTAGTGGTTGCAATCGCTGCATCAGTCACTGATTTATTTGCCGATACTGTAGAGTTAGTTGTTGCAAGATCAGAAGCTACTGCTGCAGTTGCACTTGCTGCTGTTGCCGCATTCGCTGCTATTGTTGCATCAGTGGCAGTTTTATTTGCCGCTACTGCAGAAGTCAATGAAGTTACATTTCCATTAGTGGTTGCAATCGCTGCATCAGTCGCTGATTTATTTGCCGATACTGTTGAATTGGTTGTTGCCAGATCAGACGCTACTGCTGCAGTTGCACTTGCTGCTGTAGCTGCATTCGCTGCTATTGTTGCATCAGTGGCAGTTTTGTTAGATGCTACTGTTGAGTTAGTTGTTGCCAGATCAGCTGCTACCGCCGCTGTTGCACTTGCTGCAGTGGCTGCATTCGCTGATACTGTAGAAGTCAATGAAGTTACATTACCATTAGTGGTTGCAATCGCTGCATCAGTCGCTGATTTATTTGCAGATACTGTAGAATTGGTTGTTGCAAGATCAGCGGCAACTGCTGCTGTTGCGCTTGCTGCTGTGGCTGCATTTGCTGCTACTGCAGAAGTTAATGAAGTTACATTTCCATTAGTGGTTGCAATCGCTGCATCAGTCGCTGATTTATTTGCAGATACTGTAGAATTTGTTGTTGCCAAATCAGAAGCTACTGCTGCAGTTGCACTTGCTGCTGTGGCTGCATTCGCTGCTATTGT
>CANBQT010000015.1 GCA_947371755.1 Chitinophagaceae bacterium
TTGGTCCACTTTAATAAAGTGACTTCACTGATAGATTCACCAACTGTGGGAACTTTGATTTCAATCATAAAGCGTTGATATTTCTAATTAATTTATTAATAATGTCAGATACTAAAAGCTTGTTCAATTAATTGTGCTTGTTCTTTTGCATGCACTTTAGCATACCCAGTTGCAGTTGCTGCGCTGGCAGATCTGCTAATTATTTTAAAATTTATTGTAGTTAAATTCATGCGTAAAAAGGAGGCTGCACCCATATTCAAAGGCTCTTCCTGTACCCAGAACCAATTTGCATGCTGATACTTATTTTTAAGCAGTTCTAATTGTTTTAATGGTAACGGATATATTTGTTCCAATCGAACAATTGCTATATCACGTCTTGTTTCTTTCAATTGTTTTTCTGCTAGTTCAAAATAGATTTTACCAGTACATAACAAAATCTTTTTAACATCAGCCGCATTTTGTACAAATGAGTCATCAATCAATTCCTTAAAGCCACCATTTGTAAATTCTTCTACTTTACTATAGCTGCCCGGGTAACGAAGATTTGCTTTTGGAGAAAAGTTAATTAATGGTTTTCTAAAAGACCAGGCTAATTGTCTTCTTAATGCATGAAATAAATTGGCAGATGTAGTGATGTTAGTAATGACCAAATTCAACTCTGCGCACATTTGTAAAAAACGTTCCATTCTTGCGCTACTATGCTCAGGACCTTGCCCTTCATACCCATGTGGCAGTAACATTACAATGCCATTCATTCGCTGCCATTTTTGTTCACCTGCTGCAATAAATTGATCAATCATGGTTTGAGCACCATTGGAGAAGTCGCCAAACTGTGCCTCCCAAATTACCAATGCGGCCGGGTTGGCCATCGCATATCCATATTCAAAACCTAACACTCCATACTCACTCAATAATGAATTATAAATTCTAAATTTTTCTTGTTTATCCTGAAAATGATTTAATCTGTTGTAGCCCTTGTTTGTCTGCTCATCACGAAGCACCGCATGACGATGTGAAAATGTACCACGTTGTACATCCTGTCCACTCATTCTCACCAGATTGTGCTGGATCAATAAAGAGGAATATGCCAGTAATTCTCCAGTAGCCCAATCAATTTTATTTTCAGATTCTAATAATTTTATTTTTTCCTGTAAAAGTTTCTCCACTTTTTTTAATGGTTTGAAAGTATCGGGCCATTGCATCAGAGCATGAAACAACCTTAATAATTCCTCTTCTTTTACAGCAGTATCAGGTGATTGATCAAAATCATTGATAGTAGCTTTTCTTAAACTTTTCCAAACAAGTTCAGGTGGTTGGTATTTATAAGGAAGAGGGTTTTGTTTGATCTCATCCAATCTTTCCTGCAAGTCGGCCCAAAACTTCTTCTCCATTTCCTTTGCCAGTTCTTTAGCATCACTCTCTCCATTATCCAACAAGTGTTGGGTATATATTTCTCTTGGATTTTGATGCTTATCGATCAGTGCGTACAACTGTGGTTGTGTATATTTTGGATCATCTCCTTCATTATGGCCATGTTTTCGATAACAAACCATATCGATAAAAATATCGCTATTAAATTCCTGGCGATATCTGGTGGCAATCTCTGAACATTTCACTACCGCTTCTGCATCATCACCATTCACGTGCAAAACAGGCGCCTGTACCATTGCTGCTACTGAAGTACTATAATCTGCACTTCGGGCATCATCAAAATCAGTAGTAAATCCAATCTGGTTATTAATAACAAAATGGATCGTTCCGCCAGTATAATAACCCCGAAGATTACTCATTTGCAATACCTCATATACAATACCCTGCCCTGCAACTGAAGCATCCCCGTGAATTAGAATGGGTAAAATTTTATCAAAGTCGCTTTCATATAATACATCCGCCTTGGCTCTTGCAAAACCTACCACCACAGGGTCTACCGCTTCTAAATGTGATGGGTTGGGCATTAGTTTTAAATGAATGGAATTACCGTCAATGGTTTGAACATCACTTCCATAACCCATATGGTATTTTACATCCCCACTTCCCATAGTTTGGTCAATCGTTGCGGTTCCCTCAAACTCACTAAAGATCTGTTCGTAGGTTTTGCCCATGATATTTGCCAAAATATTCAAACGGCCTCTATGTGCCATTCCAATCACTACTTCCTGTACCTGATGATTACCGGCAGTATTAATGATGGCATCTAAAGCAGCAATCGTAGTTTCCCCTCCCTCTAAAGAAAAACGCTTCTGCCCTATATATTTTGTGTGCAGAAATTTTTCGAACATGACGCCCTGGTTTAATTTTTCCAGGATCCGTTTTTGCTTGGTAAGCGGAACAGGATTTGAAAAATTATGCTCTATTTCTTTAGTCAACCAATCGATTTTCTTTTGATCGCTGATATATTTAAATTCAATACCAACATGGTTAGCATAACATTTTTCCAAATGCCCAAGTATATCCTTGAGGGTTGATGCACCAAGTCCAATTAAATTCCCGACCTGATAAACAGTATTAAGATCGGCTTCTGTTAAACCGAAAAAATTCAGGTCTAGATTCGCGCCTCTATCTTTTCTAGTTCTAATTGGGTTGGTCTTTGCCAACAAATGACCTTTATTTCGATACCCCAAAATGAGTCGATATACTTTAATTTCTTTCATCCAATCTGTTGTAACAGACTGACTAACATTACTTTGAGAAGATCCTTGAGCTATCGCAAAATCAAATCCTTCAAAAAACTTCTGAATATCTGGATCGATGGATTGTGGGTCTTTTAAAAAATCGTTGTATAAGCTTTCGATATACGCCGGGTGGGAATTGGTGATGAACGAAAAGTCTTTCATGGGAATGTAAAACAGCTTTTTTGTGGAATAGTTGGCAAATATCGGTGATTGAGGACAGAAAAAACGAAACTTTGCATGATTCGTTAGTATGATTTTAGACTAAATTCAAGAAATATGGGGCTAAACCCGATTTTTTCTCTTTTTAATTTCAGATTTTCAATTCAAGCCCTTACCTTTGCCGTCCTGAAAAAATTAGAATATGGCAAACCATTCAGCTACAAAGAAAGATGTTAGACAAGCTGCAAAACGTCGCGATACTAACCGTTATTATGGTAAAACTACCCGTAACGCTATCCGTGATTTAAAAGCAAACACAGATACTAAGGTATATGGTGAGCAGCTTCCTGAGGTAATTTCTCAAATCGACAAGTTAGCAAAACGTGGCATTATCCACAAAAACAAAGCTGCTAACTTAAAGAGCAAACTAGCTAAAAAAGCAAATGTTACTGCTGCTTAATTCATATTAAGTAGTTTACATAATAACTGATTAAGCAAGCCAACCTGCAAATGGTTGGCTTTTTTGTGCCCCTACTTAATTGCCTGAGGTAAAATAACCGTGAATCGATTGGTTTGATCTGCCGGAACATCGTATTCAACCAATCCATGGTGTGCAAATAAAATCCGGGTTACAATGGATAATCCCAGTCCAAACCCTTTGGTATGGTTATTTAAAGCATTCTTACCACGATAAAAAGGTTGCATTACTTTAGAAGAATCTTCATCTGAGAGAGTTGGGCCATTGTTTACTACCAGCACTTGTATCTTGCCTTTAGAAGTGTCCATTATGATATCTACTTTTTTATCTGAAGCATATAGATAGGCATTTTTACAAAGATTGATAAATACAGACTTCAACAAAGAATCATTGCCAATTACCAAAAAAGCTTCATCAGATTCGGGGATCTCTTTGAAGCCAATATGTATCATAGCATCTGGGAACATTTGCATTACCTGGCTTGCCGCTTCTACAACCGCCTCATCTACCCTTGTCATTGGCCAGTCTTTTTGATACCCCAATTGTTCATATTGAGAGAGCAGTAACAAAGAATTTGTAAGATCAATCATACCTTGTTGATCTTCTTTTAAAGAAATCAATAAGTTATGAATATCAGTTTCTGTTAGTTTTTTATTAATCGCAGATTCTGTTTGAGAAAGCATAATTGCCAATGGAGTGCGCAATTCATGCGAAGCGTGCTGCACAAAACTTTTTTGAAACTCAAAAGCAATACTCAATCGTTCCAGCATATCATTATAACTATTGGCAATTTGATTAATTTCTGGAAAATTATCAGCAACCATTAATCGGTCATTCAAATTAGCAATCGTTGTTCTTTTAATCTGCTTATTCAATGCCAATAAAGGCTTAAAGGCCTCTTGCACAAAAAAGAAAGAAAAAAAAGCTGTTACGAACATTCCAATAAAAAAAACAATGCCTAAAATAATCTCCAGGTTTTGCAATTTTTTATATCCTGAAATATCATAACCAGAAGCAATGGTGATCAATTTTGACTTGGGATTGTAAGTACCTACCGTCTGGTATTTATCTGTAGTAAATTTAATTTCTTTTATTAGCCTGATCTCATTGAGAAGGGCTGGTTTGTAATTCACATGTAAAGACTCTGGTAATTTATTTAAAACCTTACCAGTTGAATCTAACACTACTAATTTTTCATCAAATACAGTATTAGTATATACACCTGAAACAAGCTTAGCCATTGCAGCCTGTTTCGGATCTTTTATTTCATTTACATAATTATGAAAAATATTCCCTTCAGCTTTTACCCTGTTATAAAATTCTGTTTCGCGAAAATTACTGTACAGCACATAAATTGAGATAGATGATACGGCCAACATAATGGCAACAAATCCACTAAATAAAAAAGCGAACCGCAACTTGATACTCATATCTGTTGGCTTATTTTATATAATAACCAAATCCAGGCTTGGTATGAATAAGTTTGGTTTCAAAGGGTTTGTCCAACTTATTTCTAAGAAAACTAATATATACTTCAATCGTATTAGTTCCTGTATCAAAACTTAAGTCCCATACTTTTTCAAGTATCTCTTGTTTAGAAATTACTTTACCTCTATTTCTTGCGAGTAATACAAGAAGGGTGAATTCTTTTGCAGTTAAATTAACAGTTACCCCAGCACGAACAGCTGTCTTATTTCTAAAATCGATTTCCAGGTCATCAACAATAATCTTCACTTCATCATCTTTCAACTCAGCTCTTTTCAAAAATACTTTCAACCTTGCAAAAAGCTCATCGAAATGAAAAGGCTTCACCATATAATCATCTGCCCCTAATTTAAAGGCTTCCATTTTATCATTGATCTCGCCCATGGCACTGAGCATAATTATAGGAATACTTTTTTTGATGGCACGAAAATCTTTACACAATTCAAAGCCAGATTTATGAGGGATATTAACATCCATCAACACCAAAGAATAATTATTCTGCTTAAAAAATGATTCCGCGATTAATCCGTCAGCTGCAAGGTCTACTTGATATCCCTGCCCTTTCAACTCTTCTAAAATTACTTTCCCCAGCTTCGGTTCATCCTCAATTAGTAATATTCTATGACTGATTTCCATTACTTTGAATAAAATTTCAACCTAAAGTAATGAAAAAAATACTGGTTTTCAGCTATCTATTCTTAGCAAATTTTGCAATTGGGCAATTACCTATTACCATTTTTGAACAATCGAAGGGTAAAGAAAGCGCCACCTATGCCCAAAGTATTGCTTATTACCAGCAGTTGGCTGCAACCTATAAATCGATACAAATTAAAACAATGGGACCTACCGATGCGGGGCTTCCTTTACACGTTGTATTATTTAGTTCTGACCAACAATTTAATAGTGCCGACTGGAAAAGAAAAAACAAACTGGTTATTTTAATTAGCAACGGCATTCATCCGGGAGAACCTGATGGCATTGATGCAAGCATGATGTTAGTTCGAGACCTAGCCAGTGGCAAGATTAAAGCACCCAGCAATATTGTTTTAGCTGTTATTCCAGTTTATAATATCGGTGGGGCATTAAATAGAAATAGTTTTTCTAGGGTAAACCAAGATGGACCTCTTGCTTATGGATTTAGAGGCAACTCTCAGAACCTGGACCTGAATCGCGACTTCATTAAATCAGATACCAAAGAAGCAGTAAGTTTTGCTAAAATTTTCCATTGGTTGAATCCTGATATTTATTTAGACAACCACGTAAGTGATGGTGCAGATTATCAATATACCATGACGCTTCTGACTACCCAACATAATAAACTTGGAGGTGAAATTGGGAAATATCTTCATCAAACATTTGAACCTTCTTTATTCAAAGGAATGGCAGAAAAAGGAATGGCGATGACGCCTTATGTTAGTTTTGAAGAAGGGAATCCAGAAAAAGGATGGAATTACTTTTACGATCCACCAAGGTATAGTAGTGGATATGCCGCTGTGTTTCAAACCATGTCGTTTATGTCTGAAACGCATATGTTAAAGCCTTTCCCTCAACGAGTGCTTCAAACTTATGCATTGATGCAAACAATGATTAGCCAGGCCTCTATTCAAGCATCCGACATTAAGCAGGCAAGACAAGCATCAATTGATGCCATCACCAAACAAGAAGATTTTGTTGTAAGCTATAAAGTAGACACTACCCATTTTGATATGATTGATTTTATGGGTTATCAGGCTTTAAAAAAGCCTAGTGCTGTAACTGGAATGGAAAGGTTGTACTATGACAGGAGTAAACCATTTACTCAAAAAGTAAGGTTTTACAATTATGCACTAGCTGATAAAATAGTTCATAAACCCAAAGCTTATCTGATACCACAGGGTTGGCATAAAGTAATTGAATTGTTAGAGGCCAATGCAGTAAAAATGAAGCCTCTAGAAAAAGATAGTATGATAGTAGCGGAAGTATATCATATCGACGATTACAAAACGAGTAGCAGGGTGTTTGAAAAGCACTATCGTCATAACGACTTAAAGGCAAGTGCACAAAGAGTTACAATCTTTTGTAGAAAAGGAGATATCATTATTCAAACAGGGCAGGCTGCGGATCGTTTTTTAGTTGAGACTTTGGAGCCCTTCAGTGACGACAGTTATTTTAGCTGGAATTTCTTTGATGCCATTTTACAACAAAAAGAAGGATATAGTAATTATCGATGGGAAGATGTAGCAGCTAGTTTTTTGGAATCACATCCTGATTTGAAAATACAATTGGAAGACAAGAAAAAAACTGATCCTAAATTTGCGGCCTCCGCTAATGCGCAACTGGATTTCGTTTACAAGAACTCACCTTATTATGAACCGGCACATTTAAGATACCCGATATACAGACTCAATTAAAAAAAGGTAGCAATTTGCTACCTTTTTTTTGACTATTGAATACTTACTAATCAATCTTTTTAACCTCCCCCGACCCTGCAACATGTTGCTTCACATTGGGACTACCCTTATAATATACAGTTCCGGCACCAGCAATATTCACATCAAGGTCTGCTGCAGCAAAAACCTTTACATCGCCACTCCCGGCAATACTTACCTTGGCCTTTTCTGCCTTTAAACCATCTGCATTATAATCGCCTACACCCGCAATTTTTACTGATTCGTCTTTTGTTTCACCAGACAAAGTAATGGACCCACTTCCGGCAATTTCAGAGTGTACATCTGGCGTATTCACTTCCATTTTAATGTCTCCGGAGCCTGCAATTTTTAAGACTAACTTATCTGAACCAGAAAACTTAGATTTTCCAATAATATTCCCACTTCCAGCCAATACTACCTCTTCCAGATTAGGGGTTGTAATAAAAACTTTGATATCATTGGTGGAGGAATAGTTAATGTGATCTTTTGTTTTAATCACTAAAAACCCATCTCGTTCTTCCACTATGATATATGGAAGGATGTTATCATCCCCCTCAATTTGTACACTAACTGTAGATCCCTGTGTTATTTCCACATCAAAACTACCCGCCATTTTAAGGCGACTGGCCTTACTAGCATTTCTTGTTTGAGTAGCAATTACCCCATTTCCTTCAATATGTTTGAAACCAAACAGTTGGCAGGAAGAGAAAAGCAAGGTTGCTGTTAGAGCTATTATTAGTTGTTTCATATGCCTGATATTAGTTTTGATTGTAATAGCAAGTTAGGCAAATCCCCCCTAGAAGGCAATCCACCTTTAAAATAATTGAACCACTTATCCTGTTACATCACCATAGAAATTTCAATTACCTTCGCATCATGACAGAAAAGATACTTATCCTCGATTTTGGCAGTCAATATACCCAATTAATTGCCAGGGCTGTAAGAGAAGCCAATGTGTATTGTGAGATCATCCCATTCCATAAATCATTCGAATTCGAGCCTGGTTTAAAAGGGATCATCCTGAGTGGATCTCCTTTTAGTGTAAACGAGGAAAATGCACCTACCGTAGATATAGCAGAATTTGTAAAGCATTTACCTGTTCTTGGGGTTTGTTATGGCGCACAATTAACTGCTAAAGAATATGGCGGAAGAGTTGACAAGTCAAATAAAAGAGAATACGGCCGTGCTAAAATGCAGATCAGTAAGTCGGATATTCTTTTGAACGGCATTGCAGATAATTCTCAAGTTTGGATGAGCCATAGTGATTCGATAGTTACCTTACCAGAAGGATTTGAAGTTTTAGCAACTACAGATAGTATTCCAATTGCAGCCTTCAAAAAAAATACCACAGATTCAAAACCATTATACGGTTTACAATTCCATCCCGAAGTATATCATTCAACTGAAGGCAAAAAGATTATCAAAAATTTCTTGGTCAATATTTGCGGATGTGATGCAGAATGGACTGCAGCTCATTTTATCAGTGAAACTGTTGCTGCATTAAAAGAAAAAATTGGCAATCGAAAAGTGATCATGGCTTTGAGTGGTGGCGTAGACAGTACTGTTGCCGCAACCCTTATTACAAAAGCCATTGGATCGAACCTGTTTGGCATTTTTGTAGACAATGGAGTTTTGCGTAAGGGAGAATTTGAACAAGTCTTAGAAATGTATCGAGGCCTTGGTTTAAATGTAAAAGGGGTAGATGCAAAAAATCATTTCTATACCGCACTAGCTGGAAAATCTGATCCTGAAGAAAAAAGAAAGATCATTGGAAAGGGGTTCATCGACATCTTCGATCAGGAAGCAAAAACACTCACAGGTATTGAGATGCTTGGTCAGGGCACTATCTATCCAGATGTGATTGAAAGTGTAAGTGTTCATGGTCCTTCACAAACCATCAAATCACATCATAATGTTGGTGGTTTACCAGATAGCATGAAATTGGAATTAGTAGAACCATTAAGATCATTATTTAAAGACGAAGTGAGAAGAGTAGGTTTAGAATTAGGTATTCCTGGTGAAATGATCAACCGCCATCCTTTTCCAGGACCTGGCTTAGCCATTCGTATCCTGGGAGAGATTACTCCAGAGAAAGTAGCTTTATTGCAGGCAGCTGATGATATTTATATTCAGGGGTTGAAAAAAGCAAATTTATATAACGTTGTTTGGCAGGCTGGCACGATTTTGTTACCAGTTAAAAGCGTGGGTGTAATGGGCGATGAAAGAACGTACGAATTTACTGTTGCTTTAAGGGCAGTTACTTCTGTGGATGGGATGACTGCTGACTGGGCACATTTGCCATATGAATTCTTGGCTGATATTTCTAACGAAATCATCAATAATGTAAGAGGAATCAATCGGGTAGTGTACGACATCAGTAGTAAGCCACCTGCCACGATTGAATGGGAATAAAATTTAATTCACCAATTATGCGCCGACCTTTTTTAATGATCTTGCTTTTAAGTATTTGCATATCACAGCAAGTAAACGGGCAATTGCATCCTACAATAAAGGTTGGCGTATTTGCTTCTATTTACATTGACTCTGCTTTTAGTGAAAACAATTATAAACTAGGCAATTCAATTTCTAAAAATAATTTGCCCGGACTAGAATTTTATAATGGCGTAATGATGGCAATTGATTCACTCAATGCCGAGGGCGTAAATGCAGAAGTATTTTTTTACGATACTAAAAATGCAGCTGAACCTTTAGAAACAATTTTAGAAAATCCGGTTTTAAAATCTCTTACTTTAATCATTGCTTCTTTTAATAATCGGGCAGAGATAAAAACGCTGGCAGACTTTGCATCAGTCAATAAAATCCCTTTGATTTCTGAAACTTATCCAAATGATGGTGGAATTACCGAAAACCCCTATTTTGTTTTGATTAATTCTACTTTAAAAACCCATACGGATGCTTTGTATAAATATGTACAAAAAACCTATGCCACCAGCAATATTGTTTGGGTTAAAAAGAAAGGACAAATGGAAGATCTGATCCAGTCTTATTTTTCAGATAATAATAAAAAGACACCCTCAATTCCATTAAAAGTAAAAACTGTTGAGTTGATTGATAGTTTTAGTACTCCGGATTTGTTGAATAAACTGGATAGCAACAGACAAAACATAGTGATCTGTGGCACACTGAATGAAGTGTTTGCTATGAATGTAATTAAAACATTAAGTGCAAATAGTAACTACTCCACACAAGTGATTGGAATGCCTAACTGGGATGGATTCAGAGACTTGATTAAACCAGAATTCAAATCGGTTGATGTTATTTATACTAGTCCGTATAATTATTCCAGAACCGATAAACTGGGTTTGTCTCTAACCACTAAGTATCGCAATAAATTTTTATCCCGTCCAAGTGACCTGGTCTTTAAAGGATTTGAATCTTTCTACCATTTCACTAAGCTTTCTATAAAACACAAAGAAAATCTGATACATAATTTATCGGATAAGTCATTCAAGCTCTTCAACGATTTCGATATCCAGCCGATAAAATTCAAAAAAGAAAGCAAAGAGCTCGATTATTGGGAAAATCGGAAGTTATATTACATCAAAAAAACAGACGGACAGCTGAAGTTGCTCTTCTAATGTTAAAAGAACCTAAGAAATAGGCTTTAACTTTTGATTGTCGTAACTTTATGAGATAACAGAGTATATGGAAAACACACCTGATATCTGGCAATTTTTAGAAGCAAATAAACAGACACTTCAAGAATACGTTGAATTAAAGATTGAATTATTCAATTTAAAATTCATTCGAAAAAGTTCAAGCATTGGAGGTATTCTTATTTGGTTAATGATCCTAGCTTTCTTAGGATTACTTATTTTATTTTTTGGTGGAATTACAATTGGTATTTGGCTCTCAACTATTTTAAATAGTTATATACAAGGTTTTGCAGCTACTACTGGAATACTTGTTGCAATTACTTTACTCTTGATACTTGCCCGTAAACAATTATTCATCAATCCCATCATTCGCATCATGGTTAGGGAACAAACAAGAGAAAATGAAGAAGAATAATATTAAAGATCTTGAAAGTCTAAATAGATATATTGCAGAGCTAGAAAACAAGGAATTACATCTGCAGGATGAACTTCATCATAATTGGCAATACTTTAAAACAGACTTTGGCAGTATCGTAAGAACAAGTATTCTGCATAAAGCAAATGTGGAGGGAAGATCAAGTTTTCTTTACTGGCTTTTTAAGATTCCAGAATTCAATAATTCTATTGGAAAAACTGCAGAAAGGCTTACCGTAAAACTTGAAAACTTAATTGTAAAATGGGTCGATAAGATTGCTGACAAGGTTTCTTAATGCTACAAAAAACAAAAGGATATCAAATCATACATGAATGGATGAAAGCTAAAGACTTTCATCCATTTGGTTTTCAAGAAGAGTGCTGGGAAAAAATTTTAAAAGCAGAAAGTGGCCTGGTGAATGCCCCAACCGGTTGTGGCAAAACCTTTTCAGTTTTTTTAGGAGTGATCATACAATACATTAATCAAAACCCAGACAAGTATCAACAACAAAAAAATAATCGATTACAACTTATCTGGATCTCACCTCTGAGGGCTTTAGCAAAAGATATTGGTCGTGCTATGGAAACAGTACTAGAGGAATTAAAGATCCCCTGGAAAGTTGCCATTCGAAATGGAGATACCAGTTCGGCTGAAAGACAAAAACAAAAAAATAACCTTCCTGAAATCCTCATCATCACACCTGAGAGTCTGCACCTGATGTTGGCTCAAAAAAATTATACTGAGAACCTAACTGAATTGAAATTTATAGCAGTAGACGAATGGCATGAATTATTGGGCAGCAAACGCGGTGTGTTTGTTGAACTTGCTATTAGTCGACTCATTGGCGCAACGAAAAAAAAACTCTCCATTTGGGGCATTTCTGCCACCATTGGAAATTTAGAGGAAGCGAAAGAGGTATTAATTGCTCCACTTAAAAAAAAGGGCTTTATCATTCGTGCTAAAATGGATAAACGCATCGAAGTGGAATCGATTATTCCAGATGAGATAGACAACTATCCTTGGGCTGGACATCTAGGGATTAAACTGGTAGATCGACTCATCCCTATTATTGAACAAAGTAATACCACACTTATTTTTATAAATACAAGAGGCATGAGTGAGGTATGGTATCAAAGTATATTAGCCGCTGCTCCTCAACTCGCTGGAGCTATTGCCTTGCATCATGGAAGTATAGAACAAGAACTCAGACTATGGGTAGAAGATGCTTTACATACGCAAAAATTGAAGGCTGTTGTTTGTACTGCCAGTCTTGATCTTGGCGTTGATTTCAGGCCAGTTGATACTGTGATACAAGTTGGATCACCAAAAGGAATTGCACGTTTTCTTCAAAGGGCAGGAAGAAGTGGTCACGGGCCAGGAGAAATCAGTAAACTTTTTTTTCTTCCTACGCATTCTTTAGAATTAGTTGAAGCTGCTGCGTTGAAACAAGCCATCAAAGAACAAATGGTAGAGAGCAAAACACCTATGTTTCTTTGTTTTGATGTACTGATTCAATATTTGTGCACTATAGCCATTGGTGAAGGGTTTCGTCCAGAAATAATTTTAAAAGAAATTCAATCCACCTACTGTTTCGCAGAAATCACAATGGATGAATGGCAGGAAGTATTATTGAATATTACACAAGGTGGTGTTGCACTAAATCAATATGATGAATACCATAAAGTAATTATTGAAGATGGCTTATACAAAATCATCGATCGAAAAATTGCTATGCGGCATCGCATGCATATTGGAACAATTGTAAGTGATGCTATGTTGAAAGTGAAATTTCTAGGAGGGGGATATGTAGGAGTAATAGAAGAATATTTTATTAGCCGTCTTGAGCCCGGCGATACATTTACACTTGCGGGGAAGAATTTAGAATTAGTGATGTTGAAAGACATGGATGTGCTGGTTCGAAAATCATCCTCCAAAAAATCGAAAGTTCCTTCCTGGAATGGGGGCAGAATGAGTTTAACTGCGAACCTAGGTAAAATGCTTCGTCAAACTTTTAATAAAGCCTTGATAGACGAGAATGAGATTGAAATAAAAAGCCTACATAGTCTATTTGAAGTGCAGCAAAAATTATCTGCTATTCCCAGAGATAATCAATTATTGATTGAACAGATCGAAACAAAAGATGGATTTCATTTACTGGTATACCCTTTCGAGGGGCGACAAGTACATGAAGCAATGAGTGCCATCATTGCCTATAGAATTGGACAAATACTTCCGATTAGTTTTTCCATTGCCATGAATGATTATGGTTTTGAGTTATTGAGCGACCAACCTATTCCAGTTGACGATACCAATGTGCAAGAATTATTCTCAACAGATAATCTACTGATTGATATCCAAAAGAGTATCAATAGCGCGGAGATGGCTAAACGAAAATTCAGGGATATCGCTGTCATCGGCGGATTAATTTTTCAGGGATTCCCTGGGGAACATAAAAAAGCAAGGCACTTGCAATCATCTGCCTCCTTACTATTTAAAGTTTTTGAAGAATACGAACCCAATAATATTTTGTTACGTCAAGCATATCGAGAATTGATGGAACAACAGATGGAAGAAGTTCGGTTAAGAAAAGCTTTAGAAAGAATTTACAAAGCTGAATTTCTCCTTCATTTTCCAAGTCAATTAACCCCCTTAGCCTTTCCAATAACAGTAGACGGATTAAACCGTAATAATTTGTCCACTGAAAAGTTAGAGGACCGTGTTAAAAAAATGCAGCAACAATTAGAGAAGAACTAATGCATATTTGCAGATAGAATTTTTTATGCCGATGACAGCGCCCATACCCTATATTATTCAAGAACAAAAATTTTGGTTAACTGCTGAAAGGGGCATTTATTGGGAAAAAGAATCTGCACTAATTGTTTCTGACCTTCATTTCGGGAAAACAGGACATTTTAGAAAAAATGGCATCGGAGTTCCCCATGCTGTTTATAAAGAAGACTTACAAAGGATGGTTGATCTTATCAGCTTTTTCAATCCGAAAAAATTAATTGCTGTTGGCGATCTTTTTCACAGCGCAGACAATTTGGAATTGCAATTGTTCTCAAAGATCAGAGCAGGTTTTTCGAAGATGAGTTTGATTTTAGTTCAAGGGAATCATGATGTATTAGAAAAAGCTTGGTATCAAAAAAATCATATCGAATTAGTGAAGGACAATTATTGTTCAGGGGATTTTCATTTTGTACACGACCCTTCAGAAATACCTAGAGAAAGCTCGGCCTTTTATTTTTCTGGTCACTTGCATCCTTCTATTTCAATCTCTGGTATGGGCAAACAAAATTTGAACTTCCCTTGTTATTATTTTACTGACAAATCAGCCATACTCCCTGCATTTAGCAAATTCAGTGGTACGGCTAAAGTAAAAAAAAGCAAGACAAACAGAATTTTCGCTATCGTTGAAAATAGCCTTATTGAAATTGAAAAATAGATGATCAAAATTGCATTTGACCCTTCCTATGCGCATTCATTACCAGAAGGTCATCGTTTTCCGATGTTAAAATATGAATTGATTCCTGAGCAATTATTACACGAAGGATGTATTACTGAAAACGATTTATTTAAACCGAATTTATGTGAAGAGAAAATAGTTCTTTGGACACATGCACAAACCTATCTAAATAAATTACTGAATCAAACATTATCAGATTCAGAACAAAGAAAAATCGGTTTCCCTCAATCAATTGAATTAACCAAGAGAGAACTGATGATTACCCAAGGAACAATTGACTGTTGCATCTATGCCCTACAATATGGTGTTGCATTAAATGTAGCAGGTGGCACACACCATGCGTTCGCAGAAAGAGGAGAAGGTTTTTGCCTTTTGAACGACATGGCGGTTGCATCGAATTATCTTTTACAAAAAGGACTGGCAAAAAAAATATTAATTATTGATCTTGATGTTCATCAAGGCAATGGCACTGCTAAGATTTTTGAAAATGAAAATCGTGTTTTCACTTTTAGTATGCATGGCGCTCATAACTATCCCTTTCATAAAGAATTTTCAGACTTGGATATTCCACTAATTGATGGAATAAAAGACTATGAATATTTGCAATTACTTAAAGACCATCTAGGCAAAATAATATTACAGGAAAAACCGGACTTTGCTTTTTATTTATCAGGAGTAGACATCTTAGAAACTGATAAATTTGGAAAACTTAAGATCACTTTAGCAGGATGCAAAGAAAGAGATGCCTTTGTTTTTAACACCTTAAAGGATCATCAATTACCTGTTACAGTAGCCATGGGTGGTGGTTATAGTCCTGACGTTAAAACTATTGTAGAAGCTCATTGCAACACTTTCAGGCTGGCTAAATCCATTTTTGAAGAATAGTTATTTAAGTACGTTGTTTCTTTTGTAATGTGAGATAATCGATATAATAAATGAGTCGGATATTGAATTCATTTCCGTGAGGTTGTTGAAACACCTGAGCAAAATTTTGTGTATATCGATTATATAGTTGCCCATTGATAGGAAAATCACTTCCTAGAGCATTTTTCCATCCTACAATTAATTTACTGCCATATTTGAAATCCCAGGTATAGAACATATCCAGATTAAAAGCATTGAAATTTTGGTCCATATCTGGCACAAATGTGTGTGGAATATAATCACCGTTTGCATCAGTAGTAAAGAAGTTGCTATATTTTACTTGGCTCCAATAATGGCGGGCACGCATGGTTATATTCATTCTTGGCGTAAAATTATAGATGCCACTTAATACGTTTGAAAAATTGGTATTCTTCCTACGTCCAGCTACAGGTTCTCCATTGGGATCATAAATAGCAAATCCATACTGACCATTGTCTTGTTCTTTGGTTAATTCCCAATCAAGACTAAAATGTTCGTTGAATCGATACCTTGGTCCGATTAAGAAATTATGATAAGAATCGTTTGGAAAATGAGGTGCATCAGCATAGGCAAGTCCAAATCTGACAAAAAAACTTTTTCGGCTATCTGTACTACCACTAAATCCAGTAAACCAATATGGTTGACGTTTCATTAGTTTCCCTTCAGTACGCATCTCGAAATAGTCTTTTTGCCAATCAGGTACCAAGTTTGCTTTGATAGTTAGATCCCAGAAGTTCTTAAAAAACCAAAAGGCACTGGCCTGATACTGAATGCTGGAAAATTTAAAGGGTGTCAATAAATAAACTGGTAAAGCAGCTACAGTATAATTCTGACTAAAGAAATTTTTAGTAGGAGTAAAAACATAATATCCAATTTTTCCTATACCCGAGAACTCATTAGGTGCTCTTAAAAATCCAAGATCATTGGGATCATACCTTCTCGACTCAATATTATTTGATATACTATATTGCCAATGCCCACGAATTTTTGCAAATTTTAAAAAGTTGGCAAATCCATCATGTTTATCCAAACCTGTAATGCTACTATACCGAGCATTCCATGCAAAATTGTATCTGTTTTCACTGTCAAACAAATTGAGATCTAATCCACTCACATTAGCATTCCTCGAACCACCGCTTCGCAAAACATTGGTATTTGTAAAAGTAATGGAAGACCTTCCTTTCAATGCCTGATCCAGCACTATGATATTGTAATTGGTTAATGGTTCAGTTTCAATTTTACTGACCTTTCCTGTGGTTTTATCCAACACTTCAGCATTCATTTGAGCAGCAACAGCATTGAAAACGCCTATCCCTAATTTAGATTTGTTTCTTCCAGAAAATTTGGTGGCATTATATAATTGGGTAATCCCAGGATTGGATATCAATTGCAAATTGGTATTATTTGCCACATCTGCGTTCACAGTTCCATAATTAGTAGGCGTACCACCTACTCTTCTGGAATAAAATAATCCTGCTTTATTAAAGAGTTCTATTCCTTCCGTAAAAAAGGGGCGATTTTCTTGAAACTGTACCTCGTAAGGAGTAAGGTTTAATACCACATTATCAGAAACCACCTGGCCAAAATCTGGTATCAAAGTAGCATCTAAAGTAAAACTTTCATTTACGCCATATTTTACATCCATCCCCCCATTACGGAGTATCGTTGTTTTTGTAGTTCCGTCTGTAAGAGGAGTAGTTCTAACACCTGTTGTGATATAGGGTAAAAAGGATAAACGTAGAGGTGGTACGATATTTTTAATAGCAGTTAAATTCCCAAATTGATTGACAAATCCATTTTGATTAGGATCTACTTTATTCCAAAAAGAACTCTCACTATATCTTCTGGAATAACGTTGAAAATTGATACCCCAATCCTGCACTTCTTTTTTTGAAAAACGCAATGCAGAATACGGAATTTTCATCTCTACTATCCAGCCATCACTTTGAAGTGTTACTTTGCTTTCCCAAACTGCATCCCAGCTATAATCAGTAGGTAATCCAAATTGCGAAACTTTGTTTGCAACCAAACGACCATCGGTTTGAACATTTCTAGCAGTTACTAAAAATTGGTACCCATTTTGATTGTCATTATATGTATCAAAAAATACACTGAAATAATCTATATCCTGGCGTTGTTCTCCATCACGAGCAGTAAGTTGTTTACGTATTTTTTTAGGGTCATCATATAAATAAGCGCCCACATACACAGCCTGATCGCTATACAATACCCGAACTTTCGTAGAATGCATGGGCACAGCACCATAATTTGGACTATTCTCAATAAAACTATCTGCTATGGCAGCCTGACTCCAAACAGCTTCATCGAGTATTCCATCAATTTTTATGGGTGCATTAATTTTAAAAGCTTCTAAGTTTTTCTCCTGGGCAAAAAGGGTAACATACAAACAGGCAAAAACTAAAATGGACAGTAATTTCTTCATAATCAGGTGACAAAACTAAAGAAATGGGCTTTACATAGGAATGAAAATGGATAAATGGTGTAATTATCTCAAAAAAAAACAGCCATTAAAGGCTGTTTTCAATCAGATCAAATTGTATTAATTAAACTTCTTCTTTAATGTGCTCACTTGTTCTTGCAAATTATTCACCATCCCAGCTAATTGATTCACATCCCAACGAGGACCTAAGTTAGCCTTTTGCAGAATATACACTGCTTTCCAAACTTCTAAAACATCCTCCGCACTCACAAAATAAGGCTCATATTGCGGATTGTCGCTGATCATAGTAAGTTTATCCTTAGCGCGATTGTTTTTCATCACTCTTTTATAAACCACTCCTTCATTTCGAGACAAAACCACATAGGTATTGCTATTTTTCAACTCTTCGAGGTCTTCAACTCTTTCTCCTACAATCACACTTCCGCTTGGTGTAGGTAACATACTGTCTCCTACTATTTCAAAGGCACGGTATTGTCCGGGCGCTAACATAGGCAGTGTAAAAGTGTTGAGTTCATCTACAAATTCAGGGTCTGCATATCCAGCAAGATAACCTGCAGCTGCTTTTACAGGTACGAAACTAATGGAAGCAATTTCAGCATCCATTTTCATCATTCGGCGTTTTTCTAGATAATTTCCGCCACTTGAATCAGAGGCCAAATCCTTAAAAAGGAAATCTTCCAAACTCAATTTAAAAATATTGCTAATGGCTTCCATCACCTCTAGCCTCGGTTCTGCGCGTTCTTCTTCATAGGCGCCGACCAATGACCTTTTGATTTTGAGTTTGTTAGCAAACTCTTCCTGTGTCCAACCACGCAATTTGCGTAGGTACTTCAAATTTTTCCCTGCGTTTGACATAACTAATTGATTTAGCTGCAAAATACTAATTTTTTTAGTTATTCCAAATTTATTTTCATTCTTTTTTAAAATATGGGTGAACGCACAAATAAAAATTACATGATTTCACGAACAGGATATTCGCTCCAGCAACCCCTCCCAAGCATGCTTGGGAGGGGAAACATATATTATCACCATTCTTTACCTCATGCTGATTACGTTACTGACCATTTTTTTTGCCTTTTCACTTTTGACTTTTGACTTAACTTGCATTCATGTCGAAAGCAAAGAAAATTAAAGAGCCAATCATACTGATCACAAATGATGATGGAGTAACAGCTCCAGGAATTAAAGCTTTAACTGAAGCAATGATTGGATTAGGAAAAGTATACGTAGTTGCTCCGGATAAACCCCAGAGTGGCATGGGACATGCCATTACAATTGGACATCCACTTCGTTTATCAAAAGTTCACGGTATTGAGGGTGTAGAAACATATAG
This sequence comes from Chitinophagaceae bacterium, assembly GCA_947371755.1. Lineage (GTDB taxonomy): Bacteria > Bacteroidota > Bacteroidia > Chitinophagales > Chitinophagaceae > Sediminibacterium. The sequence continues at coordinate 19,398 of CANBQT010000015.1, forward strand.
TTGCAGTGGCACACCCGTTGATTGTGTGAAGTTAGCCGTAGATGTAGTGTTACATGGGAAACCAGATATCTGCATCAGTGGTGTAAATCATGGTGCTAATCATTCGATTAATGTAATCTATTCAGGTACTATGTCTGCTGCCTTGGAAGCATCTATTGAAAGCATTCCTAGTGTTGGATTTAGTTTATTAGATTATAGTATCGAAGCAGATTTTACAGCAGCAAAGATCTATGCTAGAAAGATTGTGGAATTTGTTTTAAAGAATAAAAACCTTGACAAACATCTTTGTTTAAATGTAAACATCCCTGCAGTAGATGCTAAAATCATCAAAGGCATTAAAGTTTGTAAACAGGCCTATGCAAAGTATGAAGAAAAATTTGACGCAAGAAAAGACCCCCATGGAAGAAGATACTTTTGGCTTACAGGAGAATTCAAAAATTTCGATAAATCAAAAGATACAGATGTATGGGCATTGAAAAATAATTATGTAAGTGTTGTTCCAGTTCAATTTGATCTTACGCATTATGAATTGAAAACTAAATTAGAAAAAAAATTAAGCTGATAATGTTAAAAAAAGACGACCTGAAACTTGGTTTAATACTGGGTTTTGTTACCCCTATCTTTGGAATGTTTGCTTACTATTTTATTCAATTCAGATTATTTACCCTGAAAGAATTTTTTACGGTCATGCTGGAACAAAAATCATTAATGTCTGGCATTATCAGTATCTCCTTAATTGCCAATGCAGTAGTATTTACGATTTACATCAATAAACAAATAGATAAAACTGCAAGAGGCATTTTTATTGCTACATGTATTTATGCGTTAGTAGCACTGGCAGTAAAATGGTTGATCTAATTACCAAATATAAGTTGCTACAGAACCGGCATCTAAACTAGTAGTTACCCACTTACCATTAAACTTAATATTAAAAAATTCTGCATCTGAGCCATCGTTTTCTACGAGCAGAACCATTTTCCCTGCAGGTGTTTTAAATGCTACATTATTTAGATTACCTGATATATTACTTGCAATTCTAACAGAACCTGCGGGCGCAAATTTGGAAGCGTGTGCAATGATATAAAATGCCACATTCTTTGAATAAGAACTCGAATTATTAACTGTGATGGCCCCTTTACATTGGGTACATCCGCCTGTAGTATGAGGTCCGAAATTTGCGTCATTTGCGAGATTCCATTCCAAAGCTACCTTACTCCAATTCAACATGGAACCAATCACTACATTTTTTACATGCCATTTTAAATCGCCCCCAAAATCGCCCGTACTTGAAGTCCATTGTTCAGTAAAATACAATCCTTTGTCAGGATGTGCTGAATGAACACTTGAAAGTGCATTAATACTTCCTCCATATAAATGAAAAGCAGACCCAGCAATATATTGTTTCGCAGCAGCATCATTTAAAATTGAAACAGGATATTCGGGCCTGTCGCAATTATGATCATAAATAATGATTTTAGTAGAAATGTTTGCAGCCTGAAAAGCTGGACCAAGATTATTCTTAATAAAATTTGCCTGATCAGTAGCAAGCATTAATAAGCTTGGATTATTAGCAGGATTTAAGGGTTCATTTTGGGGCGTGATGGCATCAATAGTAATACCCTCTGCTTTCATTGCCTGAATATATTTTACAAAATATTGAGCATATGCCGCATAATAATTGGGTTGTAAACTTCCTCCAATAGTACTATTCTTATCCTTCATCCAAACTGGTGGAGACCATGGACAGGCCATGATTTTAATATGGGGATTTATTAAAAGAATTTCTTTTAATAGCGGGATTAAATAATCTTTGTCGGGCGAAAGACTAAAATTCGCAAGTGCTACATCGGTTTGACCAACAGGCATATCATCATAAGAAAAAGTATTCGCATTTAAATCAGATGCGCCCAAACTAATTCTCAAATAATTTACGCCAATCCCATTATCAGCAGTCCCGAAAATCTCTTGTAACAATTGAGCTTTAGCAGAGGCATTCAAACTACTTATTACCTGTGCACTGCCACCCGTTAAAGTATATCCGAACCCTTCAATAGTTTGTACAGTTTGAGAATCATCTACTTCAATGGTTTGATTAGAGTTCTTAATAGCATCAAAATGCAACACCACATTCTGTTTTTCTAAGCGAACCGATTGATCTGATTTAGTAAGCCAAAAATCCATATCATTCGAAAGCGTAACAGGCGGCAAGGGTGCTGGCGCGATGGGAGCCGTTCCAGATTTTGGGGAACAATTAAAAACAAAACTGATTAATGCTAAAAAAAAGAAATTCATGCGTTTGCGATTATTCATTTTAAACTATTGGATTGCGCTGTAATATTAATTAAGCCGCTATAAAATTGAAAGTCTACTATTTTGAACCGATGATCAAAGCCAAACCGATAATGTATAATAACAACATAATATTTAACATCGATTTAGTGTCTTTGTTTGCCTTATCAAATTCCCTCCATACAAAGATACCCCAGATTGCAGCCACCACAGTAGCTCCTTGTCCTAGTCCATAAGAAACAGCCGGGCCTGCTTTACCTGATGCTATGATATTTAAAGACATTCCTACACACCATATAGCACCCCCGAGAATTCCCACAAGGTGATCTTTCATTTTACCTGAAAAATAACTACTGATCTTAATAGGTTCACCTGCAAAAGGGCGCCACATTTGTAATCCGTTAAATATAAAACTACTTGCCACTACACCAATTGCAAAAAATACCAATGCTGTGTATGGTGTTAGCTTCCCGGGCTCAGGTGTATTAAAACTATGTACCATTGAATCGGCAACATATTTATAAAATAAGCCCATTAAGCAACCACTAACCACAGATAAGATCAATCCCTTTTGAGAGACTTTAGTAGTATCGCTGGATTGCATTTTTTGATAAGCTCGTGCATTTAATATAATCGCAACAACAATTAATGCCACTCCAGAAAAAATCAATCCCGGATTTCCTTGAGGATTACCCAGATAATTGATAACTACACCGAGCACTAAAGCAATACCTATACCAACAGGAAATGCCACAGACATTCCTGCAATACCAATTGCAGCTACTAATAAAATATTAGCAAGATTAAAAACAACACCTCCAATGATGGCTGATTGTAAATTCGCATTATCTGCCTGATGTAAATCGTTCAAGAATGCTCTCCCTTCAGTACCATTGCTTCCTAGGGTGAAAGCTAATATGATGGTTGTTATCAATATTCCTAATCCATAATCCCAATAAAGCAACTCAAAACGCCATTCCTTGCTTGTAAGTTTTGTGGTATTGGCCCAGGAGCCCCAACATAACATAGTTACCACACAAAGCATAATTGCTACACCGTAATTTTCTACTATAAACATGGGTTAGATTTTAGGAGTAATTATTTATTTGAAAATACAATCAGGTCTTTCAATTGCAAACTTGCAATCTTATCAGGATTTAAAATTTTAATTTTCACAGTATGCTTCCCCTCAGACAATTCAAAATTTGAATACAATTCATTTCTCCTTAATCTGAAATTATAAGGCATTTTAAATTGTTCCTTTTTACCATCTATATCCATTTCAATATTGAATGCATAATTGGTAGTTGTACCCCATTCGTTCGACATAGTTGAATGAATTACCAACCCATTTCCTTCAAACTCAAATTGGAAATTATCTTTCACCTCATCACTATTCCATCCCAAAGATCTACGCAGAACAGGATGCATTCCCGGAAATGATTCTTCATAAGCTACAGGTTTTGGTTGCTGATATACAATGTTGATTTTATCTCCATTGATACTACCACCATTTCTTTGAAGCATTTGTGTGGCATGTTTATATCCTAACTCATACATCCGATTTAAAGAAATGTTGGTATAAACAAAATTACGATCTGCCACTACCTTTAAATTGTTTTTCCAATAATCAGGTATCTTATCAAATCCTAACAAAGCACCAAGAATTCCTCCGGCAGTGGAAGGATTGCAATCGGCATCCTGTCCACAACGTGTTGCAATCTCCACAGTTTTACTAAAGTCTCCCTGTCCATACAATAAACCCATCAAAACATAAGCACTATTCACTCTGGCACTAATATCAAATGGCATAAATACCCCCTCAGGGCAAGCTATATCCTCTGTCCATTTTCTTTGAATTTCAAACCATGATTTTTTCCAATCATTAGGATATTGTTTGTGCCAGTTAATAACATCTTGCATACACGCGCGATATTTACTCTTAACTGGAATAGATTTCAAAGCTTCTGAAACAACGAAGTTGATATCATTACTCACAAAAGCCAAACTATACATATTAGCTACATACACTCCCCCATAATAACCTTCCCCATAATTCATGATATGGCCCACTTTATCACAAAGTTTAGAAGCCGTATTTCCCATGCCTGGATGCATTAATCCAGCGAAATCAGATTCAATTTGAAAGTCGATATCATCTGCATGAGGATTATTTTTCCAGAAACCTGAAGCCGGTGCTTTCATCCCGTTCAAAATATTGTAACGCCCTGTTTGGTTGGCGTGCCACAAAGGATAAGCCGCATTTGCAAAAGCGCTTGCAAAAGAATCAACTGGAGCATCTACTCCATATTTTTCTATTACATCAACAAAACTTAAGTCCATATAAATATCATCATACAACCCGGGCTCAAGATCAAAATACCTTTTTACTTGTCCTTCAGGCCAGGAAATTTTTTGATAATCATTAATGAGTGTTCCTAAATAATGAAACTCATAAGGACCTCCATAAGTAACACCAATTGTTTGACCAGCCCATCCCCCTTTAATTTTATCCTGTAAACTGGCTTTTGAAATGCTGATGATTTGTTTGTCTACCAATACATTTTGTTTTGTCATTTGTGCAGAAGATGACAAGGAGATCAAGCAAATAATATAGAAAAGATATTTTTTCATAAAAGAATTTTAAAGATTTATTTCATTTCTAAATGGAACGGATGATTGTGCTCCCAATCTGGTTACTGATAAAGATGCCGCTGCAATAGCAAATCGGATAGCATCCTCCCAATCTTTTCCTTCTGACAAGGCAACTGTTAATGCACCGCAAAAAGTATCTCCGGCTGCAGTAGTATCAATTGCTGTAACAATAGGAGCTGGTATCAATAATTCTTTGAAGGAAGACTTGAAATAAGCCCCCTGTTTCCCAAGTGTAATGATCACGTGGCTCACTCCTTTTTGTAATAATACATCTGCGGCTTTAGAAGCTGTTTCCAGATCTGTAACCGTTATACCTGTAAGAATACTTGCTTCAGATTCATTAGGCACGATTAAAAACAATCCTTCCAGAATTGTATTGCTTAACTGTTGTGCTGGGGCAGGATTCAGTATCACATGAATCCCATTCTTTCTTGCAGTATTTATCACTGCAGCTATTGTTTCGATAGGAGTTTCTAATTGCATCAAAATAAATGCTGTGTCGGTTAGTTCAGCAATGGAACTAACATCATCCACACTCAATTTTGCATTTGCACCAGATGCTACTACAATACTATTTTCACCTTCTGCATTTACTATGATTAAAGCAGTTCCGGAAGGTGCTGTTTCATCAATGAAAACATGACTGGTATCAATCTGCTCATTGGTTAATCCATCCAAAGTTTGCTTTCCAAAAATATCATTCCCAACTTTTGCAACGAATGCTACTTTACCTCCCAACCTTGCCGCAGCAACAGCTTGATTAGCGCCTTTTCCACCAGCGTTCATAAAAAAGTCACCCCCCAATCGGGTTTCACCAGGCAAAGGATGCTTATCTATTTTCACAACCATGTCTGTATTGGCACTTCCAACTACAATAATTTTTTTCATATTATTCAATGGGTTTTATAGGCATCCAAACTTTTAATGAGGCCCCAGTCTGTCCTGCATCTGCAAAAGGAACTAGTACCAATTGATTTTTATGATCCAATAAATAAGAATAAGCTTGCTTACCGATCCATTGTTTTGGCAATAATGCTGAGCAGTTTTTTCCAGCAGGGTTATAATTCCACAAACTTTGTTTCAATTCATTAGAACCTGAGTTAATTAAGCTCTGATTTAAAGATTCATCCAGTGCTAATATTTGGGGACCTCTTTGAAATGCAGTTTTACCAGGATAACTGTTCCCGCCTGTAATTTCTTGCAGCGGAATATCAAAACTGATTTTAATTTTTTCTCCTGATTTCCAAATGCGTTTTATGACTATAAAATTATTAGACACCTTTTTAAATTCTTCAGCACCTATTTTTAATACAAAAGAAGAACACCAACTTGGCACTCTAAAGGAAATCGGGATTGAATCCTTATTTGACGAAGTATTAACGGTAGCAATTAAGTTGCCTGATTCTGGAAAATTACTTTCAATATTGAGTAAGAAATCTATTTTCTTTTTTGTAGATGTTCTATAAGAATTGATATATACTCCTGGTTCATACATTAACATGGTAGGAACGTCTTTCAAATTGCCATAAATAAAATAAGGAATCATCGCTATTCCCCGAGGCACACTGGATGTACAACAAGTAATCTCACAGTTATAGGGTTTAGCATCCATTAAAGAAGTATAATAACTCACACAACCGGTTGCTGGATTTTCTGCTGCCAATAAATGATTGTAAACAGATCTTTCTATCTGTTCCATATACTTTATATCTCCAGTAATTGAGAACAGATCATGATTCAGTTGTATCCAGGTTGTTGTAACACATCCTTCCCCCATATTATCATTTTTACCAGCAGGTAACACATGATCATCTTGAAAGAATTCACGTGAGCTTGTTGACCCAGTAATGTACAATCGATTAGTTACGATGTCCTCCCACGCAATTAATACGGGTTTTAATAATTTTGCATCACCAGTTACTTGATACAAATTTGCAATACCTACAAAATTCGAAAGCATTTCATAGGCTTTTGCATTCCCCACCTTTGTTACTTTTCCCGATTCCAATAATGAACTGATGATTTTCGGTCCGTTTTTTTGTTCCCATGCACCAATGATATAATAACAAAAATCGAGATACTTTTTATCACCCGTGTATTTATACAATTCAACCATGGGATCTAATACACTGGTAGCAGCCATCCCAACATGAGTTCCAGCTTGAATGATATCAAGCTGCCCGGGCAATTTCCCAAATGTTTTACATAATAGGTTTCCCATTTTTTTACAAGCTTCCAATGCTGGTAAATATCCTGTGGTTTTATAATAAGCAAGTAAGCCATACAAGTTGTACTTATGACTCCAGACATCCCAGCTCGTCCAATAATCTGCAGGTAAATAAGTACCTAGATATCCATCAGGCATTTGAGAACTAATTAGCTGAAGCATGATTTGATCCATCTGTATTTTCAACTTTGTATTTCCAGTATTGCGCCAAACGTTGGAAGCTGCTTCCAAATATTTTCCTACATGTTCTCCGGCCCAGGGATGATGTCCCGGTCTTTCTAAATATCCATCTAGAATTCCTGCTTCATCCACCTTTAATAAACGTTCACTTAAATTTTGAAACATTCTATTCCCCAGGTATCCGCGCAATTGTTGTTTATTAAAATCAACTGGGTCATATAAGTCATGAATCTTGTTCTTTATAAAAGGCTTTGGGGCGGCATTCACATCCAATTGCATTTTTCTATCAACCAGATAAACATATTCATGATTTACTGTAGCATTTGTTCCATTTTCTTTTACCTGGTAAACAATGCTAACAACTTTATGATTTGATGACTGAAAATTTGATAATGAAATTTCTTGAGCAGTACCTTGGTTAGACTCAATATGTACTTTTCTTGTTTCGAAAAAAAGTTGTTTTTTATTTTTATCCAGCACCTGATAGAGAATAGTTCCATCAAATGAATGGATCCCATGATTACTAAACTTTAGCTTTGTAATAAATCCATTATTATTAGTGCTTAGGATCTGCTGTGAAATAGATACAAAGTCCGACCACTGAGCGGCCGCTAAATGGTAGGGGCCATCATATAAACCCATCCAACTATCCGGACTAAACGCTCTGATCGCAATTACATTTTCCTTATCCCATTGTACTTCTTTTACGGGAATAGTATATTGTCTGCTGATCTGACTTTTGGATACATAATTCGGTGGAAAAGAACCTGTTTGTCCCAGTTGTTTCCCATTAAAAAAAGTTTGATCAATATCGTCGATTTTACCCAGAGATAATTGAACGCCATTACCCTTTTCGGCTTGTAACTTTATGCTAGATGGAATGAGCACTTTAATTCTAAACCACCCATAATTATCATTTTTATTCTCAAAATAAAAAGCCTCTCCTAATTTCTTATTTTCCCAGTCATTATCGTTAAATGTTGCACTTGCCCACGCAATATCATCCCCATATTTAAATTTGCTCTCTTTGGGAAGATTAAGTGTTTGAGCCTTACTAACTGTGAAAGTTAGTATCAACAAATAAGTCAATATTGATAAGAAATATAGGCGTTTCATGAATAAAGATTTTGGAATTGTTATTGTATCAATTCGAAACTATCTTTCAACCGAATATCTCGGGAAGATGATCCAACCATCAGATCAAAATCTCCCGGCTCTGCTACCCAATTCAATTGTTGATTATAAAAGGATAGTTTTTGTTTATCAATCTTGAATTGAATGGTTTTACTTTCGCCGGATTTCAGAAAGATCTTTTTAAAATCTTTCAACTCTTCCACCGGACGAACTATTGAACCCACTCTATCGCGTAGGTATAATTGAACTACTTCATCTCCATCATATTTTCCTGTATTCGAAATGGTTACTGAGACTTCAATTGATTCTGTTTGTTTGATTTTCTTTTTGCTTAATAGTAGCTTACTGTATTCGAAATTGGTATAACTTTTACCATATCCGAATTCATATTTAGGAAAAATAGAAAGATCGTTATAGGATGAATTATAAATTCTGTTTTTGTCGTCCGTTGCAGGTCTGCCTGTATTGAAATGACTATAATAAATAGGTATTTGTCCAACCGAAACAGGAAAACTCATTGGCAATTTGGCAGAAGGGTTCACATCTCCAAATAATACATCTGCAATGGCATTACCTGCTTCGCTACCTAACCACCAGGTATATAAAATAGCAGTAGCATGATCAGCAGTGTAATTAAAAACAAGAGGTCTTCCGGTATTAATTAAAACCACCACAGGTTTCCCTGTTGTTAATAGTTCTTTTAATAAATCCTCCTGCACACCGGGAATGCCAATATTAGCGCGACTCTTGGCTTCGCCAGTCATATCTCTTCTTTCGCCAATACTAAGAATCACAACATCCGACTGTTTTGCAACTTCAATGGCTTCAGCGAAACCCGATTTGTCGTCTCCTTCTATTTCACAACCCTTTGCATATAGTATTGTAGAAGTTGCACCTACTTTATTTTGTAGGCCTTGCCATTGTGAAACGATATGTTCAGAATCAACACCTGGAACTTCTACATCCCAGAATCCTTTATTTTGTTTTACTGCTTTCACAAGTGGACCAATAAAAGCAATCGTCTTTGTATTTTTTGAAAGTGGCAACACATTATTTTCATTTTTCAAGAGCACAATGCTTTTTGCAGCTACTGTTCTGGCAATTCTTACATGCTCAGGATTATTCAAAGCAGCTTTTTCTCTTTCTTCGTTGCAATATTTAAAAGGGTCATCAAATAAGCCCAGTTCAAATTTCTTCAGAAGTACCCTTCTTACAGCATCATCAATTATAGCGATCGAAACTTTTTTATCTGTTACCAATTTGGCAAGACTGTTTTTGTAATTCCTGCTCTCCATATCCATATCAGATCCAGCAGTAATGGCACTTAATGCCGCTTCATATCCATCTTTTACATTGCCATGATTAATCATCTCTCCAATAGAACCCCAATCGCTCACCACAAATCCTTTGAATCCCCACTTTCCTTTTAAAATAGTTCTTTGCAAATAAGCATTACCCGTAGCAGGAACTCCATTCAGATCATTGAATGAGTTCATAAAAGTAGCTGCACCAGCATCTAAAGCAGCTTTGAATGGCGGCAGGTAAGTTTCCCATAGCATCCGGTCGCTCATGTCCACAGAATTATAATCTCTTCCACCAACAGCGGCTCCATATGCAGCAAAATGCTTCACACATGCCATCACTGCATTCAAATCGCCTAGATGATTGCCTTGAAAACCTTTCACTCTTGCAGCTGCAATTAAAGAACCCAGATAGGGATCTTCACCAGCACCTTCCATTACTCTACCCCAACGTGGATCACGTGAAATATCTACCATCGGTGCAAATGTCCAATGCAAACCACTTGCACTTGCTTCTGTGGCAGCCACTCTTGCAGATTGCTGAATGGCCTCCAGGTCCCAACTCGCAGCTTCGCCTAAAGGAATGGGAAAAGTTGTTTTATATCCATGAACTACATCCTGACCAAATAATAAAGGAATTTTTAAGCGACTCTGCATGGCTACTTTCTGCCAGCTACGTGTACGGGCCACACCTACACAATTTAATAATGAACCAACCTGGCCTCGTTTGATCTGACCAATCTTGTCGTTATCAAGCGTAATTGGTCCGGTTGCCACATGGTCATCATTATATTGATTGAGTTGTCCGATCTTTTCATCGAGTGTCATTAAGTGTAATACTGAATCTACTTTCTGTGCTAAAGACTTCTTTTGAGCAAAAATGGAGTTTGATACAATGAGAAATAATAGGCAGGAGCCTACTAGTTGGAGGAACTTTCTGGGCATACAATCGTTTTGGCTTATAAATGATCGGGCCAACCAATTGTATCATCTAGAATTGGCAGTCCGAGTTCTAAATTTAATAGATATTCACAAAAAAGCCTTGGAAAAATTCCAAGGCTCTAATTGAATTACAAAATTAAATAGGCTACTTTATTTTTTTTCTTGTTTTTTCAGCTTTATATCTATAACACCATTTGAACCATCTTTACCAAACCTTTCAACAGCGTCTTTGCCTTTCCAGACATTTACAATTTCAATCTTTTGTGGATCTAATTTCTGCATGGTGGCACTATCAGATTTAACACCATCAATATAATAAACTGCTTTCGCATCAATTAATTGAACTTTTTTTATTTGACTATCTTTATTAGAAGGATAATCAACATTCTCTAATTTTACATCTGTTGGTTGATGTTTAGATGTAATTAACACTACACCGTGCTCACCTTCCTTACCAAATTTTTTGACGCCTTCTTCTCCCTTCCATACTTCCACTCTTTCAATTTGATCTGGATTTAATTTATGGAATGAAATGGAGTCTATTTTAACTCCATCTAAATAAATAATTGCATTTTTCCCAATAGGTGTTACCGGGCCATGTAGGTTTATCTTGGGACTATTGGTATCAGTTACAATAAGTTTTCTAACTTCTTGTTTAATCAGTTGCGATTGGCCGACTGTTACATTCATATGCTGATCCTGGACAATTAGATCTTTTCTATCTAACTGAACATGCTCCATATTCGACAAATATGATTCAACGCCTTCAAGTAAACCATCAGCAAATTTTTTCTGATAACCAGCGTCCAACATCAATTTCAGGTCTTCCTGATTGGTCATAAATCCCGCTTCAATAATTACAGAAGGACATTTAACCGCCTGCAAAACCCAAATTCCTGCATTCCTACTTTTTATGCCGGAAAAATGATTTAAATTTTTAATTGAATTAGCCAATTCATTTGCAAAAATGGCATTTGCAGAGTAGTTCACAGCCTTCTCTTTATTGGCTATATAAATTTCCATCCCTTTTGCTGGGCTTTCTTCTTTTTTACCATTTTCATGCTGAATGGGTTCTGCATTATTACAATGCAATGAAATAAACAGATCTGCTTTTTGTGCATTCGCGAAATCTGCTTTTTCTTGAACAGAATTGAACACATCGGTTTCTCTTGTAAGAATTATTTTAATATTCGTATTTGTGTTTTCAGCTTTAACTGCTTTTGCAAATTGCAATGTAAGTTCCGCCTCAGTAACTTTTGATGTGGGAGAAAAAGCTCCTCTGTCTTTACCACCATGGCCTGCATCAATGACAATGGTATACGTTTTATTCAATTGAATAGAAGAAAGCCGAGTTGGTTCGGTTTCTTTTTTTCTAAATGCAACTAGAATAACAACTAATGCAAGGATTGGTAAAATCACCAATCTTCTTACATAACTAAATCTTGGGGTTTTATGATTAGTGATCATTGCAAGTCTTCTTTTAATGGGTGAAAAGAAAAATGGTGTGGTGAGTAGAAACTGCTGCTGAGGATATGCCGCTGTTAAAAGCAATGCTGCCAGTGAAGCGCTATCACCATTTTGCACAGTCTTGTTATCAGCAATAAACTCGTGAATCATTTCCATCTCTTTTTTCAGCAGCCAGAAAAAAGGATTAAACCAACCAGCCACTAGTACTACTTGAATCAGCACTTTATCTAGGCTGTGTTTTTGTTTTACATGGGTCAACTCGTGTGCCAGCATTTTTTTGCCAGCGTCGCTTCTTAGGTCGATTGCTTCATGCCAGAATATATAACGAAAGAAAGAAAAGGGCGTCCCCTTTACCTGGGTGAGAATGAGGTACACATCCCCAACATTTTTGCAGGAATGTTTTTTAAGTAATACATATAATCGAAAGAGTCCAAAAATCAATAAACCCAGCATGATGGCCGCGATGAGAAAATAAACCGCCACTGCAAAACCTTCCCAAGTAAACGGATAACTGGTTTTAGCAAGGTTGGCATCAATCTCGGCATTGTTATCTGCAACGATGGATATTAAATTGATGACTTGTGCATCGCTAGTAACAGGTTTGGTCCACTGTATTTTGATCATTGGAATAATCCAGGAAAGAACCAGTACGCTTAATAAATAAAAGCGGTTATACTGATGAAATTTTTTATCACGCAACACAAACCAATAATATCCCATCATGACGGCGCTACAAAAAATCACTTGCAGAAAATAATATGCGGTAGATAGCATGACAATTACTTTTTGTGTTTCTTAATTTCAGTCAGTAACATTTCCAATTCCTTTACACTGATATCTTTTTGTTTTACCATAAAACTCACGGCCTCACTAAAAGATCCTTCAAAATATCCCTCCACTAGATTTCTGATAGAACTTGATGAATATTCCTCCTTAGAAACCAATGGATAATATTGATGTACCCTACCAATTGGTTTTACTCCTACAAATCCTTTATCTACTAAAATTTTAATGATCGTAGCCACCGTATTGGAATGTGGTCTGGGTTCGGGCTGTGCTTCCAGTACATCTTTTAAAAATGCTTCCTCTAATTTCCAGATACTTTGCATGATCTGCTCTTCGGCCTTGGTAAGTGGTTTCATCTTCAACTAATTTTATAGTTATTCAAATGTATAAACTAATTTTTTAGTTTTCAAACTATTTTTTTAGTTTTTGAAAAAAAACTTGTTAAAATGGTACCATCAATATCTTTGGCAGGTGAAATACTATATCATTTCAGGAGAAGCAAGCGGCGATCTCCACGGCAGTAATCTGATCAAAGCATTAAAAATACAAGACCCTACAGCAAATATTCGTTGCTGGGGCGGGGATCTGATGCAATCAGCCGGCGCAGAACTGGTGAAACATTATCGTGATCTTGCTTTTATGGGATTCACAGAAGTGGTTAAAAACCTACCCACCATATTTAAGAATATACGTTTCTGTAAAGATGATATCAAAGCATTTCATCCAGATGCAGTAATCCTCATAGACTACCCTGGTTTTAATTTGCGTATTGCAGAATGGGCTCATCATGAAGGCATCAAAGTGATCTATTATATCTCTCCACAGGTTTGGGCATGGAAAGAAGGAAGGGTAAAAAAGATGAAAGAGATCATCGATAAGATGCTCGTGATCCTTCCCTTCGAAAAAGATTACTACAAAGAAAAATGGAATTGGGATGTTGATTATGTGGGCCATCCATTAATTGAAGCAATAGAAGACAAGAAAAAAGAATTGGAATTTATTGATAGACAACACTCTCCTATCTTAAAAAAAATTGCGCTATTACCTGGCAGTCGAAAACAGGAGATCTCGAAGAAATTACCCATCATGCTGGAAGTGGCAAAATCATTCCCTGATTACCAGTTTGTTGTTGCAGAAGCGCCTGGACAGGAATCAGCTTTCTATCAACCATTTTTACAAGCTTATCAAAACGTATCGTCTGTACAAAATGCCACTTATCAATTATTGTTAGAATCGAATGCAGCATTGGTTACCAGCGGCACTGCTACACTAGAAACTGCTTTATTAGGTGTTCCTGAAATTGTTTGCTATAAAGGAAGTAATATCAGCTATCAAATTGCCAAACGATTGATCAAGATCAAATATATTTCCCTGGTGAATCTGATTATGGACAAATTGATTGTTACGGAATTGATTCAAGACGAATTGAATGTTTCAAATCTGGTGAATGAGTTGAATTCATTGTTAAATGATGAAAAGCACCAGCTGCAATTGAAAGCAGATTATCAAGCTTTATTTGAGAAGCTTTCTAAAGGTGGACATGCATCAGACCAAGCTGCAAAAATCATCATCAACTACCTGCGCAAATAATTATTTACGAATCATCGGTAGGATGAAAGCTTTGAAAAGCATGATAGTGATGACTATCAAAAATAGATAAATCGATATTCGGTTCATCCCGTGCATGTACTTCGTAAAGTTTGAATCTTCTTCTTTATGTTCTCTTTTTTTGATAAAAAGGTATTCAGCTATTTGATCCCAGAACTTCATTTTTTTTGATATGAAGATAGTTAGATTCAATTAATATTTTCAAGGGTTGGTTGAAGGGCACACAGATGACGCGGATAAAGCAGATTTACAGGGATCTCATCTGTGGAAATCTGCAAAATCACTGTTATCCCCGTGCTTTTGAATTCTTAATTAAACATTTTATATTCTCATTTGTATTTACATTTAATCTCAGACTATATCCCATGATTAAAAAGACTTTACTTTTTGCTTTAATACTAATTCTAGTTTCCAAATCCAATGCCCAATTCGACCCCACCAAAATCGATATTGTTCGCGACAAATTTGGAGTGCCACATATATTTGGCAAAACAGACCCCGAAGTGGCCTATGGCTTAGCATGGGCACATGCAGAAGATGATTTTAAAACAATACAGCAATCCCTCCTGGCAGGCAAAGCCATGTTGGCAAGGTATCAGGGTAAAAAGGGGGCACAAATTGATTATATCATTCACTTGCTGCGCATTCCCGAATTAGTAGCGGAAAAGTTTGATACTGATTTGAGTCCCGATTTCAAAAAATTACTCGAAGGATATTGCGCTGGACTAAACTCCTATGCAAAAAATCACCCACAGGAAGTTTTGCTTAAATCTGCATTTCCTATCAGCCCAAAAGACATGATTCAATATTCTGTCTTGCAATTATGCATCTTGTCTGGTGCAGATGGGGCCTTGGCATCAATTTATGGTGGAACAGTACCCCTTCTTGAAAATTATAAAACTTCAGGAAGTAATGCTATTGCAGTCAATAGCAGAAAATCTATTGACGGACAGGTTTATTTAGACATCAACGCACACCAACCATTAGAAGGTCCGGTTGCATTTTATGAAGCACATTTATGCAGCGAAGAAGGATGGAATATCATTGGTGCGAACTTCCCCGGAGCCCCTTCTATCTTACATGGTTGTAATGAAAATTTAGGATGGGCACATACGGTAAATGCACCTGACAAATTAGACGTGTATCAATTAGAAATCAATCCTTTTAATAAACTTCAATACAAATTTGATGGACAATGGGAAACTCTCGAAGAAAGAACTGCCAAGCTGAAAGTAAAGGTTTCAGGTATCGTGATTCCGATTGGTAAAAAAACTTATTGGAGTAAATACGGACCAACCATCATTACTGCAAGAGGAACATTCTCTATTCGAATGCCCGCACAAATGGATATCCGCGGACTGGAACAATGGTATCGCTTTAATAAAGCAAAGAATTTTAAAGAGTTTAAATCGGCCTTGAATATGCTTGCAATACCTGGATATAATATTATGTATGCAGATCGATTTGATACAATCTATTATATCAGCAATGGCCGCATCCCCATCAGAGATCCAAAATATAATTGGAAAACTACATTACCAGGAAATACCAGTGCCACTATGTGGACGGCCTTACATCCCTTAACTGATTTACCACAGGTGTTACAACCTCAATCTGGATTTTTATATAACACCAACCATTCTCCTTTTCATGCTACTGAAGGGCTAGATAATGCAGTAGTGAAGGATATTACCATGGGCTATGAAACACTGGAAAACAATAGAAGCCTACGTTTCGCAGAACTCATATCCCAACACGAGAAATTAAGTTATGATGACTTTAAAAAAATAAAATTTGATAGACAATACCCCACGAAACTTGCGTTCCCTTTTAATATCGATAGCATCTTTCTATTAAATCCAATAGAGTATCCAGACATTGCAGACCTCATTAATCAATTGAACAAATGGGATAAGAATGCAGGTGCAGAAAGCATTGGTGCTGGCACGTTTTTAATGGTATATGATTCTTTAAGAAGCAAAAGAAATCAATATCTGCAAACTAAAATGCTGAGTAAAAATCAGGCTATACAAGTACTCATTGAAATAAAAGCAGACATGCTTAAGAATTTCGGTAGAACGGATCTGCAATTAGGTGATATTCAAAAATTAGTTAGAGGTGATAAAGCTATTCCGCAACCTGGCCTACCCGATGTATTAGCACCCATGTATTCTATTCCATATAAAAATGGAATGGTAAAAGGAAATCAGGGAGATGCTTATGTAGAACTGGTAAGATTTACAAAGGACGGACCCATCATTGAAACCATCAATACTTATGGTGCATCATCAAAGAAGAATTCACCCCACTATACAGACCAGATGGAAATGTATACGCATCAGCAGACAAAGAAAATGAGTTTGAATAAGAAGGAAGTTTATGCAAATGCCGAGAAGATTTATCACCCGGAATAAGTTAAAAATCAAAAGTCAAAATTCAAAAAAAGCCTCTTTACTTTTGAATTTTGACTTTTGAATTGTATTAAATAAATTCCTTTAAGTGTTCAGTAATCTGCACCGTTTCAATAATAAATCCATCGTGTCCATAAGCAGAATCTATTTCTACTAGTTTCGCATTTGGCATATGTTCTGCTGTGAAACGTTGCTCATCAGGTGGACATAAAATATCACTTTTTATACCCATAATCAATGTGGGTTGCTGAATAGATTGTAAAACTTTGATCAAATCGCCACCACGACCACGGCCTAAATGGTGGCTATCCATTGCCTTGGTGAGTAGCCAATAACTATAGGCATTAAAACGATTTACCAATTTATCGCCCTGATAATTCAGGTAGGAAGAAGCTTTAAAATTGTCGATCTTTTCAGGATCGGGATCTGTTTGTTTTTCCTGAAACGTGCTATAATTTCTATAGGTTAACATGCCAATGGCACGTGCCGCTTTTAATCCCTTTGCTCCTGCCTTTTCATTCCTGTCTTGCCAGGTTCCATCTGCTTCAATGGCCAGTCTTTGTGCGGTATGCACTGCCACACCCCAGGCACTTTCTGAAGGAGAGGTTGCAATTAAAAATAATTTGTCAATCACATGCTTTTCCATCACACACCACTCTAAAGCCTGATATCCGCCCATACTTCCACCCATCATCAAATGAATCTTTTCAATACCTAAATGTTTACGCAACAGAATATTCGCTTCTACCATATCGCGAATGGTTACAGAAGGAAAGCTGGAATAATAAGGTTCACCAGTAGTTGGACTAATGCTCAATGGACCAGTAGATCCATAACAAGACCCCAAAATATTACTAGCCACAATGAAATATTTCTCTGGATTGATCAGATATCCTGAGCCAATTAACCCCTTCCACCAATCAGTGGGGTCTGAGTTAGCCGTAAGTGCATGACAGATCCAGACTACATTGTCTTTTGCTGCATTCAGCTCGCCATGGGTATGATAGCCAATTTCAATACCTGGAAGTACCTTCCCGTTTTCCAGCGCAAAGTCGTTCTTATATTCAAAAACATTCATATCTAAATTCCCAAATTAGCTACAAAATAAGGGTATGGATAAATTACATTTGCATAAATCTTTAGAATGATCAGAATTGAGGTCAAAAGAACCATCGGCGACTATGGTTTTGAAGGAACGGATAGCAGCGGAAATAGCATGCAGATGGATGCAGCAGTGGAGATTGGCGGACAAAACGCTGGCATTCGTCCTATGCAAACCCTTTTAATGGGACTAGGTGGATGTAGTGGTGTAGACATAGTTTCTATCCTGAAAAAGCAACGACAAGAGGTGGAAACTGTAAATATGATCATTGAAGCAGAAAGAGAGAAAGATAAGGAGCCTGCACTTTGGAAATATATTCATGTTACTTTTCAATTTAAAGGGGATGTAGATGCAGACAAAGCTTATAAAGCCTGTGCTCTATCGATAGACAAATATTGTTCAGTGGCTGCCACTTTAAGAGCCGCTGGCGCCACCATTGAATGGAAGTCTGAAGTGATCAACTAATTATATATCATTTATAAATTTTCGCATGCCTCATCAACAAACTCAAGCCATTAGAATACAAACAGAGAGAACCAATGAAATGGAACATAGTACACCTATGTTTTTAACCAGCAGTTTTTGTTTCGATAACGCAGAAGAAATGCGTGCAGCATTTGCTGATGAGAGTGATGATAATATTTATAGCAGATTTAGCAACCCAAGCGTACAAGAGTTTACAGATAAGATGGTTGCCCTTGAAGGCGCTGAAGCTGGATATGCTACTGCATCGGGAATGAGTGCCGTATCGGGTTCATTTATGGCGCTTTTGAAACAAGGCGACCATTTACTTTCATGTAACTCTATTTTTGGAAGTACGCATACCGTGATTGCAAAGTATCTTCCAAAATTTGGGATAGAATATTCCTATGTTTCAGCGAATGCAACAGAAACCGATTGGAAAGCAGCAATCCGCCCGAATACAAAATTGATCTATCTGGAAACGCCTACTAATCCGGGTCTTGAAATTTTAGACCTTGCTATGATAGGTAAAGTAGCAAAAGAAAATAACATCATTTTTATAGTGGACAATTGTTTTGCCACACCTGTGAATCAAAAACCTATTGATTTTGGTGCCGACCTTGTTGTTCACTCAGCTACAAAATGGTTAGATGGTCAGGGTCGTGTGTTAGGAGGTGTTGTTGTAGGTAAAAAAGAATTGGTAAAAGAAATCTATTTATTCTGCAGAAGTACAGGTCCTGCACTGTCTCCATTCAATGCTTGGGTATTGAGCAAGAGTTTAGAAACATTAGATGTGCGCATGGAGCGTCATGCTTCCAATGCATTATACATTGCGCAACAATTAGAAAATCATCCAGCAATTCAAACACTACGCTATCCTTTCTTGGCGAGTCACCCGCACCATGGCATCGCCATCAAACAGATGCAGAATGGCGGCGGCATTGTTTGCTTTGAATTAAAAGGCGGATTAGAGGCCGGAAGAAACTTCCTGAATAATTTAAAGATGTTATCAATGACTGCCAATCTGGGAGACACACGTAGTATTGCATCGCACCCAGCAAGTACTACCCACGCAAAACTTTCTGATGCAGAGAGAGCTGCTGTAAATATCACGCCTGGCTTAATTCGTATCAGTGTGGGGTTAGAACATAAGGATGATATTTTACAAGATATATTACAAGCCTTAGGGTAAATCAAAACATTTATTATTACAGAACCCCGACCAAAATCGGGGTTCTTTGTTTTATGAAAATTTCTTCTACCTTTGTTCTATGCCATTGGAACTCTGGAAAAATATTATTTGTAAGCCTACCTAGTTTCTAGCATTCTCCTGTTGCTTCTACGCAACCCTATCTACTTTTTATTGCAACCCATTTTCGTTATTCACTTTATAACAATTGTTGTATGCGTACTATTATAGAACCATTCAAGATCAAATCTGTGGAACCCATCTTCTTTACTAGCAAGGAAGAACGTGTCAAAATTTTAGAAGAAGCCTTTTACAATCCATTCTTAATTCACTCAAACAAAGTATTGATCGATCTGTTAACCGATAGCGGCACCAGTGCCATGAGCAGCGATCAATGGGCAGGTATCATGCGGGGTGATGAATCTTATGCAGGAAGTCCAAGTTTCTTTCGTTTTGAAGCAGCTGTAAAAAATATTACAGGCATGCCTTTAGTAATTCCTACACATCAGGGAAGAGCATCTGAAAAAATTCTTTTTAGCATATTAGGGGGCAAAGGAAAATATTTCATTAGCAATACACTATTCGACACAACCCGCGCCAATATTGAATTTTCTGGGGCTGAAGGAATTGATTGTTTGTGCAAAGAGGGTAAACTTCCTACTGTACCTGCTCCATTTAAAGGAAATATGGATCTGGAATTATTGGAAAAAACAATTCTTGAAAAAGGAGCTGAAAATATTCCATTGGTCATTATTACTGTTACTAATAATTCTGGAGGCGGACAGCCAGTGAGTATGGCAAACATCAAAGCAGTGCGTAGAATTTGCACCACTCATAAAATTCCATTGTTCATTGATGCATGTAGGTTTGCAGAGAATAGTTATTTTATTAAACTACGCGAAGAAGGTTATCAAAATGTTTCAGTAGAAAATATTGCTAAAGAGCTTTTCTCTTATGCCGATGGTTGTACCATGAGCGCTAAGAAAGATGCATTTGCCAATATTGGTGGATTCTTAGCCATGAACGATCCTGCATTAGCCCAGCAATGTAGAAATTTATTAGTGATTACAGAAGGTTTTCCAACTTATGGAGGCCTTGCTGGCAGAGACTTAGAAGCCATTGCTATCGGATTAGTGGAAGTACTCGATGAAAATTATTTACAGTACCGGATTCGAAGTATTGAATACCTCACTAATAAATTGATGGATGCAGGAGTACCTGTGATGCAACCAGCTGGTGGCCATGCAGTGTATTTGGATGCAAAAGCTTTCTTAGATCATATTCCTGTGGATCAATATCCCGGACAAGCATTAGTAGGTGCCTTATATCTTGAAGGCGGAATTCGAGGCGTTGAAATTGGTTCGCTGATGTTTGGAAAATATGATGACTTTGGAAAATTAATTCCAGCACAAATGGAGCTGGTTCGCCTTGCTATCCCCCGAAGAGTTTATACGCAAAGCCATATCGATTATGTGGCCGAAGTAATTATTGAAGTATATCAAAATAGAAAACATTTCAAAGGGCTCTCCATTACCGAAGAAGCGCAGCTATTACGCCACTTTACTGTAAAAATGAAACCCATTAACTAAACTAATACTGATTAAAATGAACAAACCAATTAAAAGAAGCTGGGCCGAACCATACAAAATTAAAATGGTGGAGCTGATCAAAATGACAAGTCCTGCAGAAAGAAGGAAAGCCTTACAGGAAGCAGGTTTCAACACATTTTTATTAAAATCAGAAGATGTGTATATCGATCTATTAACAGATAGTGGTACCAGTGCCATGAGTGATCGCCAATGGGCTGGGATGATGCTCGGTGACGAAGCATATGCAGGAAGCAGAAACTTTTATCATTTAGAAGAAGTGGTGAAAGATGTGTATGGATATAAATATTTAATACCAACACACCAAGGGAGAGGTGCAGAAAATATCCTTTCAAAGATCTTGATTAAGAAAGGAGATATCATTCCTGGAAATATGTATTTCACTACTACCCGATTGCATCAGGAATTAGCTGGAGGAAAATTTGAAGATGTGATTATTGATGAAGCTCATGATTCAGAAAGTGAATTTCCATTCAAAGGAAATATTAATCTGGAAAAATTAGACAAACTAGTTAAAAAACATGGTGCAGAAAAGATCCCATATGTGAGTATGGCAACTAGTGTAAATATGGCTGGTGGGCAACCCATCAGTATGCAAAACTTAAAGGAATTAAGGAAGTACACCAAGAAACATGGTATTCGTGTGATTCATGATATGACAAGGGTTGCAGAGAATGCTTACTTTATACAACAGCGCGAAAAAGGATATGCTGATAAAACCATTAAGGAAATTGTAAAAGAGATTTGTTCCTATACTGATGGTGCAACCATGAGTGCAAAAAAAGATGCCTTAGTAAATATTGGCGGTTTCTTAGCTGTGAATGATTGGGATGTTTTTGAGGAGGCCAGAAATATGGTGGTGGTGTACGAAGGACTGCATACCTATGGAGGTTTAGCAGGTAGAGATATGGAAGCAATGGCCATTGGTATTGGCGAAAGTGTGGGTGATGACCATATTAAAGCAAGGGTAGGTCAGGTAATATATCTCGGCGAAAAAATGATTGAATATGGAGTACCTATTGTAAAACCAATTGGTGGGCATGGTATTTTTGTAGATGCGAAACAATTTCTACCACATATCCCTCAGGACCTATATCCTGCACAAACGCTGGCTGCTGAAATCTATCAGGATTCAGGTGTACGAACTATGGAAAGGGGAATAGTATCAGCTGGCAGAAAAGCTAATGGTGATAACTATTGTCCTAAATTAGAATTGGTACGATTTACTATCCCTAGGCGTGTATATACACAAGCACATATGGATGTAATAGCAGAATCAACTGCACGTGTGTTTGAACGTCGCGAAAAGATCAAAGGTATGAAAATGATTTACGAACCTAAGTACTTGCGTTTCTTTCAAGCAAGGTTTGAAAAATTGAAATAAAATTATCAGGGGTGGTTCTTGAACGATTACTTATGAGAGCCATCCCTGTTTTTTATACCATTGAATGGCATCCTGTAATCCTTCTTCTAAATTGTATTTAGGTTGATAGCCTAATTGATCAATTTCTGAACTATCTACTGCCCAATTTGGAGCTTCAAATTCTTTTAAGCGTTCTCTATTCAATATTGGAACTTTGTCTGTAACAGATCCTACGATCTCAGCAAAAACTGCAACAGTCCGAACAATATTTACAGGCATTACTATCGATAAGGTTTTCTTTTGTAAGATGGATTTAATCTGTTGGTTAAAGGCCTCAGAAGTATACACTTGTTGATCTGAAACCAAAAAATTCTTGTTCACCGCATCAGACTCCATGGCAATGAATATGGCAGTTGTAAGATCAGCAGCATGTACAAAACTTAATAACTGTTTTTTATTCCCAATATATACTTCAAACCCTTTTTGAATAGAATTAATTAAAAAGAAAACGTCTTTGTCTTTTGGTCCGTATACGGCAGTAGGGTTAATAATCACAAAAGGAAAATCCTTTAAAGTATAAAGGAATTCTTCTGCCTTATGTTTACTTCTTCCATAAGCAGTTAGAGGCGCTTTAAGATCTGTTGTTTTTACAGGCAACTCATTTTTAGCAGGTCCATAAGCTGCAAGACTACTGATCAAAACAAATTTATCCGGCACTTGATTATTTCTTTGCAAGGCATGCACCAGTCGAATTGTATTATCACAATTCACTAGATCATATTCTTCATTCTTATTAGCACGCGTAACACCAGCGTTGTGAATCACATAATCAATGTGACCAAATCTTTCAACGAATTCTCTGATTGCATGATCTAAAGTTTGATCATTTTTAAAATCAAGCTCCAGAAAATTAATGGAAGGATCCCTCAGCCATTGCTTATTGCTTGATGGTCGCACAGCGGCAATTGTTTGATAATCTTTTTCCAGCGCTAACTCCACAAGGTAGCTTCCGATAAAACCACTGGCACCGGTAATGAGTAGATTTTTTTTCATCCTTCCTTATTTGTTAGGAATCGAAGCGTTTGATGAAACACCTCCGTCTCTTGTGTTGTACTGCGTCGAAGCGCTCCCAAAATGATTGCACTTTTTCGTTCAGTTCCAATTCAGGATTTGATTCTGCATATTCCATACCATAATCGATATAAGTCTTATTGCACTCATACATTAAAAGAGCGTTAACGCCCTTCCCTTGATATGCTTTATCAACAGCAACTAGATAGAGGTCAGCTAATTTATTTTTACCTTTTTTCAGCGCGTTTAATAAATGAAATAAACCAAATGGCAATAATGAACCTTTTGCTTTTTGAAGCGCTACTGATAATGATGGCATGGTTACTCCAAATGCAATGAGCTTACCATCTTTATCAACAATCAATGGCACAAATTCCGTTTTTATAAAAGAAAAATATTGCTTGGTATAATAAGCAATTTGCTTATCTGTTAAAGGCACAACACCATACAAATGCGAGTAACAAGAATTGATTAATTCAAAGATTTCTTTTGTATAAGGAAGAATCTCTTTCGGCTTTTTTGCTTGAACAACAGTTAAGTTGAGCCTACGTTTCACAATAGATGCCATTTTTTCAAAATCTGCAGGCATTTGCTGTGAAATCTTTATTTTATACTCTACCCAATCCACATCTTTAGAAAAACCAAGTTCTTCCAGAAATTTAGGATAATAAGCATAGTTATAAATCGCAGCAAGTGTACCCAACTGATCAAAACCTTGCACCAACATTCCTTCATGGTCTAAATCGGTAAAACCCATCGGACCATGAATGGCATCCATTTGTTTTTCTTTAGCCCATTTCTCCACTTCTGCTAATAACGCTTTCGGAATTTCGATGTCTTCTTCAAAATCGATCCATCCAAAACGCATGTACTTATTCTTCCACTTTTCTATGAAGGCATGATTCAAAATTGCTGCCACACGTCCAACAACTTTACCTTCCTTATAGGCTAAAAAATATTTTGCTTCACAATAATCAAAAGCAGGATTCTTGTCTTTACGTAAAGTTCCCTCCTCATCAAAACTTAAGGGTGGAACATAATAAGGATGATCTTTATACAAACGATAAGGCAAATTGATAAAAGCCTTTAACTCTTTCTTTGAGGTAACTTCCTTAACAACAATACTCATTTTGTGGGTTTATTTTTAAAGATAATAATTATCTCTCTTCACTTTTATCACTTATCAGTTTACTTATTTTTCAACCTGCTCTAACACGTGCAATTTATTAGCAACTAATTCCAATTTACTAATTACAAAATCTAGTTGCTCTTTTGTGTGTGTGGCCATGATTGACATACGAATCAAAGAAGAATCACTGCTTACTGCAGGTGAAACTACAGGGTTTACAAATATACCTTCTTCATATAATAATTGGGTGAACTGGAATGTGAGTGTATTATCCCTAATATAAATAGGTATAATAGGAGACTCTGAAGCACCCATATCAAAACCAAGATCTTTTACTGCTTTGGTGATATAGGCCGTATTAGCCCAAAGTTTTTCAAGACGCTCTGGTTCAGCTTGCATGATCTCAAGAGCCGCCATAGCTGCAGCTGCTGCTGATGGAGGCATACTTGCACTAAATATAATTGATCTGGCATGATGCTTTAAATAATCAATGATCTCTTTACTGGAAGCAATAAACCCACCTACCGAAGCCAGTGATTTACTAAATGTGCTCATAATAAGATCCACATCATCTGTTAGTCCGAAATGATCTGCAGTTCCTCGACCTAATTTTCCAAGTACTCCCAGGGAATGTGCGTCATCTACCATGACTGTAGCCTGGTATTGTTTTGCCAATCTTGTGATTTCAGGAAGATTACAGATATCTCCTTCCATGCTAAACACACCATCAATAACAATCATTTTAATGGTATCAATAGGAATAGTTTTTAAACGCTTTTCCAGATCTGCCATATCATTATGGGCAAACTTAAGGACTTTAGAAAATGAAAGGCGACTTCCTTCAATGATAGAAGCATGGTCATATTCATCCAATAATAATACGCCACTTCTTCCAGTGATACTTGCCACTGTTCCTAAGTTTGTCTGAAACCCAGTAGTGAATGTGAGTGCAGCTTCTTTACCTAAATGCGCAGCCAATTTTTCTTCTAACTCTATGTGCAATTTTGAGGTTCCGTTCAGAAATCTTGAGCCAGAACAACTGCTGCCATATCTTGTTAATGCATTTCTAGCTGCTTCCAATACTTTGGGATGGTTTGTTAAACCCATATAGCTATTCGACCCAAACATCAGCAATTTTCTTCCACCGATAATTACTTCAGTATCATGATTCTCTTCTATAGAACGAAAATAGGGGTACAATCCGGAAGCCTTCAAATCTTTTGCCGCAGTGAAATTTGCTAATTTTTCGGATAAACTCTTTTGTATCATATTACTATTTAATAATATTTATAACTTAATATAAAATTAACCTCCAAGAGTGAAGATACACAACCATTTTGTGTATATCAACAAGTTCGGATTAATTACGAGATTTTTTTAGATTTCCCCGAAATAATTGGGTAAATATAAATATATAAGGATAATTTTGTCTTTTTTTATCGCAAAGCTATGTTTCCGGATAAACAAAAATTCATTGTTTTTAGCTTACTCTGTATAGGATTCCTCTCCTACTCTGGATTTCTTTACTCTCATTTACCCGTTTCAAACCCAGTTTTCAGCGTAAGTCAGTCGACAGGAAAGTCATTATGGCAAAAACATAATTGTACCGCTTGTCACCAGATTTATGGTTTAGGAGGCTATCTTGGCCCAGATCTTACCAACGAATATTCTTTAAGAGGACCCACATTGATACATATTTTCCTTCAAACAGGAAATACTACTATGCCCAACTATCACTTAAGTGAATCTGAGATACAAGAACTAACCGACTATTTAAAGTGTGTCGATCAAACCGGAAAATCAGATCCCCGCAAATTTACAATCAACGCTAATGGAACTATCAATCAGTAAGGCAAAATTCACCCCCAAGGTATTCATCCTGGTTGCATTGATTTTATTAAGTACCGGTATGTTATTTGGAACCATCGGAGGGTTACAATATATTATTCCAGGTTTTTTAAAAGAAGCATTATCATTTGAGAAGACCAGACCCCTGCATGTTTCATCCGTTTTATTTTGGATTTTATTCGCGTCAATGGGGGCGGTACTTACCTATCTGAAAGAACATACTGGCAAAAAATTATATTCAAACAATCTTTCCCGTTTACTCTTTATATTATTTGTAATATCAGTTGTTGCCATTTTAATAGCTTATTGTTTCGGTGTATTTGGAGGAAGAGAATATTGGGAATTTCCACCCATACTTTCTGCTCCTATTATCATTGGCTGGATACTATTTCTAATTAATTTTATAATATCTGTGGGTACTTTAAAAAATCAACCTGTATATATCTGGATGTGGCTTACTGGTATCATTTTCTTTCTATTTACTTTTTCGGAATCCTACCTCTGGCTTTTTCCATACTTTAATAATCATGTTGTGAACGACATGAATATCCAATGGAAATCTTACGGTAGCATGGTAGGTTCCTGGAATATGCTGATTTATGGATCCAGTATGTATTTAATGACGAAGATCAGTGGAGATAAATCTTATGCCTTTTCGAATAAAGCTTTCATACTTTATTTTGCAGGACTTTTTAATTTGATGTTCAACTGGGGCCATCATATCTACACCCTTCCAACCCAGCATTATGTGCAGTATATCAGTTATTCTGTAAGCATGACTGAGTTATTGATCTTAGGCAATATTATTTATGGATGGAAGGCCTCACTTACTAAAGCACAAAAATTTTTCAACCGCGATGCTTACCGTTTTTTGGTGGCTGCAGATGTATGGATCTTTTTAAATCTTGTGTTAGCTATTGGCATGTCAATCCCTGCTATCAATGTGTATACGCATGGTACACATATCACTGTGGCTCATGCAATGGGCACTACTATTGGAATTAATACCATGCTGTTACTGGCAGTTTGTTACGATATTTTAAAAGATACATGTATCAGTTTAGATCCTTACCAGAAACTGATGAAGTTTGGATTTTGGTTGGCGAACAGCTCTTTATTTGCATTCTGGATTGCTTTAATTGCAGCGGGTGTGTTAAAATCAAAATGGCAAATGAGTTCTGATCAAATTGCTTTTAGTGTGATGATGCAAAACCTAACACCCTTCTTCATTGTTTTTATGATCTCTGGTGTGCTATTATTAATTGGTATTGTATTAGCAATTTACCCTCTTTTCAAAAATCACTTGGCCTGTTTCTTCACAGAAAAAAACATTCAATAAATTTAATTTTTTCTAATAGCAACTGCAATTTTAGAATCTGCTGTGCCATAATATAAAAACCAATTACCCTTATAATTAGCCAGGCCTTCCAGAAAACAAACATTATTTACCTGCCCCGTTAATTCGTAGGGCTTATCGGGTTTAAAGAAATAATTGTCTAGTCTATTGACAATTCTTGTGGGATCATTTTTATCGAGTAATACTTGTCCGCCGGTATAAGTACCATCTGGCAAACTAGTATCTCCGATATTTTTAAGATTACGTGAATTGTAGATGAGCAGAATGCCTTTGTTGGTGAGCATTGCAGGCGGACCAGACTCTACCAAATCTGCATCAAATTTTTTATCCCTGGTAGGTACTACAATTTTCAATAACGGCATATTCAATGCCTGACCTTTCAAAGCAATAGGTGCCTTCTCTTCTGCATTCATTTCAATTGGTTCCCAGTTAATCAGGTCAGATGATGAAGCTGCCCAAATATTTTGATCGCCCCAGTACATCCAATATTTTCCATTAATTTTTGTTGCAATAATCTTTCCATCCACATATTTAGAAACAATGGATCCAGATTTTGACCAAAGATTTAAATATTTACCATGATTGGCTTTTGTAAAAACAGATCCATGTTTTTTCCAATGCAATAAGTCTGCTGATGAGGCCATTAATAATCTGGCAAGGTTTCCATCATAAGCAGTATAGGTCATATAATATATTCCCTTTTCATCTTCCACAATTCTTGGATCCTCTACCCCACCCTGCCATTCATATTTTTTAAGCGAATCATTGTCCGGATAAAATACAGGCGTACTTGTTTTTGTAAAATGTAACCCATCCACACTTGTTGCTAAACCGATTCTTGATGTTCCACCAGGTAAACCAATTTTGTCTTGCGCACGGTATAACATAAACATTGTATCATGCCTTACCACAATAGCTGGATTAAAAACATCTTTCGCCTCCCACGCAATTGTCTGTTTGGTGATTGGATCTATAAATTGGTTGGATCCGGGTAACAGAACCGGATTTACAGAATCAACTTTTATAAAGTCTAACATTGCCCAATGATTTGAGCTATCCTTTTCAGATATCTCCAGAGTGGCATTGTTACAAGCAGAAAAAATAATTGTTGTTAGAATAAAAATTAAAAATTCGTACTTGTTTCTCATCAATTTTATTTTTTGTTCACTGCATATGCAATTCCGCCTGTTACGTGTTGAATGAATAAAGGATCAGCATAAGATTCGTCTGTATGCCCAAACTCTGTATAAAATGCCCTGCCACCATCAAAATCGTGCCACCAGGCCATGGGATGATAGTCTCCATTTTCTCCACCTGTATATGATTTTTCATCAATGGTAATTAATACATGAAGATTAGGTTGAATGCTTTTAAAATTATACCATTCGTCGAAACGTTTCCACTCTTTTGGCAAATGCATGGTTGAAATATGACTGGGATCAATCACGTGTAATACTGCATCTTGTTGCTTTGGATGACTTTTAAAATAGGCACCTACTAATTGATTATACCATGCCCAGTCATACTCTGTATCAGTTGCTGCATGGATTCCAACAAATCCACCGCCTTTTTTGATATATTGTTCAAAGGCTACTTGCTGTTCATCATTCAATACATTTCCTGTAGTGCTCAGAAAAACTACCGCAGCATATTTACTTAATTGTTTTTCATTAAAGAAACCAGCGTCTGTGGTGGTATCTACCTGCATATTATTATCCTGACCAATCTTCTGAATAGCAGCAATGCCTGTTGGAATAGACGCATGATGAAATCCCAGTGTTCTGCTAAACACTAAAATACGAGTTGCTTTTTTATTAGAAACAAAAGCAGTTAAACAAACAACAACAAGTAAAAACGAAAATAAGATGAGATACTTTTTCATGGTGGTATATTTAAAAATTAATTCAGTTTAGTTCTTCTTTCCATCACTTCTCTCCAGGTAGTTAATATAATTCCTTCTCTTGTAATGGCCGCTTTAAATTCAGGGTCCATCATTGCTAACATATCTCCTTTTCTCAGGGGACCTGACCCTGAAATAAAAGGAAACACTTCTGAAGTAGCCGTGCAATGCATGATCATCATGGTTAATCCTGGTTTTATATCATGGATCCCCTCAATATATTTTTTTGTTTTATATTCCTGGATTTCTTGATCATCCGTTTGAATCTCTCGAGGGATTTCCCAATTATAACTTTCATTATGCAAATCGTCCAATACCGGCAATTTTGCATCCCAAAGCATTTTCCCAAGTTTTCTTATTTGAGCCATTTGAGTTTCCGGCATGTGATTGGTCACTTTAATCAAAGAAGCATGGCCAGCAGGAAGCATTACTGGAATATGATTTTCAATTCCCACTTTGATATAACGCATCAAAAAATCAGGAGTTGCAAAGAGCGTCCCCATATGACTATCTAAATGAGTTGGTTCGAACCCCATGGTTCTTGCCCTATCTAATTGTGCACGGATTTCTTTTTCCACTTCATCTCCATTACTATGCTTCACTACATCTTCCACACTTGGCCATAATGCCCCTTCTTTATCTACTAACCCTGGAGTGATAGATTTACCAGCAAGTGGTCCCCAACGATAGCCACTCCATTCGGATGTTAATGTAAGGTGCAAGCCAACATCCAATTTAGGATGCTTCTTATAATAGTGCACAAATGCTGGCACCCAGGAACAAGGCATCATCACACTGCAGGAAGTAGCAATACCTTCTGTCATAGCATTGATGGCACCTTCATTTGAATCAAATGACATACCCACATCATCTACATGCAAGATCACAACCCTGGACCCTTTAGGATATCCTAATTTTTCAGCATAAGTGCTATCAAGTGTTTGGGCGTTCAAAACATTGCATAACAATAATGGCAAAAGAAAAAAAATCGTTTTTCTGGCAAGCATGTCTTGGTTTTAATTAAATTGGCAATCCTTAAGGAATGAACGGGTTCAAAAGTAAACCTTTTAATTCCACAATAAATCTAATAAAACTAACGCAAAATCCCACACACATATGAAAGCAAAAACCAATACACTATTAGCCTCCATGATGTTTCTAGAATATTTTATCTGGGGAGCATGGTATGTTACCATGGGCACTTATATGACGGAACATTTACATGCAACTGGTGTTGAGATTGGTGCAGCATATAGTGCTTTAGCAATTGCCACCATGATTTCTCCATTTTTTGTAGGATTGGTTGCTGATCGATTTTTTGCAGCTCAAAAGATCATGGGGGTATTACATTTAATTGGTGCTGTACTCCTATTTCTTGCGACAAAGATTGATAATAGTACCAGTTTTTATTGGGTGATACTGGTATATGCACTGCTATATATGCCAACTATCGCTTTGAGTAATAGTATTGCATTCTCTCAAATGACAGATCCCGGAAAACAATTCCCTTGGATCCGTGTTTTTGGAACACTTGGCTGGATTGTTGCAGGTGTTACAATTGGCCAATTAGATATTGAGAAAACAGCCACCACTTTTTATTTAGCAGCAAGTATTTCCGCTGTTCTAGGATTACTCAGTTTTATTCTACCCAACACACCACCAAAAGCTGCAACAAGCGATGCATCCAGTGCCTTTGGTACTGAAGCATTTGTTTTATTTAAAGAAAGACCCTATTTAGTATTTTTCATAGCTGCCATTTTAGTTTGTATTCCTTTAAGCTTTTATTACGGGTTTGCTAACCCTTTCTTAAACGAAGTAAAATTAGAGAATGCAGCCAGTAAGATGACGCTGGGTCAGGTTTCAGAAGCTGCCTTTATTCTAGCCATCCCATTTTTATTTAATCGAATTGGTGTAAAGAAAATGTTGCTGATGGGAATGACCGCCTGGATTCTTCGTTATATATTTTTCGCCTATGGTAATGCTGGAGATCATGCATGGATGCTGTATGCGGGTATTATTCTTCATGGTATCTGCTACGACTTTTTCTTTGTTACAGGTTATATGTACACAGAGAAAAAAGCAGGTGATAAAATTAAAAATGCAGCACAAGGTCTGTTCACATTTGCCACTTATGGAGTGGGTATGTTTATAGGCACCTGGTTCTCTGGATTTACAGTAGATAAATATAAAGTAGGAGAATTACACAACTGGCAAAGTATCTGGTTTGTTCCTGCTTATATTGCACTGGCTGTATTAATTTTCTTCCTGATTTTCTTTAAAGAGAAAAAAAGCTTGCCCACCAACTAATTGAACTTTTGATTTTTGAATTTATAATTTTGACTTATTAACTACCAATAAAATAAATAAAATATGCAAAAAATAGCCATGCTCGGTTCCGGCTTCATCGGAAGATTTTATGCTGATGCATTACAAGGATATCGATCAAAAGATAAAGTAGTAAGTATTTATTCCCGTCGCGAAGAAAGCGCCAAAAAATTTGCTGCAGATTATCAGTGCCAGCACTGGACCACTGAAATGGAAGAGGCCATTGCACATCCGGATGTTTCTATAGTTTGTATTGCACTTCCAAACAATTTACATGAAGCTGCTGTGATGCTTTGTTGCAAACACAAAAAAGCCGTGATGACAACCAAACCTTTGGGAAGAAATGCTGCAGAAGCTAAACGAATGTTGCTAGCCGTGGAAGAAGCCGGTATTTTTAATGGTTACCTGGAAGACCTTGTGTACACTCCTAAATTTATCAAAGCGGAAGCCAGTGTGCGAGAAGGCGCATTGGGTAGAATTCTTTGGGCAAAATCAAGAGAAACACATCCTGGTCCGCATAGCGAATGGTTTTGGGATATTGAACAAGCTGGTGGTGGTTGTATTCTCGATCTTGGTTGCCATTGCGTAGAAATTTCCAGAAGTTATATCGGGAAAGATATCAAACCCATTGAAGTGATGTGTTGGGCGGATACGCAAGTAAAACCTATTGATGCAGAAGATCATGCTATCGGTTTGGTAAAATATGAGAATGGAGCAATTGGTCAGTTTGAAGTTAGCTGGACCTTCCGCGGAGGATTAGACCTTCGCGACGAAGTGATGGGATCTGAAGGAACCATCTGGATCAATAGTTTTTTACGTACAGGTTTTGATATGTTCACCACTGGAAAAGGGGGCGATTATATTGCTGAAAAAGCGGAGAGTAATAGTGGTTGGTTATTTCCAGTAGGTGATGAATTAAATGAATTAGGATACAATCATATGTTCATGGATATGTTTAATTCCATTGAAAAAGGAGTAGCTCCTAAAGAAACATTTTATGATGGCTATGTAGTGAATGCCGTTTTAGATGCAGCTTATAGATCAGCAAAATCAAAACTCTGGGAACCCGTTCAATTAGATATCTGGAGGGGAAAATCAGGTCTAACCAAAGAAAGTCATTTAACAGAACATGATGCCGATCATTGGTTGATCAAAGAAGAGATGACACATTTTGGTGCGAAAAAATTGATCCTGAAAAATAAGACCACGGGAAAGATCACAGAGCAACTAATTTAAAAAGTAAAATGTTTCATCCCCTCCTGGGAGGGTGCCCGAAGGGCGGGGTGGGTAAAAGATTTTAGTTAACCCAGCCCTTTAGGGTGGGGCTAGAAATAACATTATAATTTGGGCTTTAGCCCTAACGCTGTGATAGGTGCTAAGTTTATATGTACTTTCACATCAATGTTTTCTCAGCTTCTGCGCTAAAGCCCTTTTAAAATATTTAGCCAATTCCCTGGGCTGAAGCCCAGG
Source organism: Chitinophagaceae bacterium (assembly GCA_947371755.1). Classification (GTDB taxonomy): domain Bacteria; phylum Bacteroidota; class Bacteroidia; order Chitinophagales; family Chitinophagaceae; genus Sediminibacterium. Next base: position 53,221 of record CANBQT010000015.1, read on the forward strand.
GTTAACATTAATATAAAATTTGAATCATGTTATCACAAGACTTATTTGTACACCATGTATATTTTTGGTTAGAGAATCCTGATAGTGTAGCTGATCGCGAAGCACTATTGGAAGGTTTAAGTAAATTAAGTAAAGTGCCTTCGATACAACAATTCCATATTGGAGTTCCTGCAGCTACGAATAGAGATGTAATTGATAGAAGCTATGCTTGTTCCTGGTTGGCACTTTTTGCAGATGCAGACGATCAGGCATCTTACCAAACAGATCCAATTCATCTGCATTTTATTGAAACCTGTGCTCATTTATGGAAGAAGGTTGTAGTTTATGATTCTGTAGAAGCTTAATCAATTTTGTATAAAAAGAAAAGCGAAGGAACTATATCAATAGCCTTCGCTTTTCTTTTTACTTTTTAATTTTTACTTTTTACTCTTACTTATTCCAATTAACCTTCGCAGCTTGCACTTCAGAAGAGTTGGTGCCGATTTGAATAATGAATTCACCAGGCTCCCATACTTTTTTCAAATCATTATTGAAGAAAGATAATTGCTCTGGCGTAATTTCAAAACTGATGGTCTTTGATTCACCGGCTTTTAAAGATACTTTTTGGAATCCTTTCAAGTCTTTCACTGCACGAGTTACAGAAGCAACAGGATCACTGATGTATAATTGCACCACTTCTTCACCAGCATAATTACCAGCATTTTTCAAAATAACAGAAGCCGTTAATTTTTCATTCCCTTTCAATTCTTTCTTACTCAGTTGAATGGCACTATATTCAAATTTGGTATAGCTTAACCCAAAACCAAATGGAAATAATGGATCATTGGATTCGTCTAAATAATTAGATTTAAATTTATGTCCACCTGTACCATCATATGGTCGCCCTGTGTTTTTATGGTTATAATAAATTGGAATCTGACCTACTGACCTTGGGAAGGTAGCAGTGATCTTTCCCGATGGATTATAATTTCCAAATAACACGTCCGCTACAGCATTACCTGCTTCTGTTCCCGGAGCCCATGCTTCTAAAATAGCGGTAGCATGTTGCTTCTCCCAAACTAGTGTTAGTGGTCTTCCATTAATCAATACGATCACTAATGGTTTTCCTAATTCAGATAAAGCTTTTAATAGTGCCTGCTGACTGGTAGGAATACTGATATCTGCTCTACTGGATGATTCACCAGACATGTCTGAAGACTCACCCACAACCGCAACTATTATATCTGATTTTTTTGCAGCATCTACTGCTTCATTGATCATTTCTGCAGGAGTTCTACTATCAGATTCTACCTGTACACCGATTGCATTCACATTTTTAGCGAACTCTGCATCGTCTGTAAAATTGGAACCTTTTGCATAAATAATATTAGCACTATTGCCCACTGCATTTTTAATTCCCTCATACACACTTACTGATTTATCCCAATCACCTGCTACTACCCATGTACCCAGCATATTTCTTCGGTTATGTGCTAATGGACCAACCAATGCGATTGTACCGGATTTTTTGAGTGGTAATACCTGATGGTTGTTTTGCAATAATACCATGCTATGTGCCGCCATATTTCTTGCGATGGTTCTATTCTCAGCACTTAAAATATCTTTTGATGGACGAGACTCATCGATATAACGATAAGGATCATCAAACAATCCTAATTTATACTTTGCTTCCAGAATACGCAAACACGCCAGATCAATATCAGCCATAGAAACTTTTCCTTCCTTCAATGATTTCTGTAAAGTGGTTAGCATTCCCTCTCCCACCATATCCATATCCAAACCAGCTTTCAATGCTCTTGCTGAAACTGTTTGCAAATCACCAATGCCGTGAGCCGTCATTTCATTCACAGAAGTATAATCAGAAACTACAAAGCCTTTGAAGCCCCATTGTTTACGTAATAGATCTGTCAACAACCATTGATTAGCAGTTGCAGGTATTCCATCAATTTCATTAAAAGAACTCATCATGCTTCCTGCACCCGCATCCACGGCTGCTTTGTAAGGAGGTAAATAGTATTCATACATTTTGATCTTACTCATATCAACAGTATTATACTCTCTACCAGCTTCAGCTCCACCATATAAAGCAAAGTGTTTCACACAAGCCATCATGGTATTATTTAATGAAAGAGATTTTCCCTGATAGCCTTTTACAATTGCTTTGGCAATTTCTCCACCTAAATATGGATCCTCTCCAGAACCTTCTGAAATCCTACCCCAGCGTGCATCTCGTGCGATGTCTACCATCGGAGAAAAGGCCCAATTCAAACCATCTGCAGTAGCTTCTTTGGCAGCCATTGCAGCAGCATTTTGAATCATACCTAAATCCCATGAGGCTGAAATAGCCAATGGAATAGGATAAATGGTCTTATGTCCATGAATTACATCCAGACCAAAAATCATGGGTATATGCAATCTTGTTTCTTTCACTGCAAGGTCTTGCGCCTTTCGTACTTTTTCGGGGGAATAAATTCCGAACAATCCTCCCACCTGACCTTTTTTAATTTTTCCTTCTACGTCTGTACTCACAACAGAGCCAGTCATTGCTGCACCTCCTGGAATAATTAAATTTAATTGACCGATTTTTTCTTCAGTGGTCATTTTAGCCAATAATGCTTTTGCTTTAGCCGTAATATCAGCTTGCGCAAAAGTTAATTGTGCTATTAATAATGTAGCAGATATTGAAATAATTTTTTTCATGATTCTATTTTATGGGTGCAATAATTTATGAATATAATTATAACTGGTGGTAATATTTTCAATCGGACTTGGAGCACCATCTTGTTCAATAAAGAAATACTTCATTCCAGAATCGCCAGCATGATCAAAAATTCTTTTGAAATCAAAATCGCCCTTACCCACTTCAATTACTTTTTCTCTGCTTTTGTCCAGATCCTTTACATGCCATAAATGGAATCTACCTTTGTTTGCTTTAAACATTTGAACCGGATCTTTTCCAGCTTTCATTGCCCATGCAAGGTCTAATTCCATCTTCACTAAATTAGGATCTGTTTGACTTAATAACAAATCATAAGGAATCACGCCATCTACAGTTTTGAATTCAGCATCGTGGTTATGATAAGCAAATAATAAACCTGCTTTTTTTGCAGCAACAGAAGCTTTATTCAAGACCTCAATTGAACCTTTAATTTCATCTAAAGTTCCAATAGGTGTATTGGCACACACTAAATAAGTAACGCCACCTTCTGCAGCCTGATCGATTAATTCCTGATAGTTATCGCGCAAATTTTTCATGGGTGGAATAACTATTGGTTTTCCGTCTGCCCCTAGTGGCATTTTTGCCCCAGTCGGCATTTTAAAAGGTGCTCCCAAAACATGGTGAGAACGCCAGGTCATTCCAAGATCCTTTAATGTAGTAGCAAATTCTTTAGGCTTCATTCCATAATAACCACCCAATTTGCTGAAAGCAGATTCTATTTCCTTATACCCTACTTTAGAAATTTTTTCTAAATATCCTTTGGGATCCTGATCCAGGATTCCGAATAATGTAAATAATTGTAATCCTTCATTGGGAAACTTAGGCCCGAATAGCCCATTTGCCAGCAGCTCATTCTGGAACATGGCTGAGCCCAAACCAAGTATAGCAGTCTGCTTTAAAAAATTTCTACGTTGATTCATTTAAGTTGATTTAAGTATGGCTGGAGAATTTTTGCAATCAAACGCTTCGAATGCGTCGTTATGACACAATGCTACTGATTAATGTTCAAAATTGGAAATAAATCGGGAGGGATTTTATCTTATTTTCGAGTTATATGACACAACAGAAAACATTTAGAGAGGTAATAGCTGATGGTGAAGGAATTTTCCAACCTTCGGTGTCTCTGGATTGTGTCATTTTTGGGTTTCATGAAAATGAATTAAAGGTCTTATTAATCAAAGCTAAATCCACGGATCATTGGGCATTACCTGGTGGATTTGTTTTTAAGGATGAAGACCTTGACGATGCTGCTACGCGTGTACTAAAAGAAAGAACGGGCATTAACGATATCTTTTTACAACAATTCCATGTATTTGGTTCTGCCAAACGTTCTGATTGGAATATTCATAGAAGTAATTTTAAAAAGGATGGTATTGAAATCGGTCCGGACCATTGGTTACTCAAAAGATTTATCACAGTGGGCTATTACGCTTTAGTTGAATTTGCACATGTAATTACAACCCCTGATTCCAGTTCGGAAGAATGCAGATGGTGGGACATCAATGAAATTGAGGAACTTTTCATGGACCACAAACAGATTCTTGACAAGGCGCTTGATACCTTGAGACTACAATTAAATCATTTACCCATTGGATACAATTTATTGCCACAAAAATTCACCATGCCTGAGTTGCAAAAATTGTATGAAACCATTTTAAATAAAACACTGGACAGAAGAAATTTCCAAAGAAGGATGACTGGATTTGGAATTTTGAAACGTTTAAAAGAAACCAGAAAAGGTGGTGCACATAGAGCTCCTTTTCTTTATTCATTCGACATGCGCAAATACCGTAAGGCTTTGAAACAAGGTCTTCATGGAGGCTGGTAAAATCAATAAAAAATGATGAAACAATTTAAAGCGATCATTTTTGATCTGGATGGTGTAATTATAGATTCCAATCCAGCCATCATTGAATTCTGGGGTTCATGGGCAAAGAAAGAAGGATTTAGTTTAACCGATACAATGATCCGTGAATGGGTATTTGGCAGAAGGGTAACTGCAACCATTGAGGGATTATTTGCTCATTGTTCAGCAGAACGAAAAATTGAAATAGAACAAGACGGATATTTATTCGATCAAACGATGCGACCTGAAGGAATTGCAGGTATTAATACTTTTATTCAGGGTCTGACTAAAATTCCTTTTACCATTGGTGTGGCAACAAGTTCACATAATGAAAGAATGTTACAAATGCTGGAACGGGTTGGTGTGGCAGATCACTTTGTACATTTTGTTACTGCCCACGATGTAAGTAAGGGAAAGCCAGACCCGGAACCTTATTTAAAAATGGCAGGAAAATTAAATCTGCATCCCTCACATTGCCTTGTTTTTGAAGACG
>CANBQT010000016.1 GCA_947371755.1 Chitinophagaceae bacterium
ACAGACATTTTTGCAACGATCTTCACTTTCACGAACCTGCCATCTGGCTGCAAATATTTTTTATTCATCGGGATGATGATGGTGATCAACGAATCCATTGTGGATGCAATGATCCGCTGTGTATAAACAGGCGCATCCTTCAAACTGATGGTTACAGTTGAAGTGTTGGGGTTCAACACTTGTGAAGGACGAATGTATAAGACCAACTTACTTTGATCCATATCATCATCTGGCTTCACTTTCACGAAGTAGGTGATTGATCCACTGATACCGAAGATCGACTGATCTCGATAGCCCATTTCTTCAAATGTTCGCTGAATAGTTTGCGACCAAGCTGTAGAGAGCGCCAGCATGAAAAGTGCGGATAGTAAGACTCTTGTTTTCATATTATTACTGTTTATACTAAGCCAGTTTGAATTTTATTTTAAAATAGTTGCCATAAGTGTCATTGCTATTAAAGCTCAATTCACCGCCCATATCCTCTATCATTTTCCTAGAAACAGAAAAACCCATACCTGATTGGCTGGTTGCTGCTTCATATTGATTGGGTGTACCTAATCGATTGAAATATTCATTCAACCTGTCTATCCCGATTGGTCTTCCTTTATTTATAAACTCAATCACACAATACTCATCAGACTGAGATGCGTGAATACTAATGATAGAGGCCTTTTCAGCAAATCGAATGATATTCGACAATAATTTAAAAAAGATATGACGAATGAAAATTTTATCCAGATCTACAAACAATGGAGCCGGAGATAAATTTAATTGCAATCCAATTTGTTTGATGCTTGATGCGTCTACCAAATTAACAGCAGTTCTCTCTAATTCCGGAATAATATCAAAAACTTCAATTTTATATTCTACAACTCCAGTATCAGCTTCCGCTGAATCAGATAGTTTTTGAGAGAGATAATGCAACTTCTCATTCCCCATCGTGATATAACTAAGAATCTCTTTTTGATCAACTGTAAGATTAGAGGAACTACGATTGATGATATCGATAGAAATTTGATTCGACCCAATAAAATTTTTCAGGTCATGAATCATAATGTTCAATGTATTCTGGCGATAGTCGTTCAATTGCTTCAACCTCCTATTCACTTCTTCAATCACCTGATGCTGATCGTTGATCATTTCATTTTGCTCTAACAAACGCTTATTAGACTCTTCAATAATCAGATTCTTATGAATTTCTCTTTTAACAATCAAGTATCTGTTATGAGCAATTAAACAAGAGAATGCAGAAATTAAAAAATATACACCGCCGCCATTTTTAATCAGTCCTGCATATCCATCTTCCCTTCCAGTAAATGAATACAGTAAAATCAAAATAACATAAGTGATTCCCACTTGCATGATCGAATAAATGGGTTTCCAGAAAACCATGGTATTCAACAAAAGCACCATGATTGATAAAAGCATATAATAAGGCAAAGCCTCTGATAAAGGAAGAATACCACAATTAAAAGCACCCAGGCCTAAATTTAAAACTACCACCAAATTCAAATGGATTAAATGGTGCCAATTATTTTTATTGCCAGCCCAAAAAATAATATAGGAAAGTGCAAAACAAGCAATTCTTATAAACAGGTAATTTAACCAGAGCGGTTTAGAGAATAGAAGGTCTAACACCCAAAAAAGTGGCAAGGAAAAAAGGAGGGTCCAAACAGCCACATTTGAGTAAAATGTTCCGTTTTTATCCATTTCCTCCTGATACTGCTCGGGCGCAATATTTACATAAGGAATTTTATGATAATTGATCATTTTTTCAAAGGGTCCAACTGGTTCGTCAATTAGTTGTGAATTTAAGTCCAATAAGACTAAATGAGCCTTATTTTATTCCCACTTTACTGACAATCGTCGAGTTGAGTTTTCATGTAAACGTCTAAACCCTATCGAATATTAGAAATTCAAAAAAAATAAGAGAAAAACTTCATTATTTGTCGTTTAATCTTTGATGGTGCGTAAAAATCACGGGATAAGCGGTAGCAGGTTTTAAAGGGATGGTTCTAACTTCGAATAATAGCAAGGATTAAAAACAAATAATTCAATTTTTATGGAACCCATACTTTCAATCGAAGGCATTTCAAAGTCTTACGGAAACATCAAAGCCTTACAAAATGTAAGCTATGAAGTACCTAAGGGTGCCGTATTTGGATTACTGGGACCCAATGGTAGTGGTAAAACCACCATGTTGAGTATCATACTTGATATTTTGAAATCTGATGCCGGAACATTTCATTGGTTCGGAAAACCAGGATCACCTGACACCAGAAAAAGAATTGGTTCATTATTGGAGACCCCGAATTTCTATCATTATTTATCTGCCGTTGATAATTTAAAAATTACCAGTGCCATCAGCGGAAGAGGAAACGACCAATCCATTGATGATGTTTTGAAAATTGTGAAACTTTACGAAAGAAAAAATAGTCGCTTTAGTACCTATAGCTTAGGAATGAAACAAAGATTAGCCATTGGTGCAGCTTTGCTGGGAAATCCAGAAGTACTTTTATTCGACGAACCTACCAACGGTTTGGATCCTGTGGGGATCGCAGAAATACGGGAGCTAATTAAAGAACTGGCAAAACAAGGAAAGACCATCATTATGGCAAGTCATTTATTAGATGAGGTTGAAAAAGTATGTACCCATGTAGCCATCATGAAGCGTGGAAAATTATTAGCAGCTGGTCCTGTAAATGAGGTATTAGCAAATGAGGATATCGTTGAACTGTCCGCTGCCAGTAGATCTGAACTTATATCCATCTTGGAAAATTTTCCGGGTATCACAAGTATGAAGGAAAATGGCAATTTCGTTCAAATACACTTTCCATTTGGCACTGCTCCAATGGAGGCGATTAATAGATATTGCTTTGAAAATGGAATAGTTGTAAATCAATTAATCCTTAAAAAGAAAAGCCTCGAAACTAAATTCTTCGAGTTAACGAACGACTAATCTCAAAATATTTACACTATGCTTTCATTAATAAAAATAGAATGGTTAAAAATTAAAAAGTATCCTGCTTTCTGGTGGATGCTTGCCATTGTAACGCTTACTTATCCTGGTACGAATATGATGTTCTATTATGGATATATCAAATCAACCTCAGGTAAGGAAGTTGCCAATAATGTGGCAAAGATGCTTTTAGGAAATCCATTTGCATTTCCTGAAACATGGCACACTGTTGCTTTTCTTTCCTCCAACTTTATTGTGATCCCATCCATACTTGTGATCATGCTGGTAACAAATGAATATAATTATAAAACTCATCGCCAGAATATCATAGATGGTTGGAGTCGAACACAATTTGTAACAAGCAAACTTTTTGATGTGTTGATCATATCCTTGGTAACAACATTGATGTATACCATTGTTGCCGGTGCATTTGGCATTTATGCAGATGCAGACAATTTGAATCGCTGGGCAGAACAATTACAATATATACCACTGTTTTTAATTCAGACCTTTGCGCAATTAACTATTGCATTTTTGATTGGCTTTCTTATTAAAAAAGCATTTATCGCATTGGGCGTATTTCTTTTCTATGATCTTATCCTAGAGAATATTGCAAATGGCTATCTTAAATGGAAAACAAATGATCTTGGGCGGTTCTTACCCATGGAAATTTCAGACAGAATTATTCCCTGGCCAGCATTCATGAATCGTTTTGGGAAGGATATGAAAGACGCTTATGAGAAAGCATTAGCAGCTATTCCAGAACATTTATTATACACAGCAATCCTAACATCTGCTATCTGGGCATTCTGTTATTATCTTCACAAAAGAAGAGATCTATAATGGATGGATCAATTGATGGATGGCTTCGGAAAGTGTTGGATACCGATAATGAAATCCTGTACTTTGAATTTTATACGAATTTACTTTTGTAGATTTTAAAATCTCTATACTCATTTCACCCAATACCAATCTTAATAAAAATGCAGGAACATGTATGGGAATGAAAAAACGACCTTTCATTGACTTTGCTAATTCGATCGTTAATTTTTTATTAGTCACAATTTCAGGAGCAACCGCATTATACACTCCATGCATTGTTTGATCCTCCATTGCTTTGATAAACATTCCACAAAGATCATCTATATGAACCCAGCTAATATGTTGTTTGCCATTTCCTAAAATTGCTGCGAATCCTAATTTGATGGGTTTTTTAAATTCCACAAAGGCTCCGCCAGTATTACTTAACACGATTCCAATTCTAAAAACAACCAACCTGGCTCCAAACTCCGAAACACCTTGAATATTTTGCTCCCATATTCTGCAAGTCTCACCAAGAAATTGCGCATCAGCAGGAGCTGTTTCTGTAAAACCTGTTGAAGGGGTCGAAGAAGTATCGGCACCATACCAGCCAATTCCCGAAGCACTAATCACCGATTTGATTTTATTCGGAACTGATTGCATGGTCTGCACAATTAACTTTCCACTCTCAGACCTGCTGTTCAAGATTTCTTCTTTTCTTTTCTTATCCCACCGTTTATCGGCAACTCCTGCCCCAGCTAAATGAACAATATGATCCGCCAGTGCAAAAGCCTGGGGGTCGATCCATTTTTTATCTAGATCCCATTTTGCATGTGTTACACCCTTTGGCAAAAGATTTGCTGATAAAGGATTTCGAGAAAGAATAATCACTTCATGACCTTCTTCGATCAAAATTTCTGTAAGCCTGGTACCTACCATTCCGGTACCACCGGTAATTAGTATTGTGGACATATGGCAAAGTTAGGGAACTTGGAAGCAGGAAATTTTTAGTTGTCATAAAAAAAGCCCCTGGAAATTTTCCAAGGGGCTAACAACTAAATCACCAAGTTTAAAATCAAATCTATAGCTAGCAATCGTTAATCAGGTTTTTTCCCATCCAGGAAAGTGTTGATGGTAGAGATCTGCGTATGGTTATTGGAATCTTTACCCACGGTTACCTTACTATAGAAATTTTCTACAGAAGTAAGTGTGTTTCCAAATAATTCCATATTCCTGCGGATATAAGCAGGAACTGAATCGAACTCATTGTTCGGATCAGTTGTATTCATATTAAAAGAAAGGTTACGTAATTTCTGGATTCGTTCAGCAGCTCTTCTTTTCTGCTCTTCACTTTCATCCATATAACTATCATCCTGAGGAATCGCAGCTTGAACAGGTATTGGTTGTTTCAAAGCTTCTGGTTCAAAAGCCTCACGCATCACCAATTTCATTTCTTCCTCTTTTTCAATCAACTGAGGTGCAGCTTCTGCAACCGGATTCTGTTGTACTTCTTCTACTTTGGGAGCTTCGGATTGTTCTATCTTTTCTTCCTCGGCTACAGCATAAATATTATTGGGTTTGTGTAAACCTCCGAATCTATTTGCAACAGGTTGTGAAGGCTGCTCAGTAACTGTGAACTGAACCAATTCTTCCATTTCTGTTTTAGCAACCGGTGCATCTTCAGGTTCCATTTCTTGCTCTGGCACTGCTATTGCATTTGTTTCCGGAAGATCCAAGCTCAATTCAAAATGAAAAGTATCTCTTTCAATTTCAGATTCAGCAACAATTTTTTCTTCATCATAGAAAATAGCATGACTATGTTCTACAGTAATTGTCATTTCCTCCACATTTGGCTCTTGCATATGCGGTTCAAATGGATCTTTGGGAATCTCAGTAACTGGCTGTTGCAACTGAACCGGTGCTGCTGGCTTTTCTGTTTCTCCAAGAACCATTACAATTTTTTCTTCCTTTACTTCTGCTTTTTTAACAGGAGCAGGTTTTGAAAATGGGTCTTTATGCTCAAAGCCTGTGGCAATGATTGTGATACCTATTTTTTTATCCAATGTTGCATCATAACCCATACCCACAATTACATCAGTTGCCTCACCAGCCTGCATGCGCAAATAATCGTTGATGGTCTCAACTTCATCCATCGTGCACTCATGATCTCCTTCTGCACTATTAATGTTAATTAAGATCCATTTCGCTCCTTTGATATCACTATCATTCAATAATGGAGACGTCAAAGCTTCTTCAATTGCACGTTGTGCTCTATCTTCACCTTCTACTTCGCTCTTTCCTAAAATGGCCACACCTCCATTTTTCATAACGGTACAAACATCTGCAAAATCAACAATGATATGACCGCGACTATTAATAATATCAGTAATACATTTAGCTGCTGTTGCTAACACATTATCAGCTTTACTAAATGCTTCTTTCATTTTAAGATTACCGTATTGCATCCGTAACTTATCGTTGCTGATAACTAATAAAGTATCTACATAAGGTTTCAGCTGACGAATACCTTCTTCAGCTTGTTGCATTCTGCGAGGTCCTTCAAAACCAAATGGAGTAGTTACAATACCAACAGTTAAAATCCCTAGTTCTTTACAGATCTGAGAGATGATTGGTGCGCCTCCAGTTCCAGTTCCACCACCCATACCAGCGCAGATAAAAGCCATTTTTGTATTGACTTCTAATATGCGTTTTATTTCTTCCAGAGATTCTTCTGTAGCTTTTTTTCCAACTTCAGGATTTGCTCCTGCCCCTAGGCCTTGAGTAAGATGTGGTCCTAATTGTATTTTATTAGGAACTCTACTTTGTTCAATTGCTTTAGCATCCGTATTACAGATAATAAAATCAACACCCTCGATATCCTGGGCAAACATAAAATTAACAGCGTTGCTTCCACCACCACCAACACCAAGAACTTTGATGATTGATGATTTTTGTTTTGGAAGATCAAAATGGATCATAACGTACGGTTTAATGGGTTGTCTATTCTGTTCTTAGGGGTATTCACATAAACGAAAAAGCTTAGATCTTATTTTATAATCTGATCTTCCTCTTCTTTAAACATATCAATCAAATTGTTTTTGAATTTGTCCCAAAATTTCTCTTTGCGTTTTACTACATCCACCACAGGTTCTGGAGTTGGTGTAGGAGGCGTAACTGCATTCAATGAATTAGTTAATATTTTGGGCACTTTCACCTCTTTATATTTCTCACTGAACTCCTTGTAATTATGCTCATAATCGCTATACCCTTTCAGGATCAAACCAATACAAGTTGAATACATTGGTTTTTTCAATTCATCGATATGATTGGGTGCTAAGTGTTCATTTGGCAAACCAATTCTCGCATTCAATCCTGTGGTATATTCAGTTAACTGGATCAAGTGTTTTAATTGAGAGCCACCGCCTGTTAAAATCACACCGCCGTTCAATGCTCTACTATCTAAACCAACTTGTTTCAAATGATAGCTTACAAAATCCAGGATTTCACTCATACGAGCCTGAATGATCTGTGCCAAATTTTTAACACTGATTTCTTTTGCCGGCATTCCTTTTAATCCTGGGATAGTGATGTAGGCATTGGCTTTTGCCTCATCAGCTAAAGCACTACCAAATTGAACTTTCATCGCTTCTGCTTGGCTCTTTAACACACCTAAGCCTAAACGTATATCGTTGGTAATATTTTCGCCGCCAAAAGGTATCACAGCAGTATGCTTCAAGATTCCCTCATAAAATACAGCAAGATCTGACGTACCACCACCAATATCTAAGATTGCTACGCCAGCTTCCATGTCGATTTCGCTCATGACAGCACTAGCAGATGCTAATGGTTGTAATACTAAATCTTTTGTTGACAATCCGCTTCTTTCTACCGCGCGGTTGATATTACGGATAGCGTTACGATCACCAGTGATGATATGGAAGTTCGCTCCCACTTTCACTCCGTTAAATCCAACCGGATCTTTTATATTTTGAATATTATCCACATGAAAATCCTGCGGGATCACGTCAATGATCTGATCTCCAGCCGGGATAAATGTCTTACGCTGATTGTTGATGAGCTGGTCGATCTCCGATGGTTGAATCTCGTTTTCAGGATCCTGACGAACGATATCTCCACGAGTCTGTAAGCTCTTTATATGGTGGCCTGCAATTCCCACATAGACTTCTGATATTTCCAAATCGGGATTACTTTCATAGCAATTGGCTAATGCAGCTTGAATAGCTTTAATAGTTTGATCGATGTTTAGAACCTGACCATGCTGAACACCGCTACTTTTAGCTAGTCCAAATCCTAGGATCTCTAATTTACCAAACTCGTTTTTTCTACCTGCGATTGCTGCTATCTTAGTTGTTCCAATATCCAGACCAACAATGATTGGTGATTCATTGTGACTCATATATTTTCTGTTTTAGTTGTTAGCATGATACTGTTTTCAAAAACCATCGCATTGCAGGACAAAATAATTGCAACTTTTAATGCACGGATTTGGGCATGGGTGAAACATGCCTATTCGTTAACGGTTTATTGATTTCTTTATTGTTTATTTGATGCGCTATTTTTTTATTAATGACTTTGCTTGAATCCACTTCAGGCAATGGTAATGGGGTAGTTTTTTCTACCAGTTCCAATAACTTTTTTTTGGCTTCTGCAGAATCTATTTGTGCTTTTTCTGCACCTCTTCTAACAGCAACTATTTGATTTTCGAAACGGAGATCCAGTTTTTCGTAGGCATTAATTCCTTGTTGCAGCAAAGCCTGCTGATAAAATGCTTTTAATCTGTTGAATTTTTTATCTAATTGATCTGCATCTCCCACTATTATTAATTGATCGCCAATTAATGGTACAACCTCGAATTTATGATGAGGATTGATATTCACTTGTGCAATCTGTGCCATCCAAAATGAATCAGCCTGTATAAAAGAAGCCAGCTTTACAATTCCTTCCAGTAAACTACTATCTGGCTTTGCTAAAATCGCTTTGCTGGACGGGAAACTGGTAAACACCGGAACGCGAGCAGAAAGTTTATCGCTCAATGGCAATCTTAAAGCAGCGCTATCAACATAAAAAGAATAACCGCCCTGTACAAATACCCTTGCTATGGGCTGACGCTCTATCACTTTTACTTCCAATAATTGATTATTATCGAAATACATTTCTGCATTTTGAATCCAGCTATTTTTTTCTAAAACTTTTTCCAGTGCTCTTAAGTTAATTTTACCTGTTGGCGTTCCTTTTAGTTTCCCCGTTAAATTCAATATTTGTAAGATCTCTTTTTCATCCAAGAACATGTGTTGAGACGCACCACTAATTTCAATCTGAACGCCCGTACAGGTTTTTTGATTTTTTTTAACCATAGCCGCGCCAAATAATACCATTGCTCCCATACCAAACAGTATCCAAACTGTTTGAATGATGCGCTTTTTCCATGGTATATTTTTCAGGCTCAATTTCATGACAACAAGTCTTTTACTTGTAAAACCAATGCATCAATATCCCCGGCACCAGCCATCACCACAAGCTCTGGATTGTGTTTAGCCATCCAATCCAGCATCGCTTGTTTTTCCAAAATTTGTTTATTGCTCAATTTCATTTTCCTTATTAACATTTCACTTGAAACCCCTTCCATGGGCAATTCCCTTGCAGGGTAAATTGGCAATAGAATTACTTCATCGGCCAGATCTAAACTCTCTGCAAATTCATTCGCCAAGTCGTTTGTACGGCTAAATAAATGTGGTTGGAATACCAATACCAATTTTCGATCAGCAAACAAACTCCTAACACCACTGATCAAAGCTTTTAGCTCCTGTGGATGATGCGCATAGTCATCTATGAGTATGTGTTTTTCACTCTTAAGAATATATTCAAACCTGCGTTTAACACCTTTAAAATCTGCTATAGCAGCAATGATCTTATCGTTGTCAATAGTTAAATATTTCGCAACTGTAATAGCAGCAATGGCGTTTTCAATATTGTGCAAACCACCCATATGCAATACAACATCTTTCAAGATCCAATCTGCATGAACCACATCAAAACAATAACTTCCGTTATTGGTGCGAATATTCTCAGCATGAACTGCTGCAGAAGTATTGATATAATCATAGGTATATTGATGGGCCGCCTTTAATTCAGAGGCCCTCTCCAAACCAAATTTGCTAACAAGACAACCACCTTGTTTAACCCTTTGCGAAAATTGAACAAAAGCATCAGCAACTGCTTCTGGTGTGCCATAAATATCTAAATGGTCTGGGTCCATGGATGTAACCACCGCAATATCCGGAACCAATTTCAAGAAACTTCGATCATATTCATCTGCTTCTACCACCACTACATTTCTTTCACTACTCCAAAAATTTGTCTGATAGTTCGCAGAAATTCCACCTAAGAATGCATTGCAACCATAACCAGAATGTCGAAGTAGATGCGCTATCATGGTTGTAACGGTAGTTTTACCATGTGTACCACCAATACAAATATTGAAAGATCCTTCGGTGATCCATTGTAATACATCACTTCGTTTTACAACGATGTAATTATTCGCTCTATAATAAACAAGCTCTGCATGTTGAGGTGGAATAGCGGGAGTATACACCACCACATCTACATCTTTGGGAATCAGGTCTATCCTTTCTTCATAGTGTATATCGATACCTGAATCTTCTAAAGTTCTAGTTAAAACAGTACTGGTTTTATCATACCCCTTCACTTCAGCTCCTCTTGATTTGAAATATCTTGCCAATGCACTCATGCCGATACCTCCAATACCAATGAAATAAATTTTTTGTATGTTTTCCAGCTTTATCATTGAATTGCTTTCAAAATTTCGTTAGCAATAACTATATCTGCATCCTTCAAAGCAAGTGAGCGACAATTTTTTATAAATAGCTCACGCATTTCTAAATCTTTTGCCAATTGTATACAAGTACTTGCTAATTGAAGTTTGGCATCACCATCTCTCACAATTAATGCCGCGTCTTTATTTACCAAACTCATAGCATTATGCGTTTGATGATCTTCTGCAGCTAATGGGAATGGTACAAATACCGCAGGCTTTGCTTGCAAACAAATTTCTGTTACCGCCATTGCTCCGGCCCTACTCACCACTACATCAGCAGCAGCGTATGCCATTTCCATATCAGTTATGAATTCTCCGATCCAGATATTTTTCTTATCGGCTGCAGCATTTTTATATTTATCTGCATTATTCGATCCGGTTTGCCAGATCAATTGTAAGTGTCTTCTTTCAAATTGATCCAGGTGTTCTAAAATGGCATCATTGATGCTTTTAGCACCTAAACTTCCTCCTACTACTAAAATAGTAGTGAGTGTGTTGTTCAAACCAAAGTATTCAATTCCCTCCAACTTAGTAACAGTACTATAGGCGATCTGCTTTCGAACTGGGTTTCCAGTGATCATTATTTTATCTAAAGGGAAGAATTTCTGCATACCATCCGTTGCTACAAAAATGCGGGTTGCTTTTTTGCTGAGATAAATATTTGCCTTTCCAGCAAAACTATTACTCTCATGAATAAAAGTAGGAATGCCCTGAGCTTGAGCTAAGCGTAATACCGGTAATGATGAATATCCGCCAACACCTATTACAGCATCAGGTTGAAATTCTTTTAAAATCTTTTTTACTTGAAAATAACTTCTTAATAATTTAAATGGCAGGCTCACATTTTTCCATAATGAGCTTCTGTTAAATCCGGCGATAGATATTCCTTCAATATGATAACCCGCCTGCGGCACTTTCTCCATTTCCATTTTGCCTGTAGCACCCACAAAAAGAATTTCAATATCGGCATCCTGTGCAACTAATGCGTTGGCTATTGCAATGGCTGGGAAGATATGTCCACCCGTTCCACCTCCTGCTATGATTATTTTTTTACTCATTGTTGGTTGTGGTTACAGGGTTAGTTAATATAGGTTCTTTGCCTTCTAATTGTTCTACATTTCTCGCTACACTCAAGATCAAACCAATAGCGCAACAGGTAAATAAAAACGAGCTGCCACCCATACTTACCAAAGGAAGTGTTACACCCGTAACAGGCACCAGGTTTACATTAACGGCCATATTTGCAACAGCCTGTATCACTAAAGTAAAACTCAACCCCAATGCTAAGAATGCTCCAAATGCATAAGGACATCTTCTGAAAATCCTGATACACCTAAATAAGAATATGAGATAGATAAATATGATAAATGCACCACCTAATAATCCATATTCTTCAATGATGATCGAATAAATAAAATCATTATAGGCTTGTGGTAAAAAATTTCGTTGTCTGCTATTTCCAGGCCCTAATCCAACAAATACGCCACCGTTGGCAATGGCAATCTTTGCCTGTTGAACCTGGTAGGGCGATTCTGCATCTTTGGCATATATAAAATCCTGTACCCTTTTCACCCATGTCCCCATTCTTCCATAAGACTTCATTTTCTCCATATTCTCGTGCGTCTTTATTTCTTCCTTTTGTTTTCCATCATAAGTAATCATTGCAATAGAAATAATCAGACTCACGGGTATCATTGCTATCAAGATCACTAGCAGTATATGTTTCACACTAACCCTTCCAATAAACATCAACAATAAGGCGGTTGCTCCTGTTAATAACGCATTTGACAAATTTGCTGGCATGATCAAAATACAGATCATAAAAACCGGTGCAAATACAGGAAGGAATCCCTTTTTAAAGTCTTTGATTACATCCTGTTTTTTACTAAGCATTTTACTTACATACATAAAGAGAGCCAACTTAGCTAAGTCACTTGTCTGTACGGTCATATTAATAATGGGCAATTTGATCCACCTACTACCATCGTTGATTTTAGCACCGAATACAAGAGTATAGATCAAGAGTGGAATTGCGAAAGCATAAAGTATCGTAGCCACTTTCGAAAAGAAAGTATAATTCACACGATGCAAAAAATAGATTAATAAAAAACCAACTAAAGAAAAAGACACCTGTTTAAACAAATAAAAACTGGTATTACCTTTCAACATTTTATAAGCAAGCGAACCGGTTGCACTGTATACAACCAATATAGAAATGAGTGATAAAAGAATAACGATACCCCAGATATACTTATCGCCACGTGTACGATCCACGAGCTGACCACGCATGCCATCGATGCTGGGTATTTGTGAAAAAAGTGTATCGTTTGTTTCCTTCATCTAATTGTTTTGCAACTAATTATTACAATTCTTTTACCGCTTCTTTGAATTGAATGCCTCTATCTTCATAATTCTTAAACAAATCAAAACTTGCACATGCTGGGCTCAACAAAACCACATCTCCTTTTGCAGAAAGTTTAAAAGCTGTATTTACTGCTTTCTTTGCAGAATCAGTTTCTACAATCAATGGAGTGAAATTTTTAAAAGCCTCTACGATCTTTTTATTATCTACTCCCATACAAACAATCGCCTTCACTTTATCTTTTACCAATTCGGCAAGCAACCCATAATCATTGCCTTTATCAGTGCCACCCAGAATCAATACAGTTGGCTTGTTCATACTTTCCAGTGCATACCAGGTACTATTTACATTGGTAGCTTTACTGTCGTTGATGAATTCAACACCACGAATCATAGCTACAAACTCCATGCGGTGTTCGAGACTATGAAAATTCTTCACAGCTTCTCTGATTTTTTCTTTGCGGATGCCGATCGTTGCGGCTGCGATTCCTGCTGCCATAGTGTTGTAATTGTTGTGCTTGCCTTTTAATGCAAAATCATAAATACTCATGCTTACTCTTTCTTCTTGGATTCTTAGCATCATCTGATCGCCTTTGATGTAGCCGCCTTTTTTTAGTTCTTGTTTCATAGAGAATGGTAATGGGTTAGTAGGTAGTATAAGGGTTGTTAGTTTTTGTTCTATCACCGGATCGTCGGCACAATAAATGAAATAGTCATCCATTGTCTGATTTTCTATGATCCTGAATTTGCTGTTGATATAGTTTTCAAATTTGTATTCGTATCTGTCTAAATGATCTTCTGTAATATTTAAAAGGATTGAAACATCCGGACGGAAATTGATGATATCATCTAATTGAAAAGAGCTCAATTCGGCGATGTACCAATCCTTTGGATCTTCAGCAATTTGTTTCGCGAAACTGTAACCGATATTCCCAACCAATGCTGCACTTAATCCTGCTGTTACACAGATATGGTAGATCAAACTTGTTGTAGTACTCTTACCATTGCTCCCTGTGATTGCAATGATCTTGCTACTACCCTTGAAGCGATATGCCAATTCTATTTCACTTATTACCTGTATTCCTTTCGCACGAATTTTTTTCACCATTTCAGCCTTTTCTGGAATACCAGGGCTCTTCACCACTTCATTTGCATTAAGTATCAATTCTTCGGTATGTCCACCTTCTTCAAAAGAAATTTCGTTCTGAGTTAATTCGCTTTTATAGATGTCTTTTATTTTTCCACCATCACTTACAAATACTTCATACCCCTTCTGTTTACCCAACAAAGCAGCACCCACCCCGCTTTCGCCGGATCCGAGGATGACTAGTCTGTGCTTTTGGGTTTTATTCATATTCTAAATGATCTTTTTTATTTTAAAGTTTGTAACCACCCCGTCTGTTCGCTCAGCCGCTCCAGCCACCCCTCCTATCCGCAAGCGGCAGTTGGGGTACTTTTTCTTTTGTTTTAAACGCAAAGCGTTTCAAACTTCACTCTTCACTCTTTCTTATCCGTGCAAATCCGTTTTATCCGCGTCATCAATGTGCTATAAAAACATTCTCTCTTACCTAATTTTTAATGTTACCAGACTCGCTACTACCAGCAGAATCGTGATCACCCAAAAACGAAATGCAATTTTATTTTCGTGGAACCCTTTCTTTTGATAATGATGATGAAGAGGACTCATTAAGAAAATACGTCTACCCTCACCAAATTTTTTCTTAGTGTATTTGAAATATCCCACCTGAATGATGACACTTAAATTTTCTACTAAGAAGATGCCACAGAAAATAGGGATCAACAATTCTTTACGTACGATAAATGCCAGAGATGCAATGATGCCTCCGAGAGCAAGACTACCTGTATCTCCCATGAACACTTGGGCTGGATAAGCATTGTACCATAAGAACCCAATACAGGCTCCTACAAAAGCTCCCACAAATACACTCAACTCTCCCAGATTTGGGATATACATCACGTCGAAATAGTCGGCGAAGACATAGTTACCACTGATATAAACAAACACGCCGATACCTGCACCGATGATGGCACTCACACCTGCTGCTAATCCATCCAACCCATCTGTAAGGTTTGCACCATTCGATACTGCAGTAACAATAAAAATCACGATCAACACATAAATGATCCAGGTATATTTCTCAGCACCTGCACCCATCCATGTAATTAGCCTGCTATAATTGAACTCATGATTCTTAACGAATGGAATTGTAGTGATGGGTGTTTTTACTTTTACAAATCTTTTGTATTCACCATCCAGTTTTCTAATAACTATGTTTGAATCTTTGGCTAAACTTTCACCACGTTGGAGGTTTGCATTTCCAGTAGAAAATATTTCACGCTCAACTGTTACTGCGTTGCTGAAGTATAAGGTCAACCCGATTATGGCACCCAATCCTACCTGTCCGATTACTTTTGAAATACCTGCAAGACCATCACTATCTTTTTTCTTATAAGCTTCACCTTTACTCACTGCTGCTTTTCTTGCTCTGATCTTAAACAGATCATCTAAGAAACCGATGATACCCAACCAAACGGTACAAAGCACCATCAAACGGATATATACTTTATCTAAGTTGGCAAACAATAATGTGGGAATTAGTATGCTCACAAGAATAATGATGCCACCCATAGTTGGGGTCCCTTTCTTCTGCTGCTCCCCTTGCAAACCCAATTCACGAACAGATTCACCAATTTGCTTTCTTTTTAAAATATTGATAATCCGTTTGCCATATATTGTAGCAATCAATAACGAAAACACAACCGCCATTGCTATTCTAAAAGAGATAAACTGAAACAGTCCTGCTCCTGGAATTTGATACGACTTGTTAAGCCAGTTAAAGAGATAATAGAACATAGTTTGTTTATTTATCTAATGCTTTAAATATTTCATTCAAGATTTCCTTATCATCAAAATGGTGTTTCACGCCATTGATGTCCTGATATTTTTCATGTCCTTTTCCTGCAATCAGAATAATATCTTCTGGCTTCGCCAATTTCACTGCCTGAAGTATTGCTTCTTTTCTATCAGTTATCGTAATTGATTTTCTTTTTGCTGCGCTATTTAAACCAGCTTCCATTTCACGCAGGATGATTTCTGGATCTTCTGTTCTGGGGTTATCACTGGTAAGTATTAATTTATCACTCCAACCTGCAGCAACTTCTGCCATGATTGGTCGCTTGGTCTTATCTCTATCACCACCACAACCAACAACAGTGATCACATGCTCATATCCTTTTCTTAATTTTTTAATGGTTGCTAATACATTTTCCAATGCATCAGGAGTATGTGCATAATCAACAATGCCAATGATTTTATTTTTACTGATCACATAATCAAACCTTCCCTCTGCACTTGTAAGCATACTCATAACAGTCAGCACTTTCTCGCTATCTTCACCTAAACAAATAGCAGCACCATAAATTGCCAATATATTGTACGCATTAAATTCTCCTATTAGTCTAAAGTGTACTTCTTTATCATTTACTAACATTACCAACCCTGACAATCCATTCTCAAGAATTTTTCCTTTGAACGATGCCATTGTCTTTAAGCTATAAGTATATTGACGAGCAACTGTATTTTGTAACATCACTGCACCACGTTTATCATCCAAATTGCTAATTGCGAATGCAGTGCTTTTCAAGCCGTCAAAAAATGCTTTTTTAACGCGGATATATTCTTCAAATGTTTTATGATAGTCTAGATGATCGTGGGTGATATTACTGAATAATGCACCGGTGAAATTCAATCCTGTAATTCTGTGCTGGTGTATAGCATGACTACTACATTCCATAAACACATGCGTACATCCACCATCTACCATTTGCTTTAAAAGTGAATTCAGACTCACTGCATCTGGTGTTGTATGTGTTGAGGGAATGATGGCATCTGCAATTTGGTTTTGCACTGTACTTACCAAACCACACTTATATCCAAGCTGTGTAAATAATTTGAAAAGTACTGTAGCAATGGTTGTTTTACCATTGGTGCCAGTAACACCAACTAGTTTTATTTTTTCACTAGGAGAACCATAAAACTCATGGGCCATATAAGCAACTGCCTCGTGTGAATTGGTAACTTGTAAGTAGGTAACGGTCTTCAATAATTTTTTTGGAAGCTCTTCACATACGATTGCTATTGCACCTAACTCAATAGCTTTTGCAATAAAACTATGACCATCAGAATGTTCACCTTTAATAGCAACAAATATTGATCCTGCTTTTACTTTACGTGAATCTATTTCAATGGCTATAACATCTAAAGCAGTACTACCATGTACTTCTTTTAAATGAACTTTATACAATATGTTTTGCAAGTTTGCCATACTATATGATTAATTCAGTTCTAATTGAACTAGTTGCCCTTTATTGATTGTTTGTCCTGCTACAATTGATTGCGACCCTACTTTTCCGGCTCCTCTTACATTTAATCTCAAACCCATCGTTTCACAGATGTATACCGCGTCTTTTAATCCCAGGCCTTTTAATTCAGGCATAGTTTTATCATCTACATTTTTTGAGTATGCCACCAGGTTTTTCTGATCTCCATAGATGCTGGTCCATGAAGCATTATTGCTCGAATCACGCATATTCATTTTTAAGGTAGAAAGCACTCGTGAAATATCTTTTTTGTAACCTGCATATTGGAGCAAGGCGCTATCTGCTTTTAACTGTTTCAAAGCCGGACTATTATTGCCTTTTACATAAGTGCTATATAATCTATCTGAAATTTCTTTAAAGACAGTTCCCGCAACTGCCGCGCCGAAATGATTGATAGCGTGCGGTTTGTTTTTGATAACTACAATACAACTGTATTGAGGATTATCGGCAGGAAAATAACCAGCAAATGATGATTGAAAAATTTTTTCAGAATAACCCATTTTCCCATTTGCCATTAATGCAGTACCCGTTTTACCAGCAACTGGATATAAACTATTTTTAAAAACTTCTTTAGCAGTTCCAGAGATACAAACACCCTCCAAACAAGACTGTAACATTTTTAATGTTTGATCACTACAAACTTTTTCTCTGATTACTGTAGGTTCAATATTTTTCAACAACACACCTTCTTCTTTAATAGAAGATATCAGATAAGGGCGCATCATTCTTCCATGATTGGCAACTGCATTATACAAAGTCAGGGTTTGCAAGGGAGTAACCTGAAGGTTGTAACCAAAAGCCATCCAAGGCAATGCTGTAGGCACCCATCTTTTTTCAGTAGGTCTAAAAATATCAGGACGTGCTTCTCCAACTATGTCAACGCCGGATACAGAATCCATATGCATTTTAGAGAGTGCGTGTACAAATTGAGAGGGATGAGAGCCATATGCATTATTTGCCAATTTAGCCATCCCTACATTAGAACTTAATTCAAATGCCTGTTTAACAGTTACCCCTCTATGGCCAGATTGTTCAGCATCGTAAACAGTTAATCCACCAACTTTCCAAGTTCCTCCTTCTAGATCTACAATATCATCTAGGTTTACTTTTTTATCTTCTAACAAGGCCATCAAGGTTGCTAACTTAAACGTTGAACCAGGTTCAGATCTGGTAGTGATGGCATAATTCAAATCTTCACTATAGCTTCCATTATTCTGTTTGCCCAAATTGGCAATGGCTTTTATTTTTCCCGTTTTTGTTTCCATTACAATGGCACAACCATGTTCAGCCTCATTTTTCTCCATCATCTTCATCAATGCATTCTCAGCGATCTCCTGAATAAATACATCAATGGTGCTCACAATATCTTTACCTGTTTCAGGTTCCACTATAAAGTCGTCGGTAATCGGAACTTTTACTCCACCAGCAATCGTACGTACCCATTGCTTCCCTTCTCTTCCTTTTAAAATACTATCATAGGTTTTTTCCAATCCAACTTTAGATGATTCACGATCCAGGCCTACTGTTCTAAAAGCAAGAATGCCATAAGGATTTAAACGGATGTTTTTTTCGTTTACAATTAAACCACTTTTATACCTGCCTTCTTTGAATAAAGGGAAATGACGCAGTTGTTCATATTCGCGATACGTGGTTTTTTTATGCAATTCAAAATAAGCTTCGTTATCACGATAAGCTTGACGCAACATTTTCTTATAAGAATCTGGAGATTGATCTTTGAATAAATCTGACAAATAAAAAGAGAGGGAGTCTACATTATCACGAAAATGCACACCTGACTTTTCGTGTAAGTATTCAACTCTAAAATCAATAAACAAATCAAATTGAGGAATGCTCGTGCTAAGCATTTGACCATCTTCACTAAAGATAGTGCCACGTTCTGCTTCGATAGAATCGATGTGCTGGTGCAAACTATCACTCATGCTTCTCCAATGAGCCCCCTGCACTTGTTGTATATAGATTGCCTTCCCGAAGATAGCGATGCAGGCCACTATCACCAGCAGGTAGCTGAGATAGACCCTCCAAAGTATGTCGCGTTTTACTTCCATGATAGCATCTATTATTTCTATGTCAATCGTTCAATTTTGTTCAGCCTATTTATCCGTTAACTTCAAACGTTGTGGCGTTTCTCTACTAATCTTTAACCCAAGTGGTGATGCAGCTTTCAGCACTTCCACTTCCTCACTCTTAAACATCACTTCACTTTTCAGTGTCTTATATTCAAATTGTAATTCCTTCAATTCGTAATTGGTTGTATTGATCTTGCGCACAATTCTATCTGCATTGTGACCATTTGCGATGTACAATACTGTTAGTCCTGTCAGAAATAAAAAAAATGGAATATTCTTTACAATCCACTGATAACTGAACAAACCCTTTAAAGGATTTTTGTTACCAGCTGCGGTATTTTTTACCTGCTCTGCCATTAGTTTTCGTTCTCGGGTACGGGTGATCAATATCTTTCTGCCACTCTCAACTTTGCGCTTCTACTTCTACTGTTTCTCTTCAACTCTGCATCAGCAGCTGTGATTGGCTTCTTTGTTATTATTTTTAGTATCAGTTCTTTTTCAACTGATAACAACGGATTCTCTTCTACTTCTTCAAATGTTCCCTGCTTAAAAAAATTCTTCACCATTCTATCTTCTATCGAATGAAACGTAATCACAGCAACCCTTCCGCCCGTTTTCAAAACCGAAGGCACTTGCTCTAACATTTCTTTCAGTGCACCCATCTCATCGTTCACTTCCATTCTCAGCGCTTGAAAAACCTGCGCTAAATATTTATTCGGATTCCCTTTTACAACACTGCTGATCAAAGCTTTGAACTGACCAATGGTTTGTACAGGCAGTTGTTTTCGCTGGTGAACAATGTGCTTTGCCAGTGTGATCGAATTGGTAACTTCTCCATATTTCTCAAAAAGCTTATGTAGCTGCTGCTCACTATATGTGCTGATAATATCTGCAGCAGATAAAGCTTGCCTACGATCCATTCTCATATCGAGTGGACCTTCAAAACGAATCGAGAAACCACGATCACCTTCATCAAACTGATAACTACTAACGCCCAAATCGGCCAATATGCCATCTACTTTCTGCACTTTATGTAATCGCAGGAAGCGCTGGATATGACGAAAGTTGGCAGGAACAAAAACCACCCGTTCATCATCCGGCAAATTTTGTTTTGCATCAGCGTCCTGATCAAAAGCATATAATCTGCCGTTTTCATTGAGGCGTTCTAAAATGCCGCGACTATGTCCACCACCACCGAAAGTGCAATCCACATAAATTCCTTCGGGCTTAATGTCTAGTGCATCCATACATTCGTAAAACAATACTGGTACATGATAGTCATTAGCCGAAGGGTGCTGGGTTGATTCCGAAACATTTTCAGTGTTCTTGTTCATAGTCGCGGAATTTTAACCGTTTTTTTCATCACCCTTCTCTTTCATAACTTCTGCTGCCAGGTCGCTGAATGCTTCTGGTGAAAAATCTTCAAAGAGCTGATTGTATTTAGCTGCATCCCAGATCTCAAAACGATCAAGGGCTGCCGCCAAAACAATATCCTTATTCAAGCCCGCGAACTCACGAAGCGAACCCGGCAACAACATCCTGCCTGCATTATCCAGTTCAATTTCAGTGGCTCCTCCCAAAAACTGACGACGGAATTGACGTACTTTGGGGTCGAAGTCATTTAGTTTACTGATCTTGGCAATAATGAGTTCCCAACTTTTCAATGGATATAACGTGAGACATTTTTCGAAACCACGGGCGAGGATGAATCGATCTTCCGCTTCAGGTAACTGTTTTTTCAGTCCACCCGGAAGCAGGAAGCGACCTTTCGCGTCTACCGTAGCTGCATATTCTCCGTGAAATCCTTGCATTAGTGAATAAGTTTTTCCAAGTATTACCACTTGTTGACACAAAATAACACTTTTTCCCACTTTTAATGGTGTTTTTAACGGTTTGTATTTATCCACAAGAAAAAAATGGCTATAAACGAGTCCTGGAAAGAGTTACAGCTATTTTAGTCAAAAAAGCATGTGCACGGAGTGTGAATTAGTGTGGATAAGCCCAATGTTTTCTAAATTTGCCTATGCATCCGAAAGACCTCCAGATCAAAGATTTCACCTATTCTTTACCAGACGAACGTATTGCCAAGTATCCTTTGGCTAGTCGAGATCAGAGTAAACTGTTGATTTACAAAGAGAAAGAGATTCATAAATCTGTTTACCAGCATATTGCAAACGAAATTCCAGAAAAGAGTTTGCTCTTATTTAATAATACCAAAGTAGTAGAGGCCCGGATACTGTTTCAGAAAACTTCAGGGGCAACCATAGAAATTTTTTGTTTAGAGCCTGATGATCGTTACCCAGACATTACCAAAGCCATGATCCAAAAAGGGAAAGTTTTTTGGAAATGCCTGGTAGGGGGAGCAAAAAAATGGAAGGAACTTCAAATATTTAAAACTGTTTTGCTAGGTGAGAAAACTATTATTTTATCTGCAGAAAGAAAGGAGCAAATCCATGATTATTACCTGATCGAATTTAATTGGGATGATACCAACCTTTCATTTGCTGAAATATTACACTCAGCGGGATTGATCCCATTACCACCTTATTTGAATCGTCATGCAGAGGCAAGTGATGCAGACCGATACCAAACCATTTACGCCAAGTATGATGGTTCTGTTGCAGCACCTACAGCGGGATTACATTTTACAGAAACAGTTTTTAAACAATTGGATGCAAAATATATTGAAAGGGCATATCTCACTCTACATGTTGGTGCAGGCACCTTTAAACCAGTGAAAGCAGAGAAAATCGAAGGCCATGAAATGCACGCAGAATACATAGAAGTAAGTGAAGCTTTGATCGGGAAAATAATTGACCATCTAGATCATCCAATCATACCGGTAGGTACCACCTCCATGCGTACTATAGAGTCATTGTATTGGTTAGGAGTTAAAACAATTCTTAACAGTAATATTGCTTTATCGGAATTAGTAATTAACCAATGGGATCCCTATGAATTAGATGCAGCAGGTATTACAACTAGCACTGCATTGAATGCACTCATTTCTTGGATGAAAAAAAATGAAATTGAATTACTCATTACTAAAACTCAAATCATCATTGCTCCAGGTTATACATTTAAAATTGCAAAAGCCCTAATTACCAATTTTCATCAGCCACAATCAACATTACTTTTATTAGTGTCCGCACTCATTGGAGATGAATGGAAAAGGGTATATAAGTATGCCATGCAAAATGATTTTCGTTT
Organism: Chitinophagaceae bacterium; assembly: GCA_947371755.1. Classification (GTDB taxonomy): domain Bacteria; phylum Bacteroidota; class Bacteroidia; order Chitinophagales; family Chitinophagaceae; genus Sediminibacterium. The sequence continues at coordinate 22,676 of CANBQT010000016.1, forward strand.
TCTAAGTTATGGGGATGGATGTCTTCTTTGGATATAAAAAGAGAAGTGTTTAAATCTAAAACACCCCTCCTGCCCCTGTGGATACTTTTTTCACAACACCCCGCCTGACGCTTGCGGATACTTTTTTATAATACCCCTCCTGCCGCTTGCGGATAGGAGGGGAAAGTCGAGCGGCTGAGCGATGACTGGGGTGGTTACTCCTCCAGACCAACATCCATGCTTCTCCTAAAGACAACCTCCCCGCCGTATGCCGAATACTCGGCATCGGCTGCCCCTCCTATTCGCAGGCGAACAATAGGGGTACCTTTTGTTTTTTTTACTTGGAATTAAAATATTTTACTCTAAATATTTTTTAGTCATAACATGGGGTTTCTATACTTATAGATTTATACTTTTTGTTCATGAAAACTTATAGAACAAATAATTTATTTAGCCTCTTTAATTTTCGCAAAAAACTTAGAAACTCGGGAACTCCAGCTGAGGTGTTGCTATGGCAATACTTACAAAATAGAAAACTCGCAGGAAGAAAATTTAGACGTCAACATAGTATCGGAAACTTTATTATTGATTTTTACTGCCCTGATGAAAAGCTTGCAATTGAACTAGATGGAGAAGATCATTTTTGGGAAGAGGGAATGAAACGTGACGCTAAAAAAACTGCTTATCTAAATAGTATGGGAATTTGTGTTCTAAGATTTGAAAATAAATGGGTATTTAATGATGTGGATCATGTGTTAGGAGAAATTAGAAAATGTTTTAGCTAAACTTAGAAGAACTGCAACCACCCCGCCCATCGCTAAGCCGCTTGGGCACCCCTCCTATCCGCAAGCGGCAGGAGGGGAATTTTAAATAACATTCATCTTTTATCCATAAGCAACAGGTGCGGTATTTAAATGACATTGATCTCCAATCCGCAAGCGGCAGGTGGGGAATTTTAAATAAGATTCATCTTTTATCTGTAAGCAACAGGTGCGGTATTTAAATGACATTGATTTCCTATCCGCAAGTGGAAGTAAGTGCAATAAAGTATAGAAATTATTTTCCACTATCAGCTTGCGGCATAAGTGGAATCTCTATCGTAAATGTACTCCCCTTCCCTAATGTACTGTCTACACGTATTTTCCCTTTGTGGGCGTCGATCACTGTTTTTACGTAACTCATGCCCAAACCAAAACCTTTTACATTGTGTAGGTTACCAGTATGTGCCCGATAGAATTTTTCGAAGATGCGCTTTACAGTTTCCTTGCTCATCCCAATACCATTGTCTTCTATACGAATGACCAGCAATTTAGTTGTGCTATGAGTAGAAATTTTTATGAGAATGCTATCGTTAGAATATTTAATGGCGTTATCAATTAAATTCGAAAGAAGGTTTGAAAAATGCACTTCATCAACAGAGATCAAATCATTTTTTGCGTTGAACATCGTTTGAACAAATCCATTTTTGCTTTGCAGCTGCAATTGATAATTTTCTATCACATGACCCAACATTTCATGTAAGTGTACTTTACTTAGATTCAATTTCAATTCTTGTCGGTCCATCAAGGCAGCCTGTAGAATAGTTTCTACATGTTTGTTCATTCGTATATTTTCTTCCTTGATGATTCCTCTAAAATATTCCAGCTTTTCAGGATTACTAAGCACTTTTTCGTTTTTCAAAGCATCCACCGCCAATGAAATCGTTGCAAGTGGTGTTTTAAATTCATGCGTCATGTTATTGATAAAATCGCTCTTGATTTCACTCAATTTTTTCTGATTCAATAAAGATCTTACTGTTACATAGAAGGCAGCAATAATAATCAACATAAATATACCCGCGCCTATAATTACCCATTCTAAAGATGCCCAAACTTGTTTTTTATAATTTGGAATGAGCACTATCAATTGCTCATAACTAGCCATGTCATCCAGTGTGATAAATTCATCCGGCAAAATAGGAATCACAAAAATCTTATTCACACTAGTATCTAAACTGGCCTTTTCATACCCGCTAGTAAGCATTTCAATTTCTGTAGCAGAAGAAAAAATTGCAAACTCAAATTCTAAATGGTGCCACTCATCTGTTAAAAATTCTTTTTGTAATTTTGCTCTGACTTCTTCCACCGAAAATTTTTCTCCAATTGTTAATGGCTTGATTACATGTAAGTGAAAATCAGCATTAAATTCTCCCATACTCGATTTCCGGGGGCGTAACATTTGACCACCATATACTCTTTTGTAAAGGTCTGTTGCCACTAATAAACCATTAGAGCTTAGCTTATTATTTAACTGCCCCTCTCTTACTTTTATCAAATTGTTCAACCAGGAGGCTTGCAAAAGCAGCAGTCCTAGCAAAGACAATGAGATGAGTATAATGATTACAGGGAAAGTACGTTTCATTCTTACAAATATAATGGTTTGACTTGCTTAGGAATGCCAATCAAACAGTATTTATGAGCTTTTTAACGGGCGAAGAATATTTTTTGTAATTAATTTCCTTTGTGGTAATTTTTCACACATGACAGCTCCGGAATCTGGCCAATTGCTGATATCTGATCCATTTCTGAAAGACCCAAACTTTCAACGTACTGTTATTCTATTATGTGAACATGAAGCAGAGGGAAGCTTTGGTTTTGTTCTGAATAAATTGCACCAACAGGTTTTAGGGGATTTGATAGAAGTATTGGAAGGCTGTAATTTTCCCGTATTTATCGGCGGACCCGTACAAAAAGACTCGCTACATTTTATTCATCGAAAACCAGATTTGATTGGAGGCACAGAAATTATTGATGGTATATTTTGGGGTGGTGATTTCGAAATGGTTTTATCCCTGATCCTTACCAAAGAATTACAGGAAGAAGATATTCGTTTTTTTATTGGATATAGTGGCTGGGGAGCAGGGCAGTTAGTTGAAGAACTTACAGACAAAACCTGGATTACCAGATCTGCCACCCGCAGACTTACTTTCTATAAAAACATTGAAGAAATCTGGAAAGAAGCCTTGTTTGATTTAGGTGGTGAATATCAACAGATGATTAATTATCCTAAAGATCCTCAATTAAACTAATCGTCTGATTTCAGAACATATTTCAATTGCTTCCAATAATCATTCAATAACTCATTTGTAACCTGTTCCGTAAAAGGATGTGTACTTGAATATCTTTCAGCATCGGTTATTCTTTCGTCGGTTAAAGGGTGCGAGCTCAAGAACGACAATGCCTTCATCGAAGAATCATCATTACTTTCTTTAAGCTTTTGCATTAATTGTAACATACCCTTAGGATCAATCTTATTTTTTTCCATTAATTGCATCCCTTCTTCATCTGCTTGTTTCTCTAACTTTCTAGAGTAATTCATGTGCACTAAAAAATCTGCATTCCCAACAATTATTTTAGCAGCAGTTCCCCCAGTATTTGTAAATAAACTAACGATAAAACCAGAACCCATCGAGGATAAAATATTTTGTAAACTATGCCTACGATTAATATGTGTAGACTCGTGACTCAACAAAGCCACCAAAGATTCAGGAGTCTGTAACTCTTTCAAGATAGCTGTATTAACTACGATATGACCACCAGGCAATGCGTAAGCATTTACTTCATCAGAAACAGCCACAGAAACTTTAATGGGATATTGTTTACTCAATTGCAATTGATCAGCAAAATTCTGTAAAATGATACTGGCATTTCTGTCGATTTTAATTTCTTCCTGAAGTCCATTAAACAATTTATCGCCCATAACAATTTCACTATGCACTGAAATAAATTTGATAGCTGCCCTAGGAAATACTTCCGCCAATAAAATATAAACCGCTACTAAGAAAAATAAAATACCCATCACAATGAATGCCGGCTTCCTCCTCCATCTACTTGATTTGGGTTGAATCCCCATTATTCCTGGAAGCTTTTCATGCAAAGGATTGGAGTCGGGCACTTCCAAATAAGAATTATGATTTTTATCAAAATACAATAAATATTTATGGTCAATAAAACGTAAAGTACAATCACGCAATGGAAATAACTGAGGCCTTACACTTGGATTTTCACGATCAGTTAAACGCACCCAACCATTCGAAATCTCCACATCCACTTTGAAATATTGGTTCCGATAATGATCAAAAAAAAGTGTCTCAGCATATTGCATCATTGAAATTAAGAAAAAAAAAGAGCCCGGAAAATTCCGGGCTCTGATAAAACTATGTCAATATGGTTTAAGCTTCTTTTGCGCCTTCAACCAATACAGTAACTTTATTATTCAACACTTCTACAAAACCACTTTCGATGCTGTAGTTTTCAAAGCTGTTCTTGTCTTTCAAGATCTTTACATTACCTTTTCCTAAAGCACTAACCAAAGGAGCGTGCTTTTCTAAAATCTCGAAAAGACCAGTGATGCCTGGTAATTGAACACCATACACATCGCCACTGTACAACTTTTTTTCGGGTGTTAATATTTCTACGTTCATTACAATTCTTTTAATTAAGCTTTAGCAGCTTCCATCATTTTCTTACCTTTTTCAATTGCATCTTCCAAAGTACCTACTAAGTTAAATGCTGCTTCAGGATACTCATCCACTTCACCATCCATGATGGCGTTGAATGCACGAATGGTATCATTGATATCAACAAATACTCCTTTCAATCCAGTGAACTGTTCAGCAACGAAGAAAGGCTGACTCAAGAAACGTTGCACTTTACGAGCACGTTGTACAGTCATTTTATCATCATCACTTAATTCGTCCATACCTAAGATCGCAATGATATCTTGTAATTCTTTGTAGCGTTGCAAGATCAATTTAACACGGTTAGCGCAATCGTAATGCAAATCACCCACGATCATTGGAGTAAGGATACGAGAAGTAGAATCCAAAGGATCCACCGCAGGATAAATACCCAAATCGGCAATCTTACGGCTTAATACCGTTGTTGCATCCAAGTGCGCAAATGTTGTTGCAGGAGCAGGATCCGTCAAGTCATCCGCAGGTACATATACTGCTTGTACTGAAGTAATAGAACCATTTTTGGTAGAAGTGATACGCTCTTGCATCAATCCCATTTCAGTAGCCAAAGTAGGCTGATAACCTACCGCTGATGGCATACGACCTAATAAAGCCGAAACCTCAGAACCGGCCTGTGTGAAACGGAAGATATTATCAACGAAGAATAAGATATCCTTACCTTTTCCTGTACCATCTCCATCACGGAAATATTCCGCAACAGTTAAACCACTCAAAGCCACACGCGCACGTGCTCCTGGAGGTTCGTTCATTTGTCCGAAAACGAAAGTAGCTTTAGACTCTTTCAACCCTTCCATATCCACTTTGCTCAAATCCCATCCTCCTTCTTCCATGCTATGTTTAAAAGCTTCACCATAGTTCATGATACCTGCTTCGATCATCTCACGTAACAAGTCGTTACCCTCACGAGTACGCTCACCCACTCCAGCAAATACAGAAAGACCACCGTGACCTTTCGCGATATTGTTGATCAATTCCTGAATCAATACTGTTTTACCTACACCCGCACCACCGAACAAACCAATCTTACCACCTTTTGCATATGGTTCGATCAAGTCGATTACTTTGATACCTGTATACAGGATCTCAGAAGCCGTACTTAAGTTTTCGAATAATGGTGGTTTATTGTGGATCGGACGACCATTTTCTTTACTTACTTGAGGCAAACCATCGATTGCGTCGCCAGTTACATTGAACAGACGGCCATTCACTAATGGACCAGTTGGCATCGCAATAGCTCTTCCAGTGTCAATTACTTGCATGCCACGAACAAGACCTTCTGTTCCGTCCATCGCGATGGTACGAACGCTGTCTTCTCCGAGGTGCTGTTGAACCTCTAATACCAGTTTGTCACCATTTTCTTTAGTGATTTCCAATGCGTTGAAAATCTCGGGTAAAGTGTTGTCATCTGGAAAATGAACGTCCACTACCGCACCGATAATCTGCTTGATCTTACCTTTTGTAGCCATTTCTGGAGATATATATAGGTTTAAAAAATGTACGAAATTCGAATCGAAAATAGCCATCCCGATTTGGCGGCAAAGGTAAGGGATAGAATCTTTCAAAAAAGCCCAATTGCCAGAAAAATCAAGGTTTTTTTAAGATATTTTCAACATTTTCAGCATTTTTACTGAAGAGCTTTGAAAACGATGGCTGCTATTACCGCGCCAATTGCTGGTCCAACCACAGGAATCCAGCTATAGCCCCAATCGCTGGAGCCTTTGCCCTTTATAGGAAGAATGGCATGCATAATTCTAGGACCTAAATCGCGGGCAGGATTGATGGCATACCCGGTGGTTCCCCCCAAACTGAGGCCGATACCTAACACCACTAATGCCACAGGCAATGCATCTAGCGGACCTAAACTATTGGTGGCTTTGGTCATAAAAAGCACAGCTATCACTAGCATAAATGTGCCTAAAACCTCACTATAAATGTTGTGAAAACTATTTTTGATGGCAGGTCCTGTAGAGAAACAGGCCAATTTACTTGCAGCATCTTCTGTTTCATTAAGGTGCTGACGATAATGAATCCATATTAAAGTAGATCCTAACATGGCTCCTAATAATTGCGCTAAAATATAAGATGGAACTAATGCCCATTCAAATTTCCCGGCCATAGCCAAACCAATCGACACTGCTGGATTTAGATGTGCCCCACTGGCAGCTGAAGTACTAAATACTCCTACAAATACTGCAATTGCCCAACCAAATGTAATGGCTATTAATCCCCCCCCATTTCCTTTAGTCTTGGCTAGTACCACATTGGCAACTACGCCTTCTCCTAAAATGATAATTAAACAGGTACCTACTAATTCGGCAACAAATGGTGTCATATGGCAGCGTTTTTGTGATTTTAAATATAGTAAAAAGAGAAGAGATAAGAGATAAAAGTGAAGAGTTTAATATCCCCTCTTGGGAGGGGCGCCGAGCAAAGCGAGTGCAGGGGTGGGTAAAAATATACCCATAGGTGTTTTTACCCACCCCATGATTCTGCTAACGCAAAATCATTACCCCTCCATGGAGGGGATATATTGCTCCGCAAGCTCAGAAAAATATTTCACCTGAACCTTCTCCCATTCCTCATCTTTCCCCAATTCTTTCGCCAGTAACCCTGCCACAAAGCTGGCCAACTCTTTTGCCACTCTTGCATTCAGAAATAAAATTCTTGTTCTTCTCGCCAATATATCTTCTACAGTTGCTGCTAATTCATACCTGATAGCAAAAATCACTTCAGCAATTGTGTAGGGAAAATTTTCGTGCAATTGTTTTGAAAAACCAGCATCCTCTTCAACTATTTTATTTATTAGAGCAAGCCTTTTTTCAGGGTCCCCTATTTTCAAAGTATCAGTTTTACAAACTCGCTTTTGTTGTTTTGAAATAAACAGTGCATTATTTACTGCATCATCTGCCATCTTTCTATAGGTTGTCCATTTGCCACCAGTAATGGTTACTAATCCACTCACGGATACTAGTATGGTATGGTCTCTAGATAATAGCGAAGTAGAATTTGTTCCACTCACTTTCACAAGTGGACGCAATCCAACAAATACCGATTGTACATCTTTTCTTTCGATGGGCACAGTATTGTATTTATTAAAGTGCTCAATGATAAAATCAATTTCTTCCTCCATTGGTTTAGGCTCAGCACTAATCTTATCAACAGCAGTATCTGTAGTTCCTAATACTACTTCACGATGCCAGGGTACCGCAAAGAATACACGCCCATCAGCTGTTTTTGGAACCATCATTGCATTGTTACCTGCAAAAAAAGAATGACTAACTACCAAGTGAATGCCCTGCGATGGACTCACAATGTTTTCTCTATCTTCTTCATCCAATTTCATTACATGATCTGTAAAAACTCCTGTAGCATTGATAAAAGATTTTGCTTTTACACTATATGTTTTTCCAGAGATTTCATCTTTGCAAAGAATCGCATTAATTTTTTTGGCTTCTTTTTCAAATCCAAGCAAGGAAACATAATTTAAAATGGTTGCACCCTGGGCTGAAGCAGTATAAGCTAGGTCAATTGCTAGTCTGCTATCATCGAACTGACCATCATAATATAAAATACCACCTTTTAAATTTTGTGTTTTAACGGAAGCCAACGTCTCTATTGTCTGTTTTGCAGATAAAATTTTGGTATTACCAAGGCTTAATTTACCAGCCAATAAATCATATACTCTTAAACCTATTCCATAAAACAACCTATCAAACCAACTATATACTGGAATAATAAAAGGTTGTGTGGTGCATAAGTGTGGTGCATTCTTTAATAAATAACCCCGTTCCCTTAATGCTTCTTTTACAAGTTTGATATTGCCTTGTGCTAAATAACGGACTCCACCATGTACCAATTTGGTTGACCTGCTGGAAGTACCTTTTGCAAAATCTGCTCTTTCAATTAATAATGTTTTCAGTCCACGCGACGCAGCGTCTACAGCAGATCCAAGACCTGTTGCACCACCCCCAATGATCACAATATCCCATTCGGCAGTTGATTCTAACTGCGATAACATCAAGGCTCTAGTCATTCCTCTAATCTAAAAATTCATTTATATACTCCAACTTACAGCAGCTTGAATTGCTTTTTGCCAACCTGCAGATAAATCATTTTTTTGATGCTCATCCATTTTAGGAGAGAACACGGTTTCTTTTTGCCATTGGGCCTGAATCTCTTCCAGATCTTTCCAGAAACCAACAGCCAAACCTGCTAAATAGGCCGCACCAATGGCAGTAGTTTCTGTAATTACAGGGCGGACTACCTTTGTTTGCAACATATCACTTTGAAACTGCATTAATAAATTATTAGCTGTAGCGCCGCCATCTACTCTTAATTCTTTGATCGAAATTCCTGAATCTGCTTCCATTGCCTTTAATACATCCATGGTTTGATAAGCAATACTATCAAGAGCTGCCCTTGCAAAATGGGCACCAGTAGTACCTCTAGTAATTCCAACAATAGTGCCTCTTGCATGCTGATTCCAATAAGGTGCTCCCAAGCCAGCAAATGCGGGCACTACAAAAACACCGCCGCTATCTTCCACTTCACTAGCTAAAGTTTCCACTTCAGCTGCCGTACGAATTATTTTTAATCCATCGCGCAGCCACTGCACCACGGCACCTGCAATAAACACAGACCCTTCTAATGCATAATGCGTAACCCCATTGATTTGCCAGGCTACTGTAGTCAATAAATTATTAGATGATGGCACCGCTTTCTCACCAGTATTCATTAACATAAAACATCCTGTTCCATAAGTATTCTTAACCATACCCGGATGTGTACACATTTGTCCGAATAAAGCTGCTTGCTGATCGCCTGCAATTCCTGCAATAGGGATATTATGAGCCGTTAAAATGTTTTGGGTATACCCATACACTTCACTACTACTTTTCACTTGTGGAAGCATGGATGCGGGCACATCAAATAATTCTAATAATTCATTGTCCCATTGTAAGGAATGTATATTGAACAACATAGTTCGGGAAGCATTCGATACATCGGTAACGTGCACTTGACCGTTCGTTAATTTCCAAACCAGCCAACTATCAACTGTGCCAAAACAGAGTTCTCCTTTTGCTGCTTTTTCTCTGGCTCCCTGCACATGATCCAGAATCCACATTACTTTAGTAGCTGAGAAATAAGCATCAATTACCAATCCTGTTTTTTGTTGAATCAACTGGTGTTTTCCTGCAGCTTTTAAACTATCACAAAAATCAGCCGTTCTTCTATCCTGCCAAACGATGGCATTGTGAATTGGCATGCCTGTTACGCGGTCCCAAACCACAGTTGTCTCACGCTGATTGGTGATGCCAATTGCGGCCATGTCTTTTACAGTTAAACCAGCTTTAGTAATCGCTTCTGCAGCAACTCCTAATTGTGTACTCCAGATTTCATTGGCATCATGTTCTACCCAACCTGGTTGAGGAAATATTTGTGTGAATTCTTTTTGAGCGACAGCAACAATAGAACCCTTCTTATCAAACACAATCGCGCGGCTTGATGTAGTACCCTGATCGAAGCTGAGAATGTAATTACTCATTGGCAAGTTTTATATTTAAATATAAGGAAGAAAATGTTTGGTATAAGACAAGAATAAAGAATCGAAAAATTGGAAGACAATTTTTTTAGCACCCCTTCTATCGCTTGCAGATTATTTTCTTTTATGCACACTTACTAACGCTTGCAGATTATTTTCTTTTATGCACACCTCCTGCCGCTTGCGGATAGGAGGGGAAAGTCGAGCGGCTTAGCGATGACTGGGGAGGTTACTCCTCAAGACCAACATGCATGTTTCTCTTAAAGACCACCACCCCGCCGTATTCCGCATGCGCGGAATCGGCTGCCCCTCCTATTCGCAAGCGAACAGTAGGGGTGTTTTTAATTTCCCATCAATGCTTTTAAAATTATCTTTTCGCTTTTAACCATCCTTCCGGATTCAATGGAATGCCTCTCTCATTGTTCACCATGAAAAGCAACGCTCCTTCACCGTCAACTCCACTTCCCGACTTCCCGAGGAGAGAGCCGGCTTTTACTTCCTGATCTTTAGAAACATGTATGGATGACAAATGACTATAACTGGTAAAATACTTTCCGTGTTTAATAAACACTACTTGCTCTCCACCGATATCACCTGCATAAGAAACAATCCCATCGGCCACGCTTTTGATAGATGAACCTGGTGGCAATGCAATTTCGATGCCGTCGCTCTTACGAACCAATTTAGTACCCGGAATGGTTTCTGTACCAAAATGTATAGTTACAATTCCGGCGTCTGCAGGCCAAGGTAAACGTCCTTTATTGTTTTCAAACTTAATTGATGTTTCACGACCCTCTGGAGTTGATTCCAAAGGAGTATAAGATCTATCTCCACTATTTGTAGACACTACACCTGATACTGATTCATTACTCAGTTTAGGTCTGGTGTTGGGTGCAGGGGTATTGGAATTATCAGCTGTATTTGAGTTAGGAACCGCTTTTTCATTCGTTTTCGGAGCGGCATTATTGGCAGTATTAGCTGCATTTCTTTTTTTCTCATCTTCCAGTGCTTTGGCTTTAGCTGCAGCGGCACGACGATTGGCTTCTTCTGTTTCTCTGCGGATAATCGCAAGCATAGCAGATTGCATTTTCTGACGTTGCTTTTCTTTTTCGCGGATTTGAGTTCCTATTTCACGCTCCTTTGTTTTTAACTGTGCTACAACCTGATCTTGTTCTTTTTTATCTTCTTGTAAGTCTTTGAGTTGTTCACTTTGCTTTACCAAAGTTTTACTCATTTCAATTTTATTACTACTTAAACTAGCAATCTTTTCTTTTAAAAGGTCTTCAGATTTATAAATGGTAGAAGCTTGTGTTTCACGGTTCTGACGATAACTTTTTAAATAGGTAACACGTTTGATAGCATCATTAAAATCTTCGGCAGAAAAAAGAAAGTTGAGGTATTCGTAACTACTTCTGTTTTTATAAGCAAAAACTATACTCTTAGCGTATTTAATCTTAAGTGTATCTAACTCTTTACCTAAGCGATAAATATCGCGTTCATTGTTGAAGATAGTTTCATCTAATTGATGTACTTGTTTGTTAATCGTATTAACCAGGTCTTCGCGTTGATTGATTTTTTTCTTAATAATGGCCAATTGATTCAGAGAAAGTTTTTTACTCTTCTGAGTTTGCTGCAACATATTATTCAACTCAGCAATTTCTTTTCGAATATCTGTTTCCTTACTTTGTAAGTCCTCCCTAGTTGGTTGTTGTGCATGCGTGTCCATGAAGCATCCCATCAACAAAATCAATAAACAGAAAAACCTTTTCAACATGCTCAATATTTTTATAGAAACTACCAGTAAAGAACGTTACTTCTTTTTGGTTTGTTGTTTCACTTTATAATTCTTAGGTATCGGGAAGGTATAAGTTAAAGGCGCATTGAATTCATAGGTTTTGAATTCTAAAAAAATATCCAGCTTTGATTTTTCAGATACTGATATTTTCCTGTTTGTAGCAAACTGATAGCCATTTACGCCCACATAATCAGACAATGTAATGTCGCAAGTTCGATTTCGTTGATCATCTACATCATCCAACTTACTATGCAAAACTTTAAAATCATTATTATCCAGTGTGATCAAATTTTTGAATAAATTTCCGATCATATAAACCAATAACTGCTCTCTGCCAGATTTGTATGAAACGATATTGCTATCCAGAAAAATGGGATTTCCTATCAATATATCCTGAAGTGTAGAAAAATCGAAAGGAATATTCGCAGATTCCTTTAAGTAATTGATGGTTTGATATTGAATAGATTTATCGCCCTTGGTAGTAATTAATATTAAACTGTCTTTATTGACAAAGATATTTTTTACAACTCCATAAGGTGAAACTGCAATTTTGATATAGATGGAACTATCCTTTTTCATGCTAAGGTAGGCCGTCATTTTCTGACTGGTCTCTACCCCTTCGTAATCCACATTTATCTTTGCATTGAAGCTGCTGTATTCGATCTTGTGTTTCATCACTTTGCTCATAATACCTTTCACTAAAGCAACAGAATCTACTTTAGGGGCTTCAGCAATAACCACTGTGGTGGCTGTATCTTTTTTGAAAATATCTTGTTCTATTTTTTGCACTTTGCGAGTAGAGCGGCAGCTCATGGCAGCCAAGCTCAATACTAAAATCCCAACTAATAATTTATTCATCTGCCTGTTCATTACTTTATTTTTTTCCGGTACTACCAAATCCGCCTGCCCCTCTTTCCGTTTCATTGATACTATCAACCAAATTCCATTCAGCTTTAGCTACGGATGCAAATACCAGTTGTGCAATTCTATCGCCTGAATGGATTTCCTGATTTTCTCCTGATAAATTAATCAAAATCACTTTTAGTTCTCCTCTATAATCGGCATCAACAGTGCCAGGAGAATTGAGGCAGGTGATGCCCTGTTTAATGGCCAATCCACTTCTAGGCCGTACTTGAATTTCGTATCCTTCGGTTAGTTCAACAAATAGTCCAGTGGCTACCAAAGCCCGTTGCAAAGGGGCCAAAACAATCGTTTCCTCCAAAAAAGCCCGGATATCCATCCCAGAAGATCCCGGGGTAGTGTATTCTGGCAAGGGGTTATTAGAACGATTTATAATATTAAACACAGGAATGCCCATGGCAGCAAATGTAGGAAAGATTAAAGAGTAAAGATTAAAGTGAAAAGTGAAAGTTATACATGCAGAATTAGAACCCACCCCTGCTCTCGTTTCACTCGGCGCCCCTCCCAGGAGGGGATGTAAAATAATATCCCCTCCTGGGAGGGGTAATGTTTTCGCGTTAGCGGAAACATAGGGTGGGTATTCCCACTTGAATTATGTTACATCTTCTCCATCCAAAAGGAAGAGGGCTCCGAATCTGTTTGGAGGTGTATCAGTGTATTCTTTGCAGCCAAGTAATTGGTTTTCACCAGATGATTCAATGTAAATAGGATATTAAATCCCTCATTATTATAAAGAAATGCTTCCAACAAATACTGCTCATTCCAGAAACGCATTTTTTTAGTCAACCACTCTTGAGGGTAATGTCTGGGAGTAAAGATGTCATGAATATGGATCAATACTCCTTTTTGAAGAATGGGAAGTATTTGAAAATAAATAAACAATAAGTCATCTCCTGGTCTGATGATATGTGAGCTATCAATAAATAAGATATCATTGGCTTCTAATGACTTGAAAAGTTCTAGGTCGAGTGTTTCCACCTGTTTTCTTATCACCGTAATTCCTGCAACAGCATCCAAAAAAGGCATTTCGAAGGGTTCAATACAGGTGAGATCGCAATTCGCGCCATCCGTTTTATTTTTTTCTAAAGCAAGTAGACAGAGTTGAGTACTATAGCCAGAACCAATTTCGATGATTCGTTTTGGCTTTTTATTTCGAATTAATAAATAAAAGAGTTCTGCGTCTCCTGGGCCGAAATTGGGATTGTGCAAGTAAAATGCAGTACTGATTCGATTTTTATCAACTTGCATTTCTGTGAGCTCGAAAACCGCATTCAAAGTCGACAATGCAATGACTTGTTCATCTAAATTGATATCAAAAGGCAAAGGCCTTTCGGCTGTTGAATTAAAATTATTTGGATAAACAAATTTGGGTTCGTAATAATGGTTGAGAATAGGAAAAACACTAAACCTTTTGAAAAGTGCAGATTGAATTTTGAAATTTTCAACACCATATTTTCTGGTGAGTTTAAATATTGGTAGAAATATCAATGCAAATAAGGAAGCAGGCAGGTCAAACAATAAATAAAGTAATCGTTTAAAGGGCTTTTGCATTTGTTTATCCAATTATATTCGAATGAAAGTTAGAACTGACTACTATTTTCAAAGCTGCCGTATTTTGATTCAAAAGTGTCCTCAAGATTCAATTTAATTTCATTTATCCTATATACAGAATAAGATTTTGAAATTCCATACAAATATTCTACTTCAATTGCTGCTTCGGGAAAAAGTTTTTGAAATCCACGCCTGGTAAGCATTATAGTAGTTTTTGACACCTTTATCGCTTCTTGATATGATTTAGTTTTGGGGAAATAATTAATATTAAATACCATAATCAAAAGAGCTCGTATTGTGTGGGGAATAAATTGAAAAAATGGAATCATACTATGTGGCTCTAAAGGAAACCAAAATGAAGGTGTTTGAATAATATAGTTATTACATACCCTCCTAACTTCATCTGCAAATATCTTCTGGTTGTTTTTACTGCCAACATGTTCTATCACTGAATTTGAAAACACTAAATCAAATTCACCCATTTCATATGGCAACTTTAGTGCATTGCCTTGAACTTGAATATAACCCTCATGCTGTTCTTTATCAAATACTGGATCAAGATTTAATACATAAATGGTTGCCGCAGAATTCTGCCATCCCATATTTTTCCAATAAACTATTTCACCACCTATATCCAAAACTTTTACACTACCTCTTTCTGCAATTAACCCTTCTAAAACTTCCTTTATTCTCTTAAAACGTTTTTTTCTCAAACTATTTACAAACGAATCAGGATTTGAATGATTAAGAAACGAATTGAACAAATCCATAGCGTTAATAAATTATATAAGACTTTTAAAAATTCTCTACCTAAAAATAAATCCATTAAAAGTAAAAATAATAAATCCTTATCGCACTCCAAGTGTCAAGAACTTACCTAAAAAAAGTACTATTTCTTTTTTTACTTTATCAGCAAAATTATAATCTGTACCCACATGAACATATTCATGTAATTTTGAATGACGGTATAATTGATCATGCCCTGTTCCATAAAACACAGTAACTGGTATATTTAAAGCAGCTGCCAAGGTTGCAGTTCCAGTAGTAAGACAGTACATCCTTTTACAGGATACTATTAAAGAACATAAATCTAAAATTGATCCTGTTTTCATCATTTCTCCTTCCTCAATTGTCAAAAATCTTTGTTTTAATTTTTGCATTTGAAAATCAACCTTAATCCCTGATTCTTCCAACCAATTTTGAATTAATTGACCATTATTTAAATCTCCAGTATATGAAATATAATTAGGGTCATATATGATGCTATTTTGATAAGCTAATTTTTTTTCGGGCGTATAAAATAGTTCCGGTTCATGCCATCTCTTTCCATCATCTAATCCGTACTTTAACATGAGCATATCTAAAAGATTTTCATTATCGTTTAATTTTTCAACTTGATAATATAAACCCGGCTCATCTGTAAAACCATCTACAAAAGGGTTAAATTCCCAAATAAGTTTTCGATACGCATCGTTTCTAAAAATGGACCGATTTGAAATTAAAACTTCATTGTATTCTCCAAACTCTTTGGCAATTCTTGGGATATGACTATAAAAGAGATGATCCCCTAATCCTCCTTTTTTTAATTCCAGTATTAATTGTTTTTTCATCAGCAAACCATTATCAAAACCTTATTCTCAATCAAACCACTTTTTGAAGTGATGATTCTGTGAATTCTTAAAAAATTAATTGTGTAAAAGTGAAATTTTTAAATTATCGATCGACCAGCTCCTATTACAGGTATCATTCACCTCTCCACCGGCATCACTAATGTTAACTTCCAAACTGTTTGATTGATGAGGAATGGTTCTAACAATTTTATACCAACTGGAACCCCTTTGGGAATTTATTAAATTACAAACACCTGGCATATAAATTTCTTGAGCCTGATTACCTGCTGCGAATTGTGGTGATCCATTACCAAACCAATTGGGGTAAGACTGCATCACTGTGCTATCGTTCGAAAAACTTGTAATTAATTGATATTGATCGTCGGTTTTGAATACAAACAAACTGTTATTCCAATTATTATGAATGTATAAATCAAATTCAACACGAACCATTTGATGGTATTCTAAATTTTTGAAATCTAACAGTACGATGTTATTATTTAATTTTCCCAACACTATATTGTTATTAAATAAAGAAATTCGGTTTCCCGTCAACTGCTTGGTAATGCCATTTTCCCAACCAATTAATTCAAGATTCCCATTGGTTGAATCATTAAAATCGTTTGAATATATAACCCTGTTATAGGTTAAGTTTTTCGTACAGGAATAGAGAGAACATACAATAATGCTCACCAAACTAAAAAATAGCAGCCATTTTTGCCTCATTTTTAAATATTGTATGCGTAATTCCAATTTTAACAACCAACCCAACAAATCTAACAAATCTTTATTATTAGTATTTTGATTTACCCTTTTGAACATTAGCAAGGATTCATATATGCAAATATCTAGTAAATATTGACTATTTAATATTGGTATTGATACATTTACAAATATATTATTAATTTAATTTAAAAATACTGATTGTAGTTTGTATTTCATAATTTCACAGAAACAGATAATCGTTAGTTTTATTTAACTTCACCCGCTGCAAGTAGCTGATGATGCGTGCATTGAATTACAGATATGAAGAAAAAGGTATCCAGTTATAACTCTACAAGATATTTGGCAGATGCTTTGGCTATAGTTTTAGCATATATCTTCAATCTACTCATCTATTTTGGCAACCTAAAAGTTGGATTCAACTGGGCTTTTATTTGTTTAACTCTTGCTTTTTGGTATATCGTTTCGCAATTTTCTAAATTGTACTCTGATCGTAGGTCTAATAAGTTTTCTGAAGAAATTGTTTTCATAGGATACAATATTTTATTGACAGCCATTTTACTAAGCTCGGCAATGTACTTTATCGAACCTAAACCAGGTTATTCCGCACGTTTTTTCGGAGAGTACCTAATATATATCTTTGTTTTCGTATCATCCATCAAATATCTGCTTCGAAAAAGTATTCATTCTGCATTGTATCATGGCAGATTATTCGACAAAATTTTATTAGTCGGCTCTACTCCTGCTGCTATTAATTTCTATGAAACCATTCGCAAGTATTATTACTATGGTTACGAATGTGTTGGCTTTATAGATGAAAATCCCACCAGCATCAATGGCTGTAAATACTATGGTAATATTGCGGCACTTGAATCAACACTTAGAAACGAATTAATTGACGAGGTTGTTATTGCACTACCTAAAAGCGACGATAGTAAGATTCAAAGATGTATGGAAATTTGTGATTATCATCGAACCAAAGTTCGCATACTTCCTGATCTACATCAGTATGTCTCAACCTCAACTACTGTTAACAAGATTGGTATGATGCCAACTATTAGCGTCATTGACCTCCCTCTGGATCAGTGGCAAAATAAATTATTAAAAAGATGTTTTGATATCATTTTTTCATTACTTGTATTCTTCACTGTTGGAATCATTTTATTTCCAATTATCGCTCTATTCATAAAACTAAGTTCTAAGGGTAGTGTCTTCTTCAAACAAGAAAGATGGGGTTTGAATAATGAAAAAATTATTTGCTATAAATTTAGAACAATGTTTAAGGAAAGTACTGATATTGATGAAAATGGCAAATTTCAACAAGCCAAAAAGAATGACCCTAGAATTACTTTTATAGGCAGGTTCTTAAGACAAACCAATCTAGATGAATTACCACAATTTTTAAATGTATTATTGGGTAATATGTCAGTTGTTGGCCCCCGCCCTCACCCCACTCCGCTTAATAATGAATCGATACATACTATCGAAAATTATATGTTAAGGCATATCGTATTGCCAGGTATAAGTGGTTGGGCACAGGTAAACGGATGTAGGGGTGAAACCAAAACTTCCAATGATATGCAAAGAAGAGTTGATTTCGATTTGTATTATATTCATCGATGGACCTTCTGGCTCGATTGCCAAATTATTCTGCAAACCATCATCAATATTATAAGAGGCGATCAAAACGCTTATTGATTGTTTTAAAAAGCCTAAATGACTAAAAAAGTTGTACCCATATCAGTTGTAATGGCAACCTATAATGGTGCAAAATTTTTAGAAGAACAAATAGAGTCGATCCTTGCTCAAAGTATTACCCCTGCAGAATTTATAGTTTGTGATGACCATTCAACAGACGGAAGTAAGGAAATTTTGCAAAAGTTTGCTCAGAAGGGATGCCTGCAATATTTTATTAATTCAGAAAGATTGGGGTTAGTGGGCAATTTCAAAAAGGCTGTTTCTTATGCTGCGAATGATCATTATATTGCTTTGGCTGATCAAGACGATATTTGGCTCCCAGATAAATTGGAAAACTCGGTTGCTTTACTAGAGAAAATTCAAAAAACTGGCAAACCTTCAATGGTTTATACAGATCTAATGTTAGTTGATGAAAACAATTCGCTACTAAACCCTTCTTTTTTAAATGTATTAGGATCTCATAAGTATCAACATTGTTTAGAAACATTACTGTTTGGAAATTTCGTATTAGGCTGTACGATTCTTATGAATAGCACGATGCGTAGATTTTTTGCCGACATACCAGAAAGTAAATACTATAACCACGATGCTTGGATTACGATGATTGGTTTTTCATTTGGGCAAATAAGCTGCATAGATTCTCCCACTGTCAGGTATCGAAAACACCAACAAAATGTAACCATTTCTACTATTAAAAAAACTAACCTATTAATAAGGTTAATCAATCACGCTAAAAATCTACTTATTGAAAACGATTTTCTCGAAGAACAATTTGAACTGGTAAGTGATTTTTTAAAATCCTATCAAAAACAACTTTCAGCAGATGACCAAGACTTAATGAATCAGTTTCTTAGTTTGAAAAATGTTTCCTACTTTAAAAAGAAATTGGCTTTTGAAAAACATTTCAAACAGCATTGGATAAAAAGATTCGAAATTTGAAAATCAATGAGAAAAAATCTTTTTTATAATACACTCCTTTCTGTTTCAAATATTTTATTCCCCATCATGAGTTTTCCTTATGCTGCAAGGATTTTAGGTCCTCAGGGTATTGGTAAAGCTCAATTTATCTTTTCATTTGCACAATATTTTGCTTTATTCGCTGCATTAGGCATTCCGCTTTACGGAATAAAAGCAATTGCATCCATAAAAGACCAAAAGCAAAAGCTAGCTACTACTTTTTTTGAACTAACAACAATTTATTTTATTGCCAGCCTTTTAATTTCAATTATTTACCTAATTGTCATTTTTACAATACCATTTTTCGAAAAAGATCAAAAACTTTATTTAGTTGCAGGTTTATTAACCATACTTAGCTTTTCAAATACGGACTGGTACTATACTGGAATCGAATCTTTTAAAACTATCAGCATACGATCAATTGCAGTAAAAATGATTTCACTGCTTTTGTTATATCTTTTTGTGACAAGCAGCTCAGACCTTTTATATTATTTGTTTGTTCTGGTATTTTCAATTCTTGGGAATCAATTATACAGCTTAATTGATATTATTTCTAAAAATAGATTCAAAGGAATTCAACCTGAATACAAAAAACATATACAACCATTACTGTATATATTTGGGGCTACTTTGGCCTCCAGTATTTATACTATTTGGGATACTCTTTTTTTAGGTTTCCTATCTACTGAAACCGCAGTGGGCTTTTATACTGCTGCAGTAAAACTCACGAAATTAGTCATACCTGTAGTATTGATAATAGGCAGTGTAATGATGCCAAAGATTGCTTTTCATTTTAGTAATAACCAACATGAAGAATCTAAAAGATTAATTAAGCAGTCTTATCAATTCACCATCTTAGCTACTATTCCTATTACAATCGGATTAATACTATTAGCGCCTGAACTCATATATATATTTTCCGGTAAACTATTTTTAGGTGCTACTGTTACCATGCAAATCATTTCTTTCCTGCCATTACTGGTGGGATTAGGGCATTTATTTGCTTTTCAAGTATTGATTCCAATGGGAAAAAATAAAGAGGTGTTCATTTCTATGCTAGCGGGTTTGTGCGTGAGCATTATAACCAATTTTATTTTAGTTCCGATATTGAACGATAAAGGCACTGCCATAGCTACTGTTTTTACCGAAATAATTGTTACAGGAATGTATCTCTATTATGTAAAACAGTTTTTGCAAATGAATTACCAGTTTAAGCTAATCTTACAATCTTTGGCGTTAGCAATAGTATTTATTCCCATCATATTGTTAACTAGAAGTACCATACATAATGTGTTTATTATGACTATTGTGTCTATATTCACCTGTGTTATATTTTATTTTGGTTTTCAGCATTTTATTTTTAACAATAAAGCCATTTATCAGTTTATGTTTGAAAAAAATGAAATGCCGGATTAAAGAATAATGCCGAAATTCAATTTAAAATTTCTTACTTTTTTAACTAATCGATGTTTATTTTACCATTTTTATACTTGCTTTCATTTTTTGCTTCCATGCATCATTTATATAAGAAGTATTCTGATGGGATTTTGTATTTTCTAATCTTTGGTACTGCTATTTATACCACTGCACTTTCTATTTTCTCCTTATACGGATTCGACAATCAAATTTTCATTTTAAAATCATTCAAAGAAATTTGCATCATTAGCTATATGCTTTTGTATATCCATGAGGCAAAGAAGGCTATCAAATTAACTCTGATAGACAAACTGTTTTTAATCTTTCTCGTTTATAATATTTTATACATTTTCATTCCTCTGGGTTCTTATGGAATCAGTGAAAAATTATTGGCCTTCAAAACCCTATGCTTTTTCCCTTTTGTATATTTTACGGGCAGACTAGTGGATCCTTCAAAAATTAATCTTTCTAAATTTTTCACATTTATATTTATACTTTCTATTACAGCTTGCGCCGTTCTGCTTGTGGAATTTGCAACTTATACTCATCTTCAGTCCTTTACAGGATATGCAGAATACATGGAAAAATATTTCGAACAACCACCCTCAGGGAACTTTGGCTTAACATGGACTTTTGAAACGGAAGAGGGTGTTAAACGTTTTGCGAGTTTTTTTTCTAGTCCATTAGAATTAGCCGCTGTAAACCTCATTACAATTTCTGCTTTATCAGCTTACATTACAGGAAATGGGAACAAAATTATTTTAAACAATATTAGTAAAATTACTCTTATTAGCAGTGTTATAATAATTCTATTTGCTTTGTCGAGAGCTTCCTTTGCTGGTTACTGGCTCATCATTTATTTATATGCGTTTCTCTTAGAAAAGAAAAAACTTTTAAAACAATTTCATCTAGCAGTTTTAGCAATCATACTACTTTTTATATTCGCAAATATCAAGGGCGACATAGCTGATTATTTTATTAACACCATCAATTTTAGCAATGGCTCCAGTGCAGGTCATGTGATCATGTGGCTTGAAGGGATTAATTCAATTATAAAATCACCTTTAGGTATCGGACTAGGAGAATCGGGCAGAATATCATCTTTTACTGGAGTTAATACAGGAGGAGAAAACCAGTTTATCATACTTGGCGTACAAACAGGAATCATTTCATTAGGCATCTATATTGCTATAATGATTCTATTCATCAAAAAAGCATTCTATTGTGCCAAAAAAAGTCAAGGCAAACTTAGGAGATTAGGCATCTTTATTTTTCTTATAAAACTTGGTTTGATCATCCCACTTTTTACAGCCGAAGTGGAATCTTATATTTCGGTAAGCTATATCACATGGTTCTTAAGTGGCATCTTTATAAGTTTAGAAAGTAATTATGACTTTCAAATAGACAATATTGCAAATGAAGAAGATTAAAATTGCAGTAGATATTCGCGACCTCCATATTTCTAAATCTGGTGTAAATACCTATTTGGTAGAGCTTTGCCTGGAAATGAATTTGGGTTCTGAAACATTTGACTATCATTTTTTTGATACAATGCTTCCTGTTTATACAGGTAAAAATATATTTTTAAAAGCATGTGAACATTTCTCTTTTTTTATTTGGAAGCAATGCACATTACCTATCAAAGCGGCATTGACCGGTTGTAAAATTGTTTTTTGCAGCGACTATTTTGTTCCCTATTTCAAAATCGGCTTTAAGACTATCCCTGTTTTTCATGATGCTTTTTTTTGGGAATTCCCTTCACATTATAGTAGTCCTTGGCTCTGGATGTTTAAATTAATTGGCGTATCTGCAGCTCGGAGATCTGCATTTATTGTTACTGTTTCGAAATATAGCCAAATGAGGATTAGTAAATTAGCAGAAATAGAAAAAGAAAAAATAATTCCCATTTATCTTGCCCCGAAATCAATTCAGCTTACTCAAATTGAAAGTAACCTCCATGTTAACCAGCGGTTTACAAACCTATATTCCAAGAAATATATTCTACATGTTGGGACATTAGAAAAAAGAAAAAATATTGGCACTTTAATTGACGCGTTTAAATTACTCATCAATTCAGGAGATCAAGAAACACAATTGGTATTGGTAGGTCAAAATAGCAACAAAGTTTTTAATAGTGACCAATCATTAATGGAAAAAATTAATGCCGATGAGCGTTTAAAGAATCGAATTCACATCACAGGATATGTTGACAATTCTGAACTTTTCGAGTTTTACAAAAACGCCAGAGTATACGTTTTACCGTCTATCAATGAAGGATTTGGATTACCTATTTTAGAAGCTTTTCAGTTTAAAATACCAGTATTGATTGCCAACTCTTCTTGCCTTCCTGAAATTGCCGGAAATGCAGCTTTACAATTTGAACCTTTTGACGCTTATCAATTATTCCAAACAATACAAAGTATTTTATTAGACCCATCAAAAAGTAATGATTTAGTACAAAGAGGCACTGAACGACTTTCGCAATTTTCTTGGAAAAATCATTTAGCTGAATTGGAACAGGTATTTATAAAATCTTTGCAGAGCAAAAAATAACAGATCTCCAACTATTGCACATATTTTAAGAACGGGTTATAGTATGTTTGTTTGCTATATTTGTTTCTCAAAATACTAATTATCAGCATTTTCAAACAAATAAGGTCCAGGTTTCAAGGTGGATATCAGCGATCTGATATTGCCATTACACTTGCCCGTTTATTGGTATATTTTGTAAGGGGCTGTTTTTCCCGATTGTTTTTTAAATCCGCTAAAGGCATGGTGCTGGTTGGGAAGCATGTTTCAATTAGGTATGCCAGGCATTTATCCGTTGGTAGAGATTTTATTATTGAAGATGGGGCTGAACTGAATTGTTTAAGCATTCAGGGTATGCATTTTGGGAATCGCGTAACCATTGGCAAAAATGCCATCATACGACCTTCTAATATTTATGGATCGGAAATAGGAGCAGGATTAAAAATTGGTGACAATTCTAATATTGGTCCATTTTCCTATATAGGTTGTTCTGGGTTGATTGAAATAGGTAATAATGTAATGATCTCGCCCCGGGTTAGTATTTACGCAGAAAATCATGTATTTGACAATACTGAACTATTAATGAAAGACCAGGGTGTTTCCAAAAAAATGGTGAAAATAGAAGATGATTGCTGGATTGCTTCAAATAGTGTGATTTTAGCTGGTGTAACCATTGGTAAGGGTTCTGTAATTGCTGCTGGAGCTGTTGTCACAAAAGACGTACCACCGTTTAGTATCATGGCAGGTGTACCAGCAATTGTTATTAGCCATAGAAATTAAAAGATGAAAATACTTTTTTTACATAGTTCATCGGATTTATACGGCGCAAGTAAAATTTTATTGGCTATCACAGAACTTTGTAAAGAAAACAACCATCAAATTACGGTTGTATTAAGTGAAAAGGGAATATTGGTTGATCAACTTACTGAGTTAGGAATTGAAGTTATTTTTCTTGACTTAGCTATTTTAAGGCGACAATATCTTTCGTTGAGTGGATTATTCAATCGTGCCAGCACGGGTTACAAAGCCTATTGTAGACTGAAACAATTATGCAAGGAACGGCAATTCACTTTAATTTATTCTAATACTACCGCTGTTATAGTTGGTTTTTTTGTTGCTTCTATAATGCGCATTAATCATATATGGCATGTGCATGAAATTATTGAAAAACCGGCCGCTTTATTCCGCATGTTAAGTTGGTTATTGAATAAAAAAAATAACCGAATCATTACTGTATCCAAATCGGTGAATGATCATTGGAGCAAATATGTTGACCCCAATAAAATGACAATCATTTACAATGGAGTTGAATACTGGCTTTTTGAAAACAAAGAAAGCAGTTTTAGAATAGAACAAAATATTAAAGCAGATGCAGTTGTGCTCGGCATGGTAGGTAGGGTTCATTTTTGGAAAGGACAAGATTATTTTTTAAAAATTGCAGGACTTATTCACCAGAAATTTCCTGAATTGATATTTGTAAGTGTTGGTGACACTTTTGCTGGCTATGAATATTTGTATAAGCAATTGGATGAAATTATTAGCAAAGAAAATTTAATTCAGGTGGTAAAACAGGTTCCTTTCAGGTCTGATATTTTAAATGTGTATAATGCATTGGATATTTTTGTATTACCATCTCAATTGCCTGATCCGGCTCCTTTGGTAGTGGCAGAAGCTATGGCTTGTGGGTTACCTGTTGTAGCTACCAAACAAGGCGGTGCTGTAGAATATATTGAAGATGGCGTATCCGGAATTTTAATTCCATTAAACGATGTAAAGGCAGCAGCTAAAAAAATTACTCCATTAATTACCGATGCAATTGCCAGGAAAAAAATGGGAATTGCTGCAAGAGAAAGAGTGGTGAATCAGTTTTCTAGAAAAAAATTCAATCAACAAATCCTTCAATTCATTGAACAGCGATAATAAAAAATTATTCGTTTCTATTATTGGCTCCAGGGGCTACAATATAGTGTATAGTGGATACGAAACATTTGTAAAAGAAGTAGCAGAACGACTAGTAGCTAAGGGTTATCGGGTGCGTGTGTATTGCCATAAAAATTTATTTGTTGATCGGCCAAAAAAATTAAATGGCATAGAACTAGTGTATATGCCTACTATTGAATCGAAAGTATTGAGTCAACTGATTCATAGCTTTTTGTCTATGACTCATGCTTGTTTGGGCAAAACAGATATCATTTTGGCGGTTAATGCAGCCAATGGACCATGGGGAATCATCTCCAAAATTTTCTTAAAAAAAACGGCTATCAATGTAGACGGGATGGAATGGCTGCGTCCAAAATGGAAGGGACTTGGTGCTAAATATTTTAAAATGGCTGCCTGGCTCAGTACTCGTTTATACAATCGAATCATCACAGATGCTGAGGGCATGCGGCAAGTGTATCTTAGAGAGTTTAATAGCGATTCTACCGTAATCGCCTACGGTGCAAATATTAGATACACTCAAAACCAGGAACTGATTATTCAATTTGGCCTTGAACCACAGAGCTATTATTTAATTGTTGGAAGGCTAATACCAGATAATAATGCAGACCTTTTATTAAACGGATTTTTGGCCAGTAATTCCAACAAAAAACTGGTGATTGTAGGTGATGTGCCATACCAGGACACCTATGCAACTAATATGAAAAATAAGGCTAGCGATAAGGTGATTTTCACTGGTTACGTTACCGACCCCTCTATTTTAGCTGAATTATACCATCATAGTTTTGCCTATTTACATGGCCACGAATTTGGAGGAACTAACCCAACCATGCTCAAAGCGATGGCTTATGGTTGCGCCATACTTGCTTTAGACACCATATTTAACCAAGAAATGTTGCTAAACGGACGATATGGCTGGTTTTTTCAAAAAAACACTCAATCCTTAGGGTTATGTTTGCAAAAAGCTGAAAAACAACCTGATCTAGTGGAAGAACTTAGAAGAAATGCAAGAAATGGTATTTCTCAAAAATACAATTGGGATGCCGTTACAGAATCCTATAGCAAGGTTTTTGAAGAATTAAAGCCCATTCAATAAATCCGCTATATATCTTAGCGGAATAGAATCAATACATACATGCATGAAAAAAATTGTTTTATTATTTTCAATTTTTCTACTTGCTGTTTTTTCTACAATAAAAGCTCAGGAAGTGTATGAAAACCATCATTCTGAGGTCTATAATTATTTGGCTAGGATCGCACAAAAGGGAATCATTCGTTTTGATGACCAAATAAGACCACTTAGTAGAACTTATATATTGAACAGTCTAGATAGCGTTTCCGCGAAAAGTTCCTCGCTTAATAGTATAGAAAAAAATGAACTAGCATTTTATTTACAAGAATACAATGCTCTTAGAAGTAATCAAGCAACTGAAAACGGGCATCCTATTTTTTTAAAAAAGGATGCTGTTGGAAGATGGAGAATGATCTACGCAAAAAGCAATTCAGCATCCCTTTTCTTTGACCCGGTGATTACAGGAGGACAAGTTTCAGGCAGCAACAAAAATTACACTTACAGAAGTACTGGAATTCATTTATGGGGAACTATCGGAAAGCATATAGGATTTCAAATGGAATACAATGATATCTTAGAAAAAGGTGCGGGCTTTGATTCATTAAAATTGAATGGCAGCGAAACAGGTATTATTAGAAAATCGGTTAGCAATGTGAAGGATTTAAACTATAACGAGATCAGAGGTAGTATTAATTATGGCTTTAAAAATGGAAGCATTGCTGTTGGTCAAGACCATTTATTGTATGGTTATGGAGAGAATGGTAGAATTATACTTTCTGATAAAGCACCGAATTATCCTTTCATTCGTTTAGATTATCAGGTTTTTTCATGGATGCATTTTAATTATTCACACACTTGGTTAAACTCCAATATCATTGATAGTAATTTATCCTATAATACTGGCAATCCGGTAGTATTTAAAAGAGAAGCATATATTCCTAAATATATGGCAACGCATAGTTTGCAAATAAATGTAAAGAAAGGATTGGACCTCAGCATTGGTGAGTCAATTGTTTACAGCGATAAATTAAATATTGGCTATTTGTTTCCAATTATGCCTTTCAAAATCTATGATAATCAAATCAACAATAATACCCTTGAAACCGGTTCAAATTCGCAATTATTTCTTACCATCAGCAGCCGAAATCAAATAAAAAACACACATTTATATAGTAACCTCTTTATCGATGAAATTAGATTGAGTACCTTGTTTAATCCAAAAAAAAGCAGGAACCAGCTTGGTTACAGCTTTGGTGCCAATATCACCGACTTCCCTATTCATTATTTGTCATTGATAGCAGAGTATACTCGGATCAATCCCTTTGTATATAACAATGTAATACCTACTCAAACCTATACCAACCATAATTACTATTTGGGAGATTGGATGGGTAATAATGGCGACCGTTTAATTTTGGCACTGAAGTATACTCCCATACCCAAGTTGAAACTAATGGCTCGTTATCAAACCATTCGTAAGGGGAGTGCCGGAACCATTGTAGACCAATACATTCTAGAGCCCCAACCGCCTTTTTTATTTGGCACCATAACAACTAAAAACGAACTTAATTTTAGCGCTAAATACGAGGTTATGAATGGGCTCCTTTTGAATGGCTACTATAGTAAATGGAATGATATTGGAACTACATTCAGCCTTGGTTTGAGCTATGGGCTTTAAACGTATATTTACTTAAATTTACTACTATATATGATGCGTTCTATGATACATATCTTGGCTAAAAGGATTTCGATAGCTATGATTTTTACAATGCTTGTTTTTCAAATACAAGCACAGTCAAATCATACCGGCCTTCCCAATATGAAACTCGATCAACTTTCTGATCAACAAATTTTGCAGATATGGCAAAAATCCAAAAATTCTGGAGCTTCTGAAAGTGAAGGATTAAGTCAGTTAGTAAATATGGGTATGGACCCCTCAGAAATAAATGGATTCAAGAAAAGGCTTCTTAAAATTCAAAGCATTACTAAGATTAACAATACAGGAGCCAAAAATATTATTAAAGATTCTGCCATTTTTATGCAGGATAGTACTTGGGTAGATGAAATACCCCGATTTAAAAAAAGAACCCGTTATTATGGATACGAATACTTTAGTAACCCCACCCCCATTCTTCAACCAGACCTGCGTGTTGCAACCCCACAAAATTATATACTTGGTCCGGGAGACGAATTAAGCATTAGCATTTATGGTGCCAATGTTAAGGAAATGGATGCTGTGGTTAGCCCAGAAGGGACAGTTCTTCTAGAGTATAAGGGTTTTGTTTCAGTAACCGGACTAACCATTGAAGATGCAACCAAAAAATTTAAATCGAAACTTGCAACTATATATCCCTCATTGAATAATGGAGGCAGTAAATTAACTGTCACACTTAGTAAAATTCGATCCATCAGAGTTACCGTAATAGGAGAAGCTGAATTTCCAGGCGATTATGTTATTAATGCACAAGCAGGTTTTTTTAATGTATTGTACCTTTCTAACGGTCCTACCATTAACGGTTCTTTACGGAAAATCGATTTGATCAGAAATAACAAGGTAATCGATAGTGTAGACTTTTATTCCTTTTTGCAAAAGGGTATGCTTGAAAAAAACATACGATTACAGGATCAGGATGTGATTCGTTTTAGACCTTATCAAAAAAAATTAATTCTTAGTGGTGAAGTAAGACGTGTAGGAATATATGAATTATTAGAGAAGGAAACATTGGCAGATGGATTACAATATGCTGGTGGCTTAACTCCTTCCGCAGTAAAGGATTTGAGTAAAATGGTGCAAAACGATATCCGAAGTTTAACGGTAAAAGATGTAGCGATTGCCGATTTTGGTTATACCATTCCACATAATGGCGACTCCGTTTTTATAGATAAGATTTTACCTGTATTTACAAATCGTGTTGTATTGGAAGGTGCCGTATATCGCCCGGGAAACTATGAATTAAGCCCGCAATTAAGTGTGGCATCTTTAATAAAAAAAGCAGATGGATTGCGGGAAGGGGCATTTGCTAATAGGGCCTATATTAAAAGAAATAGACCCAACCTCGAGCCAACTTTAATTTCCTTCAATATAAAAAACGTCTTGGCTGGAACAGAACCTGATATTGTTTTAATGAAAGACGACTCTGTTTTCATAGCTAAAACCGATGCCTTGCAAAATAACGCTACTATTTCTGTTGGAGGATCCGTAAAAAATCCAGGCATATATGCTTATAGAAGAGGTATGCAAATAGAAGATCTAATTTTATTGGCTAATGGATTTAATAGTGATGCGGCGAATCATAAAGTAGAATTGTCTAGGCTGACCAAAAACAAATCCGATACATTGGCCAATCAATTGTTAGTAGTAACCCAGGTTGACATTGACTCTAGTTTATTAAATATTAAAGGAGACCATTTTTTGGAACCTTATGACTATATCTATGTTCCACAGTTATTGAATTATCGAAATCTGGGAAGTGTATTATTAACTGGCGAAGTGCTATATGCGGGAGCCTATGCCCTCGAAAAAAGAAATGAAACTGTTCAAGAAATTATTTCACGAGCTGGTGGTATCACGCCTTTCGCTTCTATGAGCGATGTACAGGTATATAGATCTGGTTTACGTGTAGCTACAGATTTTTTATCTAAAGAAAACAACAAGACTCAGAAATTTCTACTGCAACCAGGTGATAGTATACATATCCCAAGAAATGAAACTTTTGTTGAGGTAAAAGGGGCAGTATTTAACCCGCAAATTTTAGACTTCGATTCAAATAGTTTCTTGTATTATATTTCTAGTTCAGGTGGCGTTACAGACAAGGGAAATCTTAAAAAAGCCTACGTTCAGTATAGTAATGGTATTAATAGAAAAATTAAACACTTTTTATTTTTCAGAAATTATCCGAAAATTTATCCAGGAACAAAAATCATTGTACCAGAGCAAACTGAAGGCGTGAAAAAGGGTCTTAATATTATAGAAATTTCTGCCATAACAGGAACCCTAACAGCTTTGGTAAGTTTGATAAGTATTCTTCATTTATAGATCCAAGTAATTCTTATATGCAACAAAACAGCCCTAACCGAAAAGATCAAGAAGAAGTGCCGTACTTGTTAGACGCAGGATTAATTAGTAGTAGAAAGCAATTTAAATTTTTGTTGGGTTCCTGGAAGTTATTATCCTTTTTAGCAATAATTGGCTTATTGCTAGGGCTAGGTTATTGGTATATTAAACATGATACCTATACAGCAAGTACAACTTTTGTTGTTGAAGATACCAAGCCTAGTGGCGGTGGAATAGCATCGGCCCTCGCAGGACAACTTGGTTTAGATTTAGGTGGGTTATGCAGTGGGGGGTCCGTATTGCAGGGTGATAATGTTTTGGAACTTCTTAAGAGCAATTCTCTATTAAAGAAAGCTTTATTGACAGCTTATGATAGCAGCAATAAAATTTCTCTGGCAGATGTGTATGCAACTAGTTACGGTTTGAAAAATAAATGGGAAAACGATAAAAAAATAGGAAGGACAATTTCATTTGCTATAAATAGCAAAACATTTTCCAGAGTTGAAGATAGCT
>CANBQT010000017.1 GCA_947371755.1 Chitinophagaceae bacterium
AGAATTTTATTTTTTGTTTGAAAGGCTGTTTTTGTTCCAATCAAGTGAACAATCAATGAAAG
The DNA here is from genome assembly GCA_947371755.1 of Chitinophagaceae bacterium. Classification (GTDB taxonomy): domain Bacteria; phylum Bacteroidota; class Bacteroidia; order Chitinophagales; family Chitinophagaceae; genus Sediminibacterium. Next base: position 63 of record CANBQT010000017.1, read on the forward strand.
ATTCCCCCCTATTAATTCTCCAGAGGCCTTACCAAATTGATTAAAGGCATGCGGTAAGCAACTATAATTTGCTAATTGACCCTTGATTGCTTTTCTAATTGATTGTACAAATTGATTCTCTGAACCGCCTTCATTAAAAGCACCTGCCATTGATGAATGGATAGAAGCAATTTTTAATTGTTGGTTTAATGCTGCATGCAAAACAGTGATATCACTAAATCCGATGATCCATTTAGGATGTTTCTTAAAGGTTTTAAAATCTAGGCAATCGATGATTCTGCCAACACCATAACCTCCCCTGCCGCAAAGAATAGCATGTACCGTTGTATCATCCAACATCTCCTGTAAATCTGCCGCACGCTCTTCATCGGTTCCAGAGAAGTAATGAAATTGAGTACCCAGGGTTTTACCAAGCTTAACTTTATACCCCCAGGCTTGAAGCGTTTCAATACAGGTTGCTGCCTTTTCTAATGACATAAACCCAGCCGGACAAACTATCCCGATTGTATCTCCTTTTTTTAAATAGGGTGGTAATTTAATCATAAGCGAAAATAAAGAATGGCACGCAGATGACGCAAATTCTGCTGATTTACACAGATCAAATCCGCGAAAATCCATTTTATCTGCGTTATCCGTGTGCCATAAAAACAACCAAATCTCAGCATAAACTGATATTGCTTACTTTTGCAGTCCTTAGAAAGTTAACATGAAGAACCCGAAGAGATACTTAATAACCGCCGCTTTGCCTTATGCAAACGGACTGAAACATATTGGACACTTAGCTGGTGCTTATTTACCTGCAGATACATATGTACGGTATTTGAAGGCACAGAAACGCGACGTGGTTTTTGTTTGTGGTAGCGATGAGCATGGAACAGCTATTCCAATTCAGGCTACCAAAGAAGGCACCACAGCGCAGGCCATCATTGATAAATACCATCCTATCATTGCCCAAAATTTTAAAGACCTGGGAATTGAATTCGATATTTATCATAGAACAAGTGCACCAATTCACCATGAAACAGCACAAGAGTTTTTTAAAGTACTGAATGATAATGGCGATTTAGAGATCAAAGCAAGTGAGCAGTATTTTGATGAAGCAGCCAATAGTTTTTTAGCTGATAGATATATTAAGGGTACTTGTCCGAATTGTGCCTATGAAAGTGCCTATGGCGATCAGTGTGAGCGTTGTGGCAAGACTTTAAGTCCGGATGAGCTTATCAATCCAGTGAGTACATTAAGTGGCAATAAACCCGTTAAAAAAGCCACGCAGCATTGGTATCTTCCATTAGATCGTCATGAGAAATTTTTGAGCGATTGGATTTTAAAGGAACATGCAAATGACTGGAGAAATACAGTGATAGGCCAGTGCAAAAGTTGGATCGATGGTGGTTTACAAGCGAGGGCAGTTACCAGAGATTTGGATTGGGGTATTCAAGTTCCTGTTGCAGGTGCGGAAGGAAAAGTATTGTATGTATGGTTTGATGCACCGATAGGTTATATCAGTGCCACCAAACAATGGGCTTTAGACAATGGCAAAGATTGGAAACCATATTGGCAGGATAAAGAAACCAAGTTGGTGCATTTTATAGGCAAAGACAATATTGTATTCCATTGCATCATATTCCCGGTGATGTTGCAATTACATGGAGATATCTTACCAGATAATGTGCCCGCAAATGAATTTATGAATTTAGAGGGTGATAAAATGAGTACCAGTAGAAACTGGAAACTCGAAATGCAGGATTATATTGATGATTTCATCAATAAGGAAAACGGCGGACCACAATTAGCTGATGCCTTACGTTATTACCTTACACAAATTGCCCCAGAAACTAAGGATAGTGAATTTACCTGGAAGGGATTTCAGGATGCAAATAATAGTGAGCTCGTAAATATTTTTGGAAACTTTGTGAATCGTGCTATGGTGCTGATGCACAAATTATGTAACGGGAAAGTTCCTCCCATTTATCCAGAGTTATTTGATGCGTTAGATAATGAAGCGATTAAAGCCATCACTAGCAGTAAAGAAAAAGTGGAGACTTTATTAGAGCAATATAAATTCAGAGACGCTTTGTTTGAAGTGATTGATCTGGCACGTACAGGTAATCAGTACATGCAAAAGAAAGAACCATGGATTCTGGCAAAACAGGTTGATGAAAATGGAAAAATAAAAATAGAAGCACAGCGGTTAATCGACAATTGTATGCATATCTGTTTACAGATGACTGCCAACCTTGCAATTTTGATCAATCCTTTCTTACCATTTACAGCTAAAAAGATTTGTCACTTATTAAAAGTGGTAGATAAAATGTTAGAATGGGAAAATGCAGGGAAATTAAAATTGTTAAGCGTAGGTTATAGCCTTCGTCCACCAGAATTATTATTCAGAAAGATCGAAGACTCTGAAGTAACTTATCAAATCGAAAAACTACACAAAGCATTGGAAGCATCTAAAACAAATAACGAAGAAGAGAAAGCTGTTGCGGCTTTTGTACCTGTAAAATCTGAAATTGTATTTGACGATTTTGCAAAAATTGATTTACGTGTAGGTAAAATCTTAAGTGCTGAAAAAGTAGAGAAAGCCGATAAATTATTAAAGCTGGAAGTGTTTCTAGGCTTTGAAACCAGAACCATTGTATCAGGTATTGCCTTACATTTTAAACCAGAAGAAATTGTAGGCAAGCAAGTAACTGTTGTGGTAAATTTAGCCGCGCGTAAAATGCGTGGCATTGAAAGCAATGGAATGATCTTGATGGCGGAAGATGCAAATGGGAAACTACATTTTGTGAATCCGGAAGACGCAATTGGTGAAGGAGCTACAGTGAATTAAGTGAAGAATGAGAAGTGAGAAGTGAAGAATTTTGAAAAAAAAGGGTGAAAGTCTGTCAGACACTTTCACCCTTTTTTAATTCACTTTATCTTATTAACCACTCCTCACTAAAATATATTTAATGAGTAAAAGTTAATAAGTTGGTGCTAATCAAACTTCACACACTCTTTCAATTCTCTTTCAGAATAAGCTAATTTGTATTGCTTCAACACATCGTCTGGCACACCGTTCCATTGATTAGGAACATTGCCCATGTAGCCGATATCTTTAACGCCTATTTCAGAGGTATAGAAACCTGTTGAAACCAAATCACGCATCAGGTTAAAAAAACTTACCCCTTGTGCCATTTCAGGTTTTGCTTTTTTAGGAAATGCAATCATATCAACCATTTCAATTTGCTGCTTAGGTGTGCAACCTGTAAAAGTTTTTTCAAATCGCTGTAAACATTGCAGATCTAACCAGCGCAAACCACCACGTAATGGTGTTTGATGCTCGGGCATGTCTTTCACAATGAATTCTATAAAGTCGGGAACTTTTGCATCTGAAGCACTTCCACTTACCGCGTCTTTTGGAATGATGATATCACCCAAAACTGTGATGGTAGCCATTTCAGCAGGCGTGAAAAATTTATCTAGTGCATTGAGTTTCTTTAATGCATCTTTTTCCTCCTGCATGCGGTCTGCATCTAAAGTAGCAGTTGCAGATTCTGCAATTGCTTTTTTCTCACTAGGCTTACAGGCTTCCACCAATACGCCGGTGGCCATGGAGCCTACAAGAAGTGCTTTAATCGATTTTCTTCTGTCCATAATTTTATTTTTACATCCTTAAATGGATATTATAAATTTTGTTTTTTCAGTTCATCGATAATGTATTCAGAAGCACGCATAGACAATGCAAGAATGGTCCATGTAATGTTCTTATCTGCTTGCGATGTAAACTGACTACCATCTACACAGAAAAGTGTTTTACAATCATGTGCCTGACTCCATTTATTTAATGCAGAGGTTTTACGATCTGCTCCCATTCTTACAGTACCAGCTTCATGAATAATATTACCAGGATTATTTAAACCCCAATTGTTTTTTTCATTATCATCAGCACCCCAAGTAATTACCGCACCCATATTGTGCATGATTTCTTTGAATGTTTCTTTCATGTGCTTGGCTTGCTTGATCTCATAGTCCGAGTGATTGGTATGAAAACGCAAAACAGGAATACCATATTTATCCACTACTGTAGGATCAATTTCACAATAGTTATTGATATTCGGAACTGCTTCACCACGACCTGCCATACCAACACCTGCTCCATAAAAGAAACGCTGGTCTTCTTTTAAAGATTCACCATAGCCACCAGCTTCTTTGGTTTTACCATTTACCTGGAATTGACCGTTTTGACCCTGAATACCCATGCCAAATCCATAAGCAGGCTGACTCATACCACCCCAATATTCAATATGATATCCGCGTGGAAAATCAAGTTTTTTATTATCTAACCACCATGGAGTGTAAACGTGCATCCCGCCTACACCATCTTCGTTGTAACGCTTACGTCCAAAAAGTTCTGGAAGTACACCACCCATTGCAGCTCCTGTAGAATCATGTAAATATTTACCTACCACATTACTATCATTAGCCAATCCATTTGGATGACGTTGTGATTTTGAATTGAGCAAGAGACGAGCTGTTTCGCAAGTACTTGCAGCAAGAATCACTACTTTCCCAAATACCTGATATTCCTGGTTATCGGTTTTATCGATAAAGGAAACGCCTGTAGCCAATCCTTCTGCATTGGTTAATACTTCACGAGCCATTGCATTGGTGATGACATCGATATTACCCGTCATGATTGCAGGCTTGATCAACACTGAAGAAGAAGAAAAATCTCCATATACTTTACAACTTCTGCCACATTGTGCACAGAAGAAGCAAGCGCCTCTTTCTTCATTGATCTTTTTGGTAAGGATAGATAAACGAGAAGGAATTACAGGTATATTAATACCAGTAGCTGATTTTTTGATCATCAATTCATGCAAGCGCGGTTTAGGAGCTGGCAAGAAGATACCGTCGGGATCATTTGGCAATCCTTCCATCGAACCAAATACGCCAATCAATTTATCTATCTTATCGTAATAAGGTTTTACATCTTCGTAACCGATGGGCCAATCATCTCCCAACCCATCAATACTTTTTCTTTTAAAATCTTTAGGGCCGAAGCGAAGAGAAATTCTTCCCCAGTGATTTGTTCTTCCTCCAATCATTCTTGCACGCCACCAATCCCATTTAGCAGAACCTTCTTTCATAGTATAGGGTTCTCCGTCAATTTCCCAACCCCAATAACATCCGTCGAAATCACCAAACGGGCGAAACTTAGTGCTAGCACCTCTTCTAGGCGATTCCCATGGATTTTTTAATTGAGAGGAATTAATAGCAGGATCATAACTAGGACCTGCTTCTATCAAACAAACTTTTAGTCCTGCTTTTGACAAAGTGTAAGCGGCCATCCCGCCACCTGCACCAGAACCAACAATCACAGCGTCGTATTTTTTTGGCTGTTTTTTGATCTGAAGATCTCCCATATAGCTTAGTTAAATTTTTAGAATTGTTAGAAGAATGAATGTAAGAAAATTAGTGAACAGATAAAAGATAAAAGTGAAGAATGGAAGAAGAAAATCGAGAATGTGAAACATATTTCGGAAGAACCACCCCGCATCGCTAAGCTTGCACCCCTCCATCGCATGCGATGGAGGGGAAATTAAAAAAACATAATACATAAAAAAAACCGCCCCAAAATTTGGGGCGGCATAAAACCAGGTACGGTTTAAAATCTATGGCTAAGACATTGCTGTCATCAACCCAATGTTGCGGCACTTCTTCTTTTCACTTTTCACTTTTCACTTTTATCTTTTCACTTCCTAGCTGCATCCCATACTATTACCACAATTCAAACATTTGTAACAAGTACCGCTACGAATAGTGATATGTCCACATGTATTACATGAAGGGGCATCGCTCTGCATACTTTTTGCTGCAGCATTTACCGCGTCTAATCCGTAAGATTTCACAGCTACTTTTTCTGTTTTAGCTGTTGGAGCAGTGGTGCTAGCTGACGGTGCAGTTACACGAATACTGCTCAACTCAGGCTTTCCCAAAAAAATGGCTTCCCCCTCCTCTTCCCCAGTATTTTCTACTGTAGGTTTGTCTAATACATGAACCAGATCAGTTCTATCTAAATATTCGTATGCTAATGCACGGAATACAAAGTCAACTAAAGAGGTTGTAGTTTTAATATTCGGATGGTCTACCATACCAGAAGGTTCAAACTTAGTAAACACGAATTTGTCTACAAACTCATCTAAAGGAACCCCATACTGTAAGCCAACAGAAATAGAAATGGCAAAACAGTTCATCAAACTACGTAAGGTGGATCCCTCTTTTGCAAGATCGATAAAGATCTCTCCCAATGTTCCATCCTGGTATTCCCCAGTTCTTAAGAAGATAGTTTGTCCATTAATCTTTGCCTTCTGATTAAAGCCTCTACGCTTTGCTGGCAACGTTTTTCTTTCTACAATTTTAGAAAGTGCACGTTTCAGTTTGGTATCTGAAGACGCTTGCATACGCTTGGTTACTTCATCTAATAATTCTTCCACTGTTAATTTCCCAAGATCTACAATATTGCTTTCAGAAGCTACTGCAACTTCTTCAGAAATTTCTTCTGTAGCGCTGTCTTCTGTTTTTTTCTTTTTGTCAGATTTAGTACTCAATGGCTGGCTCAATTTAGAACCATCACGATACAAAGCATTTGCTTTTAAACCTAAGCTCCAGCTCAATAAATAACAATCTGCAATCTCTTCAACTTTAGCTTCGTTTGGAAGGTTGATGGTCTTAGATATTGCACCGCTCAAGAATGGTTGACAAGCTGCCATCATTTTGATATGACCATGTGCATGGATATATCTTTCACCTTTCTTACCACATTTATTAGCACAATCAAAAACAGACAAATGTTCTGGTTTCAATAAAGGAGCACCTTCAATGGTCATTGTTCCGCAAACGTAATCGTTGGCTGCTAAAATCTCATCTTCTGAATATCCAATAGCTTCTAATAAATTAAAGCTCCAGTCGCTATACTCTTCTTCTGTAAATCCTAGGCGTTGCATACAAGCATCGCCTAGAGTGAAACGGTTGAAAATAAATGCTATTTCAAAAGCAGAACGAGCTGCACCATTTAGTTTTTCTATTTCAGCTACGGTGAATCCTTTTTCAGTCAACGTTTTGTTATTGATGAAAGGAGCATTCTCAAAACTTGCTGCACCTACTGCATATTGCTCTATCGCTAAAGATTCAGCAGCAGTATAGCCCAAATTCTTTAATGCTGCCGGAACAGACTGGTTGATGATCTTGAAATATCCACCACCAGATAGTTTTTTAAACTTCACCAATGCGAAGTCTGGCTCAACTCCTGTAGTGTCGCAATCCATTACCAAACCAATAGTTCCAGTTGGAGCGATTACAGTTGTTTGTGCGTTTCTGTATCCGTATTTTTCACCCAATTTTACTGCATCATCCCAAGCTTTTGTAGCTGCAGTTAATAAATAATCAGGGCAATATTTCGCATTGATACCAATTGGTTTTACGCTTAATCCTTCATAAGCTTCATTTGCATCATATGCTGCAGCGCGGTGATTGCGCATGACACGTAACATATCAGTTTTATTTGCTTCATAGCGTGGAAATGCTCCCAGGAAGCTGGCCATTTCTGCAGAAGTTTTATATGCAATACCAGTCATGATAGCAGTAATAGCACCCGCAATTCCGCGCGCCTCTTCACTATCATAAGGGATACCGCTTACCATCAGCATTGACCCTAAGTTTGCAAAACCAAGACCAAGTGTACGGTAATCGTAGCTCAGCTCAGCCACTTCTTTAGAAGGAAACTGCGCCATCAATACTGAGATTTCCAGCACAGTTGTCCAGAGTCGACAAGTATATTCAAAACCTTTAACATCGAATGAGTTATCTGCTGGATTAAAGAACTTCATCAAGTTAGCTGAAGCCAGGTTACAAGCAGTATTGTCTAAGAACATATACTCTGAACAAGGATTAGAAGCATTGATGCGTCCACCTTGAGGGCAGGTATGCCATTCATTAATAGTAGTATCGTATTGAGTTCCAGGATCGGCACAACTCCATGCGGCGTAGGCAATTTGATCCCAAACATCCTTTGCCGGAATTTTCTTCATCACACGACCATCGGTACGTGCCTTCAATTCCCAATCACCCCCTTCTTCTAATACTTTAAAGAATTCATTAGGGATACGGATTGAGTTATTGCTATTTTGACCAGCAACAGTCATATAAGCTTCACCTTCATAACTATTATCATAACCAGCAGCAACCAATGCAGCTACTTTTTTCTCTTCACCAACTTTCCAGTTAATGAATTCCATAATTTCTGGATGGTCTAAATCCAAACAAACCATTTTCGCAGCTCTACGAGTAGTACCGCCACTTTTAATAGCACCTGCAGCACGGTCACCAATTTTTAAGAAACTCATCAATCCGCTTGATGTTCCGCCACCACTTAATCTTTCACCACCACCTCGGATATGAGAGAAGTTTGTTCCAACACCAGAACCATATTTGAAAATACGTGCTTCACGAACCCAAAGATCCATGATACCACCATCGTTCACTAAATCGTCAGAAACGCTTAAGATAAAACAAGCGTGAGGTTGAGGGCGCTCGTAAGCATTGCTAGATCTTTTCAGTTGGCCATCTTTTCCATCCACATAATAATGCCCCTGTGCCTTTCCAGTAATGCCATAACTTTCGTGCAAACCGGTATTAAACCATTGTGGTGAGTTAGGAACACATGCTTGATTCAAAATGCTGTATGCTAACTCATCATAAAAAATTTGTGCATCGTTTTCAGAAGCAAAATATCCGTTACGCTCACCCCAAACGCGCCAACAATTTGCCATACGATGTGCTACTTGTTTCACACTGGTTTCTCTCCCCAAAGAACCATCAGCTTGTGGTACACCCGCTTTACGAAAATATTTTTGTGCAAGAATGTCTGTTGCGATTTGGCTCCATTGCTTTGGAACTTCCACATTATTCATTTCAAACACTTTCTCTCCATTTGGATTTTTGATCACGCTATCACGATAGTCGTATTCAAACATTTCATAAGGAGTAATACCGTCTTTAGTAAAGAGGCGAGAGAACTGCAAGCCTTTGTTAGTACGAGTAGCCATATTACAGGGATATTTATTGGGTTGTTGTTATTCGAATGCCGTTAACGAATTGTTAAGCGGTAGACGAAAATATTCTTCCCAAGTCAGAATTCAAGATGGTAAATATCAACAGATTGTGGATAAGGATTGTGGATAATCTCATACCCCCTTTCAGGGTTGATTTTGACGCAATGTCCACAGTTGTAGAAAAGAATTTGTGGAAAAAAAAGCTGATTTCCCAAGTATATTTTGTAAATAGAAAAACATTTTATATTAAAAAGTTTAAGGTTATATGTTTCAATGATTTTTTGCTGATTGTCATCTAATTGACTTGATTTTCAGAATCATCCGTTGAATAAACACATTAAATAAAAACTTTTTTGCATTTTTGCAGCGCAGCATTTGCTGTTCAGCTATGAAATTATCCATATACAGTCAGTTTTTAGACAAAAAAAGACAGGGAAAGAAATCCTTCGCTGTACTTATTGATCCTGACAAAGTGGATGACCTTAAGATAAAAGAGCTGGTTCATTTGGCCATTAATTCTGGGGTAGACTATTTCTTCGTGGGTGGAAGCCTTGTTATTTCAACTCATTTAGACCAATGTATTCAGCAGATTAAAGCCAGTTGCGATATTCCTGTGATCTTATTCCCCGGATCTCCCTCTCAGGTGAGCAAGTATGCTGATGCCTTACTATACCTTTCTTTGATATCAGGCCGTAATCCTGAGTTATTGATTGGACAACATGTGATCAGCGCTCCTTTTGTGAGAAATAGTGGTTTAGAAATCATGCCAACAGGTTATATGGTGGTGGATGGGGGTGCACCTACCACCGTTTCTTATATTTCCAATGCAACGCCTATTCCTGCAGACAAAAACGATATTGCCATGTGTACGGCTATGGCTGGTGAAATGCTTGGAATGAAATTGATCTATATGGATGCAGGTAGTGGTGCCAAACGCCCCATTACAGAACCCATGATTGAAAAAGTAGCTCGCAACATAGAGATCCCTCTAATTGTTGGCGGTGGCATCACTTCTCCCGAAAAAGCTTATCTCAATTGCAAAGCAGGCGGAGATATCATCGTTGTTGGAAACGCCATAGAAAAAGATGCCTGCTTGATCAACGAGATCAGTGCGGCCATTCATAGCGTTCCAGTAACTATTTAAGCCCGGATACATCTACTCTTGATGGCGTATCTTTTCCACTCACAATTCCTTTAGAACTTAGTGCAATTGCTTTAATAATCATTGCCATATTCTCCATATCCAAAGTACCAATCTCATCAGAAACCTTATGATAGTTCGGCTCACTATCCATTTTAGAAGTGGAGATAGTATGTGCAGGTACGCCTAGTCGGGCTAGTGTTGCATTATCAGATCGATAGAATAAATTTTGATCGGTATAGGGATCAGGATAAAATGTAAATCCGGTTCCGGTTAAATTTTCTTGCAAAATTTTTCCCATATCAGTTTTTTCGTATCCGGTAATATAGGCTGAGTTTTTGCCCCACTTGCTTTCGGTACCGATCATTTCGATATTGAACATCGCTTTCACATCATTGGCATTGAATTGCCGGGAACAATACTGTGCCCCAAATCCACCAATTTCTTCAGCTGTAAATGCTACAAATATCAAAGTACGTTCGTTATCTTTTTTTTCTTTAAAATATTTTGAAAGCATGATCATAGCAGTGGTGCCGGCAGCATCGTCATTGGCCCCATTGTAAATGGAATCGTTATTGACCGATTTCCCAATCCCTAAATGATCGTAATGTCCGGAGAAAATCACATATTCATTCTTTTTGCTTTTGCCTGGAATTACCCCAATAACATTTGCGAGTTTTTGCTCAGTGATCTCGTGTTTAGCTGAAATAGAAAAAAGTTTAGGCTGACTTGCTCCTAAAACAAAAACCACAGAATTATCCGATTTGAAAAGTTGGCGCTTGAAGCCGGTGAGGCGACTGAAATTTTTCCCAAAGGAAGTATCAACCACCACCAAATAGTTTTTATTAGCCTGGATAAATTTCGAAGCTTCCGAAAATATGTTAGCGCCAGCTTTAATAGTCACTATTTCAAATCCACTTGTCTCATTGATTGAAAGATCTGCTTTTGATGTAATTACAATCACATCTTTACTATCCAAAGAAACATTATCGAAACTACTGGTTACACTGATGAACTTTGGTTTCACCATTGTAAATTCCTGAAGATAAGTTCCACTATTTTCCCAGGTTTGTAAGCCTGTTTGTTTAAATTCCTCAGCAATGAAATTTGCTGCTTTTTCAATACCCGGAGAAAAGGTTCTTCTGCCCTGCATATCATCTGCAGATAGAGTCTTTTCAATACGTTCAACTTCTTTTGCATGAATGATCTGATCAATGTTTTGTGCCTGCACAAGGGATGCGGTTAAAACACAAAATGCTAAGAATGCTTTTTTCATATGCGATAGATTGACTTATTTTTAAAAAAAATAGGCGCATCAAATACACCTACTTTTTACTTTTTACTTTTTACTTTTTTAAAGGCTCATCATCTCTTTAAATTTCACAGTCTGTCTTCTGCTCACTTCGATTTTTTCTCCTCCTTTCAGGTCTACCAGTAATCCACCATTAAAATAAGGCTCTATTTTATCGATCCAACGAAGATTGATGATATGTTTTCTGTTCGCACGGAAGAACATTCGATCATCTAATCTCTCTTCCAATGCATTCAATGATTTTAAGATCAAAGGTTTATTGGTTCCGAAGAAAACTTTGGCGTAATTACCCACACTTTCAAACAATCTGATCTCTCCCAATTTTACGAACCAGCAACGTTCCCCATCTTTTACAAATACCTGATCAAATTCAGTAAGAGGACCTCTATTCAAGCCATTTAAGCCAGCATTTTCTTTACTGATTTCCATGTGCAATTTTTGAATAGCATCGGCTAGGCGCTTAGGTTCTACTGGTTTCAATAGATAGTCTAATGCATTTACTTCAAAGGCTTTGATGGCATATTCATCATAAGCAGTTGTAAAAATAACCCTGGGCGCTTTTTCTACTTCTGCCAGTAAATCAAATCCGGTTTTCCCTGGCATTTGAATATCCAAAAAAATCAAATCAGGATTTAAGGTTTCAATCTTTTCAATACCGTCATCTACATTGGCAGCCTCTTCAATTACTTCGATATCAGCATGATCCTGTAATAATTTTTTCAACTCATTTCGAGCGAGTCGCTCGTCGTCAATAATGATTGCTCTAATTGCCATAGTTTACATATCAAGTGTGATCTAATTTACTTCTTTCAACGGGAGTTTTACAATTGCTTCTACCATTTCCTTATCCTTCAATTCACGAATTTCAAAACTTGCCTTTGTTCCAAACAATATTTTGAGCCTATTTCTGGTGCTGTTTATTCCAAACCCATCAATCACATCTTCCACCGCACCATTTAAATGACCCGTATTTTGAACAATCAGCTCATGATGATCATTCGTAAAAACAGATATTACTCTAACAATTCCGCCTTCTTTTTGTTTACTGATGCCATGCTTAATGGCATTTTCAACAAGCGTTTGAAGCATCATCGGAGGAACAGGTTGATCCATGGTGTCTTCATCAATATCATACTCAATTCTTAATCTGTCTTCAAAGCGAATATGTTCTAAAGCCAAATAATCTTTTACGATACTCAATTCTTTTTCCAGAGGCGCCAACTCCAACTTTTCGGTCTGCATACTGCTTCTTAGTATATTACTCAATTCTGTGATCGCAGTTCTTGCTCTATCCGGATTTTCATCAACCAGTGCTCGTATACTATTTAATGCATTGAAAATAAAGTGAGGATTGATATGAGATTTGATGGTTTTGAGTTCCAGCTCTTTTACCAATGATTCCAGCTTTACTTTTTGTACTTCAGTCTTCCTTCCCAATTCTACATAGTGCCAAATAAAATATATACTTGACCAGATAAAGATCAAAGGGGAATCGAAAAGAACATTACTCCAAAATCGTTTTAAAACTGAGATTTTTTTAGTAGGATCGAACAAATGCATCCATTCTACCAACTGACTATTTGCATAGTTATATAAAACACAGGTAAGTAGAATCAAAATGGCTAACTGCCCCCATTTCTGCTTATGAAATGGCGGTTTTAAATCGAATTTAATGATGAAATAGCGCAGTAAATGTGTAAAAATCAGACCTGAGCCAATATTCAGAAACAAACGAGAATAGAACATACTCGTGTATTTCTGTTCGAAAAGAAAGGCAAAAAATACCCAGGTCAGGCTATAAAACAGCCAACCACCTAATTGGCACCACCAATATGCGGAAGATTTTAATCTCATGTAATAACAAATATAACCTGAAACCCCTTGGGCAATATGCCGAATTGGGATTAATGGTAAAATCAGCTTCTATTTGGCAGAATAATATGTTTATTGCGGTGAACCATCTCCTGCCCCGGGTGTTTATATCTTTTATATAGGGCAATTGCTACTGTTAATTGCCTATTTTTACTTATAAATTTATGGCTCATGGAGATACTTGCTGGCCCACTGTTACAAAAAATAGATAGTCCGGACGATCTTAAAAAACTCAATCGCGATCAATTACATCAAGTATGTACAGAGCTTCGTCAATATATTATTGATGTGGTAAGTGTTCATGGCGGTCATTTTGCTGCCAGCCTAGGTGTGGTAGAACTAAGCGTTGCGCTACATTATATCTACAATACCCCATATGATCAATTGGTCTGGGATGTTGGGCATCAGGCATACGGACATAAAATATTAACAGGCAGAAGAGATAAATTCGTTTCCAATAGAAAGTATAATGGCATTAGCGGTTTCCCTAAAAGAACCGAAAGCCCATACGACACATTTGGAGTAGGGCATTCTTCCACCTCTATATCAGCAGCATTAGGAATGGCGATGGCTGCAAAATACAAAGGTGAGAACAGAAAATCTGTAGCTGTTATTGGAGATGGATCAATGACTGCGGGGATGGCTTTTGAAGCCATGAACCATGCAGGTGTGGCAGATAGTGATGTGTTGATTATATTGAATGATAACTGCATGAGTATCGATCCGAATGTAGGTGCATTGAAAAGTTATTTAACCGATATCGCAACTTCGCCTACTTATAATAAGATGCGTGATGAGATCTGGAATTTGATGGGAAAACTTCCTGTTGGAAAAACATTCAGCAGAGAAATGGCCAGCAAATTAGAAGCGAATATGAAAGGAGTTGTATCAAAAAGCAGTAACCTTTTTGAAGCACTAAACCTGCGTTATTTTGGACCCATTGACGGACACAATATTACCAACTTAGTTGACACATTAAAAGATCTCAAAAATATTCCAGGACCAAAACTATTACATATAGTTACGGTAAAAGGGAAGGGATATGCGCTTGCAGAAAAGGACCAAACAAAATGGCATGCTCCAGGATTATTTGATAAGTTAACGGGCGAAATAGTTAAGAAAAAAGTGGATGCACCACAGCCACCTAAATACCAGGATGTATTTGGACATACCATGGTTGAGCTTGCTGAAATGAACGATAAGATTATGGGTGTTACACCAGCCATGCCAAGTGGATGTTCATTAAAATTCATGATGGACAAAATGCCACACCGTGCATTCGATGTTGGTATTTGTGAACAGCATGCAGTTACTGTTAGTGCAGGTTTGGCTACACAAGGCATGCGTGTATTCTGTAATATTTATTCATCCTTCATGCAAAGAGCTTATGACCAGGTAGTGCATGATGTTGCGATACAAAAATTACCAGTAGTATTTTGTTTGGATAGAGCTGGACTTGTAGGTGAAGACGGCCCTACACACCATGGATGTTATGATATTTCTTTCATGCGTTGTATCCCTAATCTGGTGATCAGTGCTCCTATGAATGAAGAAGAAATGCGCAACCTGATGTATACTGCTCAATTGGAACACACAAAGGATCCATTTGTGATTCGTTATCCCAGAGGTGAAGGCATGATGGTAGAATGGAGAACTGCGTTTAAAGAATTACAAATAGGCAAAGGACGTAAATTAAAAGATGGAGATTCCATTGCTATTTTAAGCTTTGGACATCCTGGAAATTTTGCACAAACAGCTATCAGAGAATTACGTGGCGAAGGCATTAATCCGGCACATTATGATTTGCGGTTTGTAAAGCCTATAGATGAAGATTTGCTGCATGAAGCATTTAGCAAATACGATAAGATTGTTACAGTGGAAGATGGTACAGTTGTTGGAGGCTTTGGCTCAGCTGTGATAGAGTTCATGAACAAATACAATTATAAGGCATCTGTAAAAGTGCTGGGAATACCTGATAGAATTGTAGAGCATGGAAGTCCTAAAGAATTGCACAGAGAATGTGAATATGATGCGGAGGGTATAGCGAGTGCTGTGAGAGAATTGATGAAGGAAACTGTGAGTGTATTTAACTAGTTATCAATAATTAAAATATAAAAAAGGTCATTCAATTTTTTGGATGACCTTTTTTATTAAGGTCAAAAAAAATCCCCTCTTGGGAGGGGTAATGATTTTGCGTTAGCAGAATCATGGGGTGGGTGAAATCATATATGAGAATATTATTACCCACCCCTGCACTCACTTCGTTCGGCGCCCCTCCAAGGAGGGGATAACATTTTAATTTTTACTCTTCCGATTTATTCGCAGCAAACAATTCGTCCGTTAATCCAGCGTCTTCCAGATCTGCTTCTCTATGTTCGTTCCATTCTACGATAAAATTATTTCGTCCCTCACCTATAGCCATTTTCATGAATTTCTGTTGGGTAAGTTCTAAAATCGAAAGGAATAAAAATATGGCATGAATGCGGTCTTCAGCAGGTTCGAATATTTTTTCAAAGGCAACAGTCTTTTCTTTTTGTACAAAACCCAGCATATAATCCCTACAACCTTCCATGGTATGATTGTAACGGACAACAGTGTGTACAGGTTTATTCTGCCTTTCCTGCACTCTAAGCATCACTTTTTCAAAGGCCTTCATCAATTTGAATAAAGTAATATTTTGAATTTCAGTTCCCTCCGATGCATCCTCACCAATCTGTGAAATCTCTCTTTGTAAATTTCCTCTTTTCACCATCAGCATACGAACTGCTTCCATCTCAGCCATTTCAACTGCGGCTTCTTTGAAACGTTTGTATTCAAGAATTTTATCAATCAATTCCTGCCTTGGATCAATCTCATTTCCTTGTGCATCAATTTCTTTACGAGGGAGCAATAGGCGCGCTTTGATACGCATCAACGTAGATACAAAAAGAATAAACTCACTACTTAGCTCAATATTCAATTTTTCACCCTGATGAATAAAATCAAGGAAGTCTTTTATGATCTTGGTGATGGGAATATTATAAATGTCTAGCTCATCCCTTTCAATAAAGAAAAGTAAGAGGTCGAAGGGACCTTCAAATTGGTCCAATTTGATCTGATAATTACTGCTAGTTGCCAAGAGATATACTTTAGTTGCAAAGAAACTGAATCAATCCTAAAAACGAAGCCGATCCGGGAATAGTTATCCACCAAAATGCCAGTCAGACCATTGTTTAGGGTTGACTAGCATATAAAGGTTTTGAAAAAGTCTATTTTTTTAATGAATCCCTGATCTCGATCAGCAATTTATCTGTACTCGAAGGTTCTGCAGGAGCTGCAGGGGCTTCCACTTCCTTTTTCTTCATTTTATTGATGGCTTTAATCACCATAAACACTGCAAATGCCACAATAATAAAATCTATCAAATTGGTGATAAAGGAACCATACTTGATGGATACTTCTAGAATAGCTTTCTCCACAACTTTGCCACCTGCATCCTTAACTTCAGGAATAGCATCTTTCAGAACCCATTTTTTATCATTAAAATCAACGCCACCAGTTAGCATCCCTACCATTGGCATAACAATCCCATCCACAAAGGAAGAAACGATTTTACCAAAAGATGCCCCCATTACAAATGCTACAGCGGTATCTACCAAGTTGCCACGTATGGCGAATTCTTTAAATTCTTTAATAAAACCCATGATGAATTTGTTTTAGTTGAGTATTGAAAATATAAATAAATTCAATACATATACAATCTTTTTAATTTTTTCTTTACTGATGTCGAATCAGCTTTGTATGCAAGAAAAGAGCAACTTTGCAGCAAAATTTTGCATTGCGAGAGAAGTTAATTAATTGGGGGCTTTTTACCATCCTTTCCATCATCTGGGGAAGCTCATTTATTTTAATGAAACTGGGATTGGAAACACTTAGTCCTTACCAGGTAGCTACTATCAGAATGCTTAGTGCTGGCATAGTACTCATTCCCTTTGCACTGGAAGGATTTAGAAAAATCAAAAAGAACGAGCTAGTATACGTGACCCTTTCAGGTTTATTGGGCAGTTTTTTTCCCGCATATCTATTCTGTATTGCCGAAACAAAAATTGATAGCTCCCTTGCAGGTATCCTGAATGCACTAACCCCGCTGTTTACGATTTCAGTAGGGTTTTTCTTTTTCCAAATGAAGGCCAGTAAACAAAAATTCATGGGTGTATTAGTTGGCTTTGTGGGACTATGTCTGCTTTTTCTCGCCCAAAAAAACATCAGTTTAGAAAATTTTAGTTACGCTTTTTTAGTATTAATCGCAACACTTTTATATGGCATCAATGTAAATATGGTGAGTAAACATTTACACAATACTGGGTCAATGAATATTGCTGCAGTAGCATTTACTTTTTTAATTATTCCCTGTGTTATTATTTTATATTTCACAGGATATTTTTCACTACCGCTTTTAAATGAACCAATATTAAAGTCAACCGGATACTCAGCCCTACTTGGGTTTGGTGGTACCGCTATTGCAACAGTTGTATACTACCGGTTGGTAAAAAATGCGGGGGGATTATTTGCATCAACAGTTACTTATGGTATACCTTTTGTAGCGGTATTCTGGGGAATTCTTGGAGGTGAAAACTTCAACCTTCTACAATTTGGTTGTATGGGCATTATTTTAATTGGTGTTTGGCTAACCAATAAAAAATAAGGTCCCATTTTTTTGAAATGGAACCTTATCAATTTAGGAAGTCTGTAAATTTTACATAGACATCATATCTTTTTCCTTAGCTGCTAAATGTTTTTCAACTAGTGCAATATGTTTATCTGTCAGATCCTGAATGGCTTTTTCTGAATCTTTTGCTACATCTTCACTAAGACCATCTTTCTGCAATTTTTTAACTTGTTCTATCCCATCTCTACGAATATTGCGGATTGCAATTTTTGCCTGCTCTCCTTCCCCACTTGCTTTTTTGAACAGTTCCCTTCTTCGCTCTTCAGTTAAAGGAGGCAAGAACAATCTGATCTGTACACCATCGCTCTGAGGAGTGATGCCAATATTCGCTTGCATGATAGCTTTTTCAATCGGTGCAAGCATTGTTTTTTCCCAGGGCTGAATGCTTACAGTACGGGCATCTAAGACCGTAATATTGGCAACCTGGGCTATAGGAGTTGCAGCTCCATAATAATCCACATTAATTCCGTCAACTAAAGAAGGGGTTGCCTTACCAGCTCTAATTCTGGTTAATTCTAATTCTAAATGGCCTATCGCTTTCTTCATCGATTCTTCCGAATCTTCAATTATTAAATCTAATTCTTCTGACATTTTCTGCTGTTTAAGTGGGGCAAAACTAATAAATCCTTACAAATATGCCTATTTACTATGGAGTTGAAAATAATTAAACACAAATTTGATAAAATTCAAAGCCCGAGCGTGGTTTTTTAGTCAGTTTACTTTTTAGCTTTTATCTTCGCCACTGAAAAGCATATTTATGGCTAGTATACAAGAATTAGAGAGTGTTGCCTCACAAATGAGACGAGACGTTTTACGCATGGTTCATGCGGTTCAAAGTGGTCACCCCGGAGCTGCATTAGGTTGTGCAGACTTTTTTGCAAGCTTATATTTTCATAGCATGCACCACCATAGTGATTTTAAAATGGACGGAAAAGGAGAGGACTTGTTCTTCCTTTCGAACGGTCATTTGTCCGCAATTTTTTATTCTGCACTAGCTCATTCCGGATATTTTGATGTAAAGGAATTAGCTACGTTTAGAAAATTAAATTCTCGTTTACAAGGTCATCCCACCACACACGAACACTTACCTGGTGTTAGAATCGCCAGTGGTTCTTTAGGACAGGGTTTGAGTAACGCCATAGGCGCAGCCCTGGCTAAAAAAATTAATGGAGATCCACATTTGGTTTTTGCTTTATTAGGTGATGGAGAATTACAGGAAGGTCAAAACTGGGAAGCCATCATGTTTGCACCGCATAACAAAGTGGATAATTTAATTGCAACCATCGATTATAACGGACAACAGATTGATGGACCAACCAGTAAGGTATTGTCTCTTGAGAATTTGAAAGCAAAATTCGAATCTTTCAATTGGGAAGTGCTTACCATGGATGGCAACAATATGACTGAATTGGTGGCAGGATTAGACAAAGCAAAATCTATGACTGGCCATGGTAAACCCATCTGTATTTTAATGAAAACAGAAATGGGTAAAGGTGTAGACTTTATGGAAGGAAGTCACGAATGGCATGGTATTGCGCCAAGTGATGATCAATTAGCAAAAGCATTGGCACAGTTACCTGAAACTTTAGGTGATTATTAATTATGCTAAACATATATAATAAAAAAGCCACTGAAAATTCAGTGGCTTTTTTATTAAGATTTTAAAGAAAACTCCTGCAGACTTGCCTTTCGAGATGGAATATATGCTGCAAGTATCGCAATGAAAAATACAGTTCCTCCTACTAATAAAAAATCTGCAAACACCATTTTTACAGGATAATAGTTGATGATAAAAGTATCGCCACCGAGTTTGATGATTTGAAATTTTAATTGTAACCAGCAAATGGTTGCAGCGATAAGCATTCCTGCAACTCCGCCTATTCCAGCCAGCAACATCCCCTCTGTTAAAAAGATACTTTTGATCCGATGGGTATTAGCGCCCATTGCCTGCAGCACGGAAATATCTTTTTGTTTTTCTAAAACTAGCATCGTCAGCGCTCCAATCATATTAAATGCTGCCACTACTAAAATCAAAGAAAGAATGCCGTAAATCACCCATTTTTCAATTTGCATTACTGTATACAAACTTTGGTTCTGTTCGTAACGGGTTTGTATCTGAAAATTATTTCCCAGTAAAATTTGTAATTCTTTCTTCACTTCATCTGCATTGGCACCTGCTTTAATATCCAAAGCTGAATATTCGTCAGATTGTAAATCCATCATAAACCGCAGGAATCCTATATTGCTGAAAACATATTTATTATCAAAATCCTGTTGCACCAAAAAAGTACCCACCGCTTCTACATTAAAAGCATTCAAGGCATCGGTTGACTGAAAGTTTTTTGCAGACCTGTTGGGCATATACAAGGTAAGCGGAGCTACCGAACGCTCCACATCCACACATGCAGCGTTTTCAATCCCTGCGCCTACCACTATTTTGGGCAGATCTGCAGTTCCCACATCGAACTTGCCTCTACGAATATGATTGGCCACTTTACTAACTGAAGTGAATTGATCATCTACTCCGCGGATATAGACGATGGAAGAACAATCTCCATTCATCAATACTGCCTTTTCCTCAACAATTGCACTTAAACCCAGTACTCCGTTTGTTGAGCGAATCTTTTTGAACTGACCCTGATTCAAATGAAAGGTCTTCCCTGTAGCAGGTGCTACCCGTATATCGGCATAGAAATCGGCATATAAACCCTTTACAAGATCTTCAAATCCATTAAACACACTTAACACAATGATTAATGCGGCACTACCCACTGCAATAGCGGTAATACTAATCCACGCAATGAGGTTAATCGCATTGGTCGACTTCTTAGACTTGAAATAGCGCCAGGCAAATAAAAAGTTCATAGAATATTATTCCGGTTCGCTGCTAGGTGGTTTCTCTTCCTTCAATTTCCTGAAAACTTCTTCCATTTTGAATACATAATCCAGCGTATCGTCTAAATAAAAATGCAATACAGGGATTCTACGCAAACTGTGCTTTACACGATCTGCTAACTCTTTTTTGATCTCCCAGGCCCTTTTTTCAATGGTTTTCATCACAGCCTTATCATCTTTTACTTGAAAAAGACTGATATAAATTCTTGCTTCCAAAAGGTCTGGCGTTACTTTGATGGATGAAATAGAAACCATTCCACCATCAATCATATTCAGATTTAATCTCCTAAAAATATCGTTCATTTCTTCTTGCAGAGCACTTGCCACCTGCCGTTGGCGTTTTCCTTCCTCCATTTTCTAACGTTTGTTTGGCTGTAAAATTAGTTACTTTGCCGTGGATTAACCGTTTTTCCTATTTATGAAGCGATTTTCAAGAATCTTGTTTTACCTGAAGGACAGAAAACAGAACATTGTTCTCTATGTAATCTTCAATATATCTTCCCTTGCATTTTCATTAGTATCATTGGGTTTATTGGGCCCTTTCTTGCAAATGTTGTTCGGATTAGATAAACAAATTATAGTAAAACCTAAGTTAGAACTTTCTTCCAAAAGCCTGCTCGATACACTTAACTATGAATTAAGTCAGCTAATCAACCTCCATGGAAAAGTGTACGCACTTGCTACAATTTGCATACTCATCATTGTTTCAATTTTTTTCAAGAACCTTTTCATATATCTGTCTTATAGAGTACTTGCGCCCATGCGTAATTATGTAATGACCAAATTACGTGCTGATCTTTATGCCAAAATCTTAGAATTGCCCATTGGTTTTTTTACTGAACAACGTAAAGGAGATATGATCAGTAGAATGAGTAATGATGCCAATGAAATTGAATGGAGTGTCATGAGCACCCTTGAAGGTCTGCTTCGAAACCCAATGCAGATCCTCATCATATTAATCTTTATGGTTTTTATGAGTCCTGCGCTTTCACTAGTATTATTGATTTTATTACCCATAGCTGGTTTTATCATTGGAAGGGTTAGCCGATCTTTAAAAAAGCAATCAACTGCTTCGGCTGAACATTTGGGTACCCTTATGTCCATATTAGATGAAACACTCGGTGGACTTAGAGTGATCAAGGCTTTTAATGCTGAAAAAATATTACGCACTAAATTCTTTCACACAAATGATACCCTGAATCATATTCGAAACAAAATGAATTTCAGGCGCGACCTAGCTTCACCCATGTCTGAATTCCTGGGCGTGCTTGTTCTTTGTTGCATACTTTGGTTTGGGGGATTATTAGTACTGAATCATGAAGCAGGTTTAAGTCCGAGTGGCTTTATCATGTACATCGTATTTTTCACCCAATTACTCGAACCTGCAAAAGCATTATCAACTTCATTTTATAATGCACAAAGAGGCAGTGCTGCCATTGCTCGAATTGAAGAAATTTTAAAAGCTCCTATTACTGTTGTAGATAATCCAAATGCAAAAGCTTTACCAGAATTCAAAAATAATATTGAGTTCAGGAATGTGTCTTTTTCTTATGAGGATGTTACCATCTTAAAAAATATCAACCTCACTATTGAAAAGGGTAAAACTATTGCCCTGGTTGGTTCTTCAGGTGCCGGAAAAAGTACATTAGCTGATCTGATCCCTAGATTTCACGACGTATCCGAAGGTGAATTATTGATCGATGGTGTGAATATCAAAGAATACAGTTTACATTCTGTCAGGAACTTAATGGGTATCGTAACGCAGGAACCAATTTTATTCAATGACAGCATTGCAAGCAATATCGCATTGGGTATTGATAACACTAATATGGAGGCCATTGAGCACGCAGCAAAAGTTGCCAATGCCTATAACTTCATTCAATTAAAAGAAGAGAAATTCGATACCAATATCGGAGACCGAGGTAGTAAATTAAGTGGTGGTGAACGCCAGCGTGTAACCATTGCACGCGCAGTATTAAAAAACCCTCCGATACTTATTCTTGATGAAGCAACTTCAGCACTTGATACAGAAAGTGAAAGATTAGTTCAAGATGCCATCAATAATATGATGCAGAACAGAACTTCCATTGTTATTGCTCATAGACTTTCTACTATTCGACATGCAGATGAGATCATAGTACTTCAAAAGGGCGAGATTGCAGAAAGAGGTAGTCACGATGAACTTCTTGCAAAAGATGGAATCTATCGCCGTCTGGTGGAGATGCAGGAAGTGAAATAAGTCAAAATTAAAAATTCAAAAGTCAAAATATTTTGTTGTTAAGACAAAAGCCCTCTTCAATTAAGAAAAGGGCTTTTTTACTTTTTATTTTTGAATTTTGAATTTTAACTTTTGAATTCTATTCAGCAGAGTGTCTCACCAATCCAAGCTTAGCTTCTAAGCTTAGAGTTGCATGCGGCACTGCTCTTAAACGTGCTTTATCGATTAACTTACCTGTTACACGGCAAATACCGTAGGTTTTGTTTTCGATACGCATGATTGCTTTCTCTAAATGGTCGATATAAGTGATCTGACGGCTGGCCATTTGGCTCAACTGTTCTCTTTCCATACTCATACTGCCATCTTCCATGGTCATGTATCGAGCATCATCATTATCACCACCCATTTCATCTTTACGGGTAATTAATCCCTGTAAATAAGCCAGCTCTTTTTTAGCAGCTTCTAATTTCTTGGTGATTAATTCTCTGAAATCTGCCAGATCTTGATCGCTGTACTTAACTAGCATTTGATTCAAACCCGTTTTTTCTTCTTCTCTTTTTTCGAGAGGAGTATAATGTGGTTTGTAAGGAACGCTAGATTTTACATTGGTCTTAGGGATCTTGATATCCTTAATGGGTTCTGGTGCCTTTTTAACTGGTTTAGCCGAAGGTTGTGGTGCAGCTTTTACTGCAGGAACCTTCGCTTTTTGAACCGCAGGTGCTGGAGCCGGAGCTGGAGCAGGTGCTGGTTTAGGAGCTGTATGCGTTGTCGATTTAGCCAATGGTTTTTCTGGGGTTTTTGAGATAGGTTTTGGAGCCGGTTTAGCTGCCGGTTTCACAGCTGGTTTTGCAGCCGGTTTTGCTGCAACTTTATGCTTTACTTCAGGTACCACTTTTTTTGATGGGACCGTCGCCTTTACTGGTACTGCCTTTTTAGCCGGAGCTGGAGCCGCCTTAGTAACAACTTTCTTCGCAACAGGTTTAGCAACAACTTTAGGTTGAGGCTTAGCCACGGCTTTTTTTGCAGGTGCCGCTTTTTTAGCAGGAACTGACTTTTTAGCCGGAGCAGCTTTAGCAGCAGGCGCAGCTTTTTTTGCTGGCGCAGCCTTAGCTACTGGTTTTGAAGGCTTTGCAACAGGTTTTGCTGTTTTTTTCGGAGCAGGTTTTTTAGAAGGCATACGGTTTATCCTTTTTTTGTGACTACCACTTTCAACAAAATGTCATTTACATCAATTTCAATACCATTTTCTAATACAGGAACAATTTCAATGACGTCTGCCAAAATTTCGCGGCAAATATAATCGTTATATTTAATAATTGATTGCTTAATAGCATCAGCATCAAGCAATTTTACGAATATACGGTCTGTTAGTTCAAAACCGTTCTCTTTTCTAATATTTTGTATCCGATTCACAAATTCCCTTGCGTCTCCCTCCTGTTTCAACTCTTCGGATAGTACAATATCAAGTGCTACGGTTAAACCACCCTTGCTTGCAACACTCCAACCTGGAATGTCTTCGGCAGCTATTTCTACTTCTTGTAATTCAATGGTAAAAGCAGTATCATCCACCAAAATCTCGATCTGGCCGGCTTTTTCGAGGCTGGCAATCTGTTGTTGCGAAAATGCTCCTATCACGGCACTGGCAGACTTCATTTTGGCACCCATCTTGGTTCCCAATAATTTGAAGTTAGGCTTGATCTTCTTCTTGATAATACCTTCGGTTTCAGTAATATAAACCAATTCTTTCACGTTCACTTCAGCAATAATCAAGTCTTCGATCAATTCTAATTGTTGCTTCATCTCTGGATTTAAAACAGGTATCAGCACTTTTTGCAGGGGCTGACGAACTTTGATATTCACTTTTTTGCGTAGTGATAATACCAAAGAACAAACATCCTGTGCCAATTGCATCCTTTCCTCCAGGTCTGCATCAATTACGTTTGCATTTGCTACTGGAAAATCAGCATGGTGTATAGATTCTACAGCAAATCTTTTTGAAACCAGATTGAGATTTTGGAACATGGCATCACTAAAGAATGGTGAAATAGGTGCCATCAATCTTACAATAGTTTCCAAACATTCATATAAAGTTTGATAGGCAGAAATTTTATCTGCTTCGTATTCGCCTTTCCAAAAACGTCTCCTACACAATCTCACATACCAGTTGCTCAGGTGTTCATCTACAAAAGTTTCGATGGCTCTACCGGCAATGGTAGGCTCGAAATCATTCATAGCATCGGTTACTTTTTGTACCAAAGAATTCAAGGATGAAAGGATCCAACGATCAATTTCAGGACGTTCATTCAATGGAATCGCAGCTTCTGAAAAATCGAACCCATCCACGTTTGCGTATAATGCAAAGAACTGATAGGTATTATATAATGTTCCAAAGAACTTGCGTTGCACTTCTTGAATTCCTGCCAGGTCAAATTTCAAATTATCCCAGGGCGATGCATTGGTGATCAAATACCAACGAGTGGCATCAGCTCCATATTTTTCAATGGTTTCGAATGGATTTACCACATTCCCCAAACGCTTGCTCATCTTATTACCATTCTTATCTAACACTAACCCATTGCTCACAACAGCTTTATAAGCCACATTATCAAACAACATCACTCCCAAAGCGTGTAAGGTATAAAACCAACCACGAGTTTGGTCAACCCCTTCTGCAATAAAGTCGGCCGGGAAAGCCTCCCCTTTATCGATCATTTCTTTGTTCTCAAAAGGATAGTGCCATTGCGCATAAGGCATCGCTCCACTATCAAACCATACGTCAACCAGATCAGAAACTCTTCTCATAGGTTTGCCACTAGGACTTACCAGAATGATATCATCTACGAATGGTTTATGCAGATCCAAAATGCCTTCGTGCAAATAATGTTTGTTTACATCAGCACCCAACACTTCATTTGCTTTTCTGATGCCTGCATTTAATTCTTCAATTGAACCAATACAAATTTCTTCTTCCGCATCTTCTGTTCTCCAGACTGGCAAAGGGGTTCCCCAATATCTACTCCTACTTAAATTCCAATCCACCATATTCTCTAGCCAATTACCAAACCTACCTTCACCTGTTGATTTAGGTTTCCAATTGATGGTTTTATTCAACTCTACCATTCTATCTTTTACCGCAGTAGTTTTAATAAACCATGCATCCAAAGGATAGTAAAGTATTGGCTTATCTGTTCTCCAGCAATGTGGATAGCTATGTTCGTATTTCTCTACTTTGAAAGCACGATTTTCTTTTTTCAACTTCACGCAGATGTCTACGTTAACGTCTTGATAGTCGGCATCATCTTTATAATTCTTTACGTATCGATTACTAAACTCTCCAAGTCCATCCAGGAATTTTCCCTGACGGTCAACCATAGTTAGAATTCCGATATTAAACTTCTTTCCTACTTTATAGTCATCTGCACCAAAGGCTGGAGCAGTGTGCACTATACCAGTACCATCTTCGGTTGTAACGAAGTCGCCAACTATTACACGAAATGGTTGAGCTCCCGGACTATTAGCTTCAATTACTGCTGCACTGTTTGCATCGTAAGCCAATAATTGTTCGTAAGCACTATCTTCGATATTTTTACCCTTGAATTCCGCAAGGATTTTCCAAGGCAATAATTTTGTTTCAGCAGTATAATTTTCGAAATCGCCATTCTCTCCTTCTGGTTTCAAATACTTTCCTACCAGAGCTTTTGCCAAAACAACGTTTACAGGCAAAGCAGTATAAGGATTAAAGGTCTTTACCAATACATAATCGATATTCTCACCAACAGTTAACCCAAG
Source organism: Chitinophagaceae bacterium (assembly GCA_947371755.1). Taxonomy (GTDB): domain Bacteria; phylum Bacteroidota; class Bacteroidia; order Chitinophagales; family Chitinophagaceae; genus Sediminibacterium. Next base: position 27,096 of record CANBQT010000017.1, read on the forward strand.
GTTTGAGGGAAGTGTCCAGGGTGTGGTAGTCCATGCCATGAAAAATACTTCCTGATTGGCAGCAGCATCAAATAGAAATTGCGTTTTGTCGCTCTTCAAAGCTTTGAACATGGCAACCGCTGAGGTATCTTTTACATCTTTGTAGGTGCCCGGTTGATTTAGCTCGTGTGAGCTTAACCCTGTTCCAGCCGCAGGAGAGTAAGGTTGTATACTTACACTTTGATACAATAATCCTTTCTTGTATAACTCACTCAGAATCCACCATAGGGTTTCGATATAATCATTTTCAAAAGTGATATATGGATCATTTAGATCCACCCAATACCCCATTTTAGTAGTCAGCTCATCCCATTTATCCTTGTAACGTAAAACAGCTTCGCGACATTTCTGATTATATTCCTCTACTGAGATCTTTTTTCCTATATCTTCTTTGGTAATGCCCAATTCTTTCTCCACACCTAATTCAACAGGTAATCCATGTGTATCCCATCCGCCCTTACGTTTCACTTGAAAACCTTGCATGGTTTTGTAGCGACAAACCATATCCTTCAGTGTTCTTGAGATAACATGGTGTATGCCTGGCATGCCATTAGCACTTGGTGGACCTTCATAAAATACAAAGGGTTTTCTCCCTTCACGGAGAGAAATGCTTTTTTCAAATGCTTGGCTCGACTTCCATTTAGCCAAAATCTCCTGCTCTATTTTTGGCAGGTTTAAACCAGAGAATTCGGGATACTTCATACGCTAAAACACTTTACCAATCTATTTTTAAGGTTGGCAAAGGTACGAAACTGCAAACAGAAAACCCCGGTTTTTAACCGGGGTTTTAAAGTCGTTGCCAAATCAAGTAAACTTAGAAGTTGGTACTGCCACTTGGCTGGTACACGTATTGGAACTTATACAGTAATTGTGAAGGTGCTGGGCCAGTAAATGGGGCATAATCCACCGCAAGTAATTGCATTTTTGCATAATGCGCTCCGTCGGCCGTTTTGAAAAAGAACACTTTTCCAGCTTTAGGAACAAATGAATGGGTAAGCACATTGTAATCATACCAAGAGCCATCTTTTATGGCAAGTTTGGCACTAGTTGTATCGTAAGCATAACCAGTTGATGGTGCAGTATTTAAATTTGCAAATACTCCATCCTGCATAATCACACCAGCATTTCCGGGTCCGCTTGCGTTACTATTTACCAAAAAGTTAGTGAAACGCAAACCAAAATCCCATTTCGCTGTAGCAGAATCGGAGTTAACTACTATGCTACTGTCTTTGAAAGCAAAAAAAGCAAAAGGTTTAGTTGTACTAAAATTTACAGTTAGTGTTTGTGTACTAGAATAAGCAGGAACTACGGTTGGTGCTGTATTCGATTTAGAGCAGGCTGTAAAAAAAACGACTAAAGCAACTGCTGCGATAACATAAAAACGGTTTTTCATAATCTATTGGATTTGTGATTGGTGGGTTGATTGATATTAAAATTGATATTGATAAAATAGGTTCTTCCCGGAATATTGGGTAACTGAATAGCATTGGTATAATTCAACAGGTTTTCTGCACCTACCTGAATTCTTAACGCCGGGCCGAAAGATTTTGAAGCCGCTATATTAAGCATCCAATATCCAGCAGTCATTTCATCTTTACTATCGATTATATTATTGCCATTTTTATCCATGAAGCCAAATTGACCTCTGTAAACCGCACGGAAATAAGCATCCCATCTTTGTAGATTGTCTTCATATAGAACCTTGAAATTGGCCGTATTTTTTGAACGATTAGCCAGACCAAAATAATCCTGTCTTGTAACTAAACTTGATTGCAGTGTATTTGGATCTCTTTTGTAAAGCAAGCCTTGGTCAATATTTTGAAGCACTTGTTTATCCTTCGCCAACAAAAATTGATATCCTCCGGAAACAGACCATCGATTGGTGAATCGATATTTCAAATCCATTTCTGCGCCTTCTGTAAAAACACTATTAATGTTTTGATAACTATAGATTGGAAGCCCATTACTTCTTGCAAAAGGCAATGTATACACGTCGATCAGATTCTTGATGTCATTTCTAAAAATACCCCATTCAGCTATCCATTTGTTACTCGTATATTTTGCACCTACATGCACACCAAAAGATGTTTCAGGTTTTAATTCCTGATTATTTGCAAACCGACTAATATCTGCTCCTGTTTGCAGCAATCCCTGTTGTTGCATTTTTTGTAACTCTGGCCAAAGTATGCTAGTACCTAATAGAGAATAACCAATTTGTGCATTATTAAAGTTCAGGTACATATGTCTGAAGTCAGGCGCTTTAAAACCCAACCCAGCTGAAGCAGTAAATTTCCATTTACTATTTGGCTTATAGGAAACAGCAACCCTCGGACTCACGTGCATAGCAAAATCATTTCTTTTATCCAGTCTTGCTCCAGCAATGATGGTAAGCTTCTGTTGCACTAAATACCATTCTTTCTGCGTAAAGGCATAACCAGTTGCTAATTGCTGTTTGCCTGCATATCTCGAGGCATCAATCATTTCGAAATTAGCTCCGAAGCCTGCCACATACTGACTTTTTCCAGCCCTTATTTTTTCATATTGTACTTCGGGCTTTAATACCGATTGCACAAAACTTGTTTCGTCGAAACGCAAACCATTTTTTACAAGGTTTACAAATGATTCATTGCTATACTTATCATAGAACCCCCTAAAATAAATTTTACTGGTAGGGCTGATATTATATTTTAACTGAGCGAATGAAGATTTATCTTTTTCGGAAGTAAACCCGCTAACAATAGCAGGAAGACTCTGGTAATAAATTTGATAGTTATTATCCTGGCGCGCATCGTAATTACGAAGTGATAACAGAAGTTGTAGCTTACTACTGATCTCTTGAGTAATTTTTAAATGCCCGTTCAATTCACGTGAGGGATCAACTGTTTTGCCATACAAATTCTGATCCAAATCATATCCATCGGAAGAAAGTCTATTCAAGAAAAACTGAACACCGGTTTTATTAAATCTATTGGCATAATTGATAGTGCCTCCCCAGGTATTATTACTAGATTGATGCAATTGAAGTCCCAGATTTTCTTTAACTGGTATCTCAGTTATAATATTGATAACACCTGCCATTGCTTCGCTACCATATAAACTTGATGAAGGGCCTTTTACAATTTCTACTTGTTTAATATTTCCAGTTGCGATCCTACCCAGTTTTAAGATTCCTGCATTTCTTCCAACCAAAGGTTCTCCATCTAATAAGATGGCAGTGTAAGCAGGATCTAGCCCAAGCATTTGTACTCCTTGTCCGAATGGATTTGGATAACCATTTAGTGAAGTTCCTAATGCACTATTTACAATAACAATACCTGTTTGTTCTGATAATATATTTTGTAATTGTAGAGAGCCTGTTTTTGTAATGGTATTTTTATTAATCAATGAGGTAGGAACCGCTACATTTCCCATTTTACGTTCAGAGCGATTGGCAGTAACTACCACTTCGTCACTTGATCCAATCAATGTGTCTTTAAACACCCTTGTTTGAGCACTTAATTGCAACAAAAGCAAGTTGAATGAACAGAATAAAAGGTAGTAGGTCTTCTTCATTTGATTTCTATGATGTAAAATTTCATCTATTAACTCATTAGATTGCCACAGTTTTGTAAAACAATGTTGTAACAATGTGATATGACAAACAAATGACAAGGCGATTTAACCAAAACTGACCATTATCATTTTTTAGCGTTTCAACGCTCTTATGAAAAGCGCCTTTAAAGCAGCTACTTGTTTATCTTTGGGGAATGAAAAGAGCACTATGCAATTTTATTTCTAAGAGAATTGGCTTTTTTGCGAATTACATGTAACCAAAATCAATTAAAAGACAGATGAAAATTGTATTCTTCTCAACCCAGCCTTATGATATCCAGTTTTTTAACCTTCATAAAGACGAATTTGGCTTTGAATTAATTTATTTTGAAGCTGCCTTAAGTAAGAAAACTGCAAGGCTTGCAGAAAATGCTGAGGCTGTATGTGTTTTTGTAAATGATAAGCTAACAGCAGAAGTGATTGATCTTTTAGCGTCACAAGGTGTAAAAATAATTGCTTTGAGGTGTGCGGGATTCAATAATGTAGACCTAGAAGCTGCTAAACGTAATGGCATCAAGGTATGCAGAGTGCCCGCCTATTCTCCTGAAGCTGTTGCAGAGCACGCAGTAGCCATGCTATTAACATTAAACCGCAAAACGCATAAGGCTTACAATAGGGTTCGCGAACAGAACTTTTCACTCAATGGTTTATTAGGTTTTGATGTACACAATAAAACTGTGGGAGTAGTAGGTACTGGAAATATTGGAAAGGCTTTTTGTAAAATCATGCTGGGATTTGGTTGCAAAGTCTCAGCCTTTGATGTGATTGCCAATAGGGATCTGGAAGCGCTGGGTGTTGAATTTAAACCCTTACAAGAAGTTTTAGAAAGTGATATCATCTCTCTACATTGTCCTTTGAACGATCAAACCATGCACTTGATCAACGATACCACCATCGCCATGATGAAAAAAGGGGTAATGTTAATCAATACCAGCAGAGGCGGATTAATAGATACTAAATCTGTGATTCAAGCCTTAAAATCGGGTCAGATCGGATATTTGGGTATTGATGTGTACGAACAGGAAGAAAAGCTTTTCTTCCGAGACTTATCATCTGACATTATACAAGACGACTTGATTCAACGATTAATGAGCTTCCCGAACGTGTTAATTACAGCACATCAGGCTTTTTTTACAGAAGATGCATTAAGCCAAATCTCAACCACAACGTTAAAAAATATCAAAGATTTGCTTGAAAAAGGAAATTTAGAAAACAAGGCAGCGTTTTTGGCTTAGAATTTATCTGATATTCGTAGCTTGGTAACCTCAATCAATATGAATAGAGTAAAACTATATGGTATCTTGTTCTTTATACTGGCTGTTGCCTGCTTTTCCTGTAAAAAGGAATATAGCCTGGAAAACGCCAGATTGCAGGGAAATGCCATTTACTCATTACTCGATTCTGTAGGAAATTGCAGCACCGCTGAGGTTCGTGGCACATTTAGAGCAGATTCTACTTTATCAGATAGCAGCTACGTAAATATTCATGTTAATTTCATTACTACAGGCAAGTACTATTTTACTTCCGATACCATCAATGGAATGTGGTTTCTCGATTCTGGCTATGCGCTGGTATCAGGACCAACTGTCATCAAATTAAAAGGTTTCGGACAACCGATCCTTCCCACTGTGAGCAATTTTTTAATCAATAATAATTCACACGGTTGTGGATTTATCATTGCTGCGGATGCTGGTGATGATTATCTGCCAAGCACTGATGCTTCATCCTGGAGATTTCAATATATACCGGCGGTACAAAGTATTTCAGGTGCCACAATTGATAGCTTCGATGTTAAAGTAACTCCACCCCAAATAATTTATAACAGCAAAAATTATATTCAATACGCGACTTCCTTACTCGACACATTTTATTTTGCCAAACAGAGTAACGACTATTATGAATTTGGAACACTTGATTTTGATTATACTTTCGTTTTTGACAAAGTCGACAATTTCATTGAATACATTTACTTAAAGACAAATCAGCCAGTGGGAACAACATGGGAATCTCCTACAATTGGCGTTAATTATGGCGCTGCTTGGGGTTTACCAAGCGTCTCTGGAACTGTTAAAGATGTATTTACAATAGTTAGTGAGAATACAACTCATGCTGTAGCTGGCAACACTTTCCAAAATGTAATTGGAGTTAGAAGAGATATCATGTTCCAAGCAACAGGAACCACCAGTTATATTAAAGTAATGGATGGTACCGCTTGGTATGCCAAAGGAATTGGCCTGATTGATCAGGCCATTAATCTTCCTGGAGGAAGAATTGAAAATATTCCACTGCTTCGTTGGAATATTAAATAATCTGATAAAAAACTAAGAGATCTGAGTTTGATCATCCACTACTGAATGGGTCTCAATTGTATTATGTACAGGCTCCTGATGCTTTGCAAAAAACTTATTTTGGAACAGTAAAATAATGATCACTCCACAAGAGATTGCAGCATCTGCTATATTGAAAACAGGACGGAAAAATTCGAAATCATCTCCCCCCCAAATTGGCACCCAGCTTGGAAAATGTGCATTGGTAATTAAAGGGAAGTACATCATGTCTACCACTTTGCCATGCAAGAATCCGGCATAGCCACCCGCATGAGGAAATAATTTAGCTACATTTTGTACGAAGTTGTCGCTATTTTCAAAGATCATCCCATAAAACATACTATCGATTAAATTACCCAGTGCGCCAGCATAGATCATTGCTGAACAGATGATAAACCCTTTGTGGTATTTTTTTCTGATAAAATCGCGTAATAAGAAACTACCCCAGATAACAGCTACTAAACGAAACAGGGTTAAGGCAATCTTGCCAAATCCGCCCCCAAATTTCCAGCCCCAGGCCATCCCTTCATTTTCTACGAAATGTAAACGGGCCCAGTGCATTCCAAGAATCAAATGTTCTTCACCAGCAAAATAATTGAGCTTGATATAAAATTTCATTGCCTGATCAGCAAAGATGATCAATAGAATGATTAATATGAGTTGTCTCGCTTTCACTTCCAAAATTTAAGGTGGGCAAAGATAGAAAGTTAAAAGTCAAAATTCAAAAGTCAAAAATGAAGAAAAAGCCAAATCTGATAAATATTATACGCAAATAGGGGCATACGGCGCTAATCTTCCAAATAAACCCGCTTTACGCGCTGACTAATTCCCGTCATGATCTCATAAGGAATAGTTTTGCTCCACTCCGCTAATTGTTGCACAGAGAGGTTATTGCCAAAAATTTCCACCTGATCCCCTTCATATACTTCCGGGATATCTGTAATATCGATCATGGTCATATCCATACAAACATTTCCAACAACCGGAGCCAATCTCCCGTTCACAAACATGGATACTTTTCCATTTCCCAGTCTTCGATTAAAGCCGTCGGCATACCCTATTCTTACCGTGGCAATCCTGCTTAAACGATTTAATGTGCCTTTTCGATTATAACCCACCGTTTCATTTGACTGAACAGTTCTTATTTGGGCAATAGTAGATTTAAGCGTAGCAACAGTTTGCAAAGACAATTCTGTTTCATTTGCAGTGTCTACCCCATACAAACCAATCCCTAAACGCACCATATCATACTGTAATTCTGGCTTTCTGAATATTGCAGCAGTGTTCGATAAATGTTTAATGAAATCATATCCTAATCCATCAGTTAAATCAGCACATGCCAATGCAAAAAGTCTTGCCTGTTCTAATGTAAAAGCATCCATCTCAACCGATTCACTTGCTGCTAAATGACTAAAAGCTGACTTCACTAAAAAACAATTGCTTTTTTTGATCTTTTCGGATAATGCAATTGCCTCATTTATTTCAAACCCTAATCGATTCATACCCGTATTGAATTTGATATGAATGGGGAAATTTGTGATGCCTTGTTTTTGAATATATTGTTCGAAGGAAAGGAATATACTATTTGAAAACAGTTCGGGTTCCAGATGATATTCCAATAGTGCATCAAAACTTGCTTCATCTGGACTCATCACCATGATTGGCAAACGAATACCGGCTTTACGTAATACAACTCCCTCATCTGCGTATGCCACTGCTAAATAATCAACCTTATGAAATTCTAAAAGTCTGGCAACTTCTACAGAGCCACTTCCATAGCTAAAAGCCTTTACCATCGCCATTACTTTTGTCGCTGGTCTCAATTTCTGTTGATAGGATTTAAGATTATGCAACATGGCAGAGAGATTAATCTCCATCACCGTTTGATGCTGTTGTTTTTCGAGCCATTTACTAATCCTTTCAAATTCGAAAACCCTCGCCCCCTTTAATAAAATATATTCGTTCTGAAAAAGATGATGAGTGGCTTGTTGCAAAAATGTCTCGGTAAAATCGTAAAACTCGCAAGCAATATTTTTTTCTGAAAAAAGGTTTTTATAAACTTTTATACGGGGTCCTATTCCTATTAGTCTTTGAATTTTATGCTGTGCCATTTCAGAGGCTACTTGTTGATACAATTCATGATCACTGATGCCAGCCTGCAAAATATCTGAAAGAACTAAAGTAGTTTTTTGTTGAGCAGCCTGCTGTTTTAAATAAGAAAGGGCCAATGATAAAGAAGAAAGATCATTATTATAGCTATCGTTGATCAAGTAACAATTATTGATGCCGGTTTTTAATTGCATCCTCATGTCAACTGGCTCAAGTTGCATCATTCTTATTGCAATGTGCTCTGATTGATACCCCATCAGTTTTAATACACACCAACAAGTAATGGCATTGTCTATTGAAAATGGATCAGTAAAAGGTATTGTAATTGTTTCTTCCTTACTATCAATAATGGCTGTGATAGTGGTTGCTTTTATTTGCTTTTCTTCTTTTACAATTTTTAAACTTGCAGCTCCATTTCTACTCCAGGTAAACGCATCTGGCAATTGATTACTTACCAATTCTATTTCATCCTGAGCCATGTCATTGATCGCGACAATAGTATTATTAGCTGATTGAAACAGTTTTAATTTCTCTTTCAACTTTTCCATTCTATTGTTAAAACCTTCGTCATGCGAATGACCTATTCCTGTAAATACACCAATGGAAGGTTGGATCATTTTCCATAAAGCATCCATTTCATTTGTCGTAGAAATACCAGCTTCGAAAATGGCCAGCGTATGCGTCTCATTCATTTGCCAGATGCTGAGAGGTACCCCAATTTGTGAATTATAACTTCGGGGACTTCTTACAATTTGTTGATCTGCTTGTAATAATTGAAACAGCCATTCTTTAACAATAGTTTTGCCATTACTTCCAGTAATCCCAACTACCGGAATTGAATGATTAAAAGTTGTGCGATGATATTCGGCTAACAATTGCAAGGCAACTAACACATTTTCTACTATAAGATAATTAGCATCCGCTGCCATCTCTGTAAAGCCAATCTGTACTACAAAATTCCTTACACCCTTTTCATAAAGTTCTCTGATAAATTCATGTCCGTCCTTTCTACTGCTAGTCAATGCAAAAAATAAAGACTTCTCTGGATAGATCAATTTTCTACTATCGATCAGTAGAAAATCTATGTCGTTATCCAATAGATCTCCATGACTGGCATGAATGATGTTTGCGATATCTAGGATAGAATAAGTCAAATGAATTTATTTTTTAAAATCTGGCAAGTTGTCTATCATTCCTTTTTTAGAGTGGTAGATCGAATATACTATGGAACCAGAAATACATAATAGGATTACAGCAAGTGACAATATTGTTTGCAAGCTCTTATTTAACCATTGATCGATATAATTTTCACCCAACATTTTAATGCCTATGAAAACGAGTACGATTGCAATACCTTGCTGTAAGTAATCGAATTTATTCACAGCTCCTCTAAGCAAGAAAAACAAGGAGCGCAACCCTAACACTGCAAAAATATTGGATGTATAGATGACCAATTTATCCTTTGAGATCCCCAGCACAGCAGGGATAGAATCCATGGCAAATACCAAATCAATGGTTGCTAAAAGTACAACAACAACAAAAAGTGTTGTATAAACCGGTTTCCCATTTTCCTTCACCATTAATTTACCATTCCCATCATGTGAAGCCAATGGCAAATATTTTTTCAGGAATTTATAGACTTTTGTTTCATGTGGTTCGAAAGTGTCGTCTTCGTTTGTGATAAACATTTTATAGCCTGTATACAAAAGAAAAACTCCGAACCCATATAATATCCAATGAAACTTTGCTACTAATGCAACACCTAGAGTAATGAAAATTATCCTGAAAATAATGGCCATTAAAATTCCAATTAACAGAACCCGTGAATAGTTTTTCTCCTTTACTTTAAAAGAATTAAAAATCAGGATGAATACAAAAATATTATCAACACTTAAGCTCCACTCCATCAAATAGGCACTGAGATATTCCAATGCTGGTTTACTTCCTTCCTCGATCCACATGAAAGCAAAAAAAGATACAGCGAGTACCACCCAGAAAATTGTTTGAATGAAAGCCTCTTTAATGGATACTTCCTTGTTTTTTTTACTGATCAGTCCGAGGTCAAAAACAAGTGCTACCACTAACACTATTCCGAAAATCAAATAAACAAACTCATTGGTGTTCATCAATATATATTATACTTAAAGATAGCTATTGAACAACAGACTTATGCAGCATAACGCTTTTTTCTACGCCATTGAAAGATACTTCCTAAAATTAGCGTGAAGGCTATGGGCAAACCAATATTGATTAGTTGCCATTCAGTTCGGTGATCCTGAAGTTTCTTCTTATCAAGCAAACGAAGTACAAATTCTTTGTTTCTCGTTTCGAACAGATTGTTTGTACTTACCAGGTAATCTATACTATTCAAAAAGAATTCGCGATTGGCAAAGCGATAATTCTCCATTCCCAATAAGCCCATTGGCAATGGACCCTTGGTTTGTGTTACTTCATTGGTTACAATATCTGCATCTGCTACAACAATCTGCTTACCTTCTTTTTCGGCCTTATTTAAATAAGGTTTTCCTGTTGCACGTAAAATCGAATCCGATAAATTTGAGCTTACACGGTTATTGAAAAAAGAGTTAAATCTTCCTTCCAGCAATACGGCAATGGGAATGTATGATTTTGTAAAGCTACGCATATCGTCTTCTGTGCTAACGCTATTTACAGAAACCATAGCTGGACTAGTAAGTCTTCTACTATTACTATCCGTAGACAACAGAATTGTTTTAGTAATGCCAGGCGCTTTAACTGTATCTATACTTGAAGGAAATAAAGGCAATACACGATCAAGGTTTTTGGTAATGGGGTTATCGCTATGAGAAGATAGAAAGGGATAATAAGGCCAGGGAACTCTTTGCATTTTAGGACTTCCATCCGGATTCTGGCCAATGACGATAGGAATTTTGGAGCAATTCAAATCCTGTATCAGATCGCCATTGATCCGAACACCATATTTAAAGAGTAAGTCGTCGATATCAAGTCCACGATCATAAGCTGTATAGTTTGCCTGATTTCGCTTCAAGCTATCTAATTCGGCATACAGCTTATCAACAAACCAGATTATTTTACCACCATGCATCAGGTATTGATCCAGTTTCATTTTATCTTCCTCAGTAAATGCAGTGGTAGGTTTAACAATCATCAATGCATTGATCAGTGAAGCATCGGGGTATCCTTTTTTCAAATCGAAAACTGCCAATCGATATTCATTTCTCAGGTTTTCTCCCAGATCATTTACTTTTAAATCGATAGGTTCGCCATTTCCAACCGCATATGCAACAGTAGGAATATTTTTGCGTGTTAGTTTGTCAATTGCGCTCGCAAATTTGTATTCCAATAAAGCTTCAGCGGCATTTCTGGTAGCTTCAACATCTTCCTGCGGATCTTCGGTTAATACATTGTATTGTTTAAATACTTTCTTACTACTGCGAAGATCAATCGTAATGGGTTTTTGATTTTTATAAGTTAGTAATGCAGAAGGTATAATTAATTGTTGTGTAGACTTCTCTTTTTCTGAAGATATAGATGCAGATTGTTCAAATACTACTCCTAATCGTGCAAGGCTATCATAGAAAAGAACTTTGGACGTATCATCTTTAATAGATTCCCCTGGTTTTTCAAAACTCACTTTGATTAAATTACCACCGGAGATGCTTTTAAATTCAGCTAATAAATCCTGAACGGCCTGACTAAGTTTACGATAATCAGAAGGCAACTCACCAGTTAAAAATACCTGAATAGTTACGGTGCTATCTAATTCGTTCAAAACTTTTTTGGTAGCCGAACTCACTGTAAATCGTTTTTCTGCAGTAAGATCTGCTCTAAAAGAAAATAAGTTCGAGAGATATACTAACGCGATAAAAAACAGCACTACAATTGCCCAACCGATTCTTCCTTCCAATAATTTTTTCATAGTCACTGGTTATCTTTTGAGCAGATTTTTTCTGGTAATAAAAAGGAACACCAGAATAATTCCGAAGAAATAAATAATATCTCTACTATCAATCACACCCCTGCTAATACTTCTATAGTGATATTGCATGCCTAACAATTCTATATAATAATCAAACCCTGCCATAAATACAGGCAACTTACTAATGGCAGAAAATCCTGTAAACAATAGAAAGCAAACGAATGCCCCGCCTATAAATGCAACAACAGTATTATTAGTAAAACTACTGGCGGTGATTCCAATAGCTGTAAAGACCGCAGCAAGTAAGCTCAATCCTATATAACTACCGATGGTGCCACCCACATCAATTCCGCCGGTAACACTTAAACTTTGGATAGAAAAAGCATATATGATGGAAGGAAGCAGAGCTGTAAGTACAATCAAAAGCGCACCTACATATTTTCCAAGTACGATGGAGGTTGGTGTAAGTGGTAAAGTTTTTAATATTTCAAAACTGCCCGACTTGTATTCGTCTGCAAAGCTACGCATCGTGATAGTGGGGATTAGAAATAGTAATAACCAGGGAGCCAAATTAAAAAATCCGCTCAGGCTGGCATATCCAAAATCGAGGAGATTGGAATCTGGAAAAACAAATAAAAAGAGCCCATTTAATAATAAAAAGACAACTAGGGCCAGATAGCCGGTAAGGCTACTAAAAAACTGTTGCCATTCTTTTTTGCAGATCATCCACATGCTTCAAAACTAAATCTTCTACTTTAATTCTATAGCACTTTATGGAAATTATCACATTTAGCATCCTATCTAAAACAAAAATTATGAACCTAAGACTTTTACTGATGGCTTTCTTCCTCTTTGGAATTGGTATTTTTGCTGAGGCACAGGAGAAAAAAGCTACTCATTCATCTACAAAGCCCATTGTTGAGAACGGTGCTGATGCAATTCCAGTAACCGTTACAAGCAGTTCGAGGAAAAACAAACCCAAGGCTCCAAAACCACCAGAGCCAGTTAAATTTACAGCACCGGTGATTGTAAAAGATGGAGAAAAGAAAGTGCCACCTCCACCTTCTCAAAATGACGAGGATAAATAGGATTGAAACAACACTGGTTCAAGATATATGTAAAAAAAGAGCCGCTACATGAATGATGTAGCGGCTCTTTAAAATTTTATTCAGTATCCTATACAGCGAAGCTTTCTCCACAACCACAACTTCTACTCGCATTGGGGTTATTAAAATAAAAACCTTTCCCGTTTAATCCATCCGAAAAATCCAATTCTGTATTTACTAAATAAAGGAAACTTTTAAGGTCTGTAACCACTTTGATTCCATTGTCTTCAAATACCTGATCCATTGGTTTGATTTCATTATCAAAATCCAATTTATAACTTAAGCCAGAACAACCGCCCCCCACAACACCTACTCTTAAAAAATAAGAATCGTCGCCTTCTACTTCAGCTTCTTGCATCAGCTGTTGTACTTTTTTCTTTGCTTTATCGCTTACGTATATACTATTCTCTGCTGCTACTGCTGCCATAAAATGATTAGTGAATTTTTTCTTCAAATACCAACTGCTCTAATCCGTTTTTTGAACGATAGTCGTTGATTGCTGCTTTAATTGCATCTTCTGCTAATACAGAACAGTGAATTTTCACAGGAGGAAGGTTTAACTCTTCAACAAGATCCATATTATCAATTGCAACTGCCTGATCAACTGTTTTACCTTTTAACCACTCTGTTGCCAAAGAAGAAGATGCGATTGCTGATCCACAACCAAATGTTTTGAATTTAGCATCAGTGATTACACCGGTTGCATCGTCTACTTCAATTTGCAAACGCATTACGTCGCCACATTCTGGAGCACCTACTAAACCGGTGCCTACATTCTTTTTTGCTTTATCCAAAGTACCTACGTTCTTAGGATTGCTATAATGATCGATAACTTTTTCTGAGTATGCCATGATTTTTATTTTTTGTGGGGTGATTTAGAATTTATAATTGCTGATTAATGGTGTGCCCATTCAATTTTATCCATATCAACACCTTCTTTGAACATTTCCCAAAGTGGGCTCATTTCTCTTAATTTCAACACTGTTTCACTAATCGCTTTGATGGTATAATCGATCTGATCTTCAGTGGTAAAACGACCTAATCCAAAACGCAATGAACTATGAGCCAGATCATCGCCCAAGCCTAATGCCTTTAAAACATAGCTTGGTTCTAACGAAGCAGAAGTACAAGCCGAACCAGAAGATAGAGCGATATTTTTATTAAAGCCCATCAACAATCCTTCACCTTCTACATATTTAAAAGAGATATTAGTTACATGAGGTAAACGGTGTTCACGACTTCCATTTACATATGCTTCTTCTAATTGCATTAAAGCGGTCTCTAATTTATCACGCAGCTTGCTTAAACGCACAGCGTCATCTGCCATTTCTAAACGTGCTAATTCACATGCCTTACCAAATCCAACGATACCTGGAACATTTAAAGTACCACTACGCATACCTCTTTCGTGGCCACCTCCATCCATTTGGGCCGTTACTTTTACACGTGGGTTTTTACGACGCACATATAAAGCTCCGATACCTTTTGGACCATACATTTTATGTGCAGTAAATGCCATAATATCAATACCATCTTTATTTACATCTACTGGAACTTTTCCAACTGCTTGTACTGCATCAGAAAAAAACAGTACACCATGTTTTTTAGCAATAGCACTTATTTCTTTTACTGGTTGAATAACTCCAATTTCATTATTTGCATACATGATAGCAATTAAAATGGTAGTTGGCTTAATTGCTGCTTCTAATTCTGTTAGATCAATTAAACCATTTGCACCTACTTCTAAGTAAGTTACTTCTCCACCACTACGCTCAATATGTTTGCAAGTATCTAAAACCGCTTTATGTTCGGTTGTACAGGTAATGATGTGATTGCCTTTGCTGGCATACATTTCATATACACCCTTGATACCCAGGTTATCTCCCTCAGTAGCACCTGAGGTAAATATAATTTCTTTAGGATCCGCACCGATAAGCTTTGCTACCTGCTCACGGGCATAATCTACTGCTTCTTCTGCCTCCCATCCAAATGGGTGGTTACGGCTTGCCGCATTACCAAAGTGTTCGGTAAAGTAAGGGAGCATGGTTTCCAGCACACGTGGGTCCATGGGTGTGGTGGCATTGTTATCTAGGTATATTGGGAACTTCAACATAATCAATTTTGTTTAATCTAACTTATAATGCAAAAGTATAGCAATAGGTTCTATAAATTTGGAGACAGAAGGCCTATGAACAATGATTTTCCTCTTTTCGTAAAGCTAACAGACATAATAAGAATCGTATGACAAATTTGGAACATATCGGTATCGCAGTAAAGGATTTGCAACAATCAATCGGCCTATTCGAGACACTTTTAAACAGTGCTTGCTATAAAACTGAAACTGTTGAGAGCGAGCAGGTTACTACAGCTTTTTTCCGACAAGGAGATACTAAGATTGAACTGTTGGCAAATACTACTCCTGGTGGTGTGATAGAAAAATTCATTGAAAAAAAAGGGGAAGGTATTCACCATCTGGCTTTTGGAGTAACAGATATCAAAGCTGAAATGAAAAGACTAAAAGAACTAGGTTTTATTTTATTGCAAGAAGAACCTAGAAAAGGAGCCGATAATAAATGGGTTTGTTTCTTACATCCAAAATCAACCAATGGAGTGTTGATAGAACTTTGTCAGGATATTGATTAATGGCAGGAAAAATAAAAAATGGCAATGATTCCTATTATAAAAAGGCTCCCAAATAAAGTAAGTTTCTTTTTTAATTGAAATTTATATTGGTCCTGATCCATTAGAGTCCCAATTTTTCTACCGCCAATTGAGCTGCGACCTGACTTGCATCTTTTTTGTTATAGCCCTTGCCCTGAGAAAGCATTTCGCCGTCTAATACGGCATTGATGGTAAATAAACGGCGACTTCCTTCCATTTTTTCTTGTACCAAATCGAATGCAAGGGTCTTCCCATTTTTATTTGCCCATCCAATGAGCTTGTTCTTCAAATTAATATCAATCAATTCCAGATCGTCTACAAACATATGAGGAATCACAATTTGTTTCAAGACCCAGTTACTTGTTTTGACGTATCCTTTATCCAGATAAACTGCGCCTACTAATGCTTCAAGGGTGTTTCCGAAAATCTGACTTCCCTTTAAAGAATTATCGAATTTATTGTAGAAAGTAAGCTTCTTGAGTCCCATTTTAAGGGCTATATCATTCAACTGTTGCCTGTTAACCATCTTGCTGCGCATCTCTGTGAGAAATCCTTCGCCTTTATAGGGGTAACGCTTAAATAGATAGTCGGCAACGATGGCACTTAAAACTGCATCTCCTAAATATTCCAGACGTTCATTATTTTCTTCAGCCGTTTCTTTCACGGAACGGTGACTTAAAGCGGTTTGATACAGTAAGCTATTACCGGGTTTGATACCCAATACATTCTTCAACTGATTTTCGAACGAAGTATCGACTGATTTTCTGAGAAGTTTTTTTAGGAATTGCACAAACCTAAGCTACATATTTTTTTACAATCACGCAGGCATTGTGTCCACCAAATCCAAAAGTATTACTCAAGGCAGCACGAACAAGTCTTTTTTGTGGTGCATTAAAAGTAAAATTCAATCTAGGATCTAATGTTGGATCGTCTGTAAAGTGATTAATAGTAGGTGGAATGATATCGTGTATCACAGCTTGAACACAGGCAATTGCTTCAATAACACCAGCAGCGCCTAGGCAGTGACCAGTCATTGATTTTGTTGCACTGATATTAAGTTCATAAGCATGGTCACCAAAAACATCCACAATGGCTTTTGCTTCAGCTCCATCTCCGAGAGGAGTGGAAGTTCCGTGAACATTGATATAATCAATTTCATCGGCTCTCATGCCAGCATCTCTTAATGCGGCATTCATTACGTTGCGGGCGCCCAATCCATCTGGATGAGGTGCAGTTAAATGATAAGCATCCGCAGTTGCTCCACCTCCTGCAATTTCGCAGTAAATTTTCGCGCCACGTTTAATAGCGTGCTCGTATTCTTCAAGAACAAGAACACCCGCTGCTTCGCCCATTACAAAACCATCACGGTCTTTATCGTAAGGACGACTCGCTGTTTTAGGATCATCGTTACGTTCGCTCATAGCTTTCATAGCGTTGAATCCACCCATTCCTGCCTCACTAATAACAGCTTCGGATCCGCCACTGATAATAATATCAGCTTTACCTAAACGAATATTGTCGCATGCAGTGATGATACCATTTGTGCTTGATGCGCAAGCGCTCACAACGGCAAAATTTGGACCACGAAATCCATGTCTCATGGAAATCTGTCCAGCTGCAATATCCAATATCATTTTAGGAATAAAGAATGGATTAAAACGTGGTGTTCCGTCGCCCTTAGCAAAGTTGATTACTTCTTCCTGAAAAGTTGTTAATCCACCAATACCACTTGCGAAAATGACACCTACACGATCTACGTCCACATTTTCTTTGCTGATACCCGCATCAGAAACTGCCATATCACTAGCTACTAAAGCGAGTTGGGCAAATCGGTCTAACTTTCTGGCTTCTTTCCTATCCATGAAATTGGTTGGATCAAAACCTTTCACTTCACAAGCAAATCTTGTTTTAAACTTAGAGGCATCAAATAAAGTAACATTATCTGCTCCTGAAACACCATTCAACAGATTGGTCCAATAATCGTTTAAATTATTGCCCAACGGGGTAAGGGTTCCAATACCGGTAACTACTACTCTTTTTAATTCCATTTCCTAGCCTGTTTGAAGTGATAATCCGGCCCGGGAGTTAACCGGGCCGGATTAAATTATTCCTATTGAAGGGAGTTCTACTTAGCGTGCTCTTCTAGGTAAGCTACAGCCTGACCAACAGTTGTGATGGTTTCAGCCTGCTCATCAGGGATAGAGATGTTAAATTCTTTTTCGAATTCCATAATCAACTCTACGGTATCCAAAGAATCCGCACCCAAATCATTAGTAAAAGAAGCTTCGTTTGTTACCTCTGCTTCGTCTACGCCTAACTTGTCAACTATGATTTTCTTTACTCTTGTTGCGATGTCTGACATTGTAAAAGTTTTTGTTACAGGCGCAAAAATATACTTTTTAGCAAAACCGCCATCGTTTATTGCATTTTTGTTTCCACAAGCTTTTACTAATAATTGTTAGTTCTTGTCGAATTTCTTGTTTTTAGATAAGAAAATGATTCCTATCTTGTACACCTCGATTAACGCTTATGCCTCTACAAATCATTGACCACGGCTCAATACAGCATCGCCAGATGGTGGATTTACGTTTTCAGATCCTAAGAAAACCTTTGGGATTAACTTTTACCAAAGATGATCTGGAGGCTGAAAAAAATGATATTTTAATTGGTTTTTTTGATGAAGGGAAGCTGGAAGGTTGCTGTATTTTGACAAAAGAAGGCGCAAAAACGGTTCGCCTCAGGCAAATGGCTGTCATTTCCGGACTCCAGGGGAAGGGAATCGGAAGGGTAATTATGAGCTTCGCAGAAAATATTGCGCGTGACCGTGGTTACAAAAAATTGAACATGCATGCCCGAAAAACCGCTCAGGGTTTTTACGAAAAACTAGGCTACCATGTAGAAGGCCCCGAATTTGAAGAAGTAACCATCCCTCATATTGAAATGGTGAAGGAATTGTAATAAAAATGATCCCCTCTTGGGAGGGGTAATACTTTTTACTTTCTACTTTTTAATTATTAATTATTAATTTTTAATTTTTACTTTAAGCAGCCCTCTTAATTCATGGGTAAACTCCTCGCTCATATTATCTTTTGGAACAATAAAAAATGATTTAGAGTCGAAGTATAAATGAAAGAAATGCGGGCTTTCAAAATATTTGCTGAATTTATTCCATTGCCAAATCATTTCACCTCTTTCATTTTCTAGAACAACCGCCACATCATTAAAGTGAATGATGAACTTATCTTTAAAAGTATCGGCCTTATTGTAGATATTGTTTGGAAGAAAATACCAGAAGGAAGCCATTAAACCCATCCATATCAAAGACCCTAGAAAGAAAGGTTCTGGTCGAATTTTTTTTGTGTAAAAAAGAATGGCAGATACTATTGCAAAAACATTCACAAGAATCAACATCACTCTGATTTCCGGGCTCTGCACAAAATGATAACGGAGTGCTTGTATTACTTTGGGTTTCTGATAACTAAAGCTCAATTGCATGCGTCAAAAGTATTGACCATTGCATAAACCACAAATTATTTTCCGGAACTAAAGTCCTGAGCATACTTTTCAATTCTAGTATTAGACAATCTATTTTTGCCAGCCGCAATGATTATCTTATACCTAAAAATAACCGATTGTCCCTTTGGCAATTTAAAATCCATCACAGTTTTGCCATTGGAAAATATTTTTTGTCCGAGGGGATTTGCTGCAAACAATCCATAATTGCGAGCATGCCAGTATGTTGGATAACCAGGATTCTGAGGATGATCAATCATGACGATACTTACAGAATCTGCTAGCAGTTTCCCAAATAACATGCACCAGTTTCCCCTGGTACCCCAGGCAGCATCTCCCTGCTTACCCTCACTTGTGAGGTAGTTTCCTGTTACCATACTGTCCTTATTTGCCTTCACATAAGTGATGATGCCATTTGCATCCACATATTTTTTGGTTTCGGTAATTGGCAATTCTAATTCATGTGCCACCCGTAATCCCAACATACCATCTTTTACATCATTGAAAACAATGTCTTCTGATGCTGTAAGTTTTGTAACACGTTCAATGATACGATCCCCCTGTATCACATAAAACTTCAGGTCTGTAGTTTCTTCAATCAGTGTTTTTTTCTGCTGATCCATCCAATTTGCTGTATATGTTATACCTCCCTCAGTACCAGATTTTGCCTGCAGAATTTTATGCGTACGAATCCATCCATAATTTTTTTTCTTATCAGTTTCTATAGCGTAAGAATTATTCCAGAAATCCAACCCATTTACACTTTCATAATTGAACCACAATCCAATATGATGTGGATGATCTGTAGGTTCATTTGGGCGAGGCTTGAGAGGGAATCCTCTGGTAATTGCTGCGTCATTGGCAGCATATATTGGATATAA
Source organism: Chitinophagaceae bacterium (assembly GCA_947371755.1). Lineage (GTDB taxonomy): Bacteria > Bacteroidota > Bacteroidia > Chitinophagales > Chitinophagaceae > Sediminibacterium. Next base: position 47,242 of record CANBQT010000017.1, read on the forward strand.
AAATGGTTTTTCTAAACTATCCGGATAACAAAAACTTGTAAAAGGTTTTCCAGCAATGCTTACATCTATTTTTTGTTCCTTTGGGAAATTCTCTACTTGGATCCTATGATGGTTTTTAGATCTTGTTTGTGCTGAAACTTTTGCTACTATAACTAAGGATAAAATAAATAATAGGTAGTACTTCCTCATTTTCTGTTTATTATCATTAATTAGTTAAACGCCACGTCCTCTTTTTTTCCTAAAAGAGTTTGCATGATAACCCATGCAAGCAAATAGGCTGTACCGCTTAAAAAGAACATGATATAATAAGCAGTTTCAATTTGATGGATGGCACGATAATGAACAAATAAACTTTTCTGCACAAAAAGCGACAGAAAAATTCCTCCTATTGCCCCAAACATGCCTGCAATGCCAATGACAGAACCCACCACCTTTTTAGGGAAACGATCTGAAACAACCGTATACATATTAGCACTCCAAGCCTGATGAGCTGCAGCAGCAAACCCAATCACAAATACAGACAGCCACATATTTAAACTTCCCAGCAATTGTGCAAAAACTATTGGCAAAACACAAAATGCATAAATCAACATGGATATTTTTCTTGCTTTGAATAAAGAGATATTTCGTTGTATTAATTGCAAAGGAAGCCACCCCCCTCCAATGCTTCCAAAAGTTGATAAAGTATATACTACAGCAACTGGCAAACCTATGGCAACACCCTTCAAATGATATTCGCTTTCTAAAAAATCTGGTAACCAAAAAAGATAGAACCACCAGATTGGATCGGTTAAAAATTTACCGAATATCACGGCCCAGGTTTGTTTATAACCCATTAAATAAATCCAAGAAATATTTTTTTCAGGCATTCCCTTAGCTTCATCTACCTGTAATGTATCACTATGAATATATTCAAACTCCTTTTGAGATAGTTTTTTGTGTTTTGCAGGAATTTCATATAAAATCCACCAAAAAATTAACCAGATAAATCCCAAAGAACCTGTGATGATAAAGGCCCATTGCCATCCCCAATGAACATTGATCCAGGGAACAGTTAAGGGTGCAATGATGGCTCCAACATTGGTTCCGGAATTAAAGATTCCAGTAGCAAATGCCCTTTCTTTTTTAGGAAACCATTCTGCCACTGTTTTAATAGCTGCAGGAAAATTACCCGCTTCAGTAATTCCCAATGCAGACCTTGCCACACCAAATCCAAAAGTACTATTTGAAAAAGCATGTGCCACAGCTGCAATACTCCAGAGCAAAGTAGAGAGAAAATATCCAATTTTAGTTCCCAATTTATCTATTATCCTGCCTGTACCAATCATCCCTAAAGCATAAGATACTTTAAAAGCAATTTCAATATTGGCATAGTCGCCATCATTCCATTTAAACTCAGTTGTTAAACTGGACTTCAATAAACTGATAACAGCCCTATCGAGATAATTAATAGTGGTGGCAAAAAATATCAATGAACAAATAGTCCAACGGTATTTACCCAAATCAGTATTCGGCATGCATTAGTTTTTAATTGCTTGAATAATGGCTAATACTTTTTCAGTTTCTTTACCAATAGTCATAAAGTCTTTCTCTTCCAACAATTTTTTACTGATTAACTGGCTTCCCATACCTACCGCAACCACACCAGCCTGAAACCATTGTTCAATATTTTCTTTATCTGAAGTAACTCCTCCTGTTGGCATAAAATGAGTATCTGGGAAAATATCTTTAATAGATGTAACAAAAGCAGGACCTAATAAATTTCCGGGGAACAATTTGATCAGGTTGGCTCCTAAACTTTCCGCTTTAATAATTTCGGTTGGAGTCATACAACCTGGTATCCAGGGCATATGGTGCAATGCTGCAATTTCAGCTACAGATTCCACAAGACCTGGCGAAATTAAAAAATCTGCACCCTCGTGAATGAACTGATGAGCCATTCCTGCATTTTTTATAGTACCCACTCCCAGTTTCAGTCCAGGCAATTCGGCATCTGCCAGTTTTTTCATTTCAATAAAATTAGCAAGTGCAGTTTTACCTCGATTGGTATATTCGATGGCTCTGATGCCTGCTACATATAAAGTCTTCATGATGGCGATACTCACTTCCTTATCACTATGATAAAAAAGGGGTAATACACCTTGCTCAGAAATAAGATCGAGTACTCTGTGTTTCGCTTCCATAAGGCAAAAATTTAAACTTCTTCTATTTTAAAGTTACTTCATATTCATTCAGAAATGCGATTAGTAAAGATTGTTTTCGGAAAGAAGTTCTATTCCTGGCAGTTTATTATCTTCAATAAATATTTAAAAATAATTACATGATAATTGATCATATTCATGCTGCCTCAAAATATGCCAATCTGAACCCCCTTTTCAAGAAGGCTTTTGAATTTATCAATAAAACTGATTTGGAAAGCATTTCAGTAGGTCATCATGAAATTGAGGGCAAAGATCTCAGAGTAATTGTAGCCGAAGAACATGGCGTTACAGAATCAGCATCCCTCTCAGAATTCGAATGTCATAATCAGCATATAGATATTCAATTCTGTATTTCGGGCATAGAAAGATTTGGCTGGAAACCAAGAAATACCTGTGTTTTGCCTTTAGGAGAATACAACTTTGAGAAAGATGTGTTATTGTATAACGATAAGCCAGACATGTTTTTCACCTTAAAAGAAAATCAATTTGTTATTTTATATCCCGAAGATGTACATGCACCAATGATCTCAGATGGAATGATCCGAAAGTTGATTTTCAAAGTAAAAATTTAAGCTATTGATACTTTTGTAAAAGTTCATTTACAGATCTTACATTTTGCCTGGTTCCATCACCCATTTCCTGAAGTTTACCCACAGCAGCAGCAGTTGCAAAATTGAGTATCTGTTGTGGTTGATTCTCTTGGAGTATTCCAGAAATAAGCCCAGCCATAAAACAATCCCCACTTCCACTTTTATCTATGATTTGATCGATGTTGAATTCAGGAGACTGAAAACTTTCCGTTCTGTTATATAAACTGCTATAATATAAGATTTGATTGTCATTCTGATCAAAACGAAAAGTATTGGCTACTAATTCACAAACCGGGTAGCGATCCATTATTTGTTTTGACACATCCATTGCCTGATCTAAATAAGCTTGTTTGCTTTTTTTTGAATGAATAGCTTCATCAATTTTAATTCCCAATAAAGTATTCGCACTCCATATATTTCCCATCACCAAATTGCAAAAAGGCAATAATTTTTCCATTACTTCAATTGGGTTAGAAGTATATTTCCACAATCTTGATCGATAATTTAAATCAATAGAGACTTTAATGTTTTTGGTAGTAGCTACTTTCACCGCTTCCAAACAAAGACCTGCCAGGTTTTGGTTAATGGCAGGAGTGATAGCTGAAAAGTTGAACCAGTCAACCCCCTCAAAAAATTGATCCCAATCAATGCTTCCTGGCAGAAGATTTGCAAATGAAGACCCTGCCCTATCATATACTACTGCACCTTTTAAATCTGCCCCCTGATCTAAATAATAGATCCCGATTCTTTCGCCTTTAATGATCATCTTATTTGTTCCAACGCTCCTATCGTTCAAATACTGTAGGATACGTGTTGCCATAAAATTATCTGGCATTGCTGAACTATATTGAACATCCACTCCAAAACCAGCCAATGCTCTTGCTACATTTGCTTCCGCACCACCAACATAGATGGCAAATGGATCCTGATCCAGCCCTTTCATAAAAGGGGATACCCTTAACAATATCTCTCCAAAACAAAGTACCTTTTTCATCTATTTTTTTTACTCGATTCAATGGACTTCAGAAGTGATTTTTTCCCATCCAAAATAAGTCCTAGCATTTTTATAACAGATATCTTGAATGATCTTACCCATCCATATTTTATCATTGGGCAATTCACCTTGTTCTATTTCTTTACCAAACAGATTACAAAGTATTCTGCGAAAATATTCATGCCTGGGGAACGATAAAAAACTTCTTGAATCAGTTAGCATCCCTACAAACTTGCTCAATAATCCCATATTAGATAAAGCATTAAGTTGCTTAACCATACCATCTTTTTGATCTAGGAACCACCATGCAGCACCATATTGAATTTTACCCGCTACAGATCCATCATTAAAATTACCCGCCATGGAAGCGAATAACGCATTATCTGCAGGATTTAAATTATATAGAATAGTCTTAGTGAGTTTATTTTCTGCATCCAATCTGCTTAAGAATTTAGCAAGTGATTTTGCTTGAGAAAAGTCACCAATCGAATCCCATCCTGTATCTACACCTAACCTTTTTATCATTCGCTCATTATTATTCCTTAAAGCTCCGAGATGAAATTGTTGTACCCAGCCTTTTTCATGATCCCACTCTGCAAAATGCAAAAGCAAGGCAGATTTGAATTTTGCTTGCTCCATGGGATTCAATATTTTTCCAACCCTTAGTTTATCAAAAATGTTTTCTATTTCACTTGCGCTGAAATTTTCTGCATAGATCTCTTCTAAACCATGATCAGAAATGACACAACCATTAGCTGCAAAAAAATCATGTCTGTTCTTTAATGCTTTTAAATAATCGCTAAAATCTGAAATTCCGATATTTGAAACAGCTTCTAATTGTTGTAAATAATGAATAAAATTTTCAGGGTTACCTGTGTCCATGGCCTTATCAGGGCGAAATGCTGGCAGAATAGGAATTTCAAACCCATCTTGCTGAATTTGTATATGGTATCTTAGATCGTCGACAGGATCATCTGTAGTACATACCAGCGACACATTCATTTTACGAAGTATCTGTTTAACAGTAAACGCCGGACTTTGTAATTGCTCAGTACAAGACTGATAAATACTTTCTGCAGTGGCTGGGCTTAGTAATTCATCTATTCCAAAATAACGTTGTAATTCAAGATGAGTCCAATGATATAATGGGTTCCTGACTGTGTAAGGAACGGTTGCTGCCCAGCTTTGAAATTTTTCAAAATCTGTTGCATCACCAGTACAGAAATTCTCAGGCACTGCATTCGTTCGCATAGCCCTCCATTTATAGTGGTCGCCAGCCAACCATGCATCAGTGATATTTTTAAATTGATAATCTTCTGCAATTTGCTTTGGTGAAAGATGACAATGATAGTCGATCAATGGCATGTTCTTAGCATAAGTATGATAAAGTTCCTCAGCAGTTTTATTTTGCAAGAGAAAATTTTCGTCCATAAATTTTTTCATTCGCCTTAATTGATCGATTTGGTAAATTATTATAAACTAACACCTCTTTTCCATGGAATAAAATCATCCTGCCCATGACGTATCGCATGTACTTTTTTATTACCACTTGCTAGTTCAATCACATAATCTAAAATTCTTTCACCAGCTTCTTCAATTGTTTCAAGTCCATCTATTATAGTACCAGTATTGATATCAATAATATCTGGCATTTTATTAAACAGCGCAGTATTGGTAGCGATTTTTACAACTGGTACAATTGGATTGCCAGTGGGAGTTCCCAGACCTGTGGTAAATAAAACAATATTAGCACCTGAAGCCACTTCTGCAGTTGTAGATTCGACATCATTTCCCGGGGTGCATAATAAATTTAATCCTGGTTTTATTAACTTTTCGGGATAATCCAATACATCTACTACAGGAGAATTTCCTGCCTTTTTTGCTGC
>CANBQT010000018.1 GCA_947371755.1 Chitinophagaceae bacterium
GTCGGGAAGACAGGATTCGAACCTGCGACCCCCTGGTCCCAAACCAGGTGCGCTACCGGCCTGCGCTACTTCCCGATTGAAGGGTTTAATGCCGATCTCCTCTTGAAAAACAATTGAGCGGTGAGGGCGGGATTCGAACCCGCGGTACAGAGTAACCCGTACGGCAGTTTAGCAAACTACTGATTTCAGCCGCTCATCCACCTCACCGTCCTTGCTCTTTTCAGAGAGGGTTGCAAAAATAGGGAGCGGCGTTCTAATTGCCAAAAAAGGATGCATAAAATATAAAAATAAAAATCCCGAACCAGTCTTCACCAGTTCGGGATCAATCATGTATACTGCTAAAAGCTTTACATAGCCGCTAATTGCACTTTCTGCGTCAACTCCATCACGTTCTCACGGAAGATACTGTCTGTATCCATCAGATCCTTCACCGTTTGACAAGAATGTATCACCGTAGTATGATCGCGACCACCAAAGTGCTCCCCAATCGTTTTAAGAGAGTTTTTAGTGAATGCTTTCGCCAGATACATCGTAATCTGACGTGCCTGCACAATCTCACGCTTTCTTGTTTTGTGTAACAATCTATCATAAGGAACATCGAAATACTCACATACCATTTTCTGAATGGCATCGATGGTGATTTCTTTGCTGCTGGTCTTCACAAAATTGCGCAATACTTTCTTCGCTAACTCCACATCAATATCTTTCTTATTCAAAGAAGATTGTGCCAATAAAGAAATCAAAGCTCCTTCTAACTCACGCACATTGGTATTGATATTGTATGCCACGTATTTTACTACTTCTTTCGGCATATCCAAACCATCGTTCTTCATCTTCTTCTCTAAAATCTCAATTCTGGTTTCGTAATCTGGAATTTGCAAATCGGCACTCAAGCCCCAACGGAACCTGCTCAATAAACGCTCCTGCATACCATCCAGATCTTTCGGTGGTTTATCAGAAGTTAATACCAATTGCTTTCCACTCTGATGTAAGTGATTGAAGATGGCAAAAAATGCATCCTGACTTTTTTCAGCCCTGCTAAAGAACTGCACATCATCAATGATCAAAACATCAATCAGTTGATAAAAATGTATAAAGTCGTTAATGGCATTATTGCGACTATGATCCTGAAATTGATTGATAAACTTTTCACTGCTCACATATAAAACCACTTTTCCAGGATGAATGCGTTTTACCTCATTACCTATAGATTGTGCCAAATGCGTTTTTCCTAAACCAACACCACCATAAATCACCAATGGATTAAAAGAATTTCCTCCGGGCTTCTCTGCCACCGTCTTTCCTGCTCTGCGAGCTACCCTGTTACAATCGCCTTCAATGAAAGAGTCGAAAGTATACATATGATTCAACTGAGGATCGATCTGCATTTTCTTTAACCCTGGAATCACAAATGGATTCTTTACAGGATTATCAATAACCAATGGAAAATTCATCTCATTGTTATTGTACGTTTTCATGTTGCTGGCAGGAATATCCATGGATCCGTTACGACCATTTGTATTTCCACTATCCACCATGATGCGATATTCTAATCTTGCTTCTTTACCTAATTCGCGCTTTAATGTTTTGGCTAAAAGATTAACGTAATGCTCTTCTAAGTATTCATAGAAAAATTGACTCGGAACTTGAATCAATAAAATGTTTGCTTTAAGTTCAATAGGTGTAATAGGCTCGAACCATGTTTTGTAATGTTGCCATTCTACAATGTCTTTAATAATTTTTAAGCAGTTGCTCCAGATTAATTCAGCGTTCTTAGCCATACAAAAATCAACTTATTATAATGAGTTATACTATTCTATTTTGTCCCTGCCCGCTCACATTTTCTTTTCAACAAGTTATCCATTTTATTTCAAATGTGGAAAACTTAAATAAATAATTAAGGGGCTGCAATATGTACACTTTATGTTGAAAAAAAAATTTTTTATTTCGTTGTTTTATTCACTATGAAAATACTTTTCGAATTAGGTGTTTTTGTGGTATTATATGACGATATTTTATAATCTAATTGACCTAGTTGAATTCCAGACCAACCAACCTGATTTACGAGCACTTCATTTTGTCTTTTATTCAGATATTTTCGTGGTGTTTCGAAGAAGCGATGCGTGTGTCCACCTATGATTAAATCAATATTGTAGCTCTCTTTTGCTAAAATTTCGTCACTAACTTTAGCTTCTTCGTACTTGTCTCCCAAGTGAGACAAACAAATTATCATCTCGCATCCTTCTTTTTTTAAAATTTCTGCCGTTCTGTTTGCTGCAATAATGGGATCCTGATATACCGTTTTTCCGTACAAATTTTCAGGCACTAATCCCTGTAATTCGATGCCCACTCCCAGCACTCCAATTTTTGTTTTCCCTTTTTTGAAAATTTTATACGGAATAGTTTTTTGTTCCAATGCTGTTCCTGTAAAATCATAATTACAAATGACGATTGGAAAACTGGCGTGTTGCAATTGATTCGCAAAATTTTCAATGCCCGCATCAAAGTCGTGATTACCCATCGTTGCTGCATCATATCCCATCATCGACATGGCTTTGATTTCCGGCTCCCCTTTATACATATTAAAATAAGGTGTGCCTTGAAAAATATCGCCCGCATCTAATAATAACAAATGCTCCTTTTCTTTTCTTATTCCAGATATGATAGATGCTCTTGCAGCCACACCCCCCAATCCCTGATTCCTGGATCCATCCATAGGAAAAGGCTCTAATCTGCTATGCACATCATTGGTGTGCAATATGGTAAATTCAGATGCTAGGGAAGCCGCATCAACTTCCTGTGGTATCAGGGAAGCCGTTAATAGTCCCGCTCCTGCTGCTGCTGTTTGTTGAATGAATTTTCTTCTATTAGTTTGCATTCACTACCCTATTTTCAATATTTGAATCAATTGATTTCCCTTTTGCTGAAGATTCCACAGTATAATCAATCAATGCATCTCTTAAAAGGTAACCCTTATTCTCCTGGTGTATTCCTTTTAACATACTGCAATTACTTCCTCCATTCGCTACATAGTCTGAATTGGCAATCCAATAACTTACATTCTTGTCGAATGCTTTTCCACCTATTATAATATGTATTGCCTTTTTATCCTTTATTTCCATCTTAACGCCACTCAATGGCCATCCTCCATCAGATGCAGTGGCATCTAAGAATTGTTGTAAAACAGTTCCCTTAATTTCTTGCAGCACCACCAAATTGTCGAAAGGCATTAACTCAAAGATCTGACCCACCGTTACATCCCCCTTTGCGATATAAGAGCGAACACCACCATAATTCACAAAAGAAGCATCTACTTTTATTCCGAATTTTTTTTCTGCCATTTCTTTCATAGCATCGGCCATATAGTTCCCGATTTCTGATTCGGGTTGCTTTTTACTCATGCCATTTAAAGAATGACCAATCACCTTACCCATCGAAGATTTAAGTTGATTTCCGTAAGGTTCAATCAATCGAATAAGCGATGAATCAACAGGTGTTTGTTTATTGATTTGAAATCCCTGGTACTGCACAACCGATTGCTGTAGTGGTTGCTTACATGATATGATCAGACAGCATGCGAGAGCATATCCTATATATATTCTACATTTCATAGCAGTGAGTTACCTGAGGAAGGTACAAATTATCGGTGGATAGATTGGGCAAAATTTAGTTGATTTTAAGCTTAGTTTTGACCGATCTAAAAAAAAGAACATGTCATACGAAATAACAGGAAAATTGGTAGCCCGATTCGATATCGTGCAGAGAACGGAAACATTTAAGACCAGGGAGTTCGTGATTGAAAAATCGGAAGATATCAACGGCAGAACCATTACCAACTATGTGAAGTTTCAATGCGTACAGGATAAAACTGCCATGGTTGACAGATTTAATATTGGTGATGATGTGAAAGTGCAATTCAACATTAAGGGTACCAAATGGGTGAAAGAAGGCAAAGAGAACTATATCACCAACCTTGACGCATGGAGAATGGAAACTGTGAAAATTGGTCAGGATGCTACCCCATCAGACAATACTAATTATCATGATATGCCGCCAACCTTAGACGCGGTAGATGATCTTCCTTTTTAAGGAGCAGTACTTTTTTAGGATAAACACCTAACAGTAATACTATGCAAAAAGATATTAGCCTCAAGCTTACCCCATCTGAAGCGGCCAATTCAGAATCGATCAAAACCTATATCGCCCAAAGTCTAGGCGTTCCTGTTCATAGCATTACAGGATTTTATCGCAGCAAAGAATCTATAGATGCAAGAAGCAGCAAGCAGGTTTGGATTAATCTAAGTTTGAAAGCTTTTGTGGATGAACCTTATATTGACCGTCCGCTCCTCAACATTCATTTTCGTGATGTAACCAATGCTCCCAAAAATGTAATCATTGTTGGTGCAGGACCAGCTGGTCTTTTCGCAGCCCTTCAATTGATTGAACTGGGTATAAAACCCATCATCCTGGAAAGAGGAAAAGATGTTCGCGCAAGAAGAAGGGATCTGGCAGCACTTAACAGAGAGGGAATTGTAAATCCTGAAAGTAACTACTGTTTTGGCGAAGGTGGAGCAGGTACTTATAGTGATGGAAAATTATATACACGTAGTTCTAAACGTGGAGATATCAATCGTATCTTATCTATCCTATATCAATTTGGTGCAGAAGAAAATGTTCTATATGAAGCGCACCCACATATCGGAACTAACAAACTTCCTCACATCATTACTGCCATTAGAAAGCAAATTTTAGATTGTGGTGGTGTATTTCTTTTTGAAAAAAAAGTCAGCGATTTTATCCTTGAGAATGACAAGATAAAATCTGTTGAAACAGCTGATGGGAATAAATTTGATGCGGATGCAGTAATACTTGCAACCGGACATTCTGCGCGCGATATTTTTGAATTATTGTATCAAAAAAACATTTTAATTGAAGCAAAACCTTTTGCAATAGGTGTTCGTATCGAACACCCTCAATCATTGATTGATAGTATTCAATATCATTGCACCGTTCGGGACGAAAACCTCCCTCCTGCCAGTTATGGTTTAGTGGAACAGGTTAATGAAAGAGGTGTATTTAGTTTTTGCATGTGCCCTGGAGGAATTATTGCGCCAGCTGCAACCAGTCCCGGCGAATTGGTAGTTAACGGCTGGAGCCCGAGTAAAAGAAATAATCCTTTTGCAAACAGTGGCATGGTAGTGCAAGTTGCTTTGAAAGATGCTATTGATTATTTCAAGAAAAAAAATCCAGATGTTGCATCTTTTCAAGATGAAAAAAATCCCTTGCTTTTAATGCATTTTCAATCAGCCATTGAACAGGCTTGTTTTAGTGCTGGTGGCGGAAAATTAGTGGCACCCGCTCAACGTATGGTTGATTTTACGAACAATAAAACCTCCAGCAATCTTCCTTCAAATAGTTATTTGCCCGGGATCCATTCAACAAATCTTTCAGAGATTTTGCCTGCATTTATACATAAAAGTTTGCAAGGCGGGTTTAAAGCATTTGGCAAAAAAATGCATGGTTATCTTAGCAATGAAGCCGTAGCAGTAGCCACTGAAAGTAGAACATCCTCACCAGTTAGAATCCCCAGAAATGCTGATACTTTAGCTCATCCACAAATCAAGAACCTATTCCCTTGTGGGGAGGGGGCCGGTTATGCTGGTGGCATTGTGAGTGCTGCCATGGATGGTGAAAAATGTGCGCAATTTTGCGCCCATCAATTAAAATAATTAGAATTCTTCTTTGCTAGCTGCTTTTTTAGCAATCAATTTATCTGACGTTAATAAGGCATTGTTTTTAAACTGATGTAGTTCTTTCTTCAACTCCTTATGATCTGAACTACTCAACTCTTTATGTAACCCATCCAAATTGGGTTTCCCGGCATCAACCCAGGCTGTATAATAAAAGTCAGCAATCAAATTCGCAGACGATAGTAACTGATCATTAATGGAGCTTTTTAAAGAAACAGCATAAGCTTTTGCAAACTCACTAGTGTAGGATTTATATTCCTTTCCCTTACGGATCTGTACACGATATTTTTGTGCATCGGTAAATGAAAGACTCAATTCTTTTTCCTTCTCTAACATATCGGGTACTAGTGCAGCTGCAATCCTTACAGCATTCCAAATAGACTGCTCCGGATGCTTCAAATAAGTTGCGTGATGATTCGAATACAAATTATAATTAGTAATCTCAATTTCGGGGATCATAGATTCCCATAAACTATGAATTCCTTTTTGGTTTGAAAGTTGACCATCGTAATTAATGGTTGTATGCAATGGGACGTGTGCGTCTGAAATATAATGACCCAGATCGGATGCATAAAAGAGAATGCTATCTTTATTCTGAGCTTTAAAGGCTTCAGTTAATTTTCCTTTAATAAATATCACATGATAAGGAACATAACCATATTTTACTAAACTATCCCTGGTATACTTTTTAACTGCCTCATTCCATTCGTAAGGCATTTCATTGGCCGCATTATTGCCAAACATTTCCAGGTCGATGAAATGCTTGGTTGCTTCAGTGCCATCCTGGTTTCGGCGCATATCAGGCCTTGGCGCATCGTACACCAATTTGTCTTTATACTGATAGAAAAAGGGACGAATGGTTTTTGGCAACTCATAAATGGCCAACTGTTGCACTGTTTTATGTACTAAAAATCCCCAGCTACTCATCAGGAACCAGCACAACAATATACTAAGTGATATACATACTTTCTTTACCGAAATCATTGGGGGAATCAATTAATTGCCGCAAAACTACAGTTAATAAAATCCGAAACTGTAATATTTCTTTAAATGGTGCTACTTACGTATTAGTTTTTCTTAATTTAACAACATATTCAACCATTCTACTTTTGAAACTAACATACTATGAGTAAAATACTGGAACTTAAAAATTTGAAAAAATATTATGCTACCCAAAAAGCAGTAGATGATATCAGTTTTTCCATCGAAAAGGGAAGCATATTTGGTTTACTTGGTCCTAATGGAGCCGGCAAAACAACATTACTCAGGATGATTACTGGTATTTTTTATCCTGACCAGGGTGATATCATTTTAGATGGTAAAACTTTCGACCCTATCAACGACATCATCAAGATCGGCTACATGCCTGAAGAAAGGGGGCTTTACAAAAAAATGAAAATAGGTGATCAGGCCCTTTATCTGGCTCAATTAAAAGGATTGAGTAAATCTGAGGCTTTAGAAAAAATCAAATTCTGGTTTAAGCGTCTGGAGATGGAAAGCTGGTGGAATAAAAAAGTAGAAGACCTGAGTAAAGGAATGAGTCAGAAATTACAATTTGTCATCACTGTTTTACACGAGCCAAAATTGATCATTCTAGACGAACCATTTAGTGGTCTGGATCCTGTAAATGCAAATTTGATCAAAGATGAAATTTATGGCTTAGCACAAAGAGGGTGCACCGTTATATTTAGTACACATAGAATGGAACAGGTGGAAGAAATTTGCGACCATATTGTATTAGTGAATCTTGGAAAGAAAATATTAGATGGTACAGTGGCTGGCATCAAACAACAATTCAAAGAGAATATCTATAGCGTAAAAGTTCATGAAATGCCTGCAACTATCAGTAGTGAAGCATTTAATGTAGTGGATCAAACTGCGAATATGTTAACTGTAAAAATCAAAGAAGGAAACAATAGTAATGATGTATTGAAATATTTTATTCAACAGAACTTAACTATTGAGTCTTTCAACGAAGTTCTACCATCATTGAACGACATTTTCATTAACCTGGTAGAAGGTACTAAAGCCACTACCCGTGCATTTCAACCAACTAACGACTAATTTAATTCTATGAACAAAATATTATTAGTAGCACGCAGAGAATTTTTAACTCGTGTTCAGAAAAAAACATTTCTTCTTTCTACTATTGGTTTGCCCTTGATCATATTTGGTTTCTATGCCATGATCATCTATTTTTCTATAAAAACTACCGACAATTTTAAAATTGCGGTTGCTGATAAAGCCAATATTTTTAACGGTAAAATTGAATCAAAAGACAACGAAGTTGTATTTGAATTTGTACAATCTGATACCGCGGCTCTTCAAAGTGCATTAGCGAAAAATACCTATCAGGCATTTTTATACGTACCATCCGGATTTACACTGGAAGGCAAAGATTCACTACAATTCCGTTCTGCAAAATCAGTGGGGATAATGACCCGCGAAAAAATCCAGACCCGCATCAATAAAGCATTAGAAGAAAAAAGACTGATCGGATTTAATATTACCAAAGCACAACTCGATAGTCTTCAAAAAGAAAAAGAGTATATCCAATTCTCATCCGCTTCAGGCAAAACCGAAAACGAAACAAAAGTGGGTGTTAGCTATGCGGTTGGTATGATTTCTGGTTTCATGATTTACATTATACTATTTATATACGGCACCATGGTAATGAGAGGTGTGATGGAAGAAAAGGTTAGTCGAATTGCTGAAGTAATCATCAGTAGTGTCAAACCTTTTCAACTAATGATGGGTAAGATCTTTGGAATTGGAGCTGTTGGCCTGATTCAATTTCTTATCTGGTTGGTTCTTGTATTTGGAATTCAATTTGCTATTGCAATGATGTTCCCTTCTTTAGTTCAATCCATGCAAGGGCAACCCATACAACCTGCAGGTATGCAAGCTGCACATGCGGTTCAGGAAAGTGGCGCTATGAATGGTGCTATGAAAGGTTTAAGCACTATAAATTTCCCGTTGATCATTGGTTGCTTTATCTTCTATTTTATCGGTGGCTATTTACTCTATTCTTCCTTATTCGCTGCTGTAGGCAGTGCTGTTAACGAAGATCCTCAAGATGCACAGAGTTTATTATTACCTATCACCATGCCCATCATCTTTGCAATAGTAATTATGATGAAAGCAGTGAATGACCCTAATAGTGGTATCGCCATCTTTGGTAGCCTATTCCCTTTAACCTCTCCTATTGTGATGATGGCCAGGGTTGCTTATGGTGTGCCAGACGGCGTTACATTATTCCAACTAATATTAAGTATGGCCTTATTAATATTAGGCTTCCTGGGAACCACCTGGGTCGCAGCAAAAATTTATCGTACAGGTATATTATTGTACGGAAAGAAAATTACCTGGAAGGTGATGTGGACCTGGGCCTGGAAGAAAAATTAAGAAAAAGTAAAAATTAAAAATTAAAAAGTAAAAAGTTTAATTGACAAAGAGAGAGGGCCTGTATTTATTGGCTCTCTCTCTTTTTACTTTTTACTTTTTACTTTTTACTTTTTAATCTTTTAAAGTATTTGATTGAATTCAATGCGTTCTCCATCCGGCCCCAGGATATTAAAATACTTACATCCATTTTTCCAGAAGTCTAATTTTACGGGTGCAGGTTCTATTGGTATAAACCCAGATGCTTTTAGAGTTTGATAGGTATCATCGATATCTGCCACATCAAATGCTATATGGTCGATATGACCGTTTTTTCTATTTCTTACTTCTGAATTATCCGGCTCAGGCATTTCGTACAATTCAATCGTGATACTGCCTAATTGCATCATGATACAGGTGCCCTTATCCTCTTCTCCATAAGGGAAATATGCCTGCATATGATTGGTAAAACCAAGAGATTGATAAAATGCTTCAGAACGTTTGATATCTGTTACTGGTATGCCTACATGTTGTAAGGAGCGGATTTGTATTTGCATGAATTGGGATATTAACTTTTAGAGGGGAATTATCTGGGATGAATGAACCACCCCGTCTGTTCGCTCAGCCGCTCCAGCCACCCTTCCATCGCATGCGATGGAAGGGAAAAGGGGAAACTTATGCAGCTAAAACTATTCAGTTTTACTTTTTACTTTTTAATTTTTACTTTTTAATTTTTACTGCGCTAATGATATTCTGATATTAACCCCAGCCCTTGTAGTTGTCATAGGTGCCGAAGTTGATATGTATGGTATTACCCTACGCTGATCGAAGAAGAACTTGATGTTGATCCTATTATTGATCACATAATCTACAGCAGGTTGAATTACTACTTCTTTTTGTCCGCCTGTACCATACGCATTACTCTGATCCAATCTACTGTTGCTGGTAGCAACATCTCGCACAGAAAGATCCAGTTTCAAGTTCAGGTCATTGCTTAATTTTTTGGCCTTCATACCAGGTAATTTAAACGGCAGGTTAACACCACGTTTACGCCATGCTCCTCCGAATGTCCATTCTGTACTTCTACTTTCACTTAACTGATAATCAATCAAACTCATACTCAAGGTTCTGCTCTTCTTGTATTCGAATTTGAGCGTGAGCTTTTTGTTAGTAGTTATTTCTAATCCGAATAGTGGAACGAATTGTTCTTGCATGGTAATATTAGGCACCAGGAAATAAGGAATATAGTTTCCGCTAACAGTGTCGATAAATGAAGGTGCACCTAATCTGAAAGGATCTCTATACAATAACGCACTATTATAACTATTCATACTCAACGTACCATTATAGCCATGGGTTAAAGTGATAGCACTAAATATCGATGCTAAAGCCGGAATTTTTGTTAAGCCAGTATAAGTTGCTCTCCAGTTAGGTTTAGGAATAATTCCGCTAAATGGATTTGATTGAATATTGGAATTAGATTGTTTAATCAACCCAATTTTATAAGGATCAGTTCCTGTATATGCTGCAAAGAATGCAGGTAAAATTACATCCTGAGAATATCTACCATACCCAGTTGCATAACCATCTGGTGTAAACTGTCCACTTGCAGGCAAACCTTTCCAATAAGGATTTTGATTGGCTACTCTACTGGATATAATAATTCTATTGGCTTCAAATGTTTTAAAAGTCTGAGACACTTCATTCGGATTATGATTCCCAAACAAAGTATTGAAGGCAATATAAGAAACGCTAAAGCCTCCTGATGCCAATGGATTCAGGTGATCTGGCCTTCCTAAACCGGATGTATCTTTAAACAACTCTGAGTACTCTTTACTAAATGATTTATCTAAATTGATGTCGATCATCAATTCCCTGATGGGCTCAATCTGTGCTGTAATACTAAAGCGTTGTTCAAAGTTTTGTCGGTATAAATAATTAAAAGTGCTATCCCTTGAAAGTAATCCCTGATTATATTTTTTATTTAACCAACCTGTATCGGGTTGCTTTCCTAATATATAATCTAATCCTGGTTGCATGCTGCTCCAATTTTGACCCAAGACCCTGCTACTATCCATATATCCAGGAACCCTGCTTCTGAAATTAGCAGAATAATTTACTTGAACAGTCTTCACCATGGTAATGAATTTTCCAATACTTCTTTCAAAACCATTGAGTTCAATAGGCTGATTGGCTTTTGCCATTTTTTGTGCAGTTCGTTCGTCTCTTTTTTGTTGCTTCCATTTTGCCAAAGCTTCTTTTCTCTTCTTGCCTGTTAAACCCCTTAATGCCTCTTCTTTTGTAGGTATTGCAAACCCTAAACTGTTCTGTTGCGAAGTTTTAAGATCGGTACCATTGAGCATATTGTTTTTATCCTTGCTATTCTTTTTAGTGTTGGATGTATTCGTCGTTTGTTTTGGTTGTGGCATAGGAATATTATCAATTGCCCTTAACCATTTTGATTTAGCATATAGATTGGCAAAACTGAATTGCGTATTCAAGTTATTTTCCTGAGAGTTCTCAAGCGTATTTCCCAGATCTATGGCAACTCTACTTGCTCCTATCCAATTATAAGAAGTGGAATAACTATATCTGGAGCTGATCCAGTTGGTAATCGGAAGTTTATTCAACGGAATATCCCAGTTTAATGAAGCCCTTTGTTGATACAAAGTATTTCTACCTCCACTGATGAAATTATTGCGAACACTATCTCTTTTTACTTTAGTATCAATTCTTCCATCTGGTTCATCTACTCTTGCATTATTAGTAGCTGTGAAATTCAGATTCAACCTTCTTGATAAATCCCATTGCATATTATAGAATCGATCGAAAGTAAAATACTTGTCATAAGTAGTATCTACACGATCCACTTTATTATCGTAAGAATTTACGATACGTGGCACGTATTCTGCGAATTGCCTGTTAACATCTGCGCGGAAGCTTAACAATGATGGATGGAGATTAAAATTAAAATCTCTTAGCCACGATAGCCAAGCTGTTCTGGCATTAATTAATTTTTTTAGAGGTTCCACATACTTGCTCTGCCCAATATAGGTATAGCCTAACCCACCTCGGTGTCGGGTTATTTTATTTTCCAGAATAATCGGACTGGTCTGGTCTGTTTGAGAATAGGAATAACTCACATCGAAATTACTCAACTTTAACAATCCTGTTTTATTCCCCTTGGGAGCCACCCGAACATTTGTAAAATTGATGGTCTTGATGGTTGTTTGATCAGCTGCAGCATTTCTAATAGAGTCGCGCTTATTAGGCATACTTGAAAGTTTCTGTGAAAGCAGAACGTCTTTGTCATATGGATCATACTGAGGGGTTCGCAATGTTTTACTGATACTTGCGTATATAGGCAAATTAAGTCTTGCTTCTTTTGGAAATAATTTACCCGCATTGATATTTGCTGCCGCATCAAATTGAACTAAATTATCACGAGCTCTTTCATTAACTTTTTGTTCAATAGTACCAAAACCTTGTGTATGTGTATTGGCTGAAACTGATACTGTTCCCAAATCTGCTAAGGTTAAATCTACTCTTCCTAAGGCAGCCCAGGAGCCATGTTCATCAATTTCAGAAAGTCTTAATTCATTTACCCAAACTTCTGTGTTGGCGATCTTACCATCTAATCGAAAAGGATTTTCTACTGCAATTAAAAATCCACGAACCTCTCCCAGGTTAGGATTACCCATCACAGAAAAGGTTTTATTGCCGAGTATTTCTCGATAAATACTATTCAATGGTTGGTTGCTGGAATTTCTACGAAGTTTCAGATCAATTAATTCTTGTAAACTAAAATCCAGATTATTTGCTTCTGGCCAAATTGCCAATTCCTGTCCTTTGGCATAAGAGCCCGGAGGAGTAATATTCAGCGGTATTTTGATCTCATAATAATTGTTCAAAAAGTCCTGACCAATTCTTATAACTGCATTGATCTCTCCATTTAATAAAGGTCTTTGGCCAGTAACAGATTCTGCGTGAATAAACATCGATAATTTTCCAAACTGCCTCATATCAAGGTTCATGGTTTTGAAAATGGCCCTTGCATCACCTGTAAATAAATTTTTCACTTGCAAACTGATACTCTGTTCGTTTTGCAAAAGATTGATACCATTATTACTCAATTGTTGCACACGTTCAATACCTGGAGGAATTAAATAATTCACTGGTTGACGACTTCCATTCTCCTCCAGATTCACAGATAAAGTATTGATAGAAGTTCCTGATGTATTATTAATTGGAGTATAACTTCCGGTAGTATCTAAATTATAAGTGAACTGACGCCATTGATTTCTTACCATATTCAAACTTGCGAAACGCAACACTACCGAATCTTCAAAATCGGATAAATACATTCTCACAAAACGAATAGATTTAAAGTCAGGGATACCGCCTACTTTATTACTATATCCCTTGATTGGTACACGGAAAAGATACCAGTCTTCCTGACGAACAATTCCGTCTGCAGAATTTACAGTGACTCTTTTTTTATCAGTAATATATTTTGTAACTCCTACATCCATACCAGGCTTCAGATCGATCTGGTATTCGTAATAGGATTCTGTTTCATTTAAAGTATTATCTCTATTTAGATCCTCATTATCTGGATACAGTGTAGCAGCAGAAGTAAATAATCCGTTTGTTGTTGCAATGGGAGAGTTGCCCTGCGGGTTATTGAAATTTTTATAGCGTCCTAAAATTCCAGTTCCAGCTGCATCAAAACTTTGATCGCGATACCACTTATAGTCATCCAGTGACGGATCGAGTAAGGTATTTTTATAAACGGGTGAATTTGTACCAAAGTTTGAAGCCAAACGATCCAATACATATCCTTTCTTTCTTATTTCAGAAGCATCATCCAATCCATCTAATCCAACATCCTGAAAAGGACGGTCATTAGGATCATTGCTAAATGCCTGAGTGATTTGAATAGGGTTTACAGGTGTTTTACCCCAGGTATTTGAACTGTCGACTGCAGCATTAATATTCGGCGTATTCATTCCATTCTCATAGAATCTTTTACCATCCTTTAAAATGTCTTCACTTACATTACCAAAGTTCAAATACATTTTACCGCCCTTACTATTTGGGGTTTTAATGAATGGATTTTGAACCCAGAATTCAACAAACTCCACATTACTTGTTTCGAAATCTGTTTGATCTATGGAGCGCATGATACCAGCCCATTTTCCTGCAGGGTTAGTTAATTTTCCATTTGCATCAAGTGCTGTTTTTCTGCTTTCATAGTTATAAGGTCCTTTCTCTGTTGGATAATAAGCCAGGTCAAAAGTAGATGCTTGCACATCTGTAATATTGGTGGTCTTTTGAGGGAACAGTTCATTGGTATACACCTGTCTCACTCTAGGATCACTTAACTCAGTAAGGTTACGTCTTAAAGGATTGTTCGGACTATTTCTGTCTTGCAGATTGGGTTCGATATTATACCACGCTAATTTTGCGCGATTAAAATTATAATCGATTGAATCGGTAAGATTTGCTTCAGGAAATTTTGGATTCCCCTGAGGTGTAGACGCCATTGCCCATGCGACAAATGGGAAGCGCAAATCGATACTGGTTTTAGAAGACTCGAAATCATCTATATACACTAAACCCTGACCCCCTTTACCAATTTGAGGTGGGTGTCCAGGTTGCAAATAAGCGGCCTCACCATAGGCTGTAATAAACGATTTTGCTTTTGTTGAATAGTTAGGTAATCGATTTAAGAAACGTGTTAATCCTGGCAGTTCAGACTTATAACTAAAATCAAAACCATACATGGTATTTCTGATGGGGTCTTCGCCATAACCCATCTTGGTAAAGAAAGGTCGCTCACCGAGTCGGTTTACAGAAGCCCCAAAACTGAATTTTTTATTGGCGATATAATCCATCCGCAATGCAGCAAAACCTCTTTGCTGCATGCCGAAACCAGCATTATTTTCAAAAGCCACTTTAACAGGAACATTAGAACTTAATATGGCTTGATTTAAAATTTTTACTTTACCCAGATTATAATCAACCACATAGTCGGCTCCCTCTCTTAGTATTTGTCCGCCTGCAGTTACAGACACTGATCCAGGCGGCACATTAAACGTATTCAGATCTATTTCAGCACCCCCTGTACTTTTCACAGAACCTTGCATCATAAACCTATTCACATTCATATAAGTTTGTGCAATGGCTTTGATAGAATCGTACAAAGCATAAAACACATATTTTTTCTTAGTTGCTGCTGGCATACCATTAAAGGCCAAAGCTTCTAAGTCTCTACCAAAAGGTTCCAGTACTGGAAAGACTACCCTACCCAATTGTGGAAGAATGGTAAACCCTTCCACAAAGTCGAACACCCCATCTGGCTGAGGATCGTTACGACTATTCAACCGATCTAAATTCAATATTTTAAGCAGGGGCTGACCATTTACTGCTGGTGAGGTTTCAGGAAGATATCTTTTCAAACCACCGCTAGGATCTTCAAATAAAACGTTCAAATTAAATCCATCACGTTGTATACCACCAAACATATCCAATGAATACACATTCTTCATCATCAATCCCCAGATCGGCAATTGAATTCTTTGAGAAGTTGCTTTCAATAATTTCAACATCAAAACTTTCTGTACTCCTTTAGTGGAATCTAATGCAACGTCTTGTGAAAACTCACCCACTTGAAATACTTTACCATTATAGGTGTACTGGTATGCAACAGCTAAAACCTCATCCGATTGTAATTGGCTATTTACAGAAAGAAATCCGATTTGCGGATTGAAATAATATTCGTTAGGAGTTAATTTTCTAGCAAAGGTTTTTTCATAATCGTCAACTGGTCTTAATCCTTTTGCAAATAATAAGCTATTGATCCTGGAAGGGTTTCTGGCAGTTGGATCATTGATGATGGAACTATATAAATTATTCGCACCATTAAAAGGTAGCGGGTTAGAAGTATTCGATTGGATAATTGGATTATACGGACTCGGTTCACCTAAGTCCATAAAACCTACGATATCACGTGCGTCTGTATTGGCACCATTTCGATTAGTTACCCAAACTTCTATCCTTTGAATCTGCGCCATTGAGTTCACAACAGGCAGGTTCTTCATTGCTTTATTGAAATTGCTTCTAAAATATTGGGCTAATAAAAAGTGTCTGTTCTCTTCATAATCATCTAATCTTTTTTGAAAGGTCTGCATCGCAGCACCTCCTTGCATACCGATGGATTGTTTCTGAGAACGTTGATTGGCCAATGCTCCTGTGATAAATAATTTTCCGAATTGTAATTGTGCTTTAATACCAAATAAATTCTGAGTGCTGGGTATTAAGGTACCTTTTGATTGATAAGAAATATTTCCCGCCTCAATACTTTTTATTACTTCATCATCCTTCCCTTTAAAATCCAATTTAATTTGATTATCAAAACCAAGATTGGATTGGGTATTATAGTTGAGCGGGAATCTAAGCTTGTCTCCGATATTAGCGTTCACGGCAAGATTCGCATTCATATCGAAATCGAATCCACCATTTTTTCGGGCACGTTCCGGAAGTGTGGGGTTTTTTATATTTTGTCCTTGATAACCGGCCATCACATTTACTTCCCCACTTGGCCGAATATCTACTTTCATTCCTCTATCAGTAACACCAAATATTCTGTCGAATAAACTAGTGTGTACTTTCAGGGGTGGCCGCTTGGTCTTTTCATTCAACATGGCGAGCATGTCTGCACGCTTTTTAAAATAATCGCTTTCTGATTGACGGGATTTTATTTTCCAGAATTCGTCGAAACTTAAAGTGGTGGGGGTTCGATAAATCTTTCCGGCAACTTTTTCAACAATAACATATTGCTGTGTTTTGGGATCGTATTCGATGGTTTGTTTGATGAGGCTGGTATCCCTTATAGAAAAAGGATTGCTGTTATTACTGGAAAATGCATCAGACCTTCTGTCGGTTATTGCATAGTGAACACTATCCTTCTTTTGGGCAAAAACATGCATACCCGAAAACAGGAATAAAAAAACAGCCATTACAGTTGCAAATAACTTCAAATCCGTTGCATTAGTTAAGTAGAGCTAAGGTAATAGGCTATAAGTTTTTTAACGCTTGTTTAATGATTTCCTCCAGACTTGCATCCGGGGTTAAACTAGAAATTGTTTTTTTAACAGCTTGTTCTGCCATTGGTTTTCCAATTCCTAAAGCCACCAGGGCATGAACCGCATCAGAATCAATAGAAACAACAGCAGTTGTTCCACCAATACCTGTTTCGAAAGATTGTTTACCAAGTTTATCACGTAGTTCAACAATCAAACGTTCTGCAGATTTTTTCCCAATTCCTTTAACGCTTTCAAGCTGTTTTGTATTGCCCTGTACGATGGCTCTGGCAATTTCATCCGGACGCATCCCTGATAACATCATTCTAGCAGTGGATGCACCTACTCCTGAAACACTGATCAGCTGCAAAAACATCTCCTTCTCGGCCAATTCTGCAAACCCAAACAAGGTATGGGCATTTTCTGTTATCTGTAGATAGGTAAACAGTAATCCACTCTCCTTTGCACTGATGGCAGAATAGGTATTCAAACTTATTTGGAGGTCGTAGCCAACCCCATTTACATCAACAACTACTCTGGTTGTTGTTTTTACCACAAATTGACCTCTTACAAATGCAATCATAACTCTCCCAAAATTAGGTTAAAATGCCTTTCTGAAGCATATTAAACTATCAGATTTAGACCTGAATCGGACCTAAGCCAGCGAGTTTGGTCCTTTTTCCACAAAGTTTTTAGATATTTGCGCCAGATTTTATAAGACATGACGAAAATTACAGCAGCAATTACCGCAGTAGGCGGATATGTTCCGGAGACAAAGTTGACCAATTTCGACCTTGAAAAAATGGTTGATACCAACGACGAGTGGATTAGAAGCCGTACCGGTATTTCCGAGCGACGCATTTTGAAAGAACCCGGCAAGGGCAGCAGCGATATGGCGGTGCCAGCGATAGAAGAAATTCTAAGAAAAAAAGGATTAGATCCAAAGGAAATTGATTGCATCATTTGTGCAACAGTTACCCCTGATATGATCTTCCCAGCCACTGCAAATATTATTGCAGACAAAATTGGAGCAACCAATGCCTGGGGTTATGATATGAGTGCAGCTTGTAGCGGATTTTTATTCGCATTAAGTACTGGCGCCATGTACATCGAAAGTGGCAGGTATAAAAAAGTAATTGTGGTGGGTGTTGATAAGATGAGTGCCATCATTGATTATACTGATCGTACCACATGTATCATTTTTGGTGATGGTGCAGGTGCTGTTTTATTAGAACCAAGTACTGATGGCTTAGGTATTCAGGATACTATTATGAAGAGTGATGGAAGTGGCCGTCATTATTTGCATATCAAAGCAGGGGGTTCATTAAAACCAGCCACTGCAGAAACTGTTGCCGCTAGGGAACACTTTGCATACCAGGAAGGTCAGGCCGTTTTCAAATTTGCCGTAAAAGGTATGGCAGATGTGAGTGCAGAATTATTAGAGCGTAACAATTTAACTGGCGACGATATAGCATGGCTTGTTCCACATCAGGCAAATTTGCGCATTATTGATGCTACTGCTAACCGCATGGGTTTAGCAAAAGAAAAAGTAATGATCAATATTCAGAAATACGGCAATACCACTGCTGCTACCCTACCATTGTGTTTATGGGATTGGGAAAAACAACTGAATAAAGGCGACAAGATTGTGTTGGCAGCTTTTGGAGGAGGTTTCACATGGGGTGCAACGCTTCTTACATGGGCTTATTAGAGAAGCATGAAGTTTTAAACGCTCAGCGTTTAAAACGAATAAGATTAAGTAAAATAAAGTAAAATAAAGGTTTCCCCTCCATCGCATGCGATGGAGGGGTGGCTGGAGCGCCTTAGCGAACAGACGGGGTGGTTGATTCTCGCATTTGCAAATCTTCCAAAAGCATAATTCCAATCATAACATGAGCAAAAAAATACCACTTACCGGCATCAGTTCTGTAGCTATACATACCAGCGGGCATAATAATGCTGAGTACGCACATATCACTCCCATATTTGCGACATCAACTTTTACTTTCGATGATGCGGAATCAGGAATGGAACGGTATTCGGGAAAAGATAAAACCAGGATTTACAGCAGATGGGGCAACCCTACATTTACTGCAGCAGAGGAAACCATTGCTGCATTGGAATCTTTTGGTATACAAAATGAAGATGGAAGTCCATTACAATTAAAAGCGTTATTGCATTCCAGCGGACAAGCCGCCATGACAACAATGTTCATGAGCAATTTAAAAGCTGGCGATACTGTACTTTCTCATTTTGCTTTATATGGTGGCACAAACGAATTGTTTAAATCTGTTTTGCCGCAAGCAGGAGTAACTGCTATCATCATCGACATGCGGGATTTGAATTCTGTAGAAGAAGTTATAAAAAATAATCCCAGCATTAAACTCATACACCTTGAAACCCCTGCCAATCCTACCTTACAATGTATTGACATAGCAGGGATTGCAGTTCTAGCAAAAAAATATGGCGCCATTCTAACGGTTGATAATACGTTTGCTACACCCTATTTACAACAACCATTTAAATACGGTGCAGATTTTGTTTTTCATTCTACTACTAAATTCTTAAACGGTCATGGCACTGCCATTGGCGGCGTTTTATTAGGAAAAGATCTTGAAAAAATGAATACCACTGTTTGGAAATGGCATACACTCATGGGCGGAAACAGTAATGCCTTTGACGCTTTCTTACTCTCTCAGGGATTGAAGACTTTAGAAATTCGTATGGACCGTCATTGCAATAATGCCATGGACGTGGCCCATTTTTTAGAAAAGCATGATGCCATTCAAAAAGTAAATTATAATGGCCTGGCTTCACATCCTGACTATGCTATTGCTCAGAAACAAATGCGACATCCCGGTGCTTTGATGAGTTTTGAATTAAAGGGCGGATTACAAGCGGGTAAAAATTTTATTGACAAACTCAATATGTGTGTACGTGCCGTTTCTTTAGGCACATTAGATACTTTGATATCACATCCTGCAAGTATGACCCATTCTGGATTAAGCCCAGAGGAACGTCAAAAATATGGTATTACAGATGGACTAATTCGGATGAGTGTTGGTATTGAAAATATACAGGATATCTTAAATGACCTGGATCAATCGTTATAGCCTTCATTTCGTTTATCATAATTGATGAAATAAAAAAGCATTTTATTATTATATTGTATTGGCTTTTTTATGCCTTACACCATGATAAAAAAATTATTTTTAGCTAGCCTGATGCTAGTTGTACTTGTATTTGCTAATGCGCAAAAGAAAAATAAACTAATAACCAAAACCAATCCCTTCGCTGATTTGGATACCACTTTCGAGAGGGTTTTAAAAGACTGGCACGGAGTAGGGTTTGCAGTTGCAGTTGTAGAAAAAGATAAAGTAATTTATTCAAAAGGATTTGGGTATCGTGACCTGGAAAATAAGATTCCGGTAACCCCCAATACACTTTTTGCAATAGGCAGTTGTACCAAAGCATTTACTGCATCTATATTAGGAATACTGCAAAAAGATGGCAAGGTGGAATTGAATAAACCAGTCCGCAACTATTTGCCAGAGCTCAAATTTTTCAACGACAATATGAATAATCAGATCCAGTTGAATGATATGATGTCTCACAGAACCGGATTGCCAAGACATGATTATTCCTGGTATGCTTTCCCAACTTCGTCCAGAGATAGTTTGATGAAGAGAATCCAATATATGGAGCCATCATTCGGGGTTAGAGAAAAATGGCAATACAATAATTTCATGTTCTTATTACAGGGAATGGTAGCGGAAAAAATTACAGGCAACAGCTGGGAGAATAATGTACAGGAAAAAATATTCAAGCCACTGGGCATGACTAATTCAAATTTTTCCATACTTGATCTACAAAAAAATAAAGATGCGGCGATTGGATATGGATTAAAAAAGGATAGCATCATTAAAAAAATGGACTATTATCATATTGATGCTATGGGCCCTGCAGGAAGTATCAATAGCAATGTAATGGAAATGGCCAATTGGGTAAGTACCTGGATCAATGGAGGAAAATTCAATGGCAAAGAAATTATTCCATCATCCTACTTAAATGAAGCGATGGGTTCTCAAATGGTGATAGGTACTGGTACACCAACAATAGAAAAACCAGATGTATTCTTTTCAAACTATGGCTTTGGTTGGATGACGGCTTCTTATAAAGGACATTTTAGGGTGGAACACGGCGGTAACATTGATGGCTTTTCTGCAAGTACCTGTTTCTTTCCTTCAGATAGTATTGGCATCATCGTATTAACCAATCAAAATGGATCTTCCATTCCATCCATTGTAAGAAATACCATTGCAGACAGAGTTTTACAATTGCCCAATTTCGATTGGAATGCTGATCTGAAAAAAACTGTTGCAAAAGCCAAAGTAACAGCAAAAGAAGCTGAGAAAAATACATCAAGTAACCAAAAAGCAAATACACATCCCTCCCATCCTTTAAAAGATTATGATGGACTTTATCATCATCCTGCATATGGTACATTTGAAGTATCGTATATGAACGACTCCTTGATTTGCAAAATGGGGAAAGACATTTTATGGCTAAGAAATTATCACTACGATATATTTGAACCTTTTGATAAAGATCCAACAGATGGTATTGATACCACAGAAAAAAGTCCCACTCGTTTTGCGTTTCAAATGAATGAGGCTGGCGATATCAGCAGTGTTCAAATTGGAATTGAACCAACGCTTCCTCCTATAAAATTCGAAAAAACAGTTAAGCCGAAAGACATTTCCGCTGATGAATTAACTAAATATGTGGGCGACTATGATTTGGCTGGTGCCGCAATTGTAAAAGTGTATGTAAAAGATAAAAAAACTTTATTTGTATTGGTACCCGGTCAGCCAGATTATGAATTAGTTCCAATAGATAAAGATAAATTCAGTTTAAAAATTATAAATGGGTATTTTGTACAATTCGAAATCAACGACAAAGCTGAATCAACCGGATTAACTTTTATTCAGCCTAATGGAAATTTCAAAGCAAAAAAGAAATAATTCAACTTTAAAATAAAAACATGCGTAACCTTATTTATATATTATTTGCCTGCACAATTCTGGCTTCCTGTTCTACAAAAAAATACGATACCATTATTAGAAATGGTTTAGTGTATGATGGTAATGGTGGAGAGCCTTTCAAAGCAGATATTGCCATTAAAAACGATAGTATTGCTTTTATCGGAGATCTTTCCAAAGAATCTGCGAAAAACGAAGTGGATGCAAAAGGGTTAGCAGTTGCTCCTGGTTTCATTAATATGATGGGACATTCAGAAGAATCTTTATTTTACGATGGAAGAGCACAGAGTGATATACGCCAGGGTGTAACTACAGAAATATTTGGGGAAACCAGTTTTGGTCCGTTGAATGCAAGTATGAAAAGTCAACTGCAACATGGACAAGGGGATGTGAAATATAATGTGAGTTGGAATACACTTGGCGAATACATGCAGGTCTTAGAGAAAAAAGGCATTGCACCCAATATTGCCAGCTTCGTAGGAAGCGGTGCGGTTAGACAGTATGTGATAGGTGAAGCAAATATTGCACCTACTCCTGCTCAATTAGATAGCATGAAATTATTAGTGGATCAGGCAATGGAAGAAGGTGCTTTGGGGTTAACCAATGCACTGATTTACCCTGTTGATTTTTTTGCAAAAACGGATGAGTTGATAGCACTGGCAAAAGAAGCATCGAAATATGGTGGAACTTATTCAAGCCATATGAGAAGTGAAGGAAACAAATTTTTAGAAGCAGTAGAAGAATTGATTACCATTTCAAAAGAAGCAAATATCCCCGCTGAAATCTTTCATTTAAAAGCCGCAGGAAAAGATAACTGGCCAAAAATGGATTCGGCCATTAAAAGAGTTGAGCGTGCCAGAAAAGAAGGCTTAGATATTACTTCTGATATGTATACTTATTTGGCAGGTGCTACAGGATTGACTTCTGTATTTCCACCCACATTACAAGATGGTGGCTTCGGAAAATTGAGAGCACGCTTACAGGATCCAAAGATTCGTGCTGAAATGAAAATAGCAATGAACAGCAATGCACAGAACTGGGAAAATTTATATTACGGTGCAGGTGGAGCTGAACATGTTTTATTACTTGGTTTTAAACAAGATTCTTTAAAAAAATATACAGGAAAAACTTTAGCAGAAGCAGCCATCATGCGTCATTCTACTCCTGAAGAAACAGCGATGGACCTGATAGTGCAGGATAGCACCAGAGTGGGTGTAGCATATTTCTTAATGAATGAAGACAACGTAAAAAAACAAGTGGCCTTACCTTGGGTTAGTTTTGGTAGCGACGAAGGTTCTTATACCACCGAGGGCGCATTTTTAAAATCAAATGCACATCCTAGGGCATATGGAAATTTTGCACGTGTGATTGGTCATTATGTACGTGATGAAAAAGTATTGACTTTACAAGCAGCTATTCAAAAATTAGCAAATCTGCCAGCCAAACATTTGAAACTTCAAAAAAGAGGTGAATTGAAAACCGGCAACTATGCAGATATTGTGATCTTTGATCCCGCTAAAGTAAAAGATAATGCCACATTCGAAAAACCTCACCAATATTCAGATGGTATGGTAGATGTTTTTGTAAATGGAATTGCAGTATTTAAAAATGGAGAACCTACAGGCAATGCAGCAGGTAGATTTGTAAAAGGACCCGGTTACAAAAAATAAGGTTGATTTAATTATGGAAATTGTTATTAGAAGAGCCGAGAAAAAAGATTGTAGCAGAATCATGGAGTTGATTCATGAATTGGCAGTTTTTGAAAAAGCACCAGAGGAAGTTACTGTTACGCTGGAACACTTTGAAGAAAGTGGGTTTGGATTAAATCCTGTATGGTGGGCATTTGTTGCTGAAGTAGAAGGTAAGGTGCAAGCATTTGCATTATATTATATCCGGTATAGTACCTGGAAAGGACAGCGCATGTATCTGGAGGATATTTTAGTTACGGAAGAAATGCGTGGCAAAAAATTAGGACAATTATTATTTGACCAACTCATCATCGAAGCCAAGGAAAGAAAACTTCATGGTATCTGTTGGCAGGTACTAGATTGGAATGAAGCAGCTATTTCTTTTTACAAAAAATACAATGCAAACTTTGATGGTGAATGGATCAATTGCAGTATTAGCTAACACCGTCTGCAATAGCTTCACGATAAATTTTCTGAACAAGCCCTTGTAAAACTTTACCGGGGCCTACTTCAGTAAAATGTGTAGCACCATCAGCAACCATGGCTTGAACAGATTGTGTCCACTTTACTGCTCCAGTTAATTGATCGATCAGATTTTGTTTGATCTCGGAAGGATCTATAACCGCTTTTGCAACTACGTTTTGATAAACAGGGCAAATAGGATTATTAAATATGGTTGCTTTAATTGCCGCTGCTAATTCTTCTTTTGCAGGAGCCATTAAAGGAGAATGGAAGGCACCACCCACAGGAAGTACTAAAGCTCTTTTAGCTCCCGCTGCTTTCATTCTTTCACATGCAATTTCTATTCCTTTTAAAGAGCCACTGATTACAAGTTGACCCGGGCAATTATAATTGGCAGCCACCACTACTTCCCCTGTTTCTGCAGTAATAGCTGCACAAATCTCTTCTACTTTATCATCTGCCAAAGCTAATACTGCAGCCATAGTAGAAGGTTGTAATTCGCAAGCTTTTTGCATGGCTTGTGCACGGATGCTAACTAATTGTAAAGCATCTTCGAAATGCAACACATGATTTGCAACTAGTGCAGAAAACTCTCCCAGTGAATGCCCTGCCACCAATGATGGTTGAGGATCTTGTAAAGTTTGATACGCAATTACAGAATGCAAGAAAACAGCAGGTTGTGTAATATTAGTTTGCTTTAAGGCTTCATCTGTACCTTCAAAAAGCACATCACTAATTCTAAATCCTAGTATTTCATTGGCTTTTTCGAAAAGTATTTTTGCTGTCGGATGGGTATCATATAATTGTTTTCCCATTCCAATAAACTGACTTCCCTGACCAGGAAACAAATAGGCGTGCTTACTCATAACATTCAATTTCAGGGGGCTAAAATAAATAAAAAAGCCTGATAAAATTTATCAGGCTTTGATTGTTTGCTCAATTTACTAAAATTCAGTTTTCATTTCTAAGTATCTTAAAAATTCGCTGCGAGTTTTTTCTTCTTTGAATTTGCCGCCATAATATCCTGTAATAGTTGAAGAAGTATCGTCTTCTACACCTCTACTTGCCACACATAGATGCTTAGCATCAATTAAAACTGCTACATCATCTGTTCCTAATACTTTTTGTAACTCTTTACCAATTTGCATGGTTAATCTCTCCTGAACCTGCGGGCGTTTTGCAAAATATTGTACTAATCTATTCAACTTACTTAATCCAACAACACTTCCGTTGCTGATATAAGCCACATGCGCCTTTCCAAAGATGGGAACAAAATGATGTTCACAATTACTATAGAAAGAAATGTTCTTTTCAACAAGCATTTCATTGTACTTATATTTATTTTCAAACATGGCCATTTTAGGCATGTTTGCAGGATTAAGTCCGCTAAAAATTTCTTTCACATACATTTTTGCAACCCTATGTGGGGTACCTTTTAGACTATCATCTGTTAGATCTAAGCCCAAGGCTTCCATGATGGCAGTAAAATGCTTTTCAATTTTTTTCACTTTCTCAGCATCCGATAATTCGAATGCATCCATGCGCATAGGTGTATCAACCGAAGTGCTCACATGGTTATCACCCATTTCATCAATCAGCAAATCGCTTAACTCTATTTTATCACCATTAAGCCGGATATTCAACAAAGTTTCTTTCTGTTTCATACAATGTAATTTTTAAATCTAAACCTGCATCCAGTTTCACTCTCAACAAATCATAAATAACGATTGCAATATTTTCTGCAGTGGGATTTACAGAGGCAAATTCTGCGGTGTCGAGGTTTAAATTTTTATGATCAAATTTATCTAATACTTGTTCTTTAATGATTGTACTTAATTCTTTCAAGTCTAACACATAACCCGTAGAAGGGTTCACTTCTCCTATTACTTTAACAATTAAATCATAATTGTGGCCGTGATAATTATCATTATTGCAAAGTCCAAACACAGCTTTATTCTCTTCTTTAGTCCATGCTGGATTATTCAGACGGTGTGCGGCATTAAAATGCTCTTTTCGATATACGGCAACTTTCTTGCTCAATGAATGATTATTATAAATACTTAATTAATTTTTCTAAAAGGCACTGTTTCAGAAGTGTGCTGATCAAGTGGCCAATTTTGAAACCTATCTAGGCGTCAATTCAGACTTTCTAAATTACCGCAAAGATACATACGAGAATATAAACGGATGGGTTTCTATTTTGTTTACTTTTTTATAAAAAAAGTTTAAACAGAATTACACCCACCAAAACTTAAGAAATTTTCTTCTTTAAGCACCCCTTAAGCCACTTGTGGGTACTTTTTTTTATAATACCCCTCCTGCCGCTTGCGGATAGGAGGGGAAAGTCGAGCGGCTGAGCGATGACTGGGGTGGTTACTCTCTAAAACTAACATACATGATTCTCCTAAAGACAACCACCCCGCCGTATTCCGCATGCGCGGAATCGGCTGCCCCTCCTATTCGCAAGCGAACAAGAGGGGTACTTTGTTTCTTTAAACACCCCTCCTGCCGCTTGCGGATAGGAGGGGAAAGTCGAGCGGCCTAGCGATGACTGGGGTGGTTACTTCCCACTCCCAAAATATTCCACATAAATCCTTGCCGTCTCATACAGCTTAACACAATGTAAATGAACATTTTGTGGGAGATGCGGGGCTAATTGTTCCCAGATGGCGATTGCTAAATTCTCGGTGCTGCACATTTTGCCGAACATGAAATCCACGTCTAAATTTAAATTTTTGTGGTCGAGAGGTGTAATTACCCTTTCCTTCATCAGTTTACTAAGCTTCTTTACATCATATACAAAGCCGGTATGGGGATCTGGGATACCCTTTACGGTTACATACAGGTCGAAATTATGCCCATGCCAGTTTTCATTGGCACAAACCCCAAAAACCTCATCATTCTGTTCCTTAGTCCAATTAGGATTAAACAGTTTATGAGCAGCATTAAAATGTTCCAGTCGCGTTAAATACACCATCCTACACAAAATTTCGGCAAACTTACAACTTGCCTGGCAAATACAGAATGTTGTGAAGTTTGTGTATTTGTAGAAATGGATCATTACCCCGAACTTTGAAAGATGCGTGTTATTATTTCAGCAGCAACTGTAGCAGAATGGATGCCTTCTTTTTTGAACATCAATGCGCTATATACCGGTGAAAGTCAGAGGTTAAAACTGCAGTATCATCAATCAGGAATTGGGATGCTTGCGGCAGCTTTTGCCCTCACAAAATTATCGATAGAGGATAAGCCAGACTTGATCATACAAGCAGGTATTGCAGGAACTTTTGATACGAATCTTTCTTTAGGTACTGTAGTTGCGATCAATGAAGAGACTATTGGTGATCTGGGAGTAGAAGAAGATGGAAAGTGGAAAGATCTTTTCGATTTGAAATTAGAGAAAAGCAGCTATCACCCTTTTGAAAAAAGAAAGTTACCCAATCAATGGCTCACTAAATATAACCTGCTAGGATTAAAGGAAGTGAGTGGTATTACGGTGAATGAAATTTCTACGAATGCAGAAAGGATCCAAAAGCTGATCAAAAAATATAATCCTATCATCGAGAGTATGGAAGGAGCAGCACTGCATTATGTGGCCCGTGAAATGAATATTCCATTTATACAAATAAGGTCTATTTCAAATTATATAGGAGAAAGAGATAAATCGAATTGGCAAATGAAATTGGCAATCGATAATTTAAATCAGACCTTATTACAATACATCGACAGTTTATATCAAATTTCTTAAGAATTGAATATGCACTTTACATTAGGATTCTCTCCATGTCCAAATGATACTTTTATTTTCGATGCATTAGTGAATCAGAAAATCGATACAGAGGGATTCACATTTGAAGTACTATTGGAAGATGTACAAACTTTAAACGAATGGGCAAAATCCGAAAAATTAAATATCTCCAAAATCAGTTACGGTGTTTTACCAATAGTGCAACAAAACTATTCTTTACTTAATAGTGGTGGTGCATTAGGTAAAGGTGTGGGACCATTACTAATTTCTAGGGAACCAATTGATGATCTTCAAAAGGTAAATAACATGAAAATTGCAGTGCCTGGTTTTAATACCACTGCACATTTGTTATTCTCAATGGCTTTCCCCAATGCAAAAAATAAAGAGTTCTTAGTTTTCCATGAAATTGAATCAGCAGTCTTAAGTGGCGAAGTAGATGCAGGTGTTATCATTCACGAAAATAGATTTACTTATCTAGACAAAGGTTTGATAAAACTGATGGACCTAGGTGCTTATTGGGAAGAGCAATTAGATTGCCCCATACCGCTAGGTGGCATCATCATGCAAAACAAATTTGATGAAGCCACCAGATCAAAAATTGAATCGCTGATAAGAAGATCAGTAGAATATGCTTTTGAAAATTATCCTCAGATCACTGATTATGTAAGATGCCATGCACAGGAAATGAGCGAGTCTGTTATGCGCCAACACATAGACCTGTATGTAAATAATTTCAGTATAGATTTAGGAATTGAAGGCAGGAAAGCGGTTGATACACTCATGCAAGTCTATCATAAAATCAACACTCTTTAGTTGTCTTTCAAAGCTTTTGCATACACTTCCAGTACTCTCTTTCTGGCCATTTCATGGACAACTATCGGTTGCGGGTAATTGAATTCCTGAAATTCGGGCACCCATTTTTTGATATACTTTAATTCTTTATCGAATTTTTCAGTTTGCAATGCGGGGTTAAAAACCCTGAAATATGGAGCAGCATCACAGCCACTACTACTAGCCCACTGCCAACCACCATTGTTTGCAGCCAGATCAAAGTCTAATAATTTTTCTGCAAAGTAAGCTTCCCCCCAACGCCAGTCGATGAGTAAATGTTTACATAAAAACGAGGCTACAATCATTCTTACACGGTTATGCATAAATCCAGTAGCATTTAACTCTCGCATGCCTGCATCCACAATTGGATAACCGGTTTTCCCTTCACACCAGGCTTGAAATTCTTTTTCATTATTTCGCCATGGGATGAGCTCATAAGCAGGTTTGAATGATTTGCCTTTACCAACTTGTGGGAAATTCCAAAGGATCATATGATAGAAGTCGCGCCAAATTAATTCATTCAGAAAAGTCTCGTTCAATGTCGTTGCTTTTCTGGCAAGTGCTCTGATACTGATGGTGCCAAAACGTAAGTGTACGCCCAATTTTGATGTTCCATTTTCAAGTGCTGGAAAATTACGATGCTCTGTATATTGTTTAATTGTTTCAATCGAAAATACTTGGGAGGGAAATGAACGATCATCTGTTTCAAATCCCATTGAAGCTAGTGAAGGAATTATTTGTGGACTTTGTTGGTAATAATTCCCTTCGTACTTCTCTGTGTCAAATGCGGTGAGATCTTTTTCAGTCAATTTAGCTTTCCACTTTTTACTATAGGGAGTAAAGATGGTGTAGGGTGTACCATCATCTTTTGCTACTTCCATCTTTTCAAAGATCACCTGGTCTTTGAAACTATTGAAAGAGATACCTTTTGTTTGCAGAAATGAGGCAATTGACTGATCCCTTTCTTGTGCATAGGGCTCATAATCGTGATTAGTATAAACAGTTTCAATTTGATATTTTTTAGAAAGTTCATGAAATACCTCCAATGGAGTTCCATAATAAACTTCCATGCTTGATCCCAATTTAATCAAAGCCTCCTGCATATGCTGAATGGCTTCATGGATGAATACGACTCTACGATCTTTTTTGTTTTCTAATAGAAGAAGAATATTTGAATCAAATATAAAAATGGGCAGTACTTCTTTGCCTGCTTTTAATGCATGGAATAATGCAGCATTATCATTTAGGCGAAGATCCCTTCTAAACCAGATAATATTCACAGGAATGGGCATGAATTCATTTACTATATAACAGAATAGATTCCAAAATGTTCAGCCCTCCCAACTAAAAAGCCATTCCGAAATCGGAATGGCTTTTTATATCAATTAGCAAGTTAAAATTAGTCAACAAAAGAAGGAACTAACGTAACGTTTCTGTTTAGTTTTCTTCCGGCTTTAGTTTTGTTATCAGCTTGTGGTTTAGAAGAACCATTTGCTTTTGTAGTAAAGCGATCAGCAGTAAATCCTTTATCTGTGAATGCTTTTTTAACTGCATCAGCACGTCTTTGAGATAAAGGAATATTGATTTTATCGTTACCTGTGATATCGGTGTTACCCTGAATATCTAAATGTAACTTAGGATACTTACCTAACAAATCTAATACTGGATCGAATTTAGTTTTTGCAATCTTAGCATCTAACAATTTAGCAGTGTTTATGATGAAGTAAAAAGATTTAGCAGCTTCATTCAATACTGGAGTCATATCAGGACAACCTTGGTAAGCGGCAACACCTGGAACGGTAGGACACTTATCTTGCTCATCGTTGATACCATCACCATCAGTATCAGGAATAGGACAACCATTGTATTTAGCTAAACCTGGAACAGTAGGACATTTATCTTCTTCGTCGTTGATGCCATCTTTATCGGTATCAGGTATAGGACAACCGTTGTATTTAGCCAAACCTGGAATAGTAGGACACTTATCATTCTCATCATTGATACCATCTTTATCAGTATCAGGAACTGGGCAACCTTGGTATTTAGCTAAACCTGGAACAGTTGGACATTTATCCAAGCTATCAACGATACCGTCATTATCAGTATCAATAGGAGCTGGAGGAATAACCACTGGAGGAGGTATGATTTTACCAAATAATTTGATCTTCACACCTGCCTGAATACCATTGTTATAGTATTTGAAACCATTGTTTCCAACATTTGGATTCAAACCATATTTCATATCGCTGAAACCGTAGATATAACGAGCGTAAATCTGAACAGCACTATGAGGAAATAATTCAAAACCAGCAGTTATTGCTGTGCTTTGATCAACGAACATTCTTTTATAGAAAGCAGTGGTTTGTGAAGAAATTTTATTGGTAAAGTCTATTTGTGGACCAGCTAACAATGCAAAATTCTTACCAGTTTGAAATTTAAAAATCAAAGGATAAGACTGATATTGTAAAGTACCATCGAATTGACTTACTCCGGATGTATTTGAATTAACACCATATTTCAACCAAGAAAATTGAGCTTGAGGCTCAAAAGAAATGGAACTTGTTAGAGGAAAATTTAAATATACACCTGCAGCATATCCAATACCACTTTTATAGTCAACTGAAGGTGCATCCTGCATTCTAAACTTTGTTAAGTTTAAAGCACCAAGTAAACCACCGGAAATACCGTATTTCGGTTTAGCAGTTTGAGAAAATGCCGTTGCAGCAAACATCAGTATTGCTACAGTTAAGGACATTAATTTTAAATTTTTCATGATAGTTCGTTTGTTTTGATTACTTGCTTGTTCAATTACTGATCAAAATGATCTGTAATTAGATGTGGCAAAACTACTTAAAAAAGTAGAAAATAATTATATATCTGTTAAAATTTTAGAATTATTGTACAATTTTCTGAATTTCTCATCGTTGCAGGACTTTTAATCACAAGAGCCTTTCAAATGGATGTTTTCTAATCTACTTTATTGCTTTTAATCGGTTTTCAAATTCAAAGTTTAAGTTCCCAAAAAAGAAAGATGCCATATTGATTATATCCTATTGGAATGAAGTTAATTTAGCGTCTGTTAAATATTGATTATGCAGATTAAAGATATCATTCTGGAACTTGAAAGATTTGCCCCGCCTGCATTTCAGGAGTCGTACGACAATTCGGGTTTACTAGTGGGGAGTGGCGATTGGGATTGCTCTGGCGTAATTTGTACCCTGGATGCCACCGAAGCCGTTATACTGGAGGCTAAAGCTGCTGGCTGCAATCTTGTGGTAGCCCACCACCCTATCATCTTTGCCGGGTTAAAAAAAATCAATGGCAAGAATTACGTTGAAAAAACTGTAATCAGTGCCATAAAAAATGATATTGCCATTTTTGCTATTCATACCAATCTAGATAATGTAATAGAGGGGGTAAATAATACCATTGCTAATAAACTTGGGCTAATTCATAAGAAAATTTTACTTCCGAAACCGGGTTTACTATCCAAATTGTACACTTATATTCCTCAATCGGGGGTAGAAAACCTCAAAAAAAGCCTTTTTGAAGTAGGTGCCGGACAAATAGGAAATTACAGCGAATGCAGCTTTCAAGTAGTTGGGAAGGGCAGTTTCAAAGGGAATGAAGACAGTCATCCAAGTGTAGGTGCACCAAATGAAATCACCCTATTGGAAGAAGTGAAAATCGAATTTTTATTCCCTTCCTGGATGAAAAACAAAGTGATTAGCACCCTTTTTCAACACCATCCTTATGAAGATGTGGCTTTTGAAGTTATTACATTAGACAATGACAATCAATACGTTGGGTCAGGAATGATAGCTGAACTTCCTGAATTGATGGATGAGAAAGCTTTTTTGCAAATGTTGCAGACCAGCTTTGGCTTAACAGTTATTAAACACAGTCCATTAATAGGAAAACAGATAAAGAAAGTAGCACTTTGTGGAGGTGCGGGTAGCTTTTTATTGAAACAGGCCATTGCTTCTGGTGCGGATGTATTTGTAACGTCCGACCTTAAATACCATGAATTTTTTGATGCTGATAGCAAGATCCTGGTAGCCGATATTGGTCACTGGGAAAGTGAACAATTTACAATCGGTCTATTAATTGATATTTTACAGGCGAAATTCCCTACCTTTGCCGTCCTCAAATCAGTTATAAAAACCAATCCGGTGAACTATTTTCTGTGAGAGGATTAAGGTAAACAGTAATGTGAACCAATACAAACTCCAAATTTTATACTAGATATGGCATCTGTTAAAGATTTCTCTGTTGAAGAAAAACTGTTAAACCTCGTAAGGTTACAAAAGATTGACAGCAAACTGGATGGGATTCAGGTATTAAGAGGCGAATTGCCAATGGAAGTAAGCGACCTCGAAGATGAGATCCAAGGATTGCATAGTCGTCAAACTCGTATTGAAGAAGAGATCAACGGCATTTCTGAATTCATTGAAGGCAAGAAAACAACCATCAAGGAAAGTGAAGCATTGATTGCTAAATACGAAAAGCAAAGTGAAAACGTAAAGAACAATCGTGAGTTCGAAGCGATTAATAAAGAGATCGAGATGCAACAGTTAGAGATCAAACTCGCTGAAAAGCATATTCGTGACGCCAATGAAGAATTGACTGAAAAGATCAAGAATTTAGAAGTTGCAAAAAAGCAAGTTGCAGTTAAAGAAGGTGTTTTAAACCACAAGAAAAGTGAGTTAGAAAAGATCATCGCTGAAACTGAAAAAGAAGAGAAAGAATTTAGAAAACAAAGTGCTGATGCTCGTGGCCATATAGACGAACGTTTATTATATAGCTATGATCGTATTCGTACTAGCTACCGTAATGGACTTTCTGTTGTGCCTGTAGAAAGAGATGCATGTGGCGGTTGCTTTAATTCTATCCCTCCTCAACGCCAAAGCGAAATTCGTTTACACAAAAAGATTATCGTATGTGAAAACTGCGGTAGAATCTTAGTGGATGCAGATTTGAGTGATAGCATAGAAGTAAAGTAACTGTTAAAACATACTATTGAATTGATAAAGGGCATGCATTTAGCTGCCCTTTTTTTATTTTACACCCGATGAAATCAATTGTACTTTCTTTTCTCTTCATAATATCTTCAGTTTTGGCAAATGCTGAAAAGGTTTTTGATTACAATAGTACCTGTCAGCAAGCCTACCAAGAGATTACAAAACTAAAAATAGAATCAGGCCTTGCTCTCCTAGCAAAAGCAAAAAAACAAAATCCAAATAATTTGATTCCGGTGATGTTAGAAGACTACACCGAATTCTTTCAGTTATTCTTTAATGAAGATCCGGCTGACTTTCAAAGAATGATGCCTCATTTTAATGATCGTTTGAATAGCATTGCAGAAGGGCCGAAAAATTCACCTTACTATAATTTTTGCTTAAGTAGCATTCGGATTCATAAAGCTGCAATAGAAATTAAATTCGGTCAAAACTGGAATGCAGGTTGGGATTTCAGAAAAGCATTCCTATTGCTAAAAGAGAACAGGAAAAACCATCCGAATTTTATTTTAGATGAAATGATGACAGGTTCTTTATACGCAATCATTGGAACGCTCCCTTCCGGTTACAAATGGCTTGCAAATATTCTTGGTCTAAAGGGTTCTATAGTAGAAGGAATGGCCCTTTTAAAAAAGTTTACCTATAGTGAAGACCCATGGGCTAAATTATATGCGAACGAGTCTGCCTTCATTTATCCTTTTCTATTATTTTATATTGAGAACAAACGTGACGAAGCAGTAGCTTTTGCTCAAAACAGAAAATTGGATATTGTAAATAACCATTTACTCTGTTATATGGCAGCAAATCTTGCCATCAATAATAAACAAACCGCCATAGCAGGCATGATGATGCAGAATCGGAATATGAGTGCCGATTATATAAAGTTGTCTGTGTGGGACTTTGAAATGGGATATGTGAGACTGTATCATCTTGAACTGAATGAAGCCATTCAACATTTAGAACAATTCAAAAATGATTTCAAGGGAAATTTCTATCGTAAGGAAGCGAATTCAAAATTAAGTTATGCATACTACCTCCAGGGTAATATGGCAAAAGCAGTTGCTGCAAGAAATGAAATTTTAAAAAAGGGAGCCACCGATACCGATGCAGATAAAAAGGCGTTAAAAGATGCGAAATCCGGAACATGGCCAAATGCATTATTATTAAAATCCCGATTACTGAATGATGGTGGATTTCATAAAGAAGCTTTAGCAATCTTAGCAGGCAAAACTTCTGAAAACTTTACAACAGTAGAGGATAAACTAGAATTCTCCTATCGTGCAGCAAGAATATTTGATGACCTCGGCAGAAAAGACGAAGCCATCAAGGCTTACCAATCCGCCATCCTCTTGGGAGAACACCGAAAAGAATATTATGCCGCAAGAGCCGCCTTACAAATTGGTCAGATTTATGAAGAAAGGGGACAAAAGGCTTTGGCCATCACTTATTATCAAAAATGTCTTGAAATGGGTGATCATGAGTTTAAAGATTCATTAGATCAACGTGCCAA
The DNA here is from genome assembly GCA_947371755.1 of Chitinophagaceae bacterium. GTDB lineage: Bacteria > Bacteroidota > Bacteroidia > Chitinophagales > Chitinophagaceae > Sediminibacterium. The sequence continues at coordinate 35,515 of CANBQT010000018.1, forward strand.
ATCTGGTATCGGACGATGTAATGGTGAATAAAGTGATTCTAAAATTATATTACCCTTTTCAATTTGCTGAACAGGTATAGCTTCTATATCTTGCGCAAGAGTTCTATCAAAGAATATAGAAAATAAAACAAGAATGCTTCGCAAATTACAGATACAATATTATGCTATCATAGATTCGATTGAGATCGAATTTGCGCCTCATTTAAATATTATTACTGGAGAAACAGGAGCTGGTAAAAGTATTTTGATGGGAGCATTGAGTTTAATTCTAGGCGAAAGAGCGGATAGTTCTGTTTTGCGTTACGCTGATAAGAAATCTGTTATTGAGGGATATTTTGATGTTGACAAAAAACAAAAAGTAATTGACTTTTTACAAGCAAACGATCTTGATACCGATCATGAATTAGTCATTCGCAGAGAGATTGCTCCAAATGGAAAATCAAGGGCATTCATCAACGACACACCAGCCAGTTTGCAACAATTAAAAGAGTTGACAAGTCTCCTGGTTGATTTGCATCAGCAATTCGATACATTAACACTGGGCGATAACGATTTTCAGCGAACAGTAATAGATGCACTGGCCTCAAACCAAACAGTTTTACAACAATACCAATTTGTATTTCAACAATGGCAAATTGTTAAGAAAGAATTAGAAGAACTTGAACAAAGAAAAATTAATTTTCAAAAAGAATTCGACTACCATCAATTCTTATTTGAAGAATTAGAAGAACAATCTTTCAAAGAAAACGAACTGGAAGAAATAGAAGCTGAGTTGCAATTATTAAGTCATGCAGAAGGCATCAAATCAGTATTATCAAAAGTAAACCTTGAATTAGAATCTGGTGAACAACCCATATTACCTTTATTCAAGCAATGGATCAATCAACTGAATAGTATTGCCTCCTATCATACAGGTATTGAGTCTTTAACGAAAAGGCTGGAAAGTGCACAGATAGAGTTACAGGACATTACTGATGAGATGGAACAGCTGAATAACAAGGTGCAGCTTGATGAGAAAAGAATGGATTGGATTAATGATCGAATGGCCGCAGGTTATAAATTGTTGAAGAAACACAATGTTAAATCAACAGCAGAATTATTAGCAATCCAAAAAGAGCTGGCAGCAAAACTTGATGCAGTTTTACAGATCGATGAAACTGTTTCAGAAAAACAGAAGTTAGTTGCTGCTTTATTATTAGAAGCAAATGCACTGGCAAAAAAATTATCTGCTGCCAGAAAAAAAGAAATCACTCCGCTGGAAAATAAGGTGAATGAATTATTAATCTTAGTTGGGATGCCCAATGCAAGATTACAATTGAGTATCGAAGACTGCCCTTTACATATCTATGGTTGCGATCAAATCGAATTCTTATTTGACGCAAATAAGAGTAACCGTTTTGAACCAATTCGAAAAGTAGCAAGTGGCGGGGAGTTAAGCAGGTTGATGTTATGTATCAAATCTCTGGTTGCTGAAAAAGTAGACCTAGCAACACTTATTTTCGACGAGATTGATACAGGTATTTCTGGAGAAGCTGCAAAGCAGGTAGGGCGAATCATGAAGGGTTTATCAAAGAATCGACAAATTATTTGCATTACACATCAGCCGCAAATTGCAGGAAAAGCTGATGCACATTTTTATGTTTACAAAGAAGAGCTATCTGGCACCATTAAAACCAGCTTGCGGTTATTAAGTAAGGATGAAAGAATCCACAAAATTGCGCAAATGCTGGGAGGAGAAATACCTTCAGCAGCCGCGTTAGAAAATGCAAAAGAAATGATGCAGTTGTAACAATTAGAATTTATTACCCACTTTAAAATAATAATTATGCAATGGACTGAGTATTTTGGTTATATCGGAGCTTTCTTAAGCGCTGTTACTTTTATGCCACAGGTATGGCTGGCATGGAAAACAAAGAGTGTAGGAGATTTAAGTCTCGGTATGCTTTCAATTGTTTTTATCAGTGTTGTAGTATGGTTAATCTATGCCTTCGCACTTGGGTTATTGCCAGTAATTATTGCGAATAGTATTGTGGGTGTTTTAGCTATCATACTACTCTATTTTAAATTCACATTTCCAAAGAAATAATTCCATAAAAAAAGCCATCAGAGAAATTCAGATGGCTTTTTTGTGGGAAATTATTTTCAGTCCCTTGGGGATAGGTTTAGTATTCGTCTTCGTTGAACATAAAGTCTTCCTGGCTTGGATAATCAGGCCAGATGTCTTCGATGCTCTCGTACACTTCACCTTCATCTTCCAGTTCCTGTAAGTTCTCAACAACCTCAATCGGTGCTCCACTACGAATACTGTAGTCGATCAATTCATCTTTGGTTGCTGGCCAAGGTGCTTCTTCCAGGTAACTTGCTAATTCTAATGTCCAGAACATACCTATAAAATTTTTGCAAATGTAATCGTATAAATGAAACTACCAAACCTAAGTTTTACTCTCTCTGTAAACAAATCATTAAAATTTAGACCCGTTGGCCTTCCTTTTGTAGGTTTGCAAAGCTAATCTTAACCTGATCTGATGCTAAAAGCTGAAAATATTACCAAAAATTATGGACAATTGGCCGTTTTAAAAGGCGTAGATATTGCCGTACAAAAGGCTGAAATTGTTAGTATTGTGGGATCTTCGGGAGCGGGCAAGAGCACTTTATTACATATTTTGGGTACACTTGACAAGGCCGATAATGGCAAAATTTTCATAAACGACCAACAAGTTAGCCTGCTCAAAGGGCGAGAACTGGCAGCATTTAGAAATAAACATATTGGTTTTGTTTTTCAGTTTCACCACTTATTACCCGAATTTTCAGCATTGGAAAATGTATCCATCCCCGGTTGGATTGCTGGCAGAAAGAAAAAAGAGGTAGAAGCAGATGCCATTGCTTTATTAAAAAGATTGGGACTTGGAGACCGGTTAGACAATAAACCACAGGAATTATCTGGTGGAGAACAACAGCGTGTAGCAGTTGCCCGGGCATTGATCAATCAACCACTGATTGTATTTGCGGATGAGCCCACAGGGAATTTAGACAGTAAAAATGCAAGAGAACTTCATGAATTATTTGTGTCATTGCGCGACGAGTTTAAACAAACTTTTTTGATTGTTACTCATAATGAGGAGCTCGCTGCAATGAGTGATCGACGTTTATATATGAAAGACGGGCAGATTGTTTAAAACATTACCCTAAACGCGGCTTCCAGGCTATTTCAGCCACATTTAATTGGTGACCGATAAAACGTGCCAGTACAAATAGATAATCGCTTAAACGATTAAGGTACTTTATGATAAGTGGATCCACAAAAAGTTCATGTTCCATCATATTTACACAACAACGCTCCGTTCTTCTACAAATACATCTTGCTACATGGGCTGTAGAGATGGCAGCATGACCACCTGGAAGAATAAAAAACTTCATGGGTGGTAAAACATCGTGCATATGGTCTATTTCTTTTTCAAGGAATACAATATCAGATTCCCTTAAGTCTGGGATCTTCATGGATGGCTCTTTTTCCGGATCGCAAGCTAATGAAGAACCAATGGTAAACAATCTATCCTGAATTTCTTTAATGATAGTTTTGCTATGTAAATCGGTCAACTGATCTCCTAAAAGGCCTATATAAGAATTCAATTCATCTACCGTACCATAAGTATCTATACGTATATGGCTCTTCAATACCTTGGTACCACCTATTAAACTTGTTTTACCTAGGTCGCCCGTTTTTGTATAGATCTTATTAGCCATGATTTGGAGATATTTATGTGTTCCTTCTTCCTAACAAAGATAAAATCGAAAAGTTCAATTTAAAAAAATCACCTACTATGATAGAAATTAACAAAAAAAAATCCCCTCCTGGGAGGGGTAATGATTTTGCGTTAGCAGAATCATAGGGTGGGTAAAATCATTTAAGAAAAATCTTTTACCCACCCCTGCTCTCGCTTTGCTCGGCGCCCCTCCCAAGAGGGGATTAAATATTTTTATTAATGACTATGCGAAATCGTATCCAATTCTTTCACACGGTCACTTTCAATTAAACCATCTCTTAAACGAACAATGCGGTGTGCATATCCAGCAATATCTTCTTCGTGTGTAACTAATACTACTGTGTTACCCGCTTCTTGAATTTTTCCAAATATGCGCATTACTTCAACTGAAGTTTTTGAATCTAAGTTTCCGGTAGGTTCATCCGCTAATAAAATAGAAGGGTTATTCACCAATGCACGAGCAATTGCCACACGCTGAATTTGTCCACCACTTAATTCATTGGATTTGTGGTGACTTCTTTCTGCTAGATCCACTTTTTTCAAAGCTTCCATTGCTCTTTCCAAACGTTCCTTTTTACTAATGCCAGCATATACCAACGGCAAAGCCACATTTTCAACAGCAGTTAAACGCGGCAATAGATTGAACTGTTGAAATACAAACCCAATTTCAGTATTTCTTACAGTTGCTAAATCATCATCCAACATTTTGCTTACGTCTTTCCCATTTAAAATATATCTACCTCCAGTAGGTGAATCCAAACAACCTAGAATATTCATTAGGGTACTTTTACCGCTACCTGAAGGACCCATCAAGGCCACGTATTCATTTTTTAAAATATCGAGTGTAATACCCTTTAAAACAGGTATTGCCTGGCTACCCATGAAATAGCTTTTCTGAATATCTTCTAACTTAATGATTGATTCGCTCATAAATAATTGCTTTCAATTTTAATAGGATCTTATTTTTTGATCACTTTAGGAACTTTAAAAAAAGACGCATCTGCTTTTGGTGCATTACTCAATGCATCCGCCCTTGAAACAGATCCATGAATGCTATCCTCCCTTAACACATTTGTGGCATCGCCCATATGTAATAGAGGTTCAATACCTGTAGTATCCACCGTTTCTAGCTCAGCAATAAAACCTACCATTTTCTGAAGGTCTTGCTGAATGGCTGTTTTCTCAGCTTCTTCAAATTGAAGCTTCGATAAATTCGCCAAATTTTCTACCAATGCAATTGAAATTTCCATTTGAACAAAAATAATTGAAAGAGGCACAATTTAGAATAGTTATTGTTAAAAGGCAATTAAACCCAAACAATGGTCAAAATGATTGATATACTATGTCTATTAACTGAAATCGCGAATAAGATCTCAGTAATCATGAATCCAATGTCATAATTCAGGCATTTCTTGTCATATTCTCGTAAAAAGGTCCATTTAAAGGAAAATTTAATCCTGCATTTGCACAATAAATTCTGTAGAACTTGTAAATTGTCTAGTACAAAATCCCCCCGATTATGCTGTTATACGTATTGCTTTCCCTTTACTTTGTATGTCTATATGTGGCTTACAAAGGAGCTGCAACGTCTGAAGAATAAAGACTACAGACCCTGTTAAGGCTACAAAAACAAAACCTCAGTAATTGAATTACTGAGGTTTTTTTATGTTGTTTAGATATCAATAATTTATTTTATAACCTTAATTTCTGAAAAAGATTTCCCCTATCTTCGATAAATAGTTGCATAACTAACTAATTTTATAAAAGCTTAGCTATAAATAATCATTTATGAAACGTTCCATCAAAAAAGTTGCGGTTCTTGGCAGTGGAGTAATGGGCTCCCGCATTGCTTGTCATTTTGCAGGAATTGGGGTATCTGTCTTATTGTTAGACATGGTGCCAAAAGGGGCTGAAGAAAGCACTAAATCTGTAGAGAGAAATAAATTGGTGAACGATGCATTAACAGCAGCTATTAAAAGCAACCCCTCCCCTGTTTTTACAAAAGATGTGGTAAAAAAAATCCGGACTGGTAACTTCACAGACAATATGAAAGACATCGCTCAATGTGATTGGATCATTGAGGTTGTGGTAGAACGTTTAGATATTAAACAACTAATTTATTCTCAGGTTGAAAATTTCAGGAAACCTGGAACACTCATCAGTTCAAACACTTCAGGAATTCCCATTCACTTAATGGCAGAGGGACGTTCAGAAGATTTTAAAAAACATTTTTGTGGTACGCATTTTTTTAATCCACCACGATATTTAAGATTATTGGAAATTATTCCTACTGAACATACCGATCCTGAAATTGTAGATTTCTTAATGCAATACGGCGATCTGTTTCTCGGAAAAACAACGGTTCTATGCAAAGACACTCCAGCCTTTATCGCAAATAGAATTGGCGTTTACAGCATGATGAGCATTTTCAATATCATGGAAAAACTTGGATTGAGTATTGATGAAATTGATGCACTAACTGGTCCGATTATTGGCAGACCAAAATCTGCTACATTCCGCACTGCAGATGTTGTTGGAATAGATACGTTGGTAAAAGTAGCAAAGGGTGTTGCTGATAATTGCCCGAATGATGAAGCAAAAGCAATTTTCACTATCCCATCCTGGCTCGATACAGTTGTAACAAACAACTGGTTAGGAGATAAAACAGGACAAGGTTTTTTCAAAAAAACAAAATCTGCAGCAGGCAAAGAAATCGTTACGCTGAACCTGAAGACGATGGAATATGAAGCCAGAACGAAGCCAAAATTTGCAAGTTTAGATGCAGCAAAACCCATAGAGGATTTAAAACAACGCATAAAATTATTAACGGCGGGTGCTGATAAAGCAGGTGAATTTTACCGCGCATTTCATTTTTCATTATTCTCTTACATCTCACACCGTATACCCGAAATCAGCGACGAAGTATATCGTGTAGACGATGCCATGAAAGCTGGCTTTGGCTGGGAAATTGGAGCATTCGAAACCTGGGATACTATTGGTGTTGCTAAAACTGTAGAAGCCATGAAGGCTGCAGGTCATAGCGTTTCTGCATGGGTTGTGGAAATGTTAGCCTCAGGTGCTACCAGCTTTTACAAAGTTTCCGATGGTAAGCGAATGTATTATGATATCCCTACTAAATCATATAAAGCCATACCAGGAGGTGAGGCCTTCCTTTTTCTACAAAATCATAGTGATACTATCATTTGGAAAAACAGCGCCTGTAAATTGTATGATATAGGTGATGGTGTTGCCGGTTTAGAATGGAGCAGTAAAATGAATAGTATTGGAGGAGAAGTTTTAGAGGGATTGAATAAATCTATTGCCATTGCTGAAGAAAAATTCAAAGGGCTTGTAATTGCAAATGACGGACCAAATTTTAGTGCGGGTGCGAATGTGGGTATGATTTTTATGCTTGCAATTGAGCAGGAATATGATGAGTTAGATATGGCCATCCGTATGTTCCAAAATTCTATGATGCGCGTTCGATATTCATCCATACCTGTAGTGATAGCCCCTCACGGATTAACACTTGGAGGAGGTTGCGAAATGAATCTTCATGCTGATAAAATTTGCGCTGCCGCAGAAACATATATTGGATTAGTTGAACTAGGTGTAGGATTAATACCTGGTGGAGGCGGAACTAAAGAATTCGCACTTCGTGCTGGAGACGATTTACATGAAGACGAACCAGAAACGGTTACCTTAAAAAATCGATTCTTTTCTATAGCTACAGCTAAAGTGGCCACATCAGCACAAGAAGCCTTTGACATGGGCATTCTTCGTAAGGGACAGGATGAAGTAGTGATGAATATTGGCAGAAGAATTACCGAAGCAAAAAAATCTGTGATTGAAATTTACGACCAAGGTTATACCATGCCAACACAGCGTACAGATGTGAAAGTGATGGGACGCGCGGGTTTGGGCGCGATGTATGCAGGTATTAACGGGATGTTGAAAGGTGGATACGCAACAGATCATGATGCGTTCGTTGCAAAAAAATTAGCTTATGTTTTATGTGGTGGTGATTTAAGCGAACAAAGTCTGGTTTCCGAACAATACCTACTCGATCTTGAAAGAGAAGCATTCTTAAGCCTTTGCGGAGAAAAGAAATCTTTAGAAAGAATACAAGCGGTGTTAAAAACCGGGAGACCAATTAGGAATTAAAAAGTAAAAATATAATTAACCCTTTAAGCACCCCTCCTGTTCGCTTGCGAATAGGAGGGGCAGCCGATTCAGCGAACGCTGAATACGGCGGGGTGGTTGTCTTCAGAAGAAAAATGCATGTTGGTCTTGAGGAGTAACCACCCCAGTCATCGCTCAACCGCTCGACTATCCCCTCCTATCCGCTAGCGGCAGGCGGGGTACTTAAAAACTATACATTAAAAATTTCTTATTCTTTCTCCAACTGATAGATTGACCAATTCGGACTTTCATACATGAGTAGTGCTTTCAATCCTTTTAGTCGGAATTTAATGAGGTTAAATTCATTCAGGACTGTTAAGTTTTGAGTAGGATTTGTTTGCTTGGCTATGAGAATGTATTTAACAAACTTCGCTGGATTTTCAACAATGGTAAGAAAGGTTTTTTGGTGAGGCAATACCATACCATTTAAGTTTCCTATATGCACAACAATCGGATATGCAGCTGCATCATCAATTAAGATCTTATTTTCTTCAGTTACCAGACCTCCGATGTATTGCGCCACTTGTTGTGACTCACTATACACCCTTGGCCCTTGCCAGTTATTATACACTGTGCTCATCTCTTTTGAGAAATTAATTTCTTCATCACTAGCAGAATGCTTAAAGAAATAAAATCCCATTATAATTGTAAGCAATGCCGAAACACCGAATATCCAGGATGATGTTTTTAAACTGTATTTGCTGGTGCCATAATAACAAATCGATACCAATGCAATAGGAATAAAAAGCAGATAATAACCAAGCGTTAAAGTGTATTTATAGCTCAATAATAAAAAAGAATAATACAACAACATCGCCAGAATAGTAAACAGTTCATAAAGCTTACCCCTGAACAAAACCATTGCTGCAATATAGAGAGGTGTTAGAAAGAGTATAAAACCTTGTATAACAACTTGCGTTTGATACAGTACATTATCCCTACCGGCAGACATCGCCAAACTTCCAATACGTTGATTTCCCGTAATCCGCCAGTTAGCGTATTGGCTATCTAAAAAATAGGTAGGTGATCCTGCGTACTGCGAATTAAGAGCGCGAAATAAAAGCACAGCTATTAATGGCAAAAGAAAAATAACCAAATAAAGTGCAGCTGTTCTATTAGCTAATTTTCTTCTTTGAGAGCGATTATTTAATGCCTCATAATATTGGAATATCGGAGACTCAGTTCTTGCTATTAGCAATCCATCCAAAGAAATTAAAAAAATGAAAGGGAAGAAAGCTAATACTACCCAGATAAAATCAAAATTCGAAAAAATGAAAGCTCCGATATACAAGCTTGCCATTGAAAGATGATACGTAACCGGTTGTTTATAATACCTGAAAAAAGATCGGAATATTAAGAATGCCACTAAAGCTATCACAGCATTTCTCCTTCCCGTAACAGCTGCAAAAACAAACATGGGGTGAAAAGCAAACAAACAGAAGAGGATAGGCACATATAGTTTCCAGGAAAAGCTAGACGCTTTTTTAAATTCGTCCACTAACATATAGAACAAACTTGCAGTCATTACCAATGAAGCTGCTACAGGAGCATAGAGATAGCCTAACGGAACAAAAAATAAAGAGGAGAAGAATACGGTGGTTGGGAAGGTAAACCCTAGTGTTAAAATCGTGTTCTGTTTTGCATTGAAAAGCAACAATAATTTTTCTGAATAAAATAAACCAGAAGAATGTTCAAATCCATGGCGTTTTAGTAGCCATGAAATGACTATATAATACGCTATTAGAATGATGGTTAATATTTTTATCAGTTGCTTAGGCATAGTTCATTAATGCGCTGTTTCAGCAGTTGCGGCTGCATTTGCACTACTGCTCAATTTGGTTAAGCCGTGGTTTGTTTTTTCCCAATAAAACGGTTTATAAATCAATTGCCACAATCCTTTGTATGCAGCAATGGAATGCATAATCCAATAAATCGGATTCAATGCGGCAAATAATATCAACTCATAATATCTCCTTTTAAATACCGATAGCATATTCACATATACCATCATGGTATTTCCAGCTACAAGATTAAAAGTTGCAATATATAAAACCCAATCTGGAAATAAAGATGCCACGAAAGTGAGTTTAACGATGGCATATACCAGAAGAAAAGTCAATAGAATGGGATACAATAAGAAAGTAATGGAAGTGCCCGCAATAAAGAAATTAAAACCAAGGAATCCTCTCCAACCAATCCTTCTGATCAAACGTGCAGGGTTGCGCATATGCACTAAAGTTGTTTGCATGTAACCCTTAATCCATCGGCTTCTCTGGCGGATCCAATTGAACGGCTCGTTGTTCGCCTCTTCCAATGTGGTGCTATTTACAATACCCACTTTAAATCCTTTCTCAAATACTCTCACCCCTAAATCGGCATCCTCAGTTACGTTAAAAGGATCCCAACCTCCCAACTCCATTAACTTATCAAATTTAAAGTGGTTACTCGTACCCCCTAATGGAATGGGAATATCGAGCGACATCAATCCGGGTAACATATAATCGAACCAGTAAGTATATTCAAGCGTGAACATGCGCGTTAGCATGTTCTCATTTTTATTAAAGTAATTCAAGGCCCCTTGCAATACAACAAATTCAGATGGCAGTTTACGGAACAAAACCACACATTTTTTTAGCTGATCTGAATCCGGCACATCTTCTGCATCATAAATGGCAAGATATTCTCCCCTACAAAAATGCAGCCCGTAGTTACATGCTTTCGGTTTAGTCTTAGGCATGTGAAAGGGAACCACAATTGTTTCGAAGTTAGCTGGGAAGTCAAGGTTACGTACCGCATTTAAAGTTTTATCGTCATCTTCTTCGATCAACAATTTTACGTCTAATTTTCCTCTGGGATAGTCTAAGCTCCGAAGGTTCCAGATAAGCTTTCGTATCAGTTTGTCCTCTTTATATACTGGAAGTAAAATGGTGTAAATAGGCAAAGTATCATTTTGAACTGCTTTTACTTCTGCCTTATTAACCAGTTCTTTCATTTCTGATTTAGAGCCATTCAAAGAAAGATATAGTTTGAATAAAATGGTTCCAAAAAACGCCACACTAAATAATACATTCAATACCATTGCAACCTTCAGAAAACTGATAAACAATAAGATTACCAGTATCCCAATACTTCCGAAAATAAATATCAATTGAGGATCAGTAAAAGTGATTAGCCCCGATTGTTCCGGATCCTTTCTCATTAAACTAAATACCGCTTCTTTTACATAATATTCTCCTCGCTTGATATGGACCAACCAGGTGATATCCAAATCTGATGCCGCAACAAAACGTACAGGCATATTGAAACGAATCGTCAATAATGTCTTTAACTTTTCATCCTGTGGATCAGCTGCTGCAACCAGTAAAGTACCATCAGCCATTTTCCTGAGAGGCGCATATAAAATTGAATTCAGCTCAATTAATTCGCACTTTTCAATATACTGTTCATCCATCTCCTCATCTCTTACAGCAATTAATTCGAATCCCTCTTGCTCAAGAAATGAAACATACTTTTTCCTTGTAAGAAACCCAAAATTCAAAGCAGTTTTGATATAGGAATAATTGAACTCACTGGCAATGACTTCAATCTCCTTCAGTTTATTTTCATCAAATAAACCAACAGACACCATATTATCGAGGGCACAGCTTGGCATAATTATATTTCCTCAAACAAAGGCCTTGCATACAACAAAGCGCTTTCAATAAAACAGTTCCGGTACTTTAGTTACCGGAACTGCATAAATTATTAAACGATTTCCTGTGATTTTTTAACACGTCTTCTTACAAAGAAGAAACTCCAAAGAATCAACAGTAATACCACTACAAGGATATAATACTTATAATTTTCCCATAAGGTTAAAAATGCATTTTTATCCCCTTTATAGCTCACCAGTTTTTCATCATCACGTAGCTTGAAGAAGAAATTACTTTTCCCATCACTTGTTGAAATACATACATTACTTTGGATCGCAGATGACTGGCCTCCGAAACTTTTGATCACACTCTGCAATGCTTCTCTTGTTGTACTATCTCCTAGTGAAGAGATCAGGAGAAATGTACTATTCGATTGCCGGAATATTTGCGCTATGCCACTTCCTGAGAAATCGTTGAATGAGAAACTGGTTTCACCATCCAGATTTTTATACAGCTGAAAATCTCTATTAAACTGGATCGGCATATTGGTGAAGTTCTTAATAAATGGATCTGTTCTATGCATCAATCCAATTACATTAAACCCACGCATATCTGCCATAGTTGTTTTATCACTTTGTACCAGAACTGGCAAGATCATAGAAGCATTTAAGAATGATGCAGCATTGATCTGATAAATTAATTCACCAACAGCTGAAGTAACATTTGTATTCAGACCTGGTGAGATCAGGAATTTCAAAGGACGTTTTCTAAATTCTCCCGGATAGTTAAAGAAGTTATAGAATTCTGTTGCTTGTTCACCAGAGAACGTGATACTGGAAGTTCTGCTATTAATAAATCCAAAGAAACTTGCGAACCCGTCTTTACAAACACTTTGACTAGGATGGAATCGCATTTCGATTACAAGGGAATTCACTTTAGTCAACAAATAGGTAGGCAGATCAATATCATTATTAAATGTATTTAAATCTTGTAATGAAGTAGTGTATACTAAATTATCATTCAAGTACACATTTAAAAAACCACGATCATTCTCTCTTAAATGTGAGAATAACGCTTCCAGGTGTAAAGTTAGTTTTTTAGGAATGGCATTATAATCAATCAGATTGAATGGATAGTTTGTTTGTAATGCTAATACACCTTCCATTAATGCAGAAGGCACACCCAACTGGTCTAAAGTCAACACCTGAGGCAACACATTATTTTCAACAGACTTTAATGTAGTATTATCAACAATTAGTTTTTTAGAAAAAGAACTGTTTAAAATATTATAGTTACTCAATACAGTAATTGCTTTCTTATAGCCTTCTTCATCATAACCAGTAATCACTAATACAGCATTTCCTTCGGTTCCTATCAATTGTATCAATCCTTGCCCCTTACTTAATGAAGGAAGTTGACGTTTGATTGCTTCAGGTAAACGGCTTTGTAAGCCAACCACTAATGTATTATTTAATGAATCGTTTGAATTATATGACTTAGTAGCAGTAGTATTTTCTCTATTCATTTGTTTTACCAAAGAATATAAAATACCCCCTGCCAATATATCATTCAGATCAGGGGATGCAGGGCTTGATATAGAATTGAATTCCTGGATACTTTCTTTCATACTGCGCTCATAAGAAAGAAAGGGCTGTTTGGGTGCGCTAAAAAATGAACTATTCCTAATATTGATCCAGACTGCAGGGTTATCAATATCCTGACAGATCTGATCTGATACACTCATTTTCGCTACCAACTTTACTTTCACAAAACGACCATCAGGCTGTAGATACTTTTTATTCATCGGAATGATGATCGTGATCAATGAATCCATAGTAGATGCAATGATCTTTTGTGTATAAACAGGTGCATCTTTTAAACTAATCGTAATAGTTGATGTATTAGGATTCAGTACCTGAGAAGGACGAATATACAAGACCAACTTACTTTGATCCATATCATCATCGGGTTTCACTTTAACGAAGTAAGTGATAGAACCACTAATACCAAAGATGGATTGATCCCGATAGCCCATATCTTCAAAAGTTCGCTGAATAGTTTGCGACCAGGCACTCGAAAGAGCCAGGATGAAAAGGGCAGATAGTAAGATTCTTGTTTTCATATAATTACTGTTTATACTAAGCCAGATTGAATTTTATTTTAAAATAATTACCATATGTATCATTGCTATTATAGCTTAATTCACCACCCATATCTTCTATCATTTTCCTGGAAACAGAAAAACCCATACCTGATTGGCTGGTTGCTGCTTCGTATTGGTTGGGTGAACTTAATCGATTGAAATATTCATTCAATTTGTCAATACCAATGGGCCTCCCTTTATTAATAAATTCTATCACACAATATTCTTCCGATTGTGTGGCATGAATACTAATAACAGAAGCTTTCTCAGCAAATCGAATGATGTTCGATAATAACTTGAAAAAAATATGTCTGATAAAAATTTTGTCCAGATCAACAAATAATGAGGCAGGCGAAAGGTTTAATTGAAGGCCTATTTGTTTAATACTAGAAGCATCAACTAAACCAACTGCACATTTTTCTAATTCCGGGATGATATCAAAAACTTCATTTTTATAGGCCACTTCACCAGTATCTGCTTCAGCGGAGTCCGATAATTTTTGGGAGAGATAATGTAGCTTCTCATTTCCCATGGTGATATAGCTAAGAATTTCTTTTTGATCAGTAGTAAGGTTGCCAGAGCTGCGATTAATGATATCGATAGAAATCTGATTTGATCCAATAAAATTTTTCAAATCA
>CANBQT010000019.1 GCA_947371755.1 Chitinophagaceae bacterium
TAGATATGGCGACAGTAGTTTAGATAACCTTCCGGATGACTATATGGTTTCTGCAGATGAAATTAAACAGTTTTTACCCTCTGCTAAAAGCGAGTATTACACAAAACTCTATTTAAGTAAAAAAGGGGCAATCGGATTAGTGCGCAGCACTCGCGATTCAAGAGATGGAACTGTATTTGTAGATGGGGGAACCGGATATGACAAACGCTTTGAAGCTACTCTACCCGAAATGAAAACTAGCAGAGAGGATTATTTAAAATTATATCGCCTCATCAAAGACAATAAAAAAGTAGAGTTGGAAATGAACCTGCAGAATACTTTTTATGATAATGATCTAAATGGTTACAATTTTGTGGCAGAAATTCCCGGTACGGATCCTACTCTGAAAAGTCAGGTAGTAATGTTAGGTGGTCATTTAGATAGCTGGGCAGGAGGAACAGGTGCTACTGATAATGCTGCTGGTAGTGCTGTAATGTTAGAAGCTATACGTATACTTAAAACTTTAGGAATTCAACCACGCCGCACGATACGTATTGCTTTATGGGGAGGTGAAGAGCAAGGGCTCTATGGTAGTTTTGGTTATGTTAAAAAACATTATGGCGACCCTATCAATATGCAGTTATCAGCAGAACAGGAAAATGTATCCGCTTACTATAATCTCGATAATGGAAGTGGTAAAATACGTGGAATCTATACTCAATCTAATCCTGCTGTTCGTGAATTATTTAGAAGTTGGTTAGCACCATTTGCCGACATGGGTGCAGCTGGAGGTGTTACCATGAGTAATACAGGCTCTACAGACCATTTGAGTTTTGATGCAGTGGGAATACCAGGATTTCAATTCATTCAGGATCCTTTAGAATATGAAACCCGCACACATCATAGCAATATGGATACCTACGAACATTTATCCATACCAGATTTGCAACAAGCTGCTGTAGTAGTTGCTGCTTTTGTATATAATACCTCTATGCGAAATGATATGATCCCTCGTAAAGCAAAACCAAAACCTGAGAGATTTGTATTTGATATTGATTTCCCTTTTTAAAAAACTGTATTGCAATTTGAATTGATACTTGTAAATGCATTAAGTATTTGAAAATTCATTTTTGTTATTTGTTGAATAAGATTATTTCTAATAATTCTTGTCATGAAAAGACTGCTTGTTTATCTGATTTTATTGATATGTTTTAGTATTCAATTACCTGCGCAATCTTTATTTAATCATGGTAGGTTAGAGGTAACCAATGATGGACATTATTTACAATTTAAAGACGGCACACCGTTTTTTTGGCTGGGTGACACAGGATGGGAATTGTTTCATCGCCTCAACCTCAATGAGATAAAACAATATTTAGATAATCGATCAGCAAAAGGTTTTAATGTGATTCAAGCCGTGGCATTGGCTGAATTTGATGGCCTTAGAAAACCTAATCAATATGGCGATTTGCCATTTAAAGGACTTGATCCCAAACAACCTAATGAAAAGTATTTTAAGGTAATTGATAGTGCCATTCACATGACAAGGCAAAGAAATATGTTCGTGGGATTATTGCCAACTTGGGGTGATAAAGTCACAAAAATGTGGGGAGAAGGGCCAGTGATCTTTGACAGTACCAATGCTTATATTTATGGAAAATGGATTGGTAACAGATATAAGAATGATCCTAATATTATTTGGATCCTAGGGGGCGACAGGCCTGCCGTTAAAGACAGTGATGATTGGCGACCCATTTGGAGAGCAATGGCAAAAGGAATCATGGAAGGAACAAATCATCAATGCATCATTACTTATCATCCTTCAGGAGGTGATAATTCAACTTCACAATGGATTCATCATGAATCCTGGCTCGATATTAATATGTTTCAGTCTGGTCATGGTGGTGGACATGACGTAGCTTGTTGGGAACTTACTAAAAGAGATTTTAATTATACGCCTACAAAGCCTACACTAGATGCAGAACCAAATTATGAAGATCATCCTGTAAACCCTTGGCCAAAATGGAACACAGATAGTGGTTATTATCGATCCTATGATGTTCGAAAACAATGCTATCGGTCTGTATTTGCAGGAGCGTGTGGTGTTACATACGGACATCATGCAGTCTGGCAATTTATAAACGCTAAGGAAGAAGCCATTAATTATCCCGACAGAGGTTGGATCAATGCAATGGATAGACCAGGTGCATCGCAAGTTGGATATTTAAAAGGTTTAATCGGATCCAGACCAATGCAAAATCGCATCCCTGATAACAGCATCATTTTAAAAGGACAAGCAGAAAAAAGTGAACATATTGAGGCCTTTCGTGCAGCAGACAATAGTTATGCAATGATTTATATTCCATTTGGAAAATCCTTAACCATATCTACCTCTTCCTTTAAAAAGTATGTTGTTGCCTGGTGGTTTAATCCTAAAGATTCCACAGTCCAAAAAATTGGTATGTTGGAAAATAAGGGATCAATGGATTTTGAAACACCAACAAAGGGTTTTGGAAATGATTGGGTTTTAATTATAGACAATGTCAAATAAAACTTGACTAACATTCAAAATAATAATGGAAAAATCTAATAGATAAAATGGATAAGAAAAATCTGTTAAAAGAATATAGCAACTTAAGATTCTTCTTGATTGATCAGTTCTACTACATCGCCAATCTTTATTTGCTTACCAATTTCACTATCAGGGATAAATATATCAACTGAAAGATGATAAAGTGATTCCAGTTTTTGTACATGGCTCCAGGTAGGAATATTCTTTTTTCTTGAATCAATCAATCTTTTAATAAAAGTCTTGTCTGTTTCACCTGTAAGTGGGTTTCGGGGTGGTACATTGCATCGCGCACGTAAATTTTTACCAATCATCTTCACATCTCCAACTAGAAAAGGTACCCCAATTTGTGAATCTTCATTTGCCAGTCTTTCCTCCCAATATATTGGAACATTCGAAATTTCTAAGTTAGCCCGGAATCTTAATCGTAAAGTGTCTTCTGAATCAACAAGTTGAACCGCCAAATGTTGCAATGTTTCATATGCTACCACTGTTACCGAACTTTCATCAGGGATATCCATCAAACGGCCATCTTCATTTTTAACAAAACTGACTTTATTATTGAAAAAAAGAGAAAGAAAAGATTCGATTTTATCCGTTTCTGTATTTAAATTAAATATTGCTTTTTCGTCGCTACCTCTTTTATTAAAAGTCACATACTCTATTTGATCATCAAAACTTGTCTGTAATTGGTTTACCAATCCAGTAGCTTTTCCATTAATGAAACTTCCAAACTGATTAAGCATTGCGAATTTCCTATCACCTAATAAAGATCGTTTACCGATTTTCACAGAACTAAGTTCAATCGGATCAAGTGATTTGATAGGGTATATTCTTATTTTTGAAAGTGTAGGGTTCATGATTTTTTTATAAAACTCTGATAGGTAATATACAAAAGAATATGTCGAGATCTTTAAAAATTATAAATTACATGTGATTCCAAATTCCGGACATGCTATTTCAACAGAAATGCCAGGTTTGTATTTAAAGAGAATTGAAGAATTTCTTAAATAAAATAAATTTAAAACTATTATGAAAACATTTAGATTTTTTTTAATCGCTGTGTTTGCAACTGTTTTAGCCTACACTTTTCAAGTAGGGAATACACACGGGTGGAGTTTTTTCTCTCCCTTTATTGATGATATAAAGTCCATGACTTGGGCGGGACAATTCAATGTGGATTTTTCCTTTTTTCTGATATTTACTGGATTATGGATTGCATGGAGGAATAAGTTTTCTGCAACAGGCATCGGGTTGGGTTTATTTACTTTGGTTGGCGGAATTCCATTCGTATCAGTGTACTTGTTTATTTTAAGTTTAAAGGATAATACAACTATGAAAGAAATGCTTGTTGGTGAGAACTAAAATATATTGAATATCCTTTTTACAATTGTCAAGAAAAATTACTGATTCTTACAAAAGATTAAAATTATGAAGTTGAACCTTTATCAGGTAGATGCATTTACCAATAAAACTTTCGGGGGGAATCCAGCTTGTGTTGTTCCATTGGATAGTTGGCTTAGCGACGAAATTTTATTGCAAATTGCCAAAGAAAATGCTGTGGCTGAAACTGCGTTTTTTGTTGACAAAGGTGATAAAATACATTTGCGCTGGTTTACCCCTGAAATAGAAATGGATCTTTGCGGCCATGCTACTCTCGCTACAACACATTGTTTAAAAACAATTCTTAACTATAAGAAAAATACATTCGTTTTTGAAACTTTGAGTGGCGACTTAACTGTATTGGCTGAAAACAATCTATACAAAATGGACTTCCCCTCAAGAATGCCCATTCCCGCAAACTTACCAGAGACTATTGCAAATTCCTTGAGCATCAAACCGAATGAAATTTTAAAATCAAGGGATTATGTGTTAGTCTTTGATAATGAAACTCAAATCAGAAATCTTCAAATTAATAGGTCATTATTTGATCAGATTAACCTGGCTCCCGGTGGAGTTATTATCACGGCTATTGGTGATAACTGTGATTTTGTATCCCGATTCTTTACACCACAAACATCCATATTAGAAGACCCTGTTACTGGCTCTGCCCATTGTTCTTTAATTCCGTTTTGGGCAGAAAAGCTTCAAAAAAAGGAAATGATCGCATTGCAAGTTTCAGAAAGAGAAGGGAAACTTTTTTGTGAAGAAAAAGGCGATCGGGTTCTTATTAGTGGACAGGCTAAAACCTATTCAGTAGGCAATTTATGGACTGATTAAAATAAAATTTAAAAAAGAAAATATCGAAAAAGAAATGAAAAGTGAATCAAACAATCCATTACTTATTTTGGTAGCTGGTCCATATCGTTCAGGCACTAATGATATTCCAGAATTGATTGAAGCCAATGTTAAGGCAATGACAGATACTGCTCTGGAACTATATAGAATGGGACACATGCCCGTTATGGGAGAATGGTTTGCATTGCCATTAATTGAGGCAGCAGGTTCAAAACAAGTGGGAGACGAGATCTTTAACGAGATCTTTCACCCGATTGCAGTAAAACTAATCGACCATTGTGATGCTGTGTTAAGAATCGGAGGCGCTTCTGCAGGTGCTGATGAAATGGTAAATACAGGAAAGGCAAAAGGGAAAATCATATTTCTAGACAAATCTGAAATTTCAAAGATTAGATAATCTGAATCTTTAGGGAGAAAGAATTTTAAATTTAAAAAATAATGTAACAGATTACAATTTAAAAACTGGTGTTGTAGAGTTTTATTAAATTCAATTTTAAAATATAATACTGATTTTGAATTATGAAAAACATATTAGTCGTTATACTTTTTAGTATTTTAACAAATCGAGCATCATACTGTCAAACTTCCAGAAATGATATTTCTGTCGGCAAAAACCTCCTATCAGATACATCAAAAATAGTAACGCCGTTAGCCTTGGTACAAAAACAGGTAATTGGTTATAATGCAAGGAATTTAAATGCATTTTTGGAACCATATTCTGAAGATGTAGAAATATATTTATTCCCCGATAAACTTATATCTAAAGGGAAAGAAAATATGCAGAAAACTTATAGGGAAATGTTCTTAAGCTTCCCCGAATTACATTGCGACATTAAAGAGCGACTTATTCAAGGAAATATTATCATTGATAAAGAAATAATTTCAGGAATGGGAAATACAAAAATTGAATCGACCACAATTTTCCAAATACAGAATAACAAAATTGCCAAGGTTTATTTTATTGAATAACTAAATGGCTCATTATGCACGGAGCAGATAAAAACTGTCTATTCCCGCTTGAAAACTAACAACCTTATCGATTAAAAACCCATGAACAACAATTCCTTTAAAGTAACAATCCACATGGTAGCTA
This sequence comes from Chitinophagaceae bacterium, assembly GCA_947371755.1. Classification (GTDB taxonomy): domain Bacteria; phylum Bacteroidota; class Bacteroidia; order Chitinophagales; family Chitinophagaceae; genus Sediminibacterium. Next base: position 5,880 of record CANBQT010000019.1, read on the forward strand.
GTCTTGATGGCTATATAGCAAAAAAAGACAATAGTGTATCATGGTTTGAAACTTCAAGTAACTATGAGCAAGGTGTTATAGGCCAAGATCCAATAGAGTTTCTTAAAACCATTGATTGCTATATCATGGGTTCTAAAACATATGAACATGCTTTAGAACTTTCCAAGTCTTATGGATGGGCATATGGAGATACAAAGACAATTGTAATTACCAATCGAAAATTGCCAAAGGAAAGAAAGAACATTGAATTTTATGCGGGTGATTTAACAAAACTTGTAAATGAAGTATTAAATCCCAAGTACAAAAATGTATGGCTGGCTGGTGGTGCATTATTAGCCAAAGAATTCTTACGACTGAAATTAGCTAATGAAATCAGAATATCCATCATTCCAATAATTTTAGGAGACGGTGTTCCATTTTTTGATAGTATTGGAATTGAACAAGCTCTACATCTGAAAGATGTAACTTCTTATAAAAATGGAATAGTAGAATTATGTTATTCTATAAATAGTTGAATTTTCATAAACAATTTATATGATTGAAAATGTAGATATGCCTTTTTTTGCTCCAGAACTTTATATCAATAATGGAGTAAAAGACATCTCCTTTTATAAAAACGCATATGGGGCCACTGAGAATTTATGCTTTACAAATGATGATGGATCTATTCATGTGGCAGAGCTAAGTATTAACGGTGCCATATTTCATGTTCATGAAATAACTTCGCCTCATTTTTTTTCGCCCGATACAAACAAAGGATGCACCTGTTGCATCGGTTTATTTGTAAGAGATGTTGATGCAGTTATGACACAAGCAGTAAATGCGGGTGCAATAGAAATAAGTCCTGCTGAAGATTACGATTACGGTTACCGTCAGGGAACTATCAAAGACCCTTTTGGCCATTATTGGCAGATTCAAAAAAAGATCAAATAATTGTTTCGCCCATGATTGAATTAAAATATAGAGATGCTGCTTATTCAGACTTCCCTATAATGGTTGAGATCTATAACACAACCATTGCTTCAAGAATGGTATCAGCAGATACTGAACCTGTTTCTATAGAAAGTAAAGAAAAATGGTTTGAAACCTTGGCTTCTGTTTTAAATTTTACCGAGCTTAATGTGAACGAAAGAGGTTTAACAATTTTGGGTAAAAGTAATCATTAAAAATTCTGATGGATTTTAATCAAACATATCTCGATTTATCAATTTACACATTAACTCACAAAAGCAACGATTTTATTCACCAACATATAGTTGATGCTTATACTGCCCAGACAGCAGATGATCAAACAAAACCTATCGCTTTAGTGTATGCGCTTGCCGGGCTTTATTTACATCTGGTTCAAAACTATACAGGTAGACAAGTTCAATTAGCACATATAGAAATGTCAAAAAAAACTAAAGTATTTGATAAAATAACTTTGCCTGAAAATAGAGGTCAAATTACTGTTGCAGATGTTTTAATAACACCAGAAGGATTTCAGAGAGATGAAATGATTCAAAACTGGTGCAAATCAGTTTGGGGTGCCTATTCAAATGAGCATAATAAAGTTATCTCAATGACATTGCATCTTTTACAAAAATGAAAAAGGTTTTAACCGTTTTTCACCCCATCATTCAAAATTCATTGAGAGATTAATTAATAGTTAAATTATACTTATATTTAAAACTTGACAATATGTTTTGTTGAGGCCACATTAATATTTTAGATATGTCAAGCTTGAAAAAATTTATAGCACGTAAATTATATCCTCTGGAATTGTACGTGCCTCAGAAAAAAACTGTTCCAGAAAAAATGATTGAGATCCCAACAGCCTGGAAGGGTTTGGAACAAATCATAGAAGACATATTGATTCAATTTAATATTGGCAGAGAATCCTGTATTGAGTTTGGCGTGGAGTTTGGATTTTCTTCAGTTGTCTTTTCCAATTATTTTAAAAATGTAAAAGGAGTGGATATTTTCATAGGTGATCAGCATACCGAGCACAAAGGAGATCATTTTGAAAAAACAAAAAAATCCCTTGAATCATTTTCAAATATAGAATTGTTTAAGTCTGATTACAGGGATTGGATAAAACAAGATAATAATCAATACGATTTTGCCCATGTTGACATAGTACATAATTATAAAGAAACATATGAATGTGGTTTCTGGGCAGCACGGCATAGCAAGTGTTGTATTTTCCATGATAGTGAAAGTTTTCCTTCTGTAAAAAGAGCGGTGTATGATATAGCAAAAAACACAGGTAAGAAAGCTTATAATTATCCCTACCATAATGGATTAGGTATCATTGTTTAAATGAAGAAACTGGGGTAAAAAAATGAAAAAATAAATTTATCTTCATAAAAACATACCCCACTATGAAAAATAAAATACAATTTGTACTGTCACTTATTTTTGGTCTTCTCTTTATTTTCTCCGGAGCTTCGAAGATTTTTCATTTGATACCAACCCCAACTGATCTTCCAGAAAAAATGTTGAAGCTAAATGAAGCCATGGCTAATATCACTTGGCTTATTCCACTTATTGGTATTGTAGAAATTATTGGAGGAATCCTTTTTATTATCAAAAGATTCAGACCCTTGGCAGCCATAATGATCCTGCCAATTCTTTTTGGTGTATTCTTAACTCATTTAATTGCAGATCCAAAAGGTTTGCCAATTGTACTTGTTTTATTCGCCATCGAGATCTGGGTAATTATAGATAACCATGAGAAATATCTCCCTATGATCAAATAATTTATCAATAAAACACATGCAATCAAGAAAGGAGTTTTTAAGATCAGCAATGACAATTGCTGCAGTTAGTCCGTTTTTAAATTTGAATTCTTTTGCTGAATTTAATCGTACTAACAACAACCAAGTCTATTTTGATTTGCATAGCCACCCGGGATGGAACTTTGCCAAGAAAAATTTTGGAGATAATGCCGATGCTTACATTACAAAGCTTGTAGCTAATATGGGTGAAGGCCGTCTTACTGGTGCTTTTTATGCGATTGTAGCTGATGCTGGACTATTAAAACCTACAGCAACAGGCATAGCCGTAACAGGCAAATATGCCTCAGGGGAAGGCTGGGCAATGTATAAGAAACAGGTTACCCAACTCAAAAATTTATTCAATACGGTTGATATTCAATTCTCAACCAGTGCGAAAGATTTGAAAACTTCTAATAAGAAAACAATTGGCTATATAGCTGTAGAAGGAGGCGATTTTTTAGAAGGCAGTTTTAATAATTTAGAGGAAGTATATCAAGATGGTGTTCGTTCGATTCAATTGGTACATTATGCGCCAAATGAAGTAGGTGATCTTCAAACTGTTGACGCTAGTTTTAATGGATTATCCTCTTTTGGTAAAGAGCTGGTAAAAAAAATGAATGATTTAGGGATGGCTATTGATTTAGCTCATGCATCTTATCAAACCACAAAAGATGTAGCACGTATAACAAATGCTCCCATCATTCTTTCCCATAGTATGTTAGAAATGGAAGCCGACAGACCCATTGCCAAACGGGCTATTTCTAAAGAACATGCCAAACTCATTGCTGATACTGGTGGAGTAGTTGGCGCATGGCCATCCGGTTTTAATAAAAGTTTCGATGAATATGTTGATAATATTAAACGACTGATTGATGTAATTGGAATTAATCATGTTGGAATTGGAACTGATATGGATGCTAACTTTAAACCTGTACTGAGTAAGTATAGCGAATTCCCAAAACTTGCTGAAGCATTACAAACGAAAGGTTTCTCACAGGTTGAAACGGGTAAGATCATGGGAGAAAATGCCAAAAGAGTATTATCTAAAATTTTAAAAAATAAATAGTCAAATAAATATTCATAATGAAATTAATCACCGCTTTTATACTACTTATTACCCTGTCTTTTACAAGTGTTGCTCAAAAGAAAACTATACCTAACCCAACTTCACTCATGAAAGATGAAGCTGCTTTTAATATTCAATCAAACTATGAATCATATAAAAAAGTAGCTCTGGATATCTGGAATTATGCAGAATCCGGTTTTAGGGAAAACAAGAGCTCAACCCTATTACAAAGCACTCTTCTGGAGAATGGTTTTACAGTAGAAGCAGGTGTTGCAGGTATGCCTACTGCTTTTGTGGCAACATATGGTTCCGGGAAACCTGTAATTGCAATACTAGCCGAGTTTGATGCCTTACCAGGTTTATCTCAAGATAGTTCTTCTTCAAAATCGCCCATCACCAATAAAATGAATGGTCATGCCTGCGGTCATCATTTATTTGGTGCTGGATCTGTTGCTTCTTCAATTGCTATTAAAGCTTTATTAAAAGAAGGGAAAATAAAAGGGACTATTAAAGTCTTTGGAAGCCCTGCTGAAGAAGGTGGTGGCGGCAAAGTATATATGGTGCGCGAAGGCTTATTTAAGGATGTTGATGTGGCACTTCACTGGCATCCAAGTTCTCGAAATGCTGTAACCTTTTCAAGTGCTTTAGCCTATAAATCTGCAAAGTTCAGATTTCATGGATTGTCTGCACATGCATCTGCTAGTCCGGAAAGAGGTCGTTCGGCTTTGGATGCTGTAGAAGGAATGGATTATATGGTAAATATGATGCGTGAACATATTCCACAAGAAACTAGAATACATTATGTAATCACCAATGGAGGGAAAGCACCAAATGTAGTTCCAGATTTTGCTGAAGTTTTTTACTACGTAAGGAACCCTGAAAGGTCATTGGTTGAAAGTATTTTTGAGCGTGTAGTAAAAACCGCTGAAGGTGCTGCTATCGGCACTGAAACCAAAATGGATTATGAAGTAATCGATGGCACCCATGATCTGTTGATCAATAAAACACTTGCCTTGAATATGCAAGCCAATTTAGAAAAAGTAGGTGGTCTTACTTATACTCCTGAAGAATTGATATTTGGCAAACAATTACAATCCACCTTTACTGGTAAGATTCCGTCATTAGATTCTGCATCTCATATTAAGCCTCTTGAAACAGAAAAAAATCAAGGTTCTACAGATGTTGGTGACGTCAGTTATGTTGTACCAACAGTAGGGCTTACAACAGCCACCTGGGTTCCGGGCACCCCTGCTCATAGCTGGCAGGCAGCTGCTTGTGGAGGCAAGGACATGGCAATCAGAGCAACTGCATTAGCTTCAAAGGCTCTTGCATATACAGCAATCGATTTGTTTATGGATCCCACTTTGATTATTAAGGCGAAAGAAGAATTTAAAATTTCAATAGGCGATTATCAGTATAAAGCTTTGTTGGGAGACAGGAAACCTGCTTTAAATTATAGAGACTAATCATTCAAAAAATAATCAATGAAAAAAGTACTTTCGACATTTCTCGTAGTAACTATTTTGTCCATTAGTTTTCAAACTATTTTACATGCTCAGTCACCCATTGTTTATGATATTGTTTTAAACGGAGGCAGGGTTATAGATCCTGAAACAAAATTAGATGCCATTAGGAATGTAGGAATCCTTCAACATCATATAGCTGCAATCTCTACACAACCATTAAAAGGAAAAGAAATCATTGATGTAAGTGGATTAGTAGTTGCGCCAGGATTTATAGACATGCATGTACACGGCAGATCTAACAAAGAACAAGAATTTCAATTACACGATGGATTAACCACCACTCTGGAATTAGAATGGGGTATCGAATTTTTAAAGAACTGGTATGCATCAAGAGAATCAAAAGCTTTGATCAACTATGGTGCTAGTGTATGCTGGCCATTTGAAAGGTTCAGGGCAATGGAAAAATATAAAGACAAGCTTGCGCAATTCTATCAGTCATCCCTACATTCTGAATCTAGTTTAGAAAATTTATTCAATACAATTGGAGCTTCTTATACAGATACTTTAACTACTGATGAAACAACAAAAATGCTTTCTAATATAAGCCAATCCTTGTCTGAAGGAGGAATAGGCATTGGAGTTCCAATTGGATATTTACCCAAAAATAACCCAGGAGAAATGTTGCAGGTTTATCAGCTGGCAGCAGAAAAAAAAGCATTGATCTTTTCTCATGTTAGAGAAGCAAGTATCATAGGTATCCAAGAAGCAATGGCAGATGCAATGCTTACAGGAGCTTCTTTACATATAGTTCATATCAATAGCATGTCGCTCAGTAAAATTCAATTGGCACTGGATATGATTGAAAGGGCGAATAAAAAAGGGTTTGATATCAGTACAGAAATGTATCCCTATACTGCTGCATCAACACTTTTGCAAAGTGCCATTTTTAATGAAGGATGGCAGGAAAGACTGGGCATGAATTATGGTGATTTACAATGGGTTGCCACTGGTGAAAGATTAACAAAAGAAACCTTTGATACTTATCGAAAATCAGGAGGCGTAGCAATTATGCATATGATGAAGCCCGAATGGATTAAAACAGGACTCGCAAATCCAAAAATCATGATTGCTTCAGATGGCATGCCTTATGCAGCAATGGCACATCCACGAACAGCAGGTACATTTTCTAGAGTATTAGGGAAATATGTACGGGAAGAAAAGGTAATTGACCTAATGACTGCAATTGGGAAAATGAGTTATTTACCAGCTAAAAGATTAGAAAGTATTGCACCATCGATGCATCATAAAGGGCGAATGCAAGTTGGAGCTGATGCAGATATCAGCATTTTCAATATAAGTACCATCACAGACAAAGCCAGTTTTGAAAAAGGTCTGGCCTTTTCTGAAGGAATGGAATACGTTTTGGTGAATGGTAAAATAGTTTTAAAAAATGGAAAGATTCTGAACAATACATATCCAGGCCAACCCATTTATGGTAAGTTTAAAAAATAACTGTTTATGGAGGTTGCTTTTGTAATTGCAAAAACATCAGAACAATTTGCAGAAGGGAGAAAGCTTTTTGAAGAATATGCTGCTTCCTTAAATTTTAATCTTTGCTTTCAGGGGTTTACGGAAGAACTAAATCAATTGGATCAACAATATAATGCACCTACCGGAGCCTTAATTGTAGCATATGCCCATACCATTGCCGTTGCAGCTGTTGGCATTCGGAAATTTGAACCTCACAAGGCAGAGCTAAAAAGAATGTATACTAAACCTGAATACAGAGGTCGGAAAATAGGACAAAAGTTATTGAACAAAGCCATCCATTTGGCTACCGAACTGGGATATGAGCAGTTATTACTGGACACACTTCCCGAAATGAAAGCAGCAATTACATTGTACGAGGAAGCTGGATTTATTATAACTGAACCCTATCGTTTTAATCCATTCGATACAGCTATTTATATGGTAAAGGATTTAGTCCCTTTAAATAAAATTTAATTATGAGGTTCGCTTAAAAATTAGCATCTTGGGGATACATTAAATCAATCCCATGCGCTTAATTTACTTTTCATTCATTGCTTTGCTACTATTTTCTTGTTCTCAAAACAAGACTAAAGAAATTTCTAGCACTCACTCTTATTTCAATTATGGTGATTCCATAGAATCTGGTGGTGTAAAATTAATTCCAATTCAAACCCCTGTTGGAAATTTTAAAGTGTGGACCAAACGTTTCGGAACCAATCCTACAATCAAAATACTTTTATTACATGGAGGCCCTGCTATGACCCATGAATACATGGAATGTTTTGAAACTTTTTTCCAAAAAGAAGGATTTGAATTTTATGAGTACGATCAGTTAGGTTCATATTATAGCGATCAACCAAAGGATAGTAGTTTATGGACTACTGAACGATTTGTTGAAGAAGTAGAACAGGTTCGTAAAGCCATTCATGCAGATAGTAGTAATTTTTATGTACTTGGAAATTCCTGGGGTGGTATTCTCGCCATGGAATATGCGCTCAAATACCAGAAGAACATGAAAGCATTACTGGTAGCCAATATGGTAGCTAGTGCCACAGAATATGCAAAATATGCAGATGAAGTTTTAGCGAAACAAATGAAACCAGAGGTACTTACTGAAATAAGAGCACTAGAAGCTATAAAGGATTTCAAAAACCCTAGATACATGGAACTGCTCATGCCTAATTTTTATCATGAACATTTATGCCGCCTCCAAGAATGGCCAGATGCAGTAAATCGCTCTTTTAAACATGCTAACGAAGAAATATATACCATGATGCAGGGACCCAGTGAATTTGGCATTAGTGGCAGATTGGAAAAATGGGATATTAAAAATCGTCTTAAAGAAATTGCCATTCCAACATTAATGATTGGTGCAAAACACGATACTATGGATCCTAAAGCAATGGAGGAACAAAGCAAAATGGTACAGAAAGGAAAATATCTTTATTGTCCAAATGGAAGTCATTTATCAATGTGGGATGATCAAAAAGTATTTATGAATGGAGTTATTCAATTTGTTCATGAAGTGGATGGCGTAAACTGAAATCATTAAATCTAAAAATCAATAAAATGAAACCAATCATTAGATATCCATTAGCAATTTTAATAGGAATTATAATTGGGGGATTTTTAAATATTGGGATTATAATTCTAGGTGGTTACTTAATTCCAGCACCAAAAGGGGTTGATGTAACCAGTATGGAAAGTATAAAGGCAAATTTACCACTTTATGAACCTAAACATTTCCTAATGCCTTTTTTAGCCCATGCTCTAGGTACATTTGTTGGTGCAATGCTGGCTGTTAAAATTGCCAAGAATCAAACTAAATTTTTCGCATTATTAATTGGTATTATTTTTCTTGCGGGTGGAATTACTAATTTTTTTGAGTTACCCAATTCACCTATTTGGTTTATAGTAGTGGATCTAGTTCTTGCCTACATTCCAACTGCATTTTATGCCGAAAAAATATTAACCAGTAAAAAATAAACTTTCAAATGGCAAAAAACAAAACAACAGAAACCATTGCAAGTGTAAAAGATTTTGTAAACACAGTAAAAGATCCAGTAAAAAAATCCGATAGTCTTGCAGTAATTGAATTAATGCAATCAACTACAGGCTTTGAAGCAAAAATGTGGGGGCCTTCCATTATTGGTTTTGGTTCTTATCATTATGTTTATGATAGTGGCAGAGAAGGTGATATGCCTATAGTGGCTTTTTCACCACGTGCTTCGGGGCTTGTTTTTTATGTTTCACTTCAGGCAGAAGAAAGAGAAAAATTACTAGCTGAATTGGGTAAGCATAAAACAGAAAAAGGATGTATCAACATAAAAAAACTAGAGGACGTGAAAATACCTATTTTAAAAAAAATGATACAGGCCACAGTTAAAAACAGAAAGACTTCAAAATAAATTTAATACCATTTGCCACTTATGAAAAGTTTATACGAAAAAACTGTTTGTGAGGAATTATTGAATCGAATTGATCAATTAAGTCATGACAGCAAAGCACTTTGGGGTAAAATGAACGTAACTCAGATGTTAGCACATGCTGCTGCAGGCATGGATATGGCCTCAGGCAGGCTTAATATAGACCGAGTATTTATGGGCAAATTAATTGGTGGATTTTTAAAATCGTTTTACACAAGTGATAAGCCCTTTAATAAAAACACACCCACAGCTGCTGAGTTGGTGAGAGCAGATGCCTCTGACTTTGAAAAAGAAAAAGAAAATCTTAAAACTTTAATGAAAGCGTTTTCAGACGGAGGAATAGAAAAATGCACCACTCACCCCCATCCTTTTTTTGGCAAACTTAAAGCAGAAGACTGGGGAATTGGTATATACAAACATACAGATCATCACCTTAGACAATTTGGCGTGTAAATGAATTTATTCGATAATGATTTTGATAGTGCACATAATCTTTTGCCCCAGGATGGAACCGTTCATTATTATGGAAAAATCATCAAAAGTGAAGATGCAAATTTTTACCTTAAAATGCTGCTTGAAAATATTGAATGGAAAAATGATGAGGCAATTATTTATGGAAAAAAATATATAACAAAAAGAAAGGTAGCCTGGTATGGAGATCTCCCTTATGAGTATGCCTATTCAAATACCACCAAAAAAGCACTTCCCTGGACTAAAGAATTGCTGGATCTAAAAAAGATTGTTGAACAAATATCAGGTGAAAAATATAATTCCTGCTTATTAAATCTCTACCACAATGGTGATGAAGGAATGGCCTGGCATAGTGATGCCGAAAAAGATCTTAAAAAAAACGGAGCAATTGGATCCCTTAGTTTTGGAGCCGAACGTAAATTCTCTTTCAAACACAAAGAGACTAAAGACACCATTTCAGTTTTACTCGAACATGGAAGTTTATTGGTGATGAAACATCAGACTCAAACTTACTGGTTACATAGATTACCTCCTTCCAAAAAAATATTTCAGTCAAGAATAAATCTTACATTCAGAACCATATTAGAAAACAATTCAATAAATTAAAATGTCATCTGAATTAAACATTGTCAACACTATTGATATTACTGCTCCCATCTCAACAGTATGGGATGCTTTAACAAACCCAGAGATCACAAAGGCTTATATGTTTGGATGTGAGGCATTGTCAGATTGGGAAATTGGCTCTGAACTTTTATGGAAAGGTCAATATCAGGGCCTGGATATGGTATTTGTAAAAGGTAAAATTTTAGATCTCGTTCCAAATCAATTATTGGTCTATACTGTATTCGATCCTAATTCAAGTATACCAGATATTCCAGAGAATTATTTAAATGTGACTTACCATTTAACGCGAAAAAATAATCAAACTACTCTAACTGTTACCCAAGGCGATTATAATAAAGTAGCAGAGGGTGAAAGAAGGTATAAGGAATCTTGGAACGATGGACAAGGATGGAACCCGATATTGGAAGAAATTAAAAATATATGTGAAGCTGATTAATCATTAGCTTTAAAAATGATATCGATTTACTCATAATATTGCTTACCATGAAATCTTTTAGCATACAGGAAATCAATTCCATTTTACAAGGAACTATCATCGGAAATACTTCAGAATCTATTACCGGACCGGAACAATTAGAAATGGCATCTACAAGTCAAATCAGTTTCATTGGTCATAAAAAATATTTGAAGTTCTGGGAAAGTTCAAAAGCTTGCGCTGCCATCATTAACCAGGAATTTGAATTAGAACCAGGAGAAAATAGAGCGTTGATTAAAGTGAAGAATGCCGACCTGGCAATGGCTCAATTATTAGAAATGTTTGTCGCGGATGCTCCAATCTTTGATCAGGAAATTCATCCGACTGCTGTGATTCACTCTACTGCAACAATTGGGATCAAAACCAGAATTGGCGCTGGTTGCTATATTGGTGCTGGTGTAATTATTGGGAATGAAGTAACACTTTATCCAAATACTACCATATTAGACCAGACCAAAATTGGAGATCATACTACCATTTGGTCTGGTACTGTTGTAAGAGAAAGATGTATCGTTGGTCATCATTGTATCATTCACCCTAATGCAACAATCGGCGCTGATGGATTTGGATTCAGACCAAGTGCTGATGGCCGTGGATTAGTAAAGATCCCTCATATTGGTAATGTGGTTTTAGGTAATTATGTAGAAGTAGGTTCTAGTACCTGTATTGATCGTGCAAAATTTAGTTCAACCATTATTGGAGACGGCACTAAATTGGATAACCTTGTACAAATCGGACATAACAGTAAAACAGGAAGATCCTGTTTAATGGCAGGAAGCAGTGGATTAGCAGGTTCTGTAACTATTGGAGACGGAGTAATTATTGGTGGGGGTGTTTGCGTGTCAGATCATGTAACAGTCGGCAATGGTGTACTAATTGGCGGTATGTCTGGAGTAATCAACGATGTAGAAGATGGTAAAAAGGTATTGGGGTATCCAGCGATAGAAGCAAGAGATTGTTTAAAGCAATGGTCCTATTTAAGAAAAGCTATTAAATAAAAAAAGAGCCCCAAAAAATTGGGGCTCTTTTTTTTACATGAATGAATCAGCTTCGCGATATGCTTTGATCAAAGCTATCTCGCCTTCTCTACCCTGACCAGCAATTCCATGCTCCATACCTAACACACCTTTATAGCCTTTGGCATGAATGTGTTTAAAAATGTTTTTGTAATTGATCTCACCTGTACCTGGTTCGTTTCTTCCAGGGTTATCTCCAATTTGAAAGTATCCAATTTCATCCCAGGCCTTATCAATATTAGGAATCATATCGCCCTGATTACGTTGCATATGATACATATCGAATAAAATTTTGCAAGCCGGACTATTAATCGCTTTGCACAGGGCATAGCTTTGATCAGAACGTCTTAAAAATAATTCAGGAGTATCACTCAATGGCTCTAAAACCATCACCAGGTTTGCTTTTTCTAAAATATCGGTACCCATTCTCAAGGTGTCAATAACGTTTGCCAATTGAAAATCAAGAGATTTACTATGATCATAATTTCCAGGAACAACGGTCATATATTTTGTATTGGTACGTTTGGCCACTTCAACAGCCATTTTACAACGTGATACAAATTTCTCCCGCCAGGTTTTATCTCCGCTAGTCATGGAAACACTCAAGGGCCAATTATCATAATTGATTACAAATACACCCATGTCCATTCCAAGCTTTGCCATTGTGTCTCCAATTTTTTGTTGTTCAGCAGGCGTACGATCCATCATCCCATTATCTTCCATCGCCCGAAACCCTACACTATGGGCAAATTTTATTTGTTCTATAAAATCTCTTCCTGCCAAATTATTAAACATACCATCATGTATGGCATATTTACAGTGGAAAGCTGTATTGTCCTCCCACCTATCAGATGGCTTATTCGACGCCATCACATTTGAAGCAGTAATGATTGAACCGCCAACCAATAAACTTTGTTGCATGAATTTTCTACGTTCCATATTTAAATAATTAGTCATTAAATTTAACCAATAGATTTTAAAACTATCCCTTGCGTACTAATTATATTTTGATATTTTTTTGTGTCCTTTCTGGGTCAACTTTATTTGGTCAGACCCAAAAATTCCATTTTGTTCAAAATAAAATGGGTTCTCCTTTTAATCTTATACTAGTTTCTGAGGATAGTACGAAAGCAAAGAATCTGGCAAATGCTAGTTTTGCTCTGATTGATTCATTCAGTCATATTTATAGCGACTACGACAGTACCAGTGAACTGAGCAAATTAAGTTTACACGCGGGAAATGGGTTTCAATTCTGTTCACCCGCGCTTTGGGATATACTGCTGCAATCTAAGCGAGCTTTTGAAAATAGTTTTCATGCTTTTGATATCAGTATTGGCCCTTTAAGTTCATTATGGAGAATTAAAAGAAAAAAACATTTGTTTCCTGATTCGTTAACCATAAATGAAACTTTAGATGCAGTGGGATTTGATAAGATTCATTGGGACATTCCGAATCATCAAATTTTAATTCCCAAAAAGGGTATGAAGCTGGATCTGGGGGGGATTGCAAAAGGTTATATTGCACAAAAAGTGATTGATTATTTGAGGGAAAACGGAATAGATGTTGCTTTGGCAGACGCAGGCGGGGATATCTCCATGAGTAATACCCCACTTGGCATTGATGGTTGGTTAGTTGGGGTGAATATTCCAGAAACCACAGATGACCTCATGAAGAAAAAACTTTCATTATCAAATTATTCAGTTGCCACTTCAGGAGATGCTTATCAATATATAGAACATAACGGAAAAAAATATTCCCATATTATCGACCCTAGAACAGGCTATGGTGTTAGTTTTCAGAGGAATGTTACAGTGATTGCAAAAGATGGAACAACTGCCGACTGGTTAGCTACTGCCTGCAGTATAGTATCCATTCGGGAGGCAAAAAAGATTTGTCGTCAGCAACAGGCAGAATTATTTATTAGCAGTATTGAAAATGGAAAAATAACTACTTATCAAACCCCTGGTTTTAAAAACTTTTGGAAAAAATAAATAAAGATATATTCTCAAAAGATATTGTAAGAAGTCAATTTTATACTTAACTTGATTGATAAATTTTTTTCGTTGAAAACTGCTTTTTTTCTTCCTTTGATTGCAATCGTTACTGGCCTATCTGCTCAGACAAATGTTAACGATTTTAAGTCTTATGAACAGCCTATTACTGGTAGTGCTCAAAAATTTAAAATGGTACCAATCCCTTCTGGAACTTTTGTAATGGGAAGTCCATTATCAGAAGCCAAGAGAGATGCAGATGAAGGGCCTCAGAAAAAAATTCAGTTGGATGCTTTTTGGATGGGTGCATTTGAAGTAACAAGAGATCAGTTTGATATTTTTTTGAAAGATGATCAAACAAGTCAGAACTCAGATGTAGATGCCATCACAAGACCAAGTCCTCAATATGTAGACCTTACATGGGGTATGGGCAAAGAAGGAGGGTACCCTGCAAATAGTATGAGCCAAAGAGCTGCATTAATGTATTGCAGGTGGCTCTATCAGAAAACAGGTGTCTTTTATCGATTACCTACAGAAGCAGAATGGGAATATGCCTGCCGCGCTGGTACAACTACTGCTTATTTCTTTGGAGATGATAAAAGTAAACTGAAAGACTATGCATGGGACCTAGATTCTGGAGATGATAAATACGAGAAAGTGGGTGAAAAAAAACCAAATCCATGGGGCCTCTATGATATCTTAGGTAATTTAATGGAATGGACCCTCGACCATTATGATCCAGAACGCTACAGTAAGATAGAGGAGAATGCTAAGAATCCTGTTACCGAAGTTAATAGTGCTAAGTATCCTAAATCATTGCGCGGGGGTAGCTTTATGGAATCTGGCACAGCATTTAGGTCTGCCAAAAGATTTCACTCAGAACCTTCCTGGAACAGGAGAGATCCTCAAATCCCAAAAAGTAAATGGTGGCTTACCGAAGCAAAAAATGTAGGGTTTCGTTTAGTGCGACCACAAACGGCACCTTCACAAGAAGAAATAAATACTTTTTTTAAAAACTATCTTGGTCTATAAACATTTAAAACAATAGTTATGTCGAACGATTCTTTCCATCATGATTCACGAAGAAATTTTGTGAAAAATAGTTCACTAGTTGCTGGTGGACTTCTTGCCGCACCTTTCATTTCCAGAGCTAATTATTTTTCAGGAGCTGGAGATGAAATAAAAATTGCCCTGATTGGTTGTGGCGGCAGGGGCACCGGTGCTGCTATGCAAGCTTTGTTAAGCAAACAGAATGTAAAATTGGTTGCTATGGCGGATGCTTTTAGAGACAATTTAGATACTTGCTTGAAGTCTCTAAAAGAAGAAGCTACCAATGATGGCAAGGGATTAGAAAAGAAAATAGATGTTCCGGAAGACAGAAAATTTACTGGCTTTGACGGATATAAACACGCTATTGCAGCAGCTGATGTGGTAATCCTTACAACACCTCCTGGTTTTCGTCCGATACATTTTGAAGAAGCTATAGCGCAGAACAAACATGTATTCATGGAGAAGCCAGTTGCAACTGATCCAGCGGGCATTCAAAGAGTATTAGCAGCTGCTCAAATTGCCAAACAGAAAAAATTAAATGTGGTGGTAGGATTGCAAAGGCATTATCAAAATTCTTATCGCGAATTATTTAAACGTAAAGACCTTATTGGAGATATCACTTCAGCACAAGCTTGGTGGAATAACGATGGAGTTTGGGTCCGTCCACGTAAAGCGGGGCAAACAGAAATGGAATATCAAATGCGCAATTGGTATTATTTTAATTGGCTTTGTGGTGATCATATCAATGAACAGCATATTCATAATATAGATGTTATCAATTGGTTCAAGGGAAGCTATCCTGTTAAGGCACAGGGTATGGGCGGAAGACAGGTTCGTAAAGGAAAGGAAAACGGTGAAATATTCGACCACCATTTTGTAGAGTTTCAATATGCAGATGGATCTATCCTCAATAGTCAGTGCCGACATATCCCTGGTACATCCAGTAAAGTTGATGAACTTTTAGTGGGAACCAAAGGAAAGATCTTCTGTGGAGCAGGAAAGATTGTTGACGCAAAAGGAAATCCAATCTATCAATATGATATGAAAGGCGAAAACAATCCTTATCAAACAGAACACGATGAGTTATTTGCTGCTATTGTAAAAGGTGAATATAAATTTGCGGATGCAGATAATGGAGCATATAGTACTATGACCTCTATACTAGGTAGAATGGCAACTTACAGCGGTCAGGTGATTGCATGGGATAAGGCGATTAATTCAGGAATAGACATCCATCCAAAAGTATACGCGTGGGATGCAACCCCACCAATAGTTCCAGGCCCAGACGGCTATTATCCAGTAGCAGTACCAGGAGTTACGAAATTTGTATAAATACTCTTCCTCAAAAAAAGTAAAGCCCCATTCATAAGAATAGGGCTTTACTTTTTCTTTTTACTTTTTTCTTTTTACTTTTTACTTTTTCACACATCATCCACCCTCTTCAATACATTTTTTTCTAGCTCCCTTACTTTTTCTACAGTATAATATTCATAGGTGCAATTACCAGTTTCTTCTTCTTCAGTCAGAGGCTGATCTTCTTTCTTCTGCCATCCCATCAGAATATATAGCGCTCTGTTTTTTTCTTTTTGTTCTACAGAATGTATTCCTAAATAATCTGATTCCCATTTCCCAAATAACCAAACTTTGTGTTCTGCTTTGTAAACAACTATTCCGTCTTTATTACGATGTGAGCGGATACGAAAATGAATTTTACTTTTCCGATAAAAATAATAACTAAAGGAACTTATAATAATAATTGCTCCTAGTAAGTTTTGATTATTTAAAAAGCTATTCACACCTGAATAAACATCACTCATAGAAATCCTTTAAAAATTAAATTTTATTATCTCCTACTTGCAATCAATAAATTAAGATCAGTGAATTTCAGATCGAATTTTTGACTGATATATATATCTGTTAGTGCCCCTTTAAAAAGGTAGATACCCTCACGAAGATTGAAATTATGCCAAACCATTTCTTCTAACCCACCCTCATCACTAATTTCCAAAATCAATGGCATGAGAATATTGCTGATGGCCTGACTTGCAGTTCTTGCAAAACCGCTTGGGATATTTGGAACGCAATAGTGTATTACGCCATGCTTTACAAATGTTGGATTCTCATGGCTCGTTAATTCACTCGTTTCAAAACATCCTCCACGATCTATGGCTACATCAATAATGATACTCCCCTGACGCATTGCAGCAACCATCTCCTCTGACACTACAACTGGTGCTCTTCCGAATTCATTACTAAGAGCCCCAACTGCTACTTCACAGGTCTTTAATTGTTTAGACAATATGCGAGGTTCAAGCACCGAGGTCCAGATTCTCTGACCCAAATTATTTTGAAGTTGTTTTAACCGGGTAACATTATTATCGAAAACTTTTACTGAAGCTCCTAATGCCAATGCATTTCTTGTAGCAAACTCCCCCACAATCCCAGCACCTACAATAACAACTTTAGTAGGTGGTATACCACTGATTCCACCAAGTAGTACACCTTTCCCTTTATTAAAACTACTGAGATACTGACCAGCAATTAACATAACAGCACTTCCAGCGATTTCACTCATGCTTCTCACTATCGGATATGTTCCGCTATCATCTTTGAAATTCTCAAAACGCAATGCCGTGATCCTCTTAGACATCATTGTTTCGATATGATGTTTCTTTAAGGCCGATAAATGAATAGGGGAAATAATAGTTTGATTCATTTGTAGAAAAGGAAGATCTTCTTCTACAGGTGGTGCACTTTTTACTAGTATGGGAGATTTATAAATCTCAGCTTTATCGTAAACTATCTTCGCACCTACTTCGGCATAATCTTGATCTGTATAATTACTCCCCTCTCCTGCTTTGTGCTCTACTTGAACATGGTTCCCATTTGCTACTAATACACCCACCGCATCCGGCGTTAAAGCAATTCTGTTTTCTTGAAAAGCAACTTCTCTTGGGATACCAATAAACAATTTTTCGCCCTGTGGTTTAATGTCCAGTGTTTCCTCCAAAGTTTCAAACTGAAAAGAGGCACTAATGGAAGGTTTGGATGTAGCCATTTTTTATTAATTAATATCAGATGATGCATTTAGCCCTATAAAAATAATCGTTTTAAACCATACCTGTTTGTGATAAAAAGCTTTAAGCAGGTTATTCTTCTTCGCGCTCAGTAAATAAACGGCGCATTTTTTCGTTCAAAATTTCCATATACACTTCAAATGGTTTATCCGGTAATAGACCCGCTGCTTTTTCAGGCCATTCTATCAAACATAGATTACCGGAATCGATGGCGTCTTCAATTCCCGCTTGAATAGCTTCTTCTTCATCTTTTAATCGATACCAATCCATATGGTAAATCGTTCCGACTATGGCGCTTTCATATTCGTTAATGAGCGCGTAAGAAGGGCTACTTACAGTATCTTTTACTTCTAAAACCTCACAAAGTGCATGTATAAAACTTGTTTTCCCTGTTCCCATACTTGCATGAAATGTCCAGACCTTTTGGGCCTTCCCTTCTTTCCAAACTGCTTTTGCTACAGCTTTAATTTGTGGCAACTCAAATATTGCGTCCATTCTACAAATATAAAGAACCATTTGAAATGCGCTCTCTGCCTATATTTCTTCCATTTTTGACACAATGATGTAAAAATATTATCCCGCTTTCGAAAGCCCCCCGTACTTGCATGTAGTACCTTTACATCTTACCTATGCAAAGAAAATTGCATTAAATTTCTTTAGATGGAAAAAGTGAATTGGAAAGTAGAAGGAATGAGTTGCACAAATTGTGCACTTACCGTAAATAAATATCTCACAGAAAAAGGGATGCAAGACGTGAAAGTGAATTTCATGGGAGGCGATGTAAGTTTTGAAATAGTGGGAGAAACTTCAAAAACAGCACTTGCAAAAGGTATTGAAGGATTAGGATATCATGTAGAAACCGGGGAAATCTCTGATACCAAAAAACCTAAAAAGTTTTTTAAGAACCATTTACAAAGGTTCACGTTCTGTATCATTTTTACCGCACCCTTAATGCTTCACATGATTCCAGGGGTACATATCCATTTTTTGATGGACCCATATGTACAACTCGCACTCACCATTCCTGTTTTTTTAGTGGGTATGGATTTTTTTGGACGAAGTGCTATTCATAGCTTATGGAAAGGCATACCCAATATGAACGTTTTAATTGCGATTGGTTCAGTTGCTGCATTTGGATATAGTTTATACGGAACGCTAATTGGCGACGCGGCCCATTATTTATTTTATGAAACAGCTTCCACAATCATTACGTTGGTTTTTCTCGGAAATTGGTTAGAAGACAAATCTGTTGAAACTACACAAAAAGCTTTGAAGGAATTGGCTGTTTCACAAAAGTCAATGGCCAATATGATCGCTTATGACGACCAACATCAGGAACATATTTTTCCTGTTGAAAGTAAATCTTTAAAAGTCGGAGATCTTGTTTTGATCAATTCCGGGGAACCAGTACCCATGGATTGCAAAATTTTATGGGGAGAAGCAAGCATTAATGAAGCGATCATTACAGGGGAAAGCATTCCTATAGAAAAGAAAATGAACGACCTTTTAATTGGAGGAAGTACTGTAGAGAAAGGTTCCATCAAAGCATATATTACTGCTGTTGGTGAAAATACCGTTTTATCAAATATCTTAAAACTTGTTAGAGAGGCGCAAACAGAAAAGCCTCCAGTTCAGCAACTAGCCGACAAAATAAGCGCCATTTTTGTTCCAGTAGTTATAAGTATCGCACTCATCACCTTATTGGGAAATTATTTTATAGGCCAACATAGTTTCAGTGAAAGTTTATTAAGAGGAATTGCTGTTCTTGTGATCTCTTGTCCCTGCGCTATGGGACTGGCAACCCCTGCAGCAATTGCAGTAGGACTTGGAAGGGCTGCAAAAAATGGGATATTATTTAAAAATGCAAAAAGTTTAGAAATATTTAAAGATATCCGTCAGGTTGTTTTTGATAAAACAGGTACACTTACTACTGGAAATTTCACCATTCGGAAATTTGAATCATCTGATAAAACAGATACTGGAATAGCAGAATTTAAAAGAGTGGCTTATTCATTAGAAAAATTCTCCACACATCCCATTGCAAAATGCATCAGTAAAGAATGGAAAATAAAAGATGATCTGCGTTGGTCAAAAATTGAAGAACAGAAAGGATTAGGAATGATTGCATCGGATAAATCTGGCAATACCTATTCTGCGGTATCCTTTAAAGCCATATCTAAAATTAGTCACGACCATTCACACAATGTTTATATCACAAAAAACGATGAAATAATTGGCTGGATAGATGTAGCAGACGAAATCAGGCCAGAAGCAAAACAAGTGGTTGAGATGTTGCGCTCTAAAGGCATAAGAACAATATTATTAAGTGGTGATAAAAAAGAAAAATGTGAGCAGGTAGCACAGGAATTACATATAGATGAATGGTTGGCCGAACAAACACCTGAGCAGAAATTAATAGCTATTGCCAATTTCAATAAACATGAACCTACAGCCATGATTGGTGATGGCATTAACGATGCACCCGCATTAGCAAAAGCAACAGTGGGTATCTCACTAAGTGATGCATCACACATAGCCATGCAAAGTGCACAGGTAGTTCTCATGAACCACGGTTTAAAGAACCTGCCACTTGCATTAGGTTTGGGTAAGCATACCTACAAGACCATTAAAGAAAATCTATTCTGGGCATTTATTTATAATATAGTAGCTATCCCTATCGCTGCTTTCGGATTTCTGAGCCCTACTTTTGGTGCACTTACTATGGCATTAAGTGATGTGGTACTCGCTATTAATTCGGTTCGACTAAACTTTAAAAAAGTGATCTAAATTCTGGATTTTAAAATGTCGTTAAACCCAAATGAAATACTAAAAAAATACTGGGGATTTGATTCCTTCCGACCTATGCAGGAAGAAATCATAGATGCTGTATTGGCAGGTAACGACACGCTAGCATTATTACCAACAGGCGGCGGAAAATCTATCTGCTTTCAGGTTCCAGCACTCATGATGGATGGATTGTGCATTGTAATAAGTCCTTTGATTGCTTTAATGAAGGATCAGGAAGAACATTTAAAAAGTAAAGGGATTTCTGTTGCCAGTATTCATAGTGGTCTAACTTATTATGAAGTAAAGTGTATTTTACAAGACGCCATTGAAGGTGACTACCAATTTCTGTATTTGTCTCCAGAACGATTAGAAACTAAGATTTTTAAAGAATTGCTTCCCTATCTAAAAGTAAGTTTACTTGTGGTGGATGAAGCACATTGTGTTTCACAATGGGGATATGATTTTAGACCTTCCTACCTAAGAATTGCACAAATACGCGAAGCCTTACCAGAGGTAACTATGATGGCACTTACGGCATCAGCAACTGAAGAAGTTCAAAAAGATATTTTGGTAAAACTAGATATGGAACAAGCCAAAGTATTTAAACAATCATTTGAAAAAGCAAATATCTCATACAGTGTATTTAAGGTTGATAGTAAGTTTAATAAATTAATAGAAATACTTGAAGCTGTACCTGGTTCTAGTATTGTATACTGTAATAGCCGAAAACAAACAAAAGAAATTGCAGAGCTTTTACAATTAAATAAGATTAATGCAGATTTTTATCATGCTGGATTAAGCAGTGAAGAAAGAACTGTAAAACAAGACTTATGGGTGCAGAACAAACTCAGAGTTATGACATGCACCAATGCTTTTGGTCTTGGAATAGACAAACCAGATGTAAGAACAGTCATTCATTTTGATGCACCTGAATGTTTAGAAAGTTATTATCAAGAAGCTGGTCGAGCTGGGAGGGACGGAAAGAAGGCTTATGCTGTATTGATCTATCATTCTTCAGATATTGAAGCGCTTGAAGCAATGACCAATAAACGATATCCGCCCATTCCCACTATTAAAAAGATCTATCAGGATATAGCCAATTATTTACAACTTCCTGTTGGAACTGGTGAGATGCAATATTTCGATTTCGACTTGCATGAATTTGTAAAAAACTTCCAGCTCGATCCATATTTAGTAAGCAATACGCTGAAAATATTAGAGCAGGAAGGCCATTGTAATCTATCTGAAAATATTTTCTTTCCTTCGAGGATACAGTTTAAAATTGACAAAGAAAGTCTGTATACATTTGAATCTAGTTTTCCTGAACTTGAATCAATTATCAAAACTTTGCTACGAACATATCAGGGTATTTATGACAATAGCACTTCCATTTTCGAAAAACAAATTTCCCGTATACTTCGAATTCCATTGGAAGAAGTTAGATCGCAACTTGAAAGATTGAATCAATTCGGAATTATTGAATATTTACCCCAAAAAGAAAAACCCCAAATATATTTTCTGCTGAATAGAGCGCCTGCAGAATACCTCCATATCGATCAAGACCTATATTTCAAAAGAAAGAAACAATATCAGTATCGGCTGGAGGCAATATTGAGTTATATTCTATCAACTGAAATTTGTAGGAGTAATTATATTTCAAACTATTTCGGCGAGAAAACTATAGACAGGTGTGGCACATGTGATAACTGTTTAAAAAAGAAAAAATCATCGATTAATACAAAGCAGTTTCAAACGATTGTAAAAAAAATTCAATCATCATTTTTAAGCGAAATATCAGTTACAGAAATACTCAATTTATTTCAACCAGAAGAAAAAGAAGATATTTGGATTGTCTTAAAGTTTATGGAATCTGAACAACAAATAAGTATTTCAGAAAAAGGAATGATAAAAAAAGGGGCGCATTAATATCTTTTACTCCTTCCCCCAAGTCCTAAAGCACCTAATAAACTCCTAGTTAACATCACTGCTGCTGTTCGTCCAACTGTTTTTACAATTGGGTTATCAAAGAAACTTTCTTCTTTGGCCGCTGTTTTATTTGCTTTAACTTCTTCTTGTTTTTCTGCTGCCTCTTCTAATTTAGCAGTCAAAATTTCATACGCACTTTCTTGATCAATCGGCTCTTTATACTTTGGCACTAATTTACTTTTTGAAACAAGGGTATCAATTTCTGTATCATTAAGAATATCCATTCTACTGGATGGTGTACATAGCATTGTATGCACTAAAGGTGTTGGAATACCTTTTTCATTCAATAGTGTTACAAATGCCTCCCCAATTCCAAGTTGTGTTAATAATTCATCTGTTTTGTAAAATTCTGTTTCCGGAAAATTCTCTGCGGCCTGCTTAATGGTTTTTCGATCTGCAGCAGTAAATGCACGTAATGCATGTTGTACTTTCATCCCCAACTGACTTAAAATCGAAGCAGGAATATCCTGAGGATTCTGGGTACAAAAGAAAATGCCAATTCCTTTTGATCGGATCAGTTTTATGATTGTTTCTAGTTGTTCTAACAAGGCATCAGAAGCTTCCTGAAATATCAAATGTGCTTCATCAATAAATAAAACAAGTTTTGGTTTATCAAGATCCCCTTCTTCCGGACTAGAAGCATATAATTCTGCTAAAAGTTGTAACATAAATGTGGAGAAAAGTTTTGGGCGATCCTGCATATCAGTAACTCTGAGAATATTTACCATACCCCTTCCATCATCGCTAATTCTCATCAGGTCTGCTACTTCAAAACTTTTTTCGCCAAAAAACACATCCGCTCCCTGTTGTTGTAATTCTACCACTTTTCTTAAAACTGTTCCTGTGGAAGTAGTGGAAATTTTTCCATAATCTTTTTCCAACTCTGCCTTTCCTTCATTTCCGACCCATTGCAATACTTTAATAAAATCTTTTAAATCAAGTAAGGGCATTTTATTATCATCGCAATATTTGAAGATCATTGCAACAACTCCGCCTTGAATATCATTCAACCCTAAAATTTTACTCAACAAAACCGGACCAAATTCTGATACGGTAGCACGAAGACGAACTCCCTTCCCTTCGTTTAAAGTCATTAGTTCTGTAGGGAAAGCAGTAGGCTTGTATGCTACATTCAGCTTCTTACATCTTTCACCGATTTTATCATTTAATATACCAGGGGCAGCAATGCCGCTTAAGTCACCTTTGATATCCATTAGTAATACGGGCACACTATTATCACTTAATTGCTCACTGATCATTTGCAATGATTTAGTCTTACCTGTACCTGTTGCTCCTGCTATTAAACCATGACGATTCATCGTTTTCAGAGGGAGAAAAATGCTTGCATCACCTATTACCTCACCGTCGAGCATACCTGAGCCTATTTTAACATGGTCTCCTTTGAATTGATAGCCAGCTTGCATTGCAGCAAGAAATTTAGCTTGATCAGACATTCTTATCAGATTTAGGGTTACAAAATAAACATTGGATGTCAGGGACAAAAATATTTATCGAAAATTACTCGATCCTAAGTTTATAAATCGGGTTGCAATCCCGATAAATTAGCGGAACTTAGGGAAGTGAATGAACTAACCCTTTTTACCGTTCGTGCTTTTTAACAAAAGATTGAGCAGATTAGGTGCTGAAATGGGTTTGTTTTAACTTTATTTGATGAATAAATAAGCCGTTATGGAAGATAAAAAAAGCAAAATTCTATTGTGTGAAGACGATACCAATTTGGGTATGGTTTTGAAAAATTATTTGGAATTAAATGATTATGAAGTAATTCTGGAAAGAGATGGCAGACTGGGTTTGGCAGCTTTTCAACGTGAAAAATTTGATATCTGTTTGCTGGATGTAATGATGCCAAATATGGATGGATTTAAATTAGCTGAAGAAATTCGCGATGTAGATCTTGATATCCCTTTATTTTTCTTGAGTGCCAAAACCATGAAAGACGACATCATTCAAGGGTATAAATTAGGCGCAGATGATTATATCACCAAACCGTTCGACAGCGAAGTATTGCTTTTAAAAATCAAAGCAATCTTAAAGCGGAACGAAGAAGATAATCGTATCAGCGACAATATTGAGTTTGATTTAGGACGTTACCATTTCAATCCAAAATTAAGAGAGTTAAAACACGATGACAGCACTCAAACCCTTTCTCCAAAAGAGAATGAGTTGTTGAAAATGTTAGCTGAACATAAGAATGATCTTTTACCTCGTGAAAGAGCATTGAAAAAAATATGGGGCAGTGACACTTATTTCAATGGTAGAAGTATGGATGTGTATATTGCTAAATTACGTAAGTACCTAAAAGATGATACTAATATTGAAATCGTAAATATCCATGGAAATGGATTTAGATTGGTAGCACCTTAACCTATTTCTATACATTAAAAAAGCCCTTTCATTAAATACTGAAAGGGCTTTTTATTTAGGAGAACAAAGTAGGTCCTCCCCCACGTTGTACCGATTCCCTGCCCAAGTGATTATACGCCTTTAAAGTGGCTTCTCTACCTCTAGGTGTTCTTTGTAAAAATCCCTCCTGTATCAAAAATGGTTCATATACTTCTTCAATGGTGCCCGATTCTTCACCAACAGCAGTAGCAATGGTAGTAAGGCCCACAGGTCCTCCTTTGAATTTATCTATGATTGCTGCCAGTATACGATTATCCATTTCATCCAATCCATGCTCATCTACATTCAATGCTTTTAACGCGTGTTGGGTAATTCCCAGATCAATGGTTCCATCATTTAAAACCTGAGCAAAATCACGAACCCTGCGCAAAAGTCCATTTGCAATTCTTGGTGTTCCCCTGCTTCTTCGGGAAATCTCACCTGCTGCATCAGAACTAATCTCAGTATTTAAAATTGCTGCACTTCTTTCTATGATCTTTTTTAAAGTTTCAGCATTATAATATTCTAACCGACTCTTAATACCAAAGCGAGATAGTAATGGAGCTGTTAACAAACCACTTCTGGTAGTTGCTCCTACCAGCGTAAAAGGGTTCAAGTTAATTTGTATGCTTCTTGCATTGGGCCCAGAATCAATCATGATATCTATTCTAAAATCCTCCATAGCTGCATAGAGGTATTCTTCCACTACCGTACTTAAACGATGGATTTCGTCTATGAATAATACATCATTGGGCTGAAGATTAGTAAGCAAACCAGCCAGGTCACCTGGTTTCTCAATTACAGGGCCGGAAGTTTCTTTAATATTCACACCCAATTCGTTTGCCACAATTCTACTAAGGGTTGTTTTACCTAAACCAGGAGGTCCATGAAATAACACATGGTCTAAAGCTTCACCGCGTAGTTTGGCAGCTTTTATAAAAATGGTTAGGTTTTCTATCAACTGGGGTTGGCCCGAAAAATCATCGATCTCTTTTGGCCTGATCGTATTTTCGAACTCCTTATCAGCTGGACTTAAATTTTCCGGAGTATTATTAAGATTATCGTTGGCCATACGAATCAAAACTACAAAATAGTATTTATCCATAGCTTTGATAAAAACTGATGAATCAAAAAGCAGCATTACTACTAGGTGCAACCGGACTAACCGGCGGTCATTTATTGCAATTATTACTTGAATCAGAAGAATACAGTACTATTTATATATATGTAAGAAGGTCAATTGGTATCCAAAGCCCTAAACTTAAAGAGATCATCATCGATTTCGATAGCTATGCAGGTTCGGTTGATGCAGATACTGTTTTTTGTTGTCTGGGCACCACAATCAAGATTGCAAAAACAAAAGATGCCTTCAAAAAAGTAGATCTAGAATATCCTGTCAAGATTGCTCAACTGCAGTTCAATGCTGGAAGTAAACGTTTTCTTGTAATTAGTGCCATGGGGGCCGCGTCTGATTCTCTCTTTTTTTATAGCAGGGTTAAGGCAGAAATGGAAAAACTATTAAGCAATATTGGTTATCCTAGGTTACAGATATTTAGACCAGCATTAATAACTGGTGAGAGAAAAGAGCCTCGAGCAGGGGAAAAAATTGCTTCAGGTATCAATCAACTTTTGAACTACATCTTGATTGGTCCTTTGAGAAAATACCAATCAGTTTCGGCAATAGCTATCGCTAAATGTATGATTGCTTATTCAAAAGATCCAAGCATTTTCGGCACTGTTATCATAAGCTCAGATCGCATTAAAGATTTTGAATAAACAATTTTCAATTTAATACAATAAGGCCTCCTGTTTTAAAAACAGGAGGCTGCTTATTTAGAATACCCCCTGGTATTGATTATGAATTATTCTCTACTATTTTCATCCAGGTTGTCATGTTCGTCACCACCCAGACTATAATAATTATTTTCTTCGTCTTCACTTCCGATTGCCTCATCGGCATCGTCTAATTCAGAGCCTGGAACGTCTAATTCTGCTTCATTTCTATTATGATCACCCATAATTTTTAATACAGGGTCTTCAGGTTCAATATTTACTTCTCTGGTGCTTTTTCTGAAAATGTCTTCTTCAGGAGGATACGACAATAAGATCGCAGGGTCAGGAACTGGAATGATACTTTTTCCCATGATTTTTTTTCTAAAGTTCCACTAGTTCTACTTCCAATTTGATACAGATGCACTCCTAAAAATTACATGATTAACAGATTTTAAAATTTCTGTAAAACTCACTACCTCAAAAAAGAAAAAGTCCCACTTTCGTAGAACTTCTCCCTTTTTACTTTTAAATTTTTACTTTATTTAAGCGCCCCCTTCGGGACAGGTTTTTCCAATAAATATTTATAAATGAACTTGGTTTTTAAATTGGCAAAATGTGCCGCTTGTGGCCCACCCCAACCATGTCTTCCACCCGGATATAACATGAACTCAAATTCCTTTCCTTTGGCTTGTAATGCGCTTACAAATTGAATACTATTCTGCATGTGCACATTATCATCCATTGTTCCATGTACTAATTGTAAAACACCTTTAAATTTGTCAACATAAGTTAATACACTACTTGTTTTATATCCCTGTGGATTTTCTTCTGGGGTATCCATGAAACGTTCTGTATAATGACTATCATATAAATGCCAGTCAACCACGCTACCGCCGGCCATCGCATGAGTAAACACATCAGCACCATAGGTTAATGCATAGCAACTCATATAACCACCATAGCTAAATCCAGTGATACATACTTTTGTTGAATCTGCATGCCCATTGGCAATGAACCATTTAGCCATGGTTTTGTAATCTTCCA
The DNA here is from genome assembly GCA_947371755.1 of Chitinophagaceae bacterium. Taxonomy (GTDB): domain Bacteria; phylum Bacteroidota; class Bacteroidia; order Chitinophagales; family Chitinophagaceae; genus Sediminibacterium. The sequence goes on from CANBQT010000019.1 coordinate 33,827, forward strand.
TTTCCCAGTAACCCAGGTTACGGTGCATATAATTAACGCCTGCCTTACCAAAATGACCACTTGCCCGGTGATCGAATGCTACTTGTATCAGACCTTCTTCTGCATAGAACTGGCGGTTTGCCGACCAATTCCAACCATCCATTACAGTTCCTGCATTAGGGCCTCCATAAATACTCACTAATATGGGATATTTTTTATTGGGATCCATATTTAATGGCCATGTTACCATCGCAGGTAATTCGAACAATCCATCAGCACTTTTAATACGAATCAATTCTGTTTTAGCCAGATTATATTTTTCTAATTCAGCTGATCTTGCATCACCTAACTCTTTTAGTATTTTTCCTTTATTATCTACCAAACTCATTTTAGCCGGGGTAGAAACATTGCTATAAGTAGTAATGAAATATTTACCTGTTGGAGAAAGATTCACATTGTGATTGTATTCTCCGAATGTTAGCCTTTTAAAATCTGTTCCATTAAATTTAGCACTGTAGAAATCAGTCCTGGCAGTATTTTCTCTGCTTCTGGCAGTGAAATAGATCGTGCTATTTTTTTCATCAATATACTTTATACCAGTAACAGTAAAATCACCAGAAGTAATAGCGTTTTTTAAAACACCGTCGCTGCTATAGAGATATAAATGGTTCCATCCCGTTCTATCACTTTGCATGATAAACTGTGAATTATTACTAATGAAATTAACCCTGCCACTAACGCGGTCTTCTAAATCAATCCATGTTTTTTGTTTCTCATCATAGATCTCATTTTTCTTTCCTGTTGTAGGATCCACATCATACATTTTCATATTATCCTGCCCACGGTTCATCCAATAAACCAATAAATTACTGGTGCCTGGTTTCCAAACTGGCCAGCCAAAATATTGATCATCTTTTTCATTGAAATCTGCCCAAACGGTTGCACCACCCTCAGGACTTATAAATCCAATCTTTACTTCTGGATTCTTATCTCCAGCTTTAGGATACCTTGTTTCTTCTACAAATCCATGTGAACCCTCACTATTATAAATAGGAAACATAGGGATCATACTTTCATCAAAATGCATGAATGCTAACTGCTTGCTATCTGGTCTCCACCAAAATGCACGATATCTTGTTGGCCGTCCAAATATCTCTTCGAAATATACCCAGCTAGCCCAACCATTTAATGTGGTACTTGTACCATCAGTGGTAAGTTGATTTTCCTTTCCCGAACTTACGTTAACAGTATATAGATTATTATTCTTCGTATACGCTACGAAATTACTATCAGGAGAAAATGTAGGATTTTTTTCTTCTGCTTTATCATTGGTAAGCCTTTTCTCAACTCCATTTTCTTTGTAGAAAAGATCATTGTCTTTTACAACAATTTGTTTTGCTGATGCAACCACTGCAGAACTTGCACCATCACTCCAATCATTCAATTTTCCTGACTTGATATCTAGCAGATACTTTTTTGAGGCAGAATCCGGATGTGTCTTCTGATTCAAAATCACGTGTTCATCGTCCACCCATTTAACTACCTGTGGAAGGGTGTTTAATAAATTTTTGGGAAGTTTATTGGCCAAGAGATCAGACTGATTGAAATTGATCTTTTGTGCGCCAGCAACTATAGTTGTTGAACCAACTAAAGCAGTAAGTAATAAATGTTTCCAATTCATAGCATAAATTTTGGTGCAGCAATGTAATAAATGCCGTTGGATTTTGATAGATTTTTACACAAACGCAAACTGCCCCTTTAGGAGCAGTTTATTCAAACTTCTATTGAATTTTTATCAAATCACTACATTGATCATTTTACCCTTGACGAAAATGAATTTTTTAAGCGGTTTACCCTCCATCCATTTCTGAACTAATTCATGTTCCATTACAATCTTTTCCACTTCTGCTGCTGAGGCATCCAAAGCTATATTGATATTGGTTCTAACCCTTCCATTGATACTTACCGGGTATTCCTTTGAGGATTCCAGCACATACTTTGATTCAAAAATTGGATATGAAGCATCTAAAATTGAATGCGTATTTCCTAATTCTGACCATAATGCTTCACATACATGAGGGGCATAGGGAGTTAATAAAATCAATAAGGGTTCTAAAACAGAACGTTTATTGCATTTTAAATCTGCCAATTCATTCACGCAAATCATAAATCCACTCACCGCAGTATTAAAACTAAACCTTTCGGTATCTTCTTCTGTTTTGCGAATCGTCTTATGCAGTACTTTTAATTCTTCTGCAGTAGCCACATCTTCATTCCAAACCTTGCCTTTCATCTCATCATAAAACAAACGCCAAAGTTTTTTAATGAAGCGGTGAACTCCTTCAATTCCCTTTGTATCCCATGGCTTGCTTTGTTCAACTGGCCCTAAGAACATTTCATACATTCGAAAAGTATCAGCTCCATATTTCTGAACCAATTCATCCGGGTTAACTGTATTGAATTTCGATTTACTCATTTTTTCAACCTCAGTTCCACAGATATATTTTCCATCTTCTAACTGAAAAGTTGCATGAGTGTAATCTGGTTTCCATGTCTTGAATGATGCTGTGTCTAGTTCTACACCATCCACAATATTTACATCCACATGCAGTTTGTCAACCGTTTCAAAATCTTTGATCAATCCTAATGAGATGTATTCATTCGTACCCTTTAAACGATACACAAATCTTGATGAACCCTGAATCATACCTTGATTCAATAATTTTTTGAAAGGCTCATCAAAACCAATATGACCTAAATCGTATAAGGCTTTCGTCCACAAGCGACTATACAACAAATGACCTACAGCATGTTCTGTTCCGCCAATGTATAAATCCACCTGATTCCAATAGTCACTTACTTTTCTTTCACAAAATGATTCGGCATTATGCGGATCCATATACCTCAAGAAATACCAGCTACTTCCAGCATAACCAGGCATGGTATTGGTTTCTAATTCTTGGGCAACCCACTCTGGAATATTTGCCAAAGGACCTTCCCCTTCAGGACCAGGAGAATAAGATTCTACTTCTGGCAACAATAGAGGTAATTCATTTTCACTTAGAGGATATGCTATTCCTTCTTTCCATTTAATTGGAAATGGTTCACCCCAATAACGTTGCCTGCTAAATGCAGCATCACGCATTCTATAATTCACTTTGGCTTTACCAATTCCCATTTCTTCCAAGCGTTGATTCACAATTGCAATAGCATCGCGCATAACGATGCCGTTTAAAAAATCACTATTGTGCAATTTTGCATCTTTAGTTGCATTGGCTTCTTCTCCATTGAAAGCATCACCCAAAATATTGGTGATAGGTATGTTGAAATATTTTGCAAATTTAAAATCACGGTCATCCCCGCATGGTACAGCCATAATTGCACCGGTACCGTAGCCAGCTAATACATATTCAGAGATCCATATTGGAATCTGTTTGCCATCAAAAGGATTGATGGCATATGCCCCTGTAAAACATCCACTAATTTTCTTTTCTGCCTGACGTTCTCTTTCGCTTCTACTTTTAACATAAGCGCAATATTCGTCCACTTCAGGTCTTTGTTCGGCAGTAGTAATTTGATTGATCAATTCATGTTCTGGAGCAATTACCATAAAATCAACACCGAAAATCGTATCCGGTCTTGTTGTGTAAACTTTCAAATCCAATTTCTGGTTATTGGCAGTTGTACTAATAGCGAAATCTATTTCAGCACCGTAACTCTTACCAATCCAGTTAGATTGCATTTCTTTCATTGAATCGCTGAAAGCCACTCTTTCCAATCCTTCCAGCAAACGGTCTGCATATTCAGTTATTCGCAAATACCATTGACGTAATTTCTTTTTCACTACAGGATGTCCTCCTCTTTCGCTCACGCCATTCACCACCTCATCATTAGCTAAAACAGTTCCTAATGCCTCACACCAGTTAACTTCTCCATATCCACAAAAAGCAAGGCGGTAATTCATCAAAATCTCTTGCTGCTGCTTTTCTGAAAATGCTTTCCAGTTTTCAGCGCTAAATTCTGCTGGTTGATAATTTACTGCAGATGGAAAAGGATACTTGCTATTTCCATCATTTTCAAATGAGGTAATCAACACTTCAATTGGTACTGCTTTTTGCTTGCTTCTATCGAAGAAGCTATTAAAAAGTTGCAAAAAAATCCATTGTGTCCACTTGTAATACATTGGTTCACATGTACGGATTTCTCTTTCCCAATCGAAACAAAAACCAATATTGTCTAATTGATGTCTAAAAGTGTCGATATTTTTATGGGTACTCACAGCAGGATGTACACCATGTTCAATAGCGTATTGTTCGGCGGGTAACCCAAATGCATCATAACCCATTGGGTGCAACACATTAAACCCTTTCAAACGTTTAAAACGACTAAATATATCAGAAGCGATATATCCTAAGGGATGTCCCACATGTAACCCAGCCCCACTTGGGTAAGGGAACATATCGAGTACATAATACTTCGGTTTATCACTAGTATTACTTACTCTATAGGCATGGTTATCTTTCCATTTCTTTTGCCAATCTTTCTCGATTTTCCTGAAGTCGTATTCCATTTTTTAAAAGCGTTCAAAAGTTTTCAATACTTGCCCTGGTTCAATCCTAACATATCTTTAACCCATTTAATAGGTTAAAGCGCTATTTTCAGATGTAAAATCGGGGTTTGAATGGTTGCAAATGTAAGTGTTTAGCGGGCAAAAGCCTACATTTGCCTATCAGTACCCGGCTTGAAATTGTAACCGGGAAAGGAAAAAAGTATCATTATGGCTGTAGTTGGTAAATCTTCTTTAAAGCGTAGCAAACCGAATTTTATTTATAGCATCATTGGTGTTGCGCTTGTTTTGTTTCTTTTGGGCATTATGGGATGGATATTTCTAAATATCAATTCTGTAGGAAATGCTTTCAAGGAAGATATTCGTTTAAGTGCCTATTTACGCACAATGAATAAAGATACCATCGGACAGATTCAACAATTTATATCTGCCAAACCTTATGCAAAAGGGGTTGTTTATGTAGACAAAGCCAATGCAAAAGTAATTTGGAACAAAGAGAACAATGAAGATTGGGCAAAGATCCTGGATTCAAACCCATTGCCAGAAAGTATCGACTTTTATGCAAAGGCGGCTTATGTAAATAAGGATAGTTTGGTGAAGATATCGGATGATTTGATGGCAGCATATGGTAATCAGATAACCGAATTGCAGTATCCCAAGAGTTTGGTTACCAATCTAAACGAACGAGCTTCTAAAATTGGATTGGTATTTTTAGTAGTAGCTATTTTGTTATGTGTGATTGTAATTTTCAGTATCGACAATACCATTCGTTTGGCAATGTTTAGTAATAGATTTCTTATCAAAACCATGCAAATGGTTGGCGCTACCAGGGGTTTTATTTCAAAACCAATGAATATTCAGGCCGTCATCAACGGTTTGATTAGTTCAGCCATTGCCATTGTTCTTTTATTCACTTTAATAGGATGGGCCGAAAGCCAGTTTGAACCATTGAAAGCAATCCGGGATATCAATCTAACTTTGATCTTGTTCTTTGGTATGATTGTTTTAGGAGTAGGTATTTCTGTATTCAGCACACACCGCGCAGTTTTGAAATATCTTAAAATGAAACTCGATGAGCTTTATTAACCAAGTTTTAATAATTGTCAAAAGCATACTGCCAAATATCTAATTATATTACATTTCTAAAATAACTCTGATGAGCGAACAAAAAAAACTTACAACAGCCCCACTTTTTGAAAAAGATAATTTTGTCTGGATGTTAATCGGTGCGATTATTGTAGCACTTGGTTTTATATTAATGAGTGGTGGAAAAAGTGTAGACCCTCGCGTATTTGATACAAAAGAAGTATATAGTACAACCCGTATCACTATTGCTCCAATTCTAATTGTAGCAGGTTTGATTGTTGAGATTTATGCTATTTTCAAAAAATCAAAAGCATAGTTCAATCACTATATTAATTTAATTTAAAGCGATGTTTTTCATCGCTTTTTTTTGTTGATACTGCTTTTGATAGCCTAGCTTTGCATAGGTTTTAATGCCCTAAAAAGAAGCTCACATGTCCATTTTCGACTCTATAATAATTGCAATTGTTGAAGGTTTAACTGAATTTTTACCAATTTCTTCAACGGGTCATATGATCATAGCCAGTTCATTCCTGGGCATTGCAAAAGACGATTTTACAAAACTATTTGAAGTTGCTATACAACTTGGTGCGATTTTATCAGTAGTAGTTATTTATTGGAATAAATTTTTCCCATTAAACAAATGGAATTTCTATATCAAATTAATAATAGCAGTTATTCCCGCATTGATACTGGGATTTATCTTCTCTGATAAGATCGATGCTTTATTGGAGAGCCCACTTACTGTTAGTATTACTTTATTATTGGGTGGATTTGTACTACTTTTTATAGATAAGCTTTTCAAAACTCCTACAGTTGAAAGTGAGGAACAGATCAGTTTATCTAAAGCATTCATGATTGGTGTATGGCAATGCCTCGCAATGATACCAGGAACAAGCAGAAGTGCAGCAAGCATCATTGGTGGCATGCAACAAAATTTAAATAGAAAACTTGCTGCAGAATTTTCTTTTTTTCTGGCTGTTCCAACAATGGCAGCTGCCACTTTATATAAACTTTTAAAGGCTTATAAAGAAAGCCCGGAAATATTAACGAATAAAGACAACCTTATAGCATTAGCCATAGGTAACCTGGTAGCCTTTGTGGTTGCAATCATTGCGATTAAGTTCTTTATTGGTTTTTTACAAAAACATGGATTCCGTTTATTTGGATGGTATCGAATCATCGCAGGAATCATTTTGTTGGCATTGATCTATACAGGTTATTTAAAATAAATTAATCAGTTACCCCTTCTCGTATAGCTCCTGCTGGGCATAGTAGTTTTGCGTTCTTTCCCCTATCTTTAAAACACAAAAAAAACATCTATGCAAACTGCACCCAAAAAAGTAATTAATGGATGGGCCATGTACGATTGGGCAAATAGCGTTTATAATTTAGTAATTACTTCAACTATTTTTCCTGCTTACTATGAATCTGTAACCGGTGATGGAAATGATTCTACTATCAACGATACTGTTCGAATTTTTGGCAGAGAATTTGTAAATACTTCTCTATATAATTATGCATTAGCCATTGCTTTTTTCATTGTGGCAATCATGTCTCCCATTTTATCTTCCATTGCTGATTATAAAGGGAACAAAAAGCAATTCTTATTTTTCTTTTGCACCATGGGTAGTATTGCTTGCAGTGCGATGTACTTTTTTGATAAAACAAACTTAGTATATGGTTTATCTTGTTTAATTATTGCCTGCATTGGATTTTGGAGTAGCCTTGTGTTTTACAACTCGTATTTGCCAGAAATTGCTGCACCTGAAGACCAGGATAAGGTTAGTGCAAAAGGATTTGCCATGGGATACATTGGCAGTGTGATTTTACAGATCATCTGTTTTGTATTTGTGATGTCACCGAAAACTTTTGGTATCGATGGAAGCAAAGCCGCTCAAATTTCGTTTTTATTAGTGGGTATCTGGTGGTGGGGATTCGGGCAACTTGCATTGAGTAGGCTTCCGCATGGAAAGCCTGCAGAACATAAAAGAAACGAAGGCAGTATTTTAACCAATGGTTATAAAGAATTAAATAAAGTTTGGAAAGAGTTAAGCGAACTTCCTGTTTTAAAAAGATATTTAGCTGCTTTTTTCTTTTATAATATGGGTGTTCAAACCGTAATGCTTGCAGCTACACTCTATGGAAAAAGTGAACTAAATATTCCAACAACCAATCTGATTATTGCAATTTTAATTATACAACTGGTTGCTATTCCTGGAGCATATTTGATTGCAAAATTATCTGAAAGAATCGGAAATTTTAGAGCACTCATGGTTACCATCTTCTTCTGGATTATACTTTGCGTGGTAGGTTATACTATTCCTAGAAACGGAATCTATCAATTTTATACACTTGCCATTTTAGTTGGATTTGTAATGGGCGGTATTCAATCACTCAGCAGAAGCACTTACGCCAAACTAATGCCAGTTACCAAAGACACGACTTCTTTTTTTAGTTTTTACGATGTAACAGAGAAAATTGCAATCGTGATTGGAATGTTTAGTTTCGGTTATATCAATGAAATAACTGGTTCACAACGCAATTCAGTTTTAGCATTAGTGATCTTTTTTGTGATAGGATTCCTTTTGTTACTATTGACAATGAAAAAACAAAAAAAAGAACTAGCATAAGCCATGCAATTATATAGTATTGAAGCGGGTACATTTAAGTTAGATGGAGGCGCCATGTTTGGCGTTGTGCCTAAAAGTATGTGGAACAAATTAAACCCCGCGGATGAAAATAACTTATGCACCTGGGCATTAAGGTGCCTATTAATAGAAGACGGAGATCGATTGATTCTAATCGATAATGGCGTAGGTGATAAACAAGATGCCAAATTTTTCGGGCACTATCACTTAAGTGGTGAAACCAATATCGATAAAGCTCTTGCTGTTCATGGCTTTCACAGTTCAGACATCACTGATGTGTTACTCACCCATTTGCATTTTGATCATTGCGGAGGTAGCATTAAAAGATTGGGCGACAAATTAGTACCTAGTTTTGAGAATGCAATCTATTGGTCAAATGAGCAACATTGGCAATGGGCTACGGTTCCAAACGACAGAGAAAAAGCATCATTCCTGAAAGAGAATATACTTCCCATCAAAGAGAGTGGCCAATTACAAATGATTGCTTTACCAACAGGTGGACTAGACATAGATGGAAAACTTGGCAGTATTAACTTCACTGAAAATATTCGTATTCGTTTTGTGAATGGGCATACAGATCAGATGATGTTGCCAGAAATCAAATATAAAGGGAGCAGCATAGTTTATATGGCCGACTTACTTCCGTCAGTCCATCACATTCCACTTCCCTATGTGATGGCATATGATATGTTTCCACTAACAACATTAAAAGAGAAAAAATCTTTCCTAGAAGAAGCAATTGAGGAAGATTATATTTTGTATTTCGAACATGATGCATATAATGAATGCAGCACATTGCATCAAACAGAAAAAGGAATACGTTCTAAAACTTGCTTTAAATTATCAGATTTCTAACAATCAATTAATGAAAGCTCAAATTAGAGCTTAACGGATAACGGAGATTCCGATATTGCATCATATCTACTTTTACACTTCCAACAACAATCGGGCTTTCAATCCTCAAAGGAATATGATTGGCATCATCACTTACCCAAACAGTCATCTTTTCTCCACCTGAAAACATGGTACCCTTCACCAATAAGGGTTTGAAACGAATAGCCCGGAATTTACCATACTTAGTTTTGATGGTTTCTTTCCCTTCATATTTGATATAAAGATTATGTACTTCGTTGTCTAAAAACATGTTGAAAGGAATCTTGTCATCAGGTTGATATCTGTTAAAGTCGATATTCCTAGCATAATAAATAGCACTCAATACATCCTGAACACAACCCGGAACTTTAAAAACACCATTAGTTGTTATGGCTGTATTGGTCTGTTGATTAAAGGTCACATTCTCACTGTGCTTAAACCCACCTTCATCAATACTTCTAATAAATTTTAGCGGTTGCAGATTTGCGGTATCGAAATAAGTTTCATATCGATCTCTTACTTTAAAGATCCAATCGTAGCTGGGGTTAGATGTGCCAGTACCAACTACATGATACACAGGTTTATTATTAATTCGATCCAATGCAACATTAAAAGTTGCATCCCCTGCATTTACATAAAGTCCAATCACATTGTAGAAAACTACAAATGAAATACTTTCTCCTTCCTGAAAACTAGTGTTATGGATACCACAGAAATCATCTCCCGCAGTTAATCTGCGTGAAACACTCACAAGTAATATCATAAGTACCCATTTTTTCCAGCCTATCATTCCCCTTTGCATTTATGATCTGTAAAAATAATCCCAACAAATTATCTGGTTTTGTTCAATTTGTTTTTAAACAGGCGTACACCTAAAATTAGAACACTTCCTGCAATAGCTGGTACTATTAAATTAATTATCCATATTCCAGCTGCAGCAGCAATAATTCCAAGATGATTAATACTTAACAATCCAAATAACTGCAAACTCACTTTTCCCCGAAATCCTAATTCTGCCAACGCAATGGAAGGAACCATGGCAAGTACCAGAAAAAGTACAGAAACCATCATCGCTAAACTCAAGATACCAGAGTCTACACCAAATAACTGTAACAATAATACATACTGAACAATAAATACAACGTATCTGGTGGAAGATAATAACAAAATTCTTGTTAATTCTCGCCAATGAAGTGCTTCTAATTTTTCTATGAAATATCGAAACCGGGCAACAAATGGAATTCTTTCAATCAGTCGGATAAACAACGCCACATTAAAATAAAAGATTGAAAAAACAAATACACCTATAAAAAGTGTGATCATCAATGCATCAAGCCAAAACCCATTCAGCCCTTCAAACCCTTTTAATTGGTTTAAAATAGTAAATCTTAACCCTGTTAATGCAATCAGTCCAATAAAAAAAGTGACCAGAATCTGGCTCATCGACCCCACTAGTGAAAGTGCTACTGCCCTTAATCTGTTCCCCTCCTGTAAATAAAGTATTCTACCCACAAAATCACCAGCTCTGTTGATCGTATTCAGTGCAAAGGCCTGCCCCACAAAAATGGCCCGATAGGCACTCCAAAAACTAATTTCTTCAACCCTACTTACTAGTATTTGCCATTTTTTTGCCTCAATTCCCCAGTTGAGAAACATCAGTAGAATTACAACAATAATCTTCCAATTAGAGTTACTCAAAAATGCATCCTTGATTAAATGCCAAGAAACCTGAACGTCGCCTTGTTGTTTTATCTGTCGGTATATAGAAAAAGATAGCCACACAAAAAGTGCGGGGCCTACAAAATAATTCAGGAATATTTTAAGTTTTCTAGACAGTGACACTCATTTTAAATCATTGCAAAGAACGGATAACATCACGAGACTGAAAAATAGCTTCCAAACAACGTATTTTTACCTGGATGAACAAAAAAGCACAAATCATATTAGGAATAGACCCGGGTACCACTGTGATGGGATATGCACTCTTAAGGATTGAAAATAATCAACCCCAGGTTCTATTAATGGATGTGCTTAAACTCGCACAGCAAAAAGACATTTATGCTCGCCTGGAAATGATTCATAGCAAAGTGATAGAACTTATCCAATTGTATCAGCCCAATACATTCGCCATTGAAGCTCCTTTTTTTGGGAAGAACGTTCAGAGCATGCTGAAATTGGGAAGAGCTCAAGGTGTTGCCATTGCTGCTGCTATGCAAGCGAAACTTTCTGTGACAGAATATTCCCCAAAGAAAGTAAAGCAATCAATCACTGGAAATGGCAATGCTGATAAAGATCAGGTCTGGAAGATGCTACAACGAGTATTGTCAATTGATGAGCAGCCCAGATATTTCGATGCCACAGATGCTTTGGCTGTAGCCTTATGCCATCATTATCAAACTTCGTCGGTACTTGGCACTGCAGTAAAAGGTTTAAAGGGATGGGATGAATTCATCGCTAAGAACCCAGGCCGGGTAAAAAAATAATATTAGAGATTATACAAAATCAAATCCTGAATATCCAACAGTTCTTCCGGACTAAGTTTTAATTTTTCTCTTGTGAAATTCAGGTCATCTGCATGGTTGATAGGCACTAAATGTAAATGAGCATGTGGCACTTCTAAACCCATCACACTGATCCCGCAACGATTACAATCAAATGTTCTTTCAATTGCTTTTGCTATTGGTCTAGAAAACAATAAGATTTCTGCTAAATAGTCTGCAGACAGATCAAAAAAATGATCTGTTTCTATTTTAGGAACCACTAATACATGACCTTTTGCTAAAGGGAAAATATCAAGAAATGCAAAGAATTTTTCATTCTCTACAATTTTATAACAAGGTATCTCGCCGGCAATAATTTTGGAAAAGATGGTCATGATAGAAAGTTTGTTCATTCAAATATCCTAAAAAAAAATGCCCCATCAGTTTAATTCTGATGGGGCATTTGCAAAAGATTAGTTCTTTATATAGTGATGTTCTCTATTTTGAACTTTAAAATCCCATTGGGAGCCTGCACTTCTGCTATTTCTCCAACAACCTTACCTAATAACCCCTTACCAATTGGTGAGCTTGCAGAAATCTTACCCAATTTCAGGTCAGCTTCTTTTTCTCCCACTATTTGGTATACCATGGTTTTCTTGGTAGCCAAATTTGTAATGGTTACTTTAGTTAAAATGGTAACCTTGCTAGTATCAAGAGTTCCAGGGTCTACAATCTTAGCATTGCTAATGACACCTTCTAATTGTTTGATCTTTGCCTCAAGCATCCCTTGGGCCTCTTTGGCGGCATCATATTCGGCATTCTCTTTCAGATCACCTTTCTCTCTTGCTTCTGCAATTGCTCTTGAAGATGCAGGACGATCAATTGATTTCATCCTATGCAGCTCCTCACGCATCTTGTCGAAGGTCTCCTGTGTTACATAATCGCTCATACTCATTCTGTTTAGAAGCGGTAAAAAAAATACAACGCCACATTTGATTGTAGCGTTGTAGGTCTGCAAAAATAGAAAATCTTTCTCAAAAACAAAGAAATGTAATTTCTTAGCTCAGATCATGCTACTCAAACCCTAGTTTATCAAGCACTATTTTAGCCATTTTGTAATAAGCTTCCACACTATATCCGGCAATATGCGGGGTGATGATGGTATTCGATTGAGCTAAAAACCAATGAAGGGTCTCGGTTTCGGCCTGAGAATAGGTTTCCAATTTTTCGTTCTCCAACACATCCAGTCCAGCTGCTCTGATCTTACCAGATTTGAGGGCTCTTTTTAAGGCTAAGGTATCAGTTACTTTGCCCCTGCAGGTAGTTAGGAAATAGGGCTTTTTTTCACATGCATGAAAAAATTTATCGTCGGCAAGATGTAAAGTCTCATCCGTTAATGGAACATGAAGACTTATAATATCTGCATTCCGTAACAATTGTTCCCTACTTGCTTCCTGAATATAACCATTTGAGAAGCCCTGTTTATATTTATCATAGGCTAAAACAGTTACATCAAAACCAGCTAAAATTTTAGCAAATGCTGCACCCGTATTTCCATATCCGATAATACCTACCGTTTTTCCAGTTAACTCTTCACCCCTGTTCTCAGTTCTTAACCATTTCCCCTCTTTGATCTCCAGATTACTGGACGCGATGCGATTCATTAATGTTAGTAATAATCCTAACTCATGTTCTGCTACAGCATTTGAATTTCCCTCCGGACTGCTCACACAGGTAATTCCTTTTGAAGAAGCATAGGCTGTGTCGATCAGTTCCATCCCACTACCAAGTCTACCTATCCATTTCAATTTTGATGCGCGATCAATCATTGCTTTATTCACTACCCTGGTATCCACAATCAGGCCTTCTACATCCTCAATTGCATGCAATAAAGCTGCATCGCCAATGCCTGGGATAAACACCAGTTTAAAACCAAGGCTTTGTAATTTATCCTTAAGATACTGATGAACATTAGCTGTTATCAATACGGTTCTTTCCATTCTTAATTTTTTAAAATATTTATCGCATCCTAAAACTAAGTGCTGCAAAATCTTCAATGCTCAATTGTTCAGCCCTTTTATTAAAAATCTCATCCTTCAATACCTCTTCCTCAAATAAACCTCTAACTGCATTTCGCAACATTTTTCTTCTTTGATTGAAAGCTGCTTTTACCAGAACAAACAAAGCCTTTTCACTTTTCATGTCTACTACCGATTCTTTTCTTTTCAATCTAATTACGCCACTCATTACTTTAGGTGGAGGATTGAAACTTTCTGGAGGAACATCAAATAAATATTCCACTTCATAAAATGCTTGCACTAACACACTCATGATCCCATATACTTTGGTATTGGGTTTTGATGCAATACGCTGTGCCACTTCTTTTTGAAACATCCCAATCATAGTTGGAACCTGCTGTTTCCACTCCAATACTTTAAAAACAATTTGCGTAGAGATATTATAGGGAAAATTACCTACCACAGTAAACTCATTTTCGAACGGAATTGCGATATGTAAAAAGTCCTGATGTATGATCTTTCCTTGAATGGAAGGATAAGTCAACTCTAAATAAACTACTTTTTCATCATCTAATTCCACTGCTTTAAAATCAATGTTCTTAATAGGCAATAAAAACTTAGTAAGTGCTCCGGCGCCAGGACCCACTTCTAATAATTGAGTAAAAGTCTCTGACTGAAGTTCCTCTACAATCTTTTTACAGATTGATTCATCCTTTAAAAAGTGTTGACCCAGTGATTTCTTTAAACGATATTCCATTGGCACGAAAATAAGTTTTTTTAAGCCAGCCCAACCGAAAGGTCTACGATTAAGCCAGAAGCATTTGGCTTACTAGCAACTTGCGGTTAATAATCCTTATTTTTACGTATAATTTTTCTGAATGAGCAATGAACTTCAAAAGCCAATTATAGGATTTACCTGTGGCGATTTAAATGGGATTGGTATTGAGCTGATCATAAAAACACTTTCTGACCATCGTATTCTTGAAATATGCACACCAGTGGTGTTTGCTAATAATAAGTGTATCAATTTTTATAGAAAAACCCTTCCCGAGGTTAATTTTAGCTCTAGTAGTGTAAAAGAACTTCAGCGACTAAACCCTAAACAAGTGAATATTTTCAACTGTTGGGAGGAAGATGTTACCATTACACCAGGTGTATTGAACGAAATTGGCGGAAAATATGCTTTAGAATCTTTAACTCAAGCAACGCAAGCTTTGAAAGATGGATTGATACATGGGTTAGTTACTGCCCCCATTCACAAAAAAAATATTCAAAGCGAGGCTTTTCAGTACACTGGGCATACCCCATATTTCAAAGATTTCTTTGGTGTAAGTGACGTTGTTATGTTGATGGTGGCAGAAAATATGCGCATTGGTTTGGTTACAGAACATGTTAGTGTTGCAGAAGTTGCAAAACATATTACTAAGGAAAGCATTATTCAAAAGTTAAAGATCATGTACTCGAGTCTTCAAAAAGACTTTGGAGTTGATAAACCAAGAATTGCGGTACTTGGATTAAATCCGCATGCAGGCGATGAAAGTTTGATAGGTGCAGAAGAAGAAACGATCATTAAACCTGCAATTAAGGAAGCCAGAAATTCTATGCTTGTTTTTGGACCATATAGTTCTGATGCATTTTTTGCTCGTGGTCAATACGAAAAATTTGATGCGGTTTTAGCTATGTACCACGATCAAGGTTTGATTCCGTTTAAATCCTTGGCAATAGGTGAAGGCGTAAATTATACAGCAGGACTGCCAGTGATCAGAACCAGTCCAGATCATGGAACTGCATTTGATATTGCTGGAAAAGATAAGGCTGATGCCAATAGTTTTATTGTAGCCACTTTTGTTGCTTGTGATATTTATAAGATGCGCAATGGTTATAAAGACATGCGCAGTAACCCGTTAAGAAAAATGAGTGCCCGCATGTTAGCGAATGCGGTTGACGAGCGCATCGACGAAAACGAAGGATAAAAATAATTACATGTTTGAGATTTCCAATCAATCACTCATTGTACAAATCAGCGCTACTGGTGCTGAAATTCAAAGTATCATCAGTAAGGATACTTCACTGGAATATATGTGGAGCGGAGACGCTGCTTTCTGGGGAAAGAAGAGTCCAGTGTTGTTTCCAATTGTAGGTGGATTAAAAAACGGATCCTACCAATACCAGGGCATTCATTATCAATTAGGCCGACACGGATTTGCACGTGAAAGAGAATTTACTGTTAGCAAACAAAGTACTGAAAGTATTCGTTTTAGTTTGGTATCTGATGAAACTACCAAAGATGTGTATCCATTTGATTTTGTTTTTTCTATTGAGTACACTGTTTCTAAAAATCTATTGAC
>CANBQT010000020.1 GCA_947371755.1 Chitinophagaceae bacterium
ATCCTGCCATTATTGTTAATCAGTTCTAATGTTTTCTGGATTAAAAAGTAAACGGATTTGAAATGTACATTCATAAACAAATCAAAATCATTTGGAGTTGCCTTCTCAAATGGAATGGTAGCACCCATACCAGCATTGTTGACGAGGTAGTCGAAATGGTCTGTATTCCAATGACTATGTAACAATTCCTTCAACTGATCAACGAAATGATCAAGCGAATCAAAATTACTTGTATCAAGAAAAATAGCAGCTGATTTTTGACCTAATTTTTCAATTTCAGTTACCACGGCCTCAGCTGCTTCTTTTTTGGATTGATAGGTAATAATCACATCATTCCCTTTTTCCGCAAGTCTTAATGCCATATCTCTTCCCAATCCTCTACTACCCCCAGTAATTAATGCAATTTTTGTTGAAGCATTCATATTTTTTAAATGATTTAGGCCTTAAAGATATTGAGGAATTTGATCTGGATCGATCGGTGTAAGGAATTTATGATCTTTCAATGGAACAACTGAATTTAAAACTTGATCGAAACCGGATTAAAATTTACCCGCGACTTTATGAAAGAAATGTCAGTAGGTACTGATTTGGTACTAAGAGTTGATCTTAGCTTTTTTGTATTGCGTTTAGATTTTTCAATACCTGTTAGAAAACCGTTTCTACCCGAAGGGCAGAGGAGGGTAATGAAGGATATCAATTTTGGTGATTCTGAATGGCGCAATCAAAATTTAGTTTTCAATTTGGCAATAGGATACCCTTTCTAATAAACTATTTTAAATAAAATCTACAACGATTATTCTCGTTTCCATTTTTCGTTAGGCCACCAAGCGTAAAGTAATAAAAAGATTAAACTGAGTAATAAAAATGGAAGTAAAAAAAAATGCCTCATATCAATTTTGTAACCAGTTTCAAACAGATTACAAATCAAATCTCATTTTTTGAAAGTGATGTACCTATAATACTCGGTGAATACATAATTAAAATCGGTCATGTGAATTAGCTGTAAAAAAATCATCCTAATAATCTGTATAACCGTAACCATTCTGCTCAGTATTACTATTCATTGATGGGTTCAATTTTATCAATAGGTCTTTTTAATGGTATTAATTGATAATTGAATAGCTACATTATTCGATAATACTAAACTATTATTACCTACAAAATAATCACGCCTGTTAATTGAAAAGTCTGCTTTGAATAGAAAACCTGTTTTATCTGGTTCTGCAGTAAATAGAAATTTAATTTGACGAGAAAGGTCTTTGATCATCAGCTCTCCTTCGAACCAATATTGGTTTTTTAAGGGGGCCTTGCTGATTGATTTAGAGATCAGGTATATAGTAGGATACTTTTCTACATAAAAATAATCACGGGATTTTAAATGGGTATCTCTGGTTTTATTTCTGGTAAAAACTGTTTCAGCGTCTACACTCATGTCGAAACTCGCATCCCTTAATTTACTGGGATTAAAATCGATATCACCTTTTATACCAGCAAAACTACCTTCAGTACTGATACCAAAATTATTGATATAAAATTTTACTGAGGAAGATTTCTCAACAGGGATATATGTCTGTGTTAGACCTTTATTTGAAATAAAGCATACGTTCAGAAGCATCAAAAAAGTTATCCGTCTCATCTGGAATCGAATTTATAGTTAAATCGGGTGAATAAAATTAATTCAGTTGAACCATTACCAAATCATTTGTTAGAATATTCATTGAATGGATGCTTATATTCCGTATAGCTACTCGATTAAAGTTGAAGTATTTTGCCGTTTTTTGCTGACGAAATATTGCAAACAACAGCTGTCATATTAGACAGTTTTTCCCTCGAAAACTAATTGTCTTAAAGCAGCTTGTAGTAGTTCAACTACATAAACTTGCTTGTTTATGTTATTTTCTTGCTGACGAATTAGTGCAACCTTTAAGTTCTAAACAAAAAGCTGTGAATCAGGTTTTGTTTAGGCAATTTTTCAGATTCCCCTAATTCGAAATAATGCAACATCAAACTTATCAACCGTTATTGCTACAGCAGAAAAAAGTGCCTTATATCCTTATATTGGCCATTGTAGCTATTTGTTTTTTTATAGTACTGATACTTGAAAAACATGTGAATACCAGCAGGTCCATGTTGATCCTTGCAGTTTTTATAGGATTATGTTCCATCGGGTTCATTTCATTTGTGCTTTTTCAGATTTGGAAAGGCATGAAATTGGTAAGAAGCCTCGAGCAAAAAGGCAGGGATAGTGAGGCTAAATATCAATATATTATTGATAATGTTGCTTCTGTTGTTTTCACCACTGATTTATCGGGAAATTTTAATTTCATAAGTAAGCGTTGCTTACAACTTACTGGCTATACGTCAGAAGAATTAAATGGCAAGCATTTTACTTGTATTCTCGACCCTCTTTGGAAAGAGAGAGTAGTAGAAAATTATTATGGTCAGTATTTGAATCACATGGATGAAACGATCTATGAATTTCCGATTGTCAATAAAAATGGATACAAGAAATGGGTTGAACAGTGTGCCGTATTGATGATGGAGAATG
Organism: Chitinophagaceae bacterium; assembly: GCA_947371755.1. Lineage (GTDB taxonomy): Bacteria > Bacteroidota > Bacteroidia > Chitinophagales > Chitinophagaceae > Sediminibacterium. Next base: position 2,549 of record CANBQT010000020.1, read on the forward strand.
GAAAACCGATAGGGTTTCATTGTATTGTAAGAGATATATCTGATAAAAAGCAAATTCAATTTGAATTAGAGGAGACTGAAAAAAATCTAAAACATCAGCAGTTTCAATTGCAATCTGTTCTGGATAATACTACTTCTATCATTTTTATTAAAGATTTAAATGGGAAATATACAGTCGCGAATCAACGTTTCATGGATTTATTGCAGGTTCAGAAAAGCCAGGTGATTGGATATACTGATTATCATTTTACTTCAAAAGATCAGGCCGATTATTTTGCGTCCCTGGATGCAAAAGTAATTTCTGAAAGAAAACCAATTGAAGTAGAGCAAATCGTCCAGGGACCAAACGGGCGAGTAAATTTGTTGCTTGTTAAATTTCCTTTGTTTGATCAAAATAATAATGTTTTTGGTGTAAGTGGAATTGCAACAGATATTTCAGAAAGAACACAGTATCAAAAAGACCTAATCAGCGCTAGGCAATCTGCTGAAAATGCCAAGTTGTTGCAAGAACAATTTCTTGCAAATATGAGTCATGAAATTCGTACGCCAATGAATGGAATACAAGGCATGACAAACTTATTACTTGAATCTTCTCTTAATAGTGTGCAGGAAAAATATGCAAATATTATAAAAAGGTCGGTCAATAATCTTTTGGTTATCATCAATGATATTTTGGACTTTTCCAAAATCCAAGCTGGAAAATTAAGCATTGAAGAAATTGCATTTGATTTTCGAGAATCTATAGATGCTATTAAACCTTTATTCGCACATAGACTTGGAAAGAAACTTTTGGATTTTGAATTGAATATCGATAAGAATGTACCCAATTTTTTAATTGGCGATCCCTATCGTTTAAATCAGGTATTAGTGAATCTAGTTGGGAACGCTATCAAATTCACAGATAAAGGACAGGTTGCAGTTAGTGTTTCGATGAGGCAACTAACCGAAAATGATGCTGTGCTGAAGTTTTCTATAAAAGATACAGGTATAGGTATAAATGAAGATCAGCTGAAATCAGTTTTTGAAAGTTTTTCTCAAGCAGGGGTAGAAGTTACAAGAAAATATGGGGGCACAGGACTTGGATTAACTATTAGTAAGCAATTAGTGGAATTACAAAATGGAAAGATTTGGGTTACTAGTAAGATTGGCGAAGGTTCTGAATTTTGTTTTGAATTACCCTATCGGTTTGCTGCTGAAAATGAAGTATCAGGTATGCGTCGTTTGAATGATATTGATTTCTCTAAACTATTACAAGGCAGAAAAGTAATGGTTGCAGAAGATAATTCTGTGAACCAGATTTTGATCGACCACGTTTTAAATAGTGTGGGCGTATCTCCAACCATTGTGAATAATGGGAAGGAAGCTATTGAGAAACTTCAAAAAGGAGAGTTCTATGATGTTATACTGATGGACTTGCAGATGCCGATTTTGGATGGGTATAAAACCACTGATTATATTAGAAAAGAATTAGGAAACAATACTCCAATTGTTGCTATGACTGCCACTGCTATGAAAGGTGAATATGAAAAATGTTTAGAAGTTGGATTTACTGATTACATGTCGAAGCCATTTGAATTTGTTGATCTCTATAAAAAATTATGCATAGTTTTAGATATAAAGATGGATGAGGCAGAGCCATTTCTTACAGAGGTAAAACAAACTGAAAAAATGAGTAAAATAAATGAGATCAAACCTTATAACCTCAGTTATTTCGAAAAAATTTTAAAGAAAAAAGATTTAATAGACCTTCTAAAACCATTATTTGATAGTTTGAATACTGAAATACATTTAATTGTAGATTCAATTGAAAATAATGACTGGATCACTGTTGCAAAAATTGCTCATAAACTTAAAAGCAGTGTTGGATACATAAAAGCAAATGATCTGTTGATGATGTTGCAAAAAATTGAAACAAATGCAACCGTGGTTGAAAAGCGTTCCTTACTTATTAACGATGTGGACGGATTAAAGCGATTAGCAGATGAAGTAAAAAGACATTTAGCTCTTGAAATCAAAGCACTGGTAAATGAATTAGCAGTTGCCTGCTAAAAATCGTAACGTATGATTTAGGGGATCTTGCGTCTACAAGGCTGCTTTATGAAGCAGCCTTTATTTTAAAATAAATATCAAAAAATTTCGTTAGAAAGTTGTAAAAAATCATCTTTTCGATTTACAACTTGAGCTAATGAAGTATTTGGGAATCTTTCTTTTTTCTATCCTTCTTTTTATGGGAAGGCCTAAACTTATCGCACAACCATATGGAATTAAGGTATGTGGGCCTGAATTTGGGCAAACCAAATTTCCTGGGGTTTATGGCGTAGATTTTATTTACCCTGACTCTGCTGAGTTGCAATATTTCTATAACAAAGGATTTAAAATGATTGATATTCCCTTCAGATGGGAAAGGGTTCAGCCTAAACTAATGGGCGACTTGGACTCAATTGAAATGGGACGAATGTATACTTTGATCAGAACTTGTAATAATATTGGTCTGCAGGTAAAATTAACCCTCCAAAACTTTGGTAGGTATACCATGAAAGACAAGGTATGGGTAATCGGCTCTAAGCAGTTACCTTCCAAAACATTGGCGGATGTTTGGAGAAGACTGGCTATTGCATTGAAAGAGCATAACAATATTTATGGTTTTCAAATTATGAATGAACCCTATGAAATGTTTGAAATGCCCTGGGTTAAAATAGCCCAGGAATCAATCAACAGTATCAGAACTGTAGATAAAACCCATCTTATTTTTGTTTCCGGTTCTGAATTTTCTAATTCCATTGAGTGGAAAATAAATAATGATAATCTAAAGTCATTGGTAGACAGTAGCGATAAGTTGGTTTATGAAGCACACTGTTATTTTGATAGGGATTTTACTGGCCGATATTTAAATTCTAGAGGGGGTACAGATAAAACCTATGACTATAATATAAATAATACAGATGATGGAATTGAAGCAATAAAACCATTTATAAAATGGCTTAAAAAAAATAATAAAAAAGGGTTTATTGGCGAATATGGAGTGCCTGATGATGATCCAAGATGGCTTGTGGTGCTTGATAAATTTATGAATTATATTAGCAGCAATGGCGTAAATGGAGCTTATTGGGCAGCTGGTCCATGGTGGGGTAATTACCGTTTGTCAATAGAACCAAGGGAAGGGAAGGATAGACCACAAATGCAAATCTTACAAAAGTATCTTGCCATTACTCAATAAAAGAGTAAAAAATTTTAAGCGAAATATTGTATAAGTGCCGGGTTGGTTTTTAAAGAAACCAGTTCTGGTTCTCCTAATGGTTTGGGCATGAAACCTATCACCAATGGATGATTTTCGGCCATTTCCAAGTCTGCAGGATTTACACTAGAAGAAAGTATGATTACCCTGGTTGTGTCGTGAAACATCTTAAATCGGGTGGTAAAAACTTCTAAAAATTCCCAACCGTCCATCACAGGCATATTTATGTCCAGAAAAATTAGTGAAGGGAGGGTTTGTTCATGCTTTGGTAGTATTGATTGTTCTTCAAAATATTCTAATGCCGATTCTGCTTTGTCGTATTTGATCAGATTGCCGCAAAATGATTGTTCTTTTAAGATCAAATCATTTAACATTAATACAATTGGGTCGTCGTCTATGCACATTGCAATTTGAATCATACCACTTTGAATTAGAAGTTATTGTAAATGTAACCCCTTTTTATATATTATGTAAAATCATTAATTTTTTAAATATTAAGACCATCTCTTTATTAAGCAAGTTTTAATGTTGATTAAACTGAATCATTCTTTATATTTATAAGGAATAGGTTCTGAAGGATTAGAAAGGTTATATTCTGAAAATAGTCATATAATTGGTAAAAGATATTTTTCTCATAGACGATGATGGGTTGGTTAATTTCCTCAATCAAGAAATTATTAAGGACTCATATCCCAACAAAAATGTTAGAAGCTTCGAAAGCGCCACTGCTGCCTTAGAAGTTCTACAAGAAATCATTAAGACTTCTAATTCTCCTTTACCTGAACTTATCCTACTTGATATCAATATGCCTGTGATGGACGGTTGGGAATTTTTGGATGAATTTGAGCAATTGCCCAAGTCCCAATTAGAGAACTGCAAAGTGATTATCCATACTTCTTCTATTGACCCCCGTGATATTGCAAAGGCAAAGACATACCCCTCTGTTGTAGACTATCTAACTAAGCCTCTCAATATCCATTCTTTCTCGAAAATATTTACTCCTTAGATCTAATTTTCTCCAGCGCTTAATAAGTCTAATTATCTTTGATAAGAATATTCTAACATTCATATTTTTAATAAAAGTATTCGTGAAAGGTACTATCCTCATTTTAATAGCTTTTACTTTTCTGTTCATGGCTGAAAGTGCAAATGGACAGGATACAGTAGATTATTTTTCTAGAGGGAATGATAAGCTTGAACAAAAGGATTACAAATCTGCAGTCCTGGAATATTCAAAAGCTTTGACTTTAGAACCCAACAATGCCGATATTTTTTTTAATAGGGGGTATTGTAAAAGTATGTATGCAGATCATACAGGAGCAATTGAAGATTATAATAAAGCATTGTCTATATATCCAAATATGCCGAATGTATATTATAATCGAGGGATAGAAAAAAGTGCCATTAAGGATTTCAAAGGGGCATTACTTGACTTTTCAAGTGCATTGGAGCGCGATCCGAATAATTCAGATGTATATTTTAAAAGAGGGGTAGTAAGGTCTGCTTTAAGGGATCATCTGGGTGCAGAAAAAGACTTCGATAAAACGATCTCTCTGGCTCCCATTACTATAAATATTTATTTTAACAGAGGGATAGAGAGGGGCTATTTGAGAGATTTTAAAGGAGCTTTATCGGATTATGAAACAGCGCTCACATTTGATAGAAATAATATAGAAATCTATGTAAATATTGCTTTTGCCTATGCTTCTTTAAATAATCTGCAGGCTTCTATTTCAAATTTTAATAAAGCAATCGATTTATCTCCCAATAATGCAATACTTTATTTTAATAGAGCTCTTATATATGGGTATATGAAAAATGCTGCAGATGCGATTAAAGACTATACAAAGTGTGTAGAGATTGATCCAAATACGAACAATGCATTTTTCAATAGGGGATTAGAAAGAATGCACATAAATGATTTTAAAAATGCAATTCTAGACTTTAATAAAGCAGTTGACCAGAATCCGAAAAATGCCGATATATACTTTAATCGTGCGATCGTAAGGTCATTGATGAAGGAATCTCAAGCTGCCCTGCTCGATTTCGATAAAGCAATTAATTTAAATCCGAGTACTTCTAATGCATATTATAATCGAGGGTTAGAAAAAAGCGGATTAGGGGATTTTTCAGGTGCTGAAAAAGATTATACTAAAGCAATTGAATTGAATCCTACGGCCATTAATTTATTTTTCAATCGGGGTATTGCCAAAGCTCGCCAGAATAATCATGTAGGCGCTATTAAAGATTTTAATCAGGCAATCGTTCAAGCCCCTTTAGACGTAGATGTTTATTTTAATAGAGCTATTTCTAAATCAAGCATAAAAGCAAACGCAGATGCATTAGAGGATTATAATAAAGCAATTGAATTAGCTCCTAAAAATGGAGCACTTTATTTTAATCGGGCTACTGTTAAAGTAAACTTGAAAGATTCGCTAGGCGCAATTAGCGATTTAGATAGAGCAATTGAATGGAATCCATCTAATATAAGCGCTTATTTTAATAGAGGGTTGATGAAATTGGGATTAAAAAAATATACAGATGCAATCATTGATTTTGACAAGGCTTTGGAATTAAGTCCATCAAATGCAGAACTCTATTTCAACCGTGCAATTGCTAAATCCAATTTAAAAATATATAGTGCTACAATAATGGATTATAATAAGGCGATTGATATTGACCCCAAAAAAGATATCTATTGGTTAAATAGAGGAATAGAAAAATTGAATAATAAAGAATTTGCAGCCTCAATAACTGATTTTACAAAGGCCTTCGAATTGAATCCCAAAAATGCCGCTGCCATTTTTCAACGGGCACAAGCCAAAATGAATTTACTTGATAAAACAGGCTCTTGTTCAGATTTAGACCTTGCAAAAAATTTAGGGTCAACAGAAGCTTCTTTTCAATTTACAAAATCCTGTAAATTTTAAATATTCATGATGAGGGTGTGACGAAAAATTTATAATGATTTCTCTTTATTTTGCTCCGTTTCAAAAACCGCCATTATTTTAAAGATAAATGGTTTTATTACGTCTGGTAGAACCAATTCTAAATAGTATTTTTTGTATATTTATATGCGCTCTAAGAAATGTAATTGGAATGGTTTTTTGGCGTAACCCCAATTCAATTAAAAGTTGAAACCTACCCCATGGATTCGTTATTGAATTTGTTGTCAAAAAATGCTATTGGTCTTTGTATCACTGATGAGAATGGGATATGCATCGATGTGAATGAAGAATTTCTTAAAATATTTGGTACAGAAAAAAGCGCCATACTTTCTTGTCCATTTTCAAGTATAGCATCTACTTTTCAGTATAAATCTTTTTATAAGATTTATGAAAGGTTAAAGCTCAATATGGAAACCTTAATTGAGTTCAACTTCCAAAGAGCGGATGGTACTTTTCAGCTTTTGTCTTTCTCTTCAGAATGGGATGAAAGAGATAGTGTGCCCAAGCAATTATTAATCACAGTAAGGAAGGTTCATTTTACGAAGCAAATGCAACTTCAATTGCAGGACAAAGAAGAATATCAAAGAGCGGATTTTTTAGCGCTGATCAACAATATGCCTGATATTGTTTATTCATTCGACAATGATTTAAAGCTAATCAATTTCAATAATGAATTTGCTAAGGTTACCCAGCATTATCTTGGAAAACATCCTAAAGTTGGGGCGTCTGTTTTTGAATTGATTTCGAATCAAGACAAAAACAAAATAAATGAATTTATTGCCAAGTCTCAATCGGGTAAACATTTTTCCTATCAAGACAAACTCTCCAAAAATGGAGTGGATACCTTTTATGATGTTTCTATCAATCCCATCATTAATGAACATGGAGTGCAATTGGGTGTTTCTGTTTTTGCAAAAAATATTACAGAAAGAAAAAAAATTGAAAATGAAAACCTAGAAAAGGGAATGCTCCTGAATACTATGATCCATTCTATGAATGAAGGAGTAGCTCTTGTGAATCAACTAGGAGAATTGATCATTTGCAATGAAAGTTTAAGCAAGATGATTAGTGTTGAAGATAACCAAACAATATCATCGGAATGGCAGAGCCTCTATCAATTATATGACCCCATAAAAAAAACACCCCTTATTTGGGAAGAAAATCCATTGAAGCAAGCCTTACAAGGCAATGGTATTTCGAATAAGGAATTCATGTTGAGAAATAGTATTGGAGTTGAAATTTATGTTATCTGCTCTGCAATGCCCATTAAAGATCAAAACGGGATTATTATAGCAGCCATGTCTGTGCAATATGATATCAGTGAGATCAAATTAGCCATAAAGAATTTGCAGGATAGTCATGAAAGGTATGAGTATGTAACTAAAGCAACATTTGACGCTATTTGGGATTTGAATTTGGAAAACGACGAATTATACTGGGGTGAAGGATTTGCTAGACTATTTGGTCATGAAACTCATGAAAATAAAGGCGATTTAGTTGTTTGGTACGAACATATTCATAACGAAGACAGGCCAAGGGTTTTAAATAGTATCAATACTTTAATTAAAGGGAAAGGGAATAATTGGGCTGAGGAATATCGATTCAAGAAAGCTAATGGTGAATATGCATTTGTGAGAAATAAAGGTATTGTTATCCGCGATAAGAAAGGTAAAGGTCTTAGGATGATTGGGGCCATGCAAGATATCAGCTCTCAAAAAAAAGAAGAGACTCAATTAAGATTATTTAAATCAGTGATCACTAATAGCACAGATGTGGTATTAATCACAGAAGCAGAACCCATAGGCTCAACAGGTCCAAGAATTATTTATGTAAATGAAGCTTTTACTAAATTAACCGGATATTCTAGTGAAGAAGTAATTGGTAAAACACCAAGAATACTTCAGGGGGAGCTAACGGATAGGACAGAATTGGATCGAATAAAAACTGCATTAAAAAAATGGGAACCCTGTGAGGCTGAAGTGATTAATTATAAGAAAAATGGTGAATTGTTTTGGGTAAATCTTTCTATTATTCCACTCGCCAATGAAGTAGGGTATATTACACATTGGATCTCAATACAAAGAGATATCACCAATTACAAAAATGCGATTCTTGAAAAAGAGTTTTTCTACGATCTGATTCAAACAATTAATAGTAATGAATTTTTAGAGTTATCATTAAGTATAGTTATAGGAAAGATTTGTCAGCATTTTGCATACACCTACGCTGAAGCATGGTTAGTAAATATTGACGATACTAAAATGCTATATAAAGCCAATTGGTCGAAAACTGAGAAAGCAGCCATGTTTAGGAAAGTAAAGCCAATGGAACATACAGTTCGAGGTTTGGGAGTAATGGGTAAGGCATGGCAGGAACAAAAAATTCTATACTTCGATGATATTAATGAATCGGAATTTTTGTGTAAAGACAATGCGGAAAGAGCGGGCTTAACTAGTGTTTTGCTTATCCCGATTTTTTACAATGATCAGGTCATCGCCATGCTTAATTTCTTTAGCGATAAGCCTTTTACGTTTGAACAAATATCATCTGATCTCTTAAATAAGATTAGTAAACAAATTGGCTCGAATATTCAAAAATCAAGGTCTGATGACGAGTTAAATAGGTTTTTCAATTTATCCCCCGACCTTTTATGTGTCATCGGATTTGATGGATATTTCAAGAAGATAAATCAAGCTGTTACTAATTTGCTTGGTTTCTCAGAAATGGATATAGTTAAAAGAAATATTGAAAGTATTTTCAATCTCAATAATGATGAAAATATATTAGGTGGATGGGATCATTTTTTAGAAGGTCAAAGTTTAGTAAATCATGAAAGTGCTGTAATTACCAAATCAGGTAAAGTAAAGTGGCTATCCTGGACTGCAGTTCCAATCACAGAAGAGGCGGTAATTTTTGCTGTGGCTAAAGATATTACCGAGAAAAAGCAAATGGAATTGGAAAGAGAGAATATATTAGAAAGTATCTCTGATTGCTTTTATGCCTTGGATAATGACTTTAATTTCACCTATATCAATAAACCGGCTCAAAATCTCTTAAAGAAAAATACAAGTGAATTGGTTGGGCAAAATATTTTCGAAATATATCCCTATTTGAAACAAGGTTTATTTTACGAAAACTTCCAAAAAGCACTGAATGAAAAAGAGCCCATACATTTTGAAATCAAATCGAAAGACGCTTTAAATTGGTATGAGGAAAGTTTCTATCCTACCATTGACGGTATTTCTATATTTTTCAGATCGATCAATGATAGGAAAAAACATGAGCAGGAGATCCTTGAAGTGAATGAACGGTATGACTTAGTTGGTAAGGCTACCAATGATATCATCTGGGATTGGGACATCATTTCTGGAAATGTTTATAGAACAGGGGATGGGTTATTGAAACTTATTGATGTTGAACACAATTCAAATACTGCCAATAATGAATTCTGGCAATCAAGAATTCATCCGGAAGATCTGGTAGTAGAAAGTGCAAGAATGAAAAAATTATTGGATGACCCTAATAAAAAACAATGGAGTTCTTCTTTCCGTTTCCAAAAACCAGATGGCACTTATGCTTTCGTCTATGAAAAAGGCTTTGTTATCAGAGATGAGCATAGGAAGGCTGTTAGAATGATTGGTGCTACGAGAGATATCACCCAGCAAAAAGAATCCGAGCTATTGCTGAAAGAGCTAAATGAAAAATTAAAGACGAGGGCAGAAGAATTGGCAAATTCAAACGTTGAATTAGAGCGGTTTGCTTATGTTGCTTCGCACGACTTGCAAGAGCCATTGCGAATGGTTTCCAGTTTTCTTCAATTACTGCAAAAAAAATATGAACCCCAGTTAGACGAAACAGCAAATAAATATATAGGACTTGCAGTTGACGGAGCCAATAGAATGAAGCGGCTGATCAATGATCTACTTCAGTTTTCTAGAATAACCAGTTCAGCCATTGCGCTTCAAGCTATTGATCTCAATGAAATTCTTGATGAGTTGCAGGAATTATTTAAATTAAAATTACAATCATGTGACGGTGTTATTTTGGTAGAAAAACTTCCCGTTATCAATGCAGATAAAACACCAATGATGCAGCTTTTGCAAAATTTAATCAGTAATGCATTAAAATATAGAAGTGAGGAAAGGCCACCAGTAATTTCAGTAAGTGCAAGAGAAGGTTTGCTGGAATGGACATTTGTTGTGGAAGATAATGGGATAGGTATTGAACCCAAATTTTTCGAAAAGATATTTGTAATTTTTCAGAGGCTGCATAATAAGAATGAATATAGTGGTACAGGAATTGGGCTGGCTATTTGTAAAAAAATCGTAGAGAGATTTAATGGTAAAATATGGTTAGAATCAGTTGTTGGTAATGGAAGTAAATTTTATTTTACGATACCTAAGTGATCAATATGAGTCAAGCATTGAAAATATTATTAGTAGAAGATAGTGAAGGCGATTTCTTTTTGGTACACGAATACCTTAAGGAGGTATATGACAATGTGGAGATCGAACATTGTTGGCGATTGCTTGAGGCAAAAAAAAGTTTAAGCACAACTCAATTTGATATTATTTTATTAGACTTAACATTGCCTGATAGTAATGGCAAAGAGTCTATCATTGAAATCATGGACCTTTTACAAGGTGCACCATTGATTGTGTTGACAGGATATGCAGATAAAAATTTCGCAGTAGATACTATGCAACTTGGTGTGCAGGATTATCTGATAAAGGACGATGTAACACCTAGCATTCTATTTAAAAGTATCAGTTATAGTATTGAACGGAACAAAATCTATCAGTTGTTCCTATCAACAGAAAAAAAATTCAGGTCAATTGTTGAGAATAGTTCAGACGGATACGCTTTAATAGATTTAGATGGGAGAGTAAGAGAATTAAGTCCCTATGGGAAATTAAAGATCAATCTTAACCTGATGAATGAAGAGGGTTTTTTCAAAGTTGGGTCAATTCATCCTGATCATCGGGAATCTGCGCTTGCAACATTCTATGAAGTATCTAAACATCATGGCGAAATCAGAAGTGTGGAGTTGAAATATAGGGTGGATGAAAATGATTATCACTGGATTGAATCTACCATCTATAATTTATTAAATGAACCCTCAGTTGGTGCAATTGTTTTAAATTATCGGGATATAAATTTGCGGAAACTTGAGGAAGAACAACGCTATGCATTGATTGAAGAATTGATGCAGTCGAACGCAGATTTAAAACAGTTTGGTTTTATTACTTCCCATAATTTAAGAGCTCCTTTAACCAACCTTCTTTCTATAGTTGATCTTTTAGATATGAATAAAATAAAAGATGATTCAACGAAAGAATTATTAGGTGCTTTTAAGAACGCTACATTTCAATTGAATGATACATTAAATGATCTTATCAAGGTTCTATTTATTCGGGAAAATAGATTTATCGCACTCAGTCAGATCGACTTTGAAACTGTGGCGTCAAAAAATATTCATAGTTTAAATGCCTTGATTAATAGTTCAGACATTAAGATTGATTTCGATTTTTCTGAAGCTCCTACTGTTTTGTTTGATTCAAATTATTTAGAAAGTATACTCCTGAATCTCATGAGCAATTCAATCAAATTTGCTTCGCCAGACAGAAGACTTAATATAAAAATGAAATCCAGAAAGGAAGGTGATTTTATTATTTTGGAATTTTCAGATAACGGAATCGGGATGGATATGGAAAGAGTTAAGGATAGGATTTTTGGATTGTATCAACGCTTTCATGACCGACCCGATAGTAAAGGGATTGGCTTATATTTAATTCATTCTCAGGTAACTGCTTTGGGGGGAAAGATTCGTGTAACTTCAAAAGTTAATGAAGGCACCACATTTTATATAACATTTAAACAAGGGTAAATCATCTTATAATTTTTTTTATGCGAATACTTGTAGTTGAAGATAATGAAGGTGATTACTTTCTTGTACATGAATACTTACATGATATATTCCCAGTTCTTGAAATTAAGCATAACACCCTATTTAAAGAAGCTATACTTAGTTTAGAAGAAGCGGTTTATGATATCATCCTTTTGGATCTGTCTTTGCCAGATAGTAATGGAACAGATAGTATTGTAGACATGGTAAAACTGGCTAATGGCATACCTGTTATTGTGTTAACGGGGTTTGGAGATTTGCAATTCGCAATGGACAGTTTAAAACTTGGTGTGCAGGACTATTTATTAAAGGATGATGTAAATCCAATGGTGCTTCGAAAGAGTATTGGATATAGTATAGAACGAAATAAGATAAGTTCAACTCTTCGCGTATCTGAAGCAAAATATCGATATCTATTTGATAATAACCCCGACTTCATTTTTATTTTTAATCCAGATACAAGGATCATTTTAGATGTAAATGAAACTGCCGCCCAATCTTTAGGATACAGCAAAGATGCTTTTCTTGAAATGAATATATGGGATATTTATGAAATAGATGATCAGGAAGAAATGGATCATTTAGTAAAAAATTTAAGCAACAATAAAGCCAATATTCATAAGAAGATTGTAAAAAGCAAAAGCAAAGACGGAAACGTTTTTTATACTGATCTGGCCTTGCATGAAATTAATTACAATGGCTTCGATGCTGTGTTAACAATTGGTACAGATGTAACTGAAAATGTTTTGTTAGAACAGAAACTAGCTGATGAAAGAAGGAGAAAAACGCGTGAGATTGCTGAGGCTGTAATTGTTGCCCAAGAAAGGGAAAGAAGAGAAATAGGACTGGAATTACACGACAACGTAAATCAGATTTTGGCGGGTAGTCTGATGTACCTTGGCTTGTTAAAGAAAGAATTAAAAGTGCAGTCTGACTTATATAAAGACATAGAAAAATTAATTACGGAGGCGATTCAAGAAATTCGAACACTTTCTCATAATCTGATACCCCCATCACTTAACGAATTGGAATTAGGCGACGCTTTGGATCATATTATTTCAATTGCAAAAAAAGCCACTGAACTTGATATTCAAAAGGATCTTTTTGATTTTAGGGAAAGCGAAATTTCGAACGATCTTAAACTTACAATTTATCGTATCATTCAAGAGCAGTTCAATAATATATTAAAACATGCGAGGGCAAAACATATACTGATCAGATTATTTCAGGAAGGAGATAAAGTTATCCTTTGCGTAAAAGACGATGGCAGAGGGTTTGATCCGGAAACCACCACACATGGAGTTGGCCTGATTAATATTCAAACCAGGGCTTCACTTTTTAGTGGGGAAGTAAAAATTATTTCAAGCCCGGGAAATGGCACTGAAGTAATCGTAACTTTTCAGATTTAATCAACATGAAAGAGTAACGCTACAATTAAAATTCAGAGAAGTAGATGTTGCAGCCTTCTTACTAGCACTAAATCGTCATGAATAAATAATAAATAAGGCATTTTTTCGTTAATACAGAACAGTCGACCCTAAATGAACGTTATGAATTTTATGTGAAGCTGTCCGAACCCCTAGAACAAAGTATATGTGCAAAAAGATTTATTCTTTCTTATTAATATCCGCCTGGATTTTGTTTACCCAAATTAGTGAAGCCCAGTGTCCAACTGATCCAGCTAAAGGATTCCATATTTTTGTTGAAAAAGGAGCAAGTTTAACATCTTTTCTATCTGAAGGCCCTATAGCTATAGGTGAGGATCTGACTATTAATGGTAATTATCAAGTTGCGGTTAAGACGGCCGGAACTTTCAACGTGAATAATTCTATCATCGGGTTGTTGGTAACTGGTAAGGTGAATTATCGTGCTGGAAATGCGTTGCAGATCAATAATGGATATCTGAAAATTGGCAACCTGGAAAATTCAAAAGTTTGGCTTACAGATGATAATGGCGGGTATACGAATCTGCAAGTTTGTAATGGTTCTTATAATAGCTCTCCCAGAATTCAATTACTGAATAAAGCAAAGATTTTAAACATCAGCGATTCAAAAAAGGAAGTTGAAGATAAAGATCTGATCGATTTTGGTAAGGCTATGGAAACAATGAGGACTTCCTCTAAATCTTTGGGTTCGAAATTTAATAATGTAATTCTCACAGACCTGAGTGATAATCCTGTCAATGCAAATAAATATCCTTCTCGAGTAAAGTGTAATTTAAATAGTGGTATTAATTTTTTAAGTATCAGCGGGAATGATTTAAATAGCATTTCAGAATTAACTTGTAATAATAAACCAGATGCCAATCATGTATTGGTCATTAATGTTGATGCTAAAGATTTGTTCAAATGGCAGGTTTGGAAACATACAGCAATAGGTATCAGTGAGTGTCCCTATATTCTTTATAATTTTTATAATACTACTACATTACATATTGAAGGTTCCAATTCAATAGAAGGCACGCTATTTGCCCCAGACGCAGACATTCATAAAAACATAAACAAATCAGATATTGAGGGACAGGTGATTGGTAAATCTTTTGAGCAGGAAGAGGGTGAGAACCATTTGGCTAATTTTGATGCTGATGCAGAAGAAAAAGGTTGTAAAAAACCCATAGTGGCTCCGATTACAGGAAATAATTCGGTTTGTATTGGTTTGAAAACTACTTTAAATTCTGTAACTGAAGAGGGTGTATGGTCTAGCAATGCTAATGCAATTGGTTCGGTTAGTAACAATGGTACTGTAACTGGGATTGCAAAAGGTAATTTTATCATTAGTTATTCAGTAACAAATAAGTGCGGAACTACTATAGTTACAAGTGCAATGACAACTATTGATTGTGGAAATGTGAACTCTGGAAATACGGGTGGTCTTGAAAGTAAGAGTTTGGGTGATGCGATTGCAAAAAGGTTGTTTACCTCAGTAACCAATAGTGAACAGCAAATGAAGCCCTATCTGCAGTTGCCTGTATTAAAACAAGAATTAATTAATAAGCATATTTCTGGAATAGGTGCACAAATAAACTTATTGGATCTTTTTCCTAAACAGCTTTCTAATGCTGCCATTACACCTTATGTAACAACCCCTGCCGACATCATTAACATCACCAATGCTAAAGCAGTTGCATCATCTGATTATACACTAAATGGAATATGCAAGGCAGTGGTATTTGCAACAAGAACCCAATCTGCAATCTATGATCATACCAAGGCAGTGTGTGACAGATTAAAGGGTGCAACCATTCAAAATATTGAGAAGATCAATTTAGTAGGTTTCGACATGTTGCGTTATAATATGAAATACGAAGATGGTCATGAAGAGAATATTATCAGTTTCTCTGCAGGGACTAAAGCGGGAAGAAACAGTTTTACAATACAATCGAACTGGTTGAAAAATGATTATGTTACAGAAGAGGATATGTATAATTTTCAAGTTTGGGGTGTGTCAACAGATATTCTTGGAGAAATTGCGCAGAAGATTCTAGAACAACTATCCACAATGGCCCCACTAGAACAGCCATACATGGTAAAGCCATTGCCGAAGACATATATCATGGGAGCTACTAATGAAGCAGGTACCATTAAACTGAATCTTCATAATACCGATCAAAGTGTAAATGGCTACTTTGATGTGTTTGAAAATGCCAATGAGAAATCAGTATCGATCACAAAGAAAAATATTCCTTATACCATTGGTGCTTCAAGTAATGCTCTCATTCAATTACCGGTATCGGATGTGTATGAATCTACAATTAAAATGTTCCAGAACGATTCTTTGATGGATGAGATATTTCTATCTGACGGAGCATGGAATACAGATTATGTGGCAGCTAATACAGTAGTAAATAAATTTGAAATAACGAACAATCCTAAAAGGGTTGTAAGCGATGAATATCCTGTTTATCGAAATGTACATGTGGAAGCATCTACAAACAACTATATAAGCGCGTATAAATTATTACGTGGTGGTGGCATTTCGAAAGATTTAACCGGATATAAAACTTTTAAATTTTCAGCTTCAGGGAATGCGGTATTAAATATCACAATGGTAAAAAGTTCCATCATTAAATGGGAGGATCAATACACATTACATATTCCTATTACTGCAGAAATGAAAGAATATAATATTGATCTGAATGATTTTATATCAACTGCAAAAAACGATAAGATTAAACCCAACGATATCAATTCAATTGTATTTACGGTGGGTAGTACAAATGGAACAATGACTAACATCAACTTTAGTTTAAACAATATTGCATTCAGCAAAGAATCGCTTAGTTATTTGGAAGCATTGAAATCTAAGGCTATCAACGTATATCCAAATCCTACCAGTGGTAAGTTTTTTTGCGTATTTAATTCAGATAAGGCAGTAGAATCAAATCTTGTAGTTACAGATGCATATACTGGCATCAGACTTTATTCAAAAACGGTAGCCATAGAAAAAGGGGAGAACAAGATTCCCCTAGATATATCTGCTTATTATCAGAATGCTGCTGGTGGAACCTGTGTGATATCCCTCAAAAATGCTGAATCATCTTATTCATGTAAGAAGTTGATCATAAAACCAAATTAAAGAGATCCTCCTTTTACTAATTTAGAATCGACGGTTGATTCAAGTGCTGTTTCTGGATTTTCAGAAAGGCTGGACATCATTTGTTGAAAGGCGAGCTTACCTAGTTGATACCCACTGGTTTCCACATAAGTAATAGGAGGATAGAAAAGAGTTGGGATAAATCCATTGCTGATTGCAATCACTGAAATGTCAGCAGGTATACTAAGTTTCATTTGTTGAATTGCTTTCATCACTCCAATCAAGATCTCATCACTCATGCAGAAAATCGTGTCTATTGATTTTTTCTTTTTTAAGTGTTGCAAAGAAATTTGAGTGGCATGTTCGATATCACTTGCGTATTCAATGAAAAGATGGGTATCTGGGGATTTTATTTTAAAATAATGACTGAATGCGTATTCCCTTTTCTTGGTGATGGATAAATTGGCATTTCCAAAAATAGAGAGGACGTTTTTTTTATCAGCCTGAATAATTGCCTCGGCAGCAATTTCACCTACCCTGGAATCGGCCATGCATACTTTATTCAAACCATCCATTTCCGGAACAATATCAAAAAATATCGTTTTGATTTCCAGGTCTTTCATTTTTAGAAAATTGCTGATGTCTTTTGTGCCGGCACTTAAACAGGCAAATAAACCAGTAACTCTGTTTTGTCTACAAAGTTTCAGGTTCTCGTTTTCAATTTCTAGATTATCGCTGGATTGCAGGATTATGAGAGAGAAACCCTGTTTTCTGCTTTCTTCCTCCACTGAGGCAATGAAACTATCGTAAAAGAAGTTCGAAATGGTAGGAACCATTAATCCAAAAATCTTACTATGCTTAGTTCTTAATTGTATTGCACTTGCATTGGGTTCATAATCAAGGGCTTTTGCTAGCTCAATGACTTTCTTTTTTGTTTTTTCTGAGATATCTGGATGGTTCTTTAAGGCCCTGGAGATGGTTGAGATACTCAATCCTAGAACCTCTGAAATCTTTTTAAGCGTTGTATTCGTCATAGCTAATTCAATCGTTAACTAATGTAAGTATTATTTGCAGATAAAGGTCTGATTAGATGGATGATTCGCCTTTAATTTTAAAAAAAATTGGCAACCCTCCTGGTTGAAAGATTTAACAGAAAGATATTTCAACAACAAAGCATTTCGCAAACGTTTGCGGTTATTCTTAAGCTTTTTTTAAGCCTGTTTCTTGCAGCGGTAACTCTATTTTCATGTCCTAATTAAGGATATAAATGTTATTTGGTTGCTTGCCGAGTTGATTATTATCTGTGGTTCGTACTTGACCTACGAATTCGACTCGTAGCCCTACTTGGTAGCATAAATTTAACAATTTATTTTTTTATGGCATAAAATGTGTACTTTGTACACGCTTGTTAATTATTAAACTGCTATTTATGAATGTAAAGATGCTTGCCAGACTCACGCTCGTGGGTCTATTTGCCTGCGTATTGTCGCTATTTTCGCAGGCTCAAAACAAAACTATTACTGGTAAAGTCACAGATTCAAAAGACGGATCTGCATTGGCTGGTGCCTCAATAGTTGTGAAAGGTTCTAAATTAGGCTCCCAGACTGGGGCTGATGGAACTTTTAAAATTAGTGTACCTTCTGCTACTACCACTTTGGTAGTTTCTTCAGTTGGTTATGGTTCTCAGAACGTAGATGTTCAAAACAAATCTTCTATCGAAGTGTCTCTGGCTGCTACTAGTGATAATATCGGTGAGGTTGTTGTAATTGGATATGGTACTTCTAGAAAGAAAGACCTTACAGGTTCTGTAACTTCTGTTAAAGCAAAAGACTTTAACCAAGGTCCTATCACTTCTCCAGATCAGTTGATCCAAGGTAAAGTGGCAGGTCTTCAAGTAATAAACAATAGTGGTGCTCCAGGTGGTGCAACAACTATCCGTATCCGCGGTAATAGTTCTGTACGTTCTGGTAACTCTCCATTATTTGTAATTGATGGTATTCCTTTGGATGGCAGAAATGCTCGTCCAGGATTGAATGCTTCTGGTATCGGTCAAACTCCAGACGCTAACCCATTGTATTTCTACAATCCAGCAGATATCGCTTCTATGGATGTATTGAAAGATGCATCTGCAACTGCGATCTATGGTTCTAGAGGTGCTAATGGTGTTGTAATGATTACTACTAAGAAAGGACAAGCCGGTGCAACTAAGATCGACTTCTCTACTTCTATCGGTACTGCTTCAGTTCGTAAAAAATATGATGTTTTAAATGCAGCTGGTTATAAAGCGGCTTTAACTTCTTATGGCTTAACTTCTGGAGACCAGGGTGTAAGTGTTGATGCACAAGATGCAATCTTCCGCAAAGGTTCTTCTCAGAACTACAACTTAGGTATCAGTGGTGGTAACGAAAATGGTAAATACCGTTTCTCTTTAGGTTATTCTGATCAGAATGGTATTATCTTAAAATCAAATTTGAAAAAATACAATATCGGCTTGAACGGTCAGTACAAATTCTTAGAAAGCAAAAGACTTTCTTTAGACTTCAACGTATTGGCAGCTCATAACACTGAGATGGGTGTACCTGTTACTAACGACGCTGGTTTCCAGGGTAACTTAGTAGGTATGGCTTTACAGTGGAATCCAACCAAAGCATTATACAAAGCTGATGGTTCTATCAACATCACTCCAGGTGAGTCTGTTGTAAACCCTCTTGCAATGTCTGCTGGTTACAACGATCAGGCTGATATCACTAATATTTTTGCAACTGTAGGTGTTGGTTATAAATTGTCGGCTGATTTGGATTACAAATTCAACTTTAGTTTGAACAACCAAACTGGTGTTAGAAGAGCTAGCGAACAACCTTATATTACCATCCCTGGTATTGAAGGTTCTGGATTCGGTTACTATTCTAATGCAGAATTAACTTCTCAGGTAATTCAACATACATTGGATTATCATAAGAAAATTTCTAGTGCTCTTAACCTGAACGCTTTAGTGGGTTATGAGTATCAGAAATTTGTTTACAGAGGTGCTGGTATGACTGGTAAAGACTTTACAAACCAAAGTAATGTTGACTTCACAAACATTATGCAGAACTCAGGTTCAGCTGGTCGTAATATCTATTCTTGGTACGATCCAACTTCTGAATTACAATCTTATTTCGGTCGTTTAGTATTAAACTACAAAGATCGTTATTTAGTTACTGGAACTATTAGAGCTGATGGTTCTTCTAAATTCGGTGCTAACAATAAATACGGTTACTTCCCTTCAGGTGCATTTGCTTGGAATATCCACAATGAAAAATTCATGCAGGGTAACCATACATTTAGCAGCTTGAAATTGAGAGCTTCTTATGGTATCACTGGTAACTCTTCATTCCCTCCAGGATCAGCTCAGTCTCAGTACACTTTTGGTCAGCAATCAATTGCTCTTGCAAACGTTGCTAACCCAGATTTGAAATGGGAAAGCACTAAGCAGTTCGACTTAGGTTTGGATTTTGAAACAGCTGGTGGTAGAATCTATGGTAACATCGATTACTTCAACAGAAACACAACCAATATCTTGTTCAACTTTGATGCGATTCAACCAGCTCCTGCTACTAAATACTGGGTTAACTTGCCTGGTAACGTAAAGAACAATGGAGTTGAATTGTCATTAGGTGCTGCTTTGATTAAAAAGCAAGATCTTCAGTGGAACTTAACTTTCAACGTTGCATTCTTGAAAAACGTTCTTGAAAACTACAACGGACCAGCTGTATTAACTGGTGCAATCGGTGGTCAGGGTTTATCAGGTGCTTCTGTTCAACGTTTAGAAAGCGGACATCCTTTGAACGCATTCTACATGAAGCAGTTCTTGGGTCTTGATCAAACTGGTAACTCTACTTTTGCAGATAATGGTAACACATTATACTACATCGGAGATCCAAACCCACACCAATTATTCGGTATCAGCACAGACGTTACTTACAAAAAGTGGTCTTTCGTTGCTAACTTAAATGGTGCTGCTGGTCACGATATCTATAACAACACATTGAACGCCTTAATTCCAATTGGAAACTTAGGTTCAAGAAACGTTGCATCTTCATTGATTGGCGGTGCTGTTAAAGAAAGTTTAGCTAACCCTATCACTACTTCTACTCGTTACTTAGAAAAAGGAGATTACCTTAAATTGGCTAACCTTTCTGCTTCTTATAACGTAGGTAATGTGGGTGTTATCAAGAATCTTCGTTTATTCTTAACTGCTTCTAACTTGTTTATTATTACAAAGTATAGTGGTTTCGATCCTGAAGTAAATACAGACAAGAATATCGGTGGCGTACCTTCTTTAGGTATCGAGTACATCCCTTATCCTTCTCAAAAGAGCTTCAATTTTGGACTTAACTTTAGTTTATAAGTTAGACAACCATTTAATAGTATTAAACGTTTAGAGTAAAATATAAAAATGATATTTATGAAACATATAAAAAAGTCTGCGATTGCTCTTGTGCTGACTGTGGGTGTTGGTTTTATGTCCTGTACTAAATTGGACGAAAAACTTAACTCTTCACTGACTGCTGATCAAGCGCAAGCGATCCTTTTAAAAAGTACGGACGTGTCGGTACTTTTACAAGCCTGCTACGATGGTTTGCAGGGTTTCCAATCACAAGACGTTGCTACTTCTTTGGAAGAGAACAGCTCTGATGAATCTTTAGTTCCAACTAGAGGTGGTGACTGGGATGATAATGGTGTTTGGAGAGTGATTCACGCACATACCTGGAATGCAGACCATTCTCAAGTGGGTGGCGTATTCAACTCTTTATTAGGAGTGGTATTTAACACAACCAACGTATTGAGCTTTAGCCCATCTGCTTCTCAAGCAGCTGAAGCAAGATTCTTACGTGCCTTCGCTATGTACACTGTATTGGATCTGTATGGTCAGGTTCCTTATCGTGAAGCAGGCGAAAACTTGTTGAATGCTCCTAAAGTATTAAAAGGTGCTGATGCAGCTAATTTCATTATCTCTGAATTAACAGCTATCAAAGGTTCTTTGCCTGCTGGTCCTTCAGCTGGTGGTCCTGCTTACAAAGCAAACAAAGACGCTGCTGATGTATTGTTAATGAAGATGTATTTGAATAAAGGTGCTTACAGTAATCGTGCAGCTCCTACTTTCGATGCTGCAGATATGAACGCTGCAATTACAATTGCTGAAGGTTTAGCTTCTAAGTATTCTATCTCTGCTAACGTTTGGGACAACTATGCTCCAAGCAATGATGTAATTGGTAAAGAAAACATCTTTACTAACCAAAACATTGGGGGTTCTAGAGGTGGTAACTTACGCGCTGCTTGGTATAAAACAAACCACTACAACATGAACAAATCAGGTTGGAATGGTTTCACTACCCTTGCTGCTGTATATGACAAATTCGAATCTACTGATACTCGTTTAGGTGTTGCTTATCCTGATCCTGCTGGAAAATGGCCTAACCCTAAAGCGGTCCCAACTACAGGTTTCTTAGTTGGACAACAATACGATCTTGTATCTGGTGCTGCTCTTCAAGATAGAAAAGGTGCTCCTTTGTCTTTCACAAGAACAGTTGCTTTACAAGAAAGTGGTACTAACTTAGAAGTTACTGGTATCCGTTACTGGAGATATGTTGTTGATACAAAAGATAACAACGATGGTCAACCAGATAACGACTATGTATTCTTCCGTTACGCTGATGTAGTATTGATGGAAGCAGAAGCTATCTTAAGAGGTGGTACTGCTCAAGGTGGTAAAACTGCATTGTCTTTAGTAAATTCATTACGTGCTAAGCGTGGAGCTACTGCTGCTACTTCAGTTGTCCTGAAGAATGCTGATCAGAACTCTGCTGATGCTGGTGGTGTTATCAGCTTGCTGAACGAAAGACAAAGAGAATTCCATTGGGATGGTTGGAGAAGACAAGATCAAATCCGTTTTGGTACATTCTTGAGCGCAAATGCTCTTAAGCCTGTTACTGATGCAAAATACTTGTTATTCCCGATTCCAAATGCAGCTCTTGCTGTTAACCCGAATCTTTCTCAAAATCCTGGCTATTAATTTTAATTAATAAACAAGAAAGCAAAAAGGTCATTAATTTTAATGACCTTTTTGTTATTTAGATATGAAAGCGCGCTCCATTTTTACGGTTATTATACTTACTCTAATTGCTACTCTGCAGATTTCTTGCAAGCAAACCTCTACTTCCGATTCAACTCCCATTTTTCAGTTGATGGACAACACGGGCATTGAATTTTCGAATACTGTTACCGATTCTAAAGACTTCAACATTTTTACTTTTCGTAATTTTTATAACGGAGGAGGTGCTGCTATCGGCGACATCAATAACGACGGTTTAGCAGATGTGTTTTTTACTGCTAATATGGGGAGTAACAAATTATTCCTCAATAAAGGCAATTTTAAATTCGATGACATTTCTGAAAAAGCGGGCTTCAAAAATAAAGACCAGTGGAGTACTGGAGTAGTAATGATTGATATCAATAATGATGGCTGGCTGGATATTTTTATTTCTAATTCTGGTCATATCAATGATGGAGTAAGTAGAGAAAATCAACTCTTCATTAATAACCATGACCTGACATTTACAGAGTCTGCGAAAGCATATGGACTTGCAGACAATGGATATACCACACAAGTTGCTTTTTTTGATTATGATATGGACGGGGATCTGGATTGCTTTATTGTAAATAATAGTCCTATACCCGTTAATACATTAAACTATGCCAATCAACGCGAACTACCCGCAGAAAACTGGCCGATAAAAGATTTTTTGAAGGGAGGCGGAGATCATCTTCTTCGTAATGATAATGGCAAGTTTGTTGACGTTACACATACTACAGGTATTCATGGAAGTCTCATTAGTTTTGGATTAGGTGTAACCATTGGAGATGTTAATGGGGACCATTATCCTGATGTATATGTATCCAATGATTTTTTTGAAAGAGACTATCTCTACATCAATCAAAAAAATGGAACCTTTAAAGATGAACTTGAAAATTGGGTGCAGCATACAAGCCTCGCATCCATGGGTGCAGATATGGGCGACATCAACAACGATGGTTACCCGGATATTTTTACTACAGACATGCTTGCCGATGATGATTATCGTTTGAAAACAACTTCTTCATTCGATAATATCGACGTCTATCGATTGAAACAAAAATCTGGGTTCTATGAACAGTTTCAACAAAACACTTTACAGGTAAATAATAAGCACGGTAAATTTTTAGATGCTGCTTATTATGGTGGGGTCGCTGCTTCTGACTGGAGCTGGGGTGGTTTGTTATTTGATGCAGATAACGACGGACTAACAGACCTTTATATCTGTAACGGGATCAATAACGATCTGACTAATCAAGACTTCATTGATTTCTTCGCCAATGATATAGTTCAGAAAATGGTGATGACAGGAAAGAAAGATGAAGTAAATGCTGTAATCAGTAAAATGCCTAAACAGGCTTTATTGAATAAGGCATTTCGTAATGAAGGGAATTTAAAATTCTCAGACAAAGGTAAAGCATGGGGCTTTACACAACCTTCATTTTCAAATGGTGCTGCCTATGGCGACCTTGATAATGATGGGGATCTTGATATGGTTATTAATAATGAAAATTCAAAAGCATTTATCTATAAAAACAATAGCCGCGAAATAAATAAGAACAATTATATCGGCTTTAGTTTAAGAGGCAAAGACAAAAACACATTTGCCATTGGAAGTCAGATCAAATTATTTATGGGTGATCAAATTTTAAGTCGCGAAATTCAACCCACCCGCGGATTTCAATCTTCGGTAGATTATAAAGTTTTATTCGGACTGGGAAAACAATCTAAGATCGATTCCTTTCAAATTATTTGGCCCGACAGAACATATAGTGTAGAAAAAAGCCCTTTAATCAATAAGGTATACGAGATAAAAGAACCCTTGCATGAACCAATCATGTCAGAAGCAAAAAAAGAGAAAGTTGTTCCAATATTAAATATTGTTAAATCTAATTTCGAAAAGCATACAGATGATGACTTAGTTGATTTTTATAATGAAAGAAATATTCCAAGAATTCTTTCAAAGGAAGGTCCTAAGGCGGCTGTAGCTGATGTGAATGGAGATGGATTGCAAGATGTTTATATTGCAGGTACTCCAAAGCATGCTGGACAATTGTATATACAAAACAAATCGGGTGGTTTTGATAAAAAAATTACTCCAGCATTTGAAAGATTCAGTGATTTTGAAGATGTGGCAGTTTTATTCTTTGATTGTGACGGCGATGGTGATCAGGATCTTTTTGTGGGTGCTGGTGGAAATAATCCTCAGTTAGGTGATCGTGTTTTTCAACATCGATTATATAAAAACGATGGTAAAGGTAATTTTGAAATTGATGTTTCTGCATTCGGAAATAATTCAATGAACATTGCTGTTGCTACTAGTTATGATTTTGATCACGATGGCGATCTTGATCTTTTTGTAGGTGCGAGAAGTTATCCTGGAAATTATGGAATAACTCCTACAAGTTATATCTATGTAAATGATGGGAAGGGTCATTTTACGGATATAGCAAAAACTAAAAATCCTGAGATCTCAAATATTGGAATGGTAACAGGTGCAGTTTGGGCAGACGTGGCAGGCGATACAAATAAAGAGTTGGTGATAGTTGGTGAATGGATGAACCCTAAAATATTTTCTTTTAATAAAGATCATTTTGTTGAAATAAAAACCAACCTTTCTGAGATGCAAGGCTGGTGGCAGTCGGTTGCAGCAGCTGATTTAAATGGAGATGGTAAAGAGGATTTAATACTAGGAAATATTGGAGAGAATTTTTATCTGCATCCTGATAAAGAAAATCCTGTGAAAATTTGGGTAGCTGATTTTGATCAGAATAATATCGTTGATAAAATACTTACAAGAACTGTAGAAGGTAAAGATCTACCTGTATTCCTGAAACGAGATCTGGAAGAGCAACTACCCATATTAAAAAAACAAAATCTTCGACACGAAGTATTTGCCAAAAAATCTGTACAGGAATTATTCCCTTCTGACTTAATTAATAAGGCTATTGTAAAACAATTTAATTATAGTGGATCTTGTATTGCATTGAATAAAGGAAATGGACAATTCGATGTGAAAAAGTTCTCTACTAATCAGCAATTATCTTGTATCAACGCGATCAAATGTATGGATGTAAACAATGATGGATTCACAGATCTGATTATCGGGGGAAACAACTTCGGATTTCCACCCATGATGGGAAGATTAGACGCAAGCTTTGGGAATATTCTTTTAAATGATGGCAAAGGAAATTTTATTAGCCAAGACGCAAATATTTCTGGATTGGAATTAAGGGGTGAGATCAGAGATATTCAAACAATCAAATCGGCTGATAAAGAACTTTTGATAGTACTTCAAAATAATGCTATACCTGTATTATATCAAATCAGGAAAGGAGCAACAAAAAAATAAAATGCAACGCTCGATAGATCAATTCACAAAACAAAACTTCACGAGGTTAACATCAAAAGCATTTCAATGCTATATGGTTGGCTTGTTTGTTCTTGTGATGTCTTGTAAAAATGAAATCAAGGGGCCAGTAGCTTTTGAAGTTTTAGAGAAAGAACAAACCGGTTTAGATTTTACCAATCAGCTGAAACCTACACCGGCATTCAATATGTTTAAATACATGTATTTCTATAATGGAGCAGGAGTTGGTGCGGGAGATTTTAACAATGACGGTTTAATAGATTTATTTTTCTGTGCAAACCAGGGGGATAGCAAATTATATTTAAATAAAGGAAGTTTAAAATTTACCGATATCACTAAAGAAGCCAATATACCTCAGGATGGATCTTGGTCAACAGGTGTTTCAGTAATTGATATCAACAATGATGGATTATTAGATCTTTATATTTGCAGGGTTGGTAAATATGAAACATTGAAAGGGCATAATCTTCTGCTCATTTGCACGGGGATTGATAAAAATGGCATTCCTCACTATGCTGAAAAATCAAAGGATTATGGATTGGATTTTTCAGGATTTAGTACTCAGGCTGTGTTTTTTGACTATGATAAAGATGGCGATCTCGATATGTTTTTGTTAAATCACTCAGTGCATCAGAACGGAACATTTGCACCAAGGGCGAGTTTTCTAGGAACCTATAACGAAGTGTCTGGAGATAGAATGTATCGGAATGATGGAAATTTATTTACAGATGTTACAAAGCAATGCGGGATTAATAGTTCAGCAATAAGTTATGGCCTAGGTGTTGTTGTATCAGACATCAATTTAGATGGCTATCCAGATCTTTATATCGGGAACGATTTTCATGAGAATGACTATCTCTATATCAATCAGAAAAATGGAACTTTTAAAGAAGAACTTACTAGCCGATTGATGCATACAAGTCAGTTCTCCATGGGAGTTGATGCGGCCGATGTAAACAATGATGGATTCCCTGAAGTGATCTCTATGGATATGCTTCCCTCCGATCCCTATATTTTAAAACGCTCTGAAGGGGAAGACACTTACGATATCTTTAATTTAAAGATTGGTTACGGGTATAACTATCAGTATACGAGGAATAATTTACAACTCAATAAAAAAAATGGACACTTTAGCGAAATAGGTTTGTATTCTGGAGTTGCAGCCACTGATTGGAGCTGGGCGCCTCTTTGGATGGATTTTGATAATGATGGTAAGAAAGATCTTTTCATATCAAATGGTATTCCCAAAAGAATGAATGATATCGACTACATCAACTATGTTTCGAATGATCAGATCCAGAATAAAATCAAAGAAAATAATCTGGATCAGGCCGATATGACGTTGATTGATAAGTTTCCTCAAATAAAAATTCCCAATAAATTTTATAGCAATCAAGGTGAAATGCGCTTTGAAGATCTGCAAGATAGAATCAAAGGTGATCAACCTACTTATTCTAATGGTGCTATTTATGCTGATCTGGACAATGATGGCGACCTGGATATTATTGTGAATAATATTGATGCTCCAGTTTTATTATATGCTAATAAAGCGAATGACAAAAAAGACAAAGCCTTTGCTTCAGTCAATTTAAAAGGATCAGAAAAAAATATCAATGCACTAGGTGCTAAGATTGTTTTATTTACAAATGGAGAGGTACGTAGTTATGAAAAATATCCTGTAAGAGGATTTCAATCCAGTATGGAGATTCCTGTACATATTGGACTGGATAAAGCCAAAATTGATTCTGCATTTCTAATATGGCCAGATAATTCTTACCAAACTATTTCATTTAAGCCAGGCGATTTTAAATATCAGTATAATTATCAAAAAGGGTTGCCTTCTTTTGATTTTCAAAAGTTGATAAATTTCAAACCAATTACTGGTAACTCCATGGTTGATATTACCCATGTTTCTGGCGTACAATACCTGCATGCAGAAAACCAGTTCAATGAATTTAATCGGGAACCATTATTGCCCCATATGCTCTCAACAGAAGGTCCGGCATTGGCTGTAGGTGATGCGAATAAAGATGGTTTAGATGACATTTTTATTGGAGCATCTAAAGGGTATAAACCTGGATTATTTTTGCAACAATCCAATGGGAGATTCATCAAGTCTGTTCAGCCAGGACTTGATAGAGACAGTGTATATGAAGACATTGATGCAAACTGGGCTGATGTTAATAATGACGGCTTCCCTGATCTTTTGGTAGCAAGTGGTGGCAATGAATTTTATGGACAAGAAGAAACCTTACTCCCAAGAGTTTATCTGAATGATGGCAAAGCTAATTTTTCTAAATTAACGGGTGCTTTTGAAAATATTTTTGTAACTCAGTCTACCATAATTCCATACGACTTTAACGGGGATGGTTTTGTGGATCTATTTATTGGAGGTAGGTCCATACCTTTTGCCTATGGTCAATCCCCCAATTCTTATTTATTACAGAATGATGGGAAAGGTCATTTTAAGGATGTAACAAATACCATTGCAAAAGATCTTTCTGAGATAGGGATGGTAACACAGGCTATCTGGTTTGACATAGATAAGGATGGAGATAAAGACCTGCTGATTTGTTCTGAATGGGGAGGAATAGATGCCTTTATCAATACTAAAGGAAATTTCAAAAGAAAACAATTAACGGATAAGAAAGGTTGGTGGAATTGTATGCTCCCAGTTGATATTGATAATGATGGAGACATAGATTTAATCGCAGGAAACCTGGGATTGAACAGCAGGTTAAAAGCATCAGAAACCCAGCCTGTAAATATGTATTATCAGGACTTTGATGATAATGGCAAAAAAGAGCAGGTGCTTACCTATTATATTCACGATAAAGAATTGCCATTTGCAAACAAAGCAGAATTAGAAAAGCAAATGCCCACTCTCAAGAAAAAATATTTATACGCAGCCGACTTTGCTAAAGCTAGTTTGAACGACATATTCGAAACCAGCAAACTAAATAGTGCAAAAAAATATACTGCAAATTATTTTTCCAGTGCCTTATTATTAAATCAGGGTAATTTAGAATTTACAGTTCAAGCGCTTCCTTTTGAGGAACAATTAAGTTCGATAAAAGATGCGGTAATCGTGGATGCAAATAATGATAATCTGCCCGATATTTTATTAGTGGGCAATTACTATGATAACAACATACAAATGGGCAGGTATGATGCAGATTATGGTTCTGTACTCATTAATAAAGGCAAAGGATTATTAGTAGCAGAAAATATTAATGGCTTAGTAATTAAGGGTCAGGTTAGGAAAATCAAACCCGTTATTATCAATAAGCGTCCTTCATTTGTACTTGCTAAAAATAATGATAGTACGATGTTGATTCAATATACCACTCCTGCTAAAAAATAAAATTATCTGATCAGTTGAACAGAGCCTATTTTTTGACTTGATTTACCTGTCTTCAAAGAAGTAAGTTTAATGATATAAGTATATATGCCGGAGGCTTGTTGGATTCCTTTAAAATTTCCATCCCAGCCTTCTTTTATATTGGTAGTATTAAAAATCAATTCGCCCCATCTGTTATAAATATTAAAACTGTTCAACTGAAAGTTGTCGGTAGGAGGAACCCTAAATACTTCATTTAACCTATCCTTATTTGGTGTAAATGCATTGGGAATATAAATTGGTGCATCGCAAATGGCAAGTACATTAATGGAGGCGGATTTGTTGCCACATTGATTTCCTACCGAAACAGTATACGTTCCGGCCTTATTAATTGTTAATTTATTGTCGATGGTTTTAATAACACTATTCCAAGTGTATGAGTCATAGCCATCAATTGTTGAAAGTACCAAAGAATCCTTGCCTTCTAAACAAGTGTCGCCACTAATTTTAAGTGCTTCTGGATCTTTTAAAATTGTGATATTGTAGTATGAGATACTATCGCAACCTAGGCTTGTCTTATTCGTGATAAAATAACTTCCTGTTACTGTTACGGGAACACCATTGGGAAGTTGATAATTATCTTTTTCACAAACTGTTTTGGTAATAGTATTTAAGGTGTCTAACACTTCTTTACAGCAGGGGTTTGAACAAAGATCTTTGCTGATAATTGGGTAATTATTTTGTACGGTTTTTGAAGGCGAAAAAATATTAGTAGTACTGTTCTCATTTAATACATTCATTTCTGCGTTGTCTTGTTTTAAAAACATAGAAGCGTCTGAGCTTTGAAGATCAGATGCCACAGCCTTGCAATCAATGTTCAAAGATTGATCAGTTTTGTAGATGTGGTTATATTTCTGATTCCCAAAACCATTCATAGGTAAATAGAACGAACCCGCATTTGCCAATAAACTAGTAGGCTGCTGATTTGTATTTATATCGCTAAATCCTTTTTGCCATTGAATGTTTCCGTTTTCATCAATTTCAGTAAGAATGGATTTAGAATCATCATTCATTAAAATCGCCTGATGTCCCGGAGTAACGAGGTCGATAGCATCTACAATGGATGAGCCATTGGTAGGACTGGAGTAACCAATCATTTTTTTTATGCCACCATTTGGGGTGCAAATTATATTGATACTTCTTGTTGTAATGGGAGGAATAGATAAAAAACTAGAGTCGCCAAAACCTAGAAAGGAAAAATCTCCATTTGGTAATTCTGAGATATGTCGTATGGTTTGATAATTAGTAAAAACGTTGGAGAATTGTGTTCTAATGTTCAAAGACTGATCCCATTTTTTTTGCCCGGTTTGGTAATCAACAGAAAGTATATAGTGATTAACTTTTACAATACTATCCTTGTTTTTAAATCTTTCATCAATAATCCCTGCTGTAATAATACTTTTCCCATCTACGCTTTGAATAATCTGATTCACAAAAGTATATCTGAATTCAAAAACAGGAGAACTATAAGTGGTGATCCATTTTAGATTACCGCTTTTATCAATTCGAATTAAAAGCCCCTTACTACTAAATGGCGGTTTTTTCCAAACTACTGCATTTAAGATAAAGTCGCCATCATTTGTTTTTAAAATATTTTGAAGAAATGTACTTTCAGTTGTTACATCAAAACCTTGATCCATTTTCTTGATCCATAAAACATTTCCATAATTATCAATTGAAATAAGTACCCCCCAATTTTGAAAAGGCGGAGCTGGATCTCTAACTCCCCAATAGGTTTGAATGGTACCAGTTATCAAGTAATTTGAATCAGATGCTGCAACCAGATCGTTAATTTGAAGAATATCAAAACCCGGAACAGCAATTCGTTTTGAAAAAATGGGATTCCCTGATACTGTATATAATGAAACCCAACCATCGTTGTGAACAATATTGGAATTTACATATTGAATATTACCCGCCGACAAAATGTTACCGGAACTTGAAACTATACTTCTTACAATCGATTGAGTTTCTGCTCCTGTATAACTCTTAACCCATTGCGATCCCAAACATAGTTGTGATATAGCTGGCTTTGAAAAGCAGCTTATAAAAATGGTAAGACAAACTATTCTTAGCACTGAGTGCAGTTGCATGCGATTTGGATTAGATTTGTCGGGGCCGAAAAATCAAGAACTCGTTACAAAATACAAAATAAAATTACATCACAGGATAGTAGATACGACTAATCCATTTACTGCTGTCTGGTTCCTGTTTTCTATCCGTGACTAAAGATATAAAAGGGATTGCAGGTGAGGTTATTTGGTGATCTATTACATAATTGTGCATTTCGGCAAAAGCATTTTTCGTTCTGGTGTCCCCCCCCTTCACTTCGCCTATCAGGATTTTGCCTGCCACCATCTTTTTCCATGAAAATTGTGCGGTTTCGTTTAATTTTTTATCAACCGGGATAGCTACCATGGTTTGGAAATGGGTCTTATCTAAGACGGTAATATTCACCATCGGAAAACCTGTTTCTTTCGCACCTTGTGCTTTGGTATAATCTTTTAATTGATTTAACATTGTGTATACCTGATCAATATTCGGAGTAGTTTCGAAAGTTGTTTTAGTGCTAATTAAAATAGTATCCACCACAAAACTGTGTTGAATTTTCATGCCGTATACATTTTCTTCTTTTTCAAGAAAGGATTTTAAGCTTCCAAGTATTTCTGAAGTATTCTCTTTCAATTCTTTGAGCATGTAATATTCCTGAATTCTTGTAATTGGATTGTAACTGCAGTTATAAGCATATTTCCAGAAAAAGGCAACTGAGTCAATTCCTAATTGTGCATAGATGATCTCTCCTTTAAAGGTGTTTCCTTTAAAGGTGGTATTGATGGCATGACCATTAAATAATTCCTTAGTTATGGTATGGTGTGCTTGATGATGAAAGAAACCTACCTCTTTTGAAATAGCACTAACCTCAGTATCAGATACTGGCCACCATTCTTTCCATTTTTCTGTATTCATAAAAAAACGAGTACCAGCGGGGAAAGTTGCATTTACTGCGGCAATTTTGGTAACGTTGATCTCTGTGGGAATAAAAACGTAAATGGAAGCAATAGCTGCTATTACAAGGATTAATAAGTACAGGTATATTCTTTTCATGGCAATAAGATTCTGCATTGCAAATTAGCAAATGAAAACGATAACTTGGAATTACTTAAATTGCTAGTCTTCTTAAAGCTTCTATATGAAAAAAACAATTTTGCTGCCTTTTTTGTTCCTGCTTTTGCACACAAATGCTCAAACGAAACCCGATACCTGGAAAATCAGTGCCACCAAAATAGATCCTTCCAATTATTATGGGATTACGGTTGCGAATGGTATGATCGGAATTATTTCTTCCCCGGAGCCATTTAAAGTAAAGGATGTAGTGTTGGCTGGGGCTTACGACCAATATGGCAGGGGGCGTGTAAGTAATTTTCTACGGAGCTTTAATTTGTTGAATATGCAACTCGATATTGATGGTAAAAGAATCGGGGCTTCAGATGCAACAAACATGCAGCAAGATCTGGATATGCATCATGCAAGTTTTACTACTTCATTTAGTTATGCTGATAAAGCCACAATCAGTTATACTTATTATTCATTGAGGCAACTTCCTTTTACCGTTTTAATGGACATTACAATAACTGCTAAGAAAGATATTTCAATTGGTGGCGCAAGTGTAATGGAAGCTCCTGATGCATTGAAAGATGTACAGAATTACTATAATGAAATAGATCGACCACACGTAGTAATTAGCCTGTTAACTTCTTCTGCTAAAAGCCCTACAGGAAAATTATTAATGTGTGCATCCAATACATTCTTGTTTTCAGAGCCACACGGACAAGAGCCGAGAGTTATTCACGAGATGTGGGATAACAATATGCATTTGATGAAATTTAGTAGAAAAATCAAAGCAGGCGAAAGCTATCGTTTCTCCATTGCAGGTTCATCCATAACATCAGCCCATCACGATGATCCATTAAATGAGGCAGAGCGAATGACCATCTTTGCAAAATTGGAGGGCCGAGAGCGACTGATTAATTTTCACAACAAGGCATGGGATGAATTATGGAAAAGTGATATTACCATAGAAGGTGATGATCAGTCGCAACAGGATATTCATAGTATGTTGTATCATTTATATTCTTTTATGCGTGAAGGAAATGCAATGAGTCCTTCTCCGATGGGATTAAGTGGATTAGGGTATAATGGTCACGTATTCTGGGATTCAGAATTGTGGATGTACCCATCATTTTTGGTATTGCATCCCGAAATGGCGAAGGGGATGGTGGAGTATCGTTACCAACGATTGGAAGCAGCCAGGAAAAATGCATTTAATCATGGCTATAAAGGTGCCATGTTCCCCTGGGAAAGTGCAGCTACTGGTGTAGAAGAAACACCCGTGTGGGCATTGAGTGGACCTTTTGAACACCATATTACTGCTTGTGTTGGCTTAGCTGCCTGGAATTATTATTGTGTAACACAGGATAAGGATTGGTTAAAAGAAAAAGGATGGCCTTTGTTAAAAGAGACAGCTGATTTTTGGGCGAGTAGGGTGGAGCGTAATGGACCAGGGCAATATGATATAAAAAATGTAGTGGCAGCAGATGAGTGGGCTGAAAATGTAGACAATAACGCCTGGACCAATGCAGCTGCAAAAGCAACTTTACAAAATGCTACTGCGGCCGCCAAATTATTAGGGTTGAAAGCAGATCCCGATTGGGCAAATGTGGCATCCAATATTCCTATTTTAAAATTCCCGGATGGCATTACAAAAGAACACGCCACTTATCATGGCGAGGGTATCAAACAGGCAGATGCCAATTTGTTATCCTATCCATTGAAAGAAGTTACTGACCCTGCGGCTATTAAAAAAGACCTGGAATATTATTCAACAAGGGTTCCGAATGAGGGCACTCCTGCTATGACGCAAGCAATATTTACACTATTATATGCCCGTTTAGGTGATGGTGCAAAGGCTTTCCATTTCTTTCAGGATGCCTATATTCCCAATTTGAATCCCCCACTAAGGGTGATCGCGGAAACTAAAGGTGGTACGAATCCGTATTTTGCTACTGGTGCTGGAGGCATCGTGCAGAGTGTTTTGATGGGATTTGGGGGATTGGAAATTACACCACTAGGGATCATTCAGGTAAAATCTGCGCTTCCTCCACACTGGAAAAAGCTAACAATAACAGGGGTTGGACCAGAAAAGAAAAACTTTATAGTTAAGTAAACAATTATTATTTTAGTGTGTTGAAAAAATTGCTTGCCATATTCTTTTTGGGCGTTTTGCTGTTTAACTGGGGCGGTTATCGTTTGCTAACCGATTACCTAGAAGATAAGGCAGATCAACGATTGGAAGCCCAATTGGACCAGGACAACTATGATGAAGCGGCATTAATCAGCATTAAAGTGCCCACTAATCTTCCTTATTATTCTAATTCTCCAGTTTACGAAAGGGTAGACGGATCAATCACCATTAATGGCGTTGCATATAAATATGTTAAGCGCAGGATTTACAACGACTCATTAGAGGTAATGGCTATTCCGAATACAGTGAAAGCTGGTTTGCAATCTGCCAGAGACGATTTCTTTCGTTTAGCAAATGATCTGGTATCTAATAACAGTGCAAAAAAATCAAACGGAAATCACGGTCATACTGTGAAGTTTTCGGTTTCTGATTATACAACTACACAAACTTTTGTCCTTAACCCTTCAACAAGGTACGTGGCAGTAGCAGCTAATACTACCGTGTTTGATCATTTCAAGTCGATCTATCTCGACCGTTTAGAGCAACCCCCAGAGGCTGAGTCTTAAGATGATTAACAAGATTCAGCCTGCATAGTATAGCAGCTATGCAGGTATTTTTATGTTTTAGATGATCAAACAGTTTCCTCCATTTAATTGAACTCACTTGTCGATACCTTACTGTAAAGTATGGGTAAGTTTTGTTCATTATAACTCTCTTATAAGATGAAAAAGCTTTTGCTAGGCATTTGTGTTATTGTTACTCTATTTGCTTGTAAAACAAGTACTGAGTATAAGTCATATTTACACAATCCAGACCTTTTTAGTAATACCGTTCATGAATTGAATACAGTTGTGATGGGAAATAATTTTCCACCCATGGTTGCATCAAGAAACTATGCCTATGCTGCAATTGCTGCATATGAAGTAATTGCAGCAAGCGATCCTGTTCATTATCAATCATTGGCGGGACAGTTAAACGGATTGAAACAAATCAGTATCTCAAAAGATACAATTGGTGTAGATTATGAATTGGCTGCCTTATTAGCTTATATGAAAGTAGGTGAAGCTGTTACATTTCCTGAAGGAAGTTTAAAAACTTATAAAGACAGTATCCTAACTGTAGCACGTGCAAAAGGATTGCCTGATGCAGTTGAAAAAGCATCACAACAATTTGCTGATAGCATTGGAATGTCGATTATTCGTTGGAGCAAAAAAGATAATTATTTAGAAACACGTGGTGCTGAAAAGTATACGGTAACAGATGAGCCAGGACGTTGGGTACCTACACCTCCTATGTACGCTTCAGCTGCAGAACCACATTGGAAAGAAATCAGGCCGATGGTGATTGATAGTGCAGGCATTTTCCCAGTACCGCCGCCGCCGACTTTTAATATCAAGGATAAAAAAAGTAAGTACTACGCAGAAGTGATGAATATCAAAAATGCAGTAGACAGTTTAACACCCGACCAAAAACATATGGCTGAATTCTGGGATGATAATCCTTTTAAAATGAATGTAACTGGCCATGCCATGTTTGGTAGTAAAAAGTTTTCACCTCCAGGACATTGGATGAGTGTAGTGGGTATTGCCGCTCAAAAAGCAAAATCTGATTATGGAACAACTGTAACAGCATTTGCAAAAACCAGTATCGCTTTGTTTGATGCTTTCATACAATGCTGGTATGCCAAATACACTTACAATACTGTAAGACCAGAAACTGTGATCAATAAATATATCGATCAAAACTGGCGCCCTCTTTTACAAACGCCAGCATTTCCAGAATACACCTGTGGACATAGTACCATTTCATCATCAGCAGCTGAAGCCTTGACTAGCGTATTTGGAGACAATTTTGCTTATACCGATTCTACAGAAATTGAATTTGGTATCAAGAATCGTGATTTCAAATCGTTCAGAGCTGCCGCAGAAGAAAATAACTGGGCTCGTTTTTATGGCGGATTACATTTTCACAATTCATGTATTATCAGTACCGAATTTGGTAAGAAGGTCGGTGGACTCGTTGTTGAAAGAGTCAAAATGAAAAAATAATAAAATTTAATTTACAAAATCACAATTCCCACAAATGAAAAAAATATTCTTAATACTTGTAGTATGTCTTTTAGTTAACCGAACGGTAAATGCACAAGGATGTGTAGCTATTAGAGGGGCGGGTGGTGCCACTTGTAATATGATGGACCATATGAAGAACATTGACACTTCAAAATGGTTATTCTCTGCAAACACCAGATATTTCAAATCGTTCCGACATTTTGTTGGAACTGTTGAACAGAAACAACGTCAGGATCTTGGTACAGAAGTCATCAATCATACATTTAGTATGGATTATGGCTTAACTAGAATTTTAAATAAAACTTGGAGTGTTGCCATCAATGTTCCCATTGTTGCAAACACCAGATCTTCTTTATATGAGCATGGGGGAACAACGCGCCATGAAACCCATTCATTTGGTCTAGGAGATATTCGTGTTACTGGATATGCCTGGTTGTTAGATCCTGCGAAACATACCAACTTTAATATTCAAGCCGGACTTGGTATTAAATTCGCAACCGGGGATTATAAATATGTGGATAGATTTTATACTGCTGCCGGAACTGCTGGCACAACTGTTTTAGGACCTGTAGATCAATCTATTCAATTAGGAGATGGAGGTACAGGCTTTACAACTGAATTGAATACCTACTATGCGATTAATCATAACCTGAATTTATATGGTAATTTTTATTACCTATTGAGTCCAAGAGAGCAAAATGGTGTATCTACTCAAAGAGGGGGCACGCCTTCAGCAGCAACTATTGCATATACCAGCGATGTAATGAGTGTTCCTGATCAATATTTAATCAGAGCAGGAGCTAATTATATGGCCAACAAATTTACATTCTCTGGTGGTGTTAGATTTGAGTGTATTCCTGTAAACGATTTAGTGGGAGGAAGCACTGGATTTCGCAGACCAGGTAAAGTGTTGACTGTAGAACCAGGAATCACTTATACCATGAATAAATTGAATATTTATGCTTATGTGCCGGTAGCAGTAGTTCGCAATCGTACACAAAGTGTTCCGGATAAAATCAAAACAGACATAACAGGTGTGTATGCTCAGGGTGATGCTGCATTTGCTGATTATTCTGTGAATGTTGGATTTAGTATTCGTTTCTAATCGTTCTTTTGAAAAAGAGCATACAATAATCAACTGCCTCCATTAAGTAATGCACTTGATGGAGGCAGTTTTTGTAATACGAAAGTCTGCAATTTTTTTCAAGATGAATTGTAATGCTTAAAATGGATATTGTCGCATATAATTTCCAGCCGGATAGTAATTGGCTACAATGATAATTCCACCGTTAGGGCAAATGGCTACTCCTACTCCTATTTCTTTAGTATCCTTCCAGATCATTTGCGTATAATGGGAAGTAGGTTCCCAATTCTTTTCTGTTATCTGAGAATATTTATACATTTTAATCTCAGTGTACCATTCTTCGGATGCATCTAGGGGTTTAAAATATTTTCCATCACTACCCCAGAAAATATTCTCTCCATATAATTTCTCATCCTGTCCTGGGTTTTTTCTATGAGCCATTCTGCAATTATTTTCAGTTGCTAAATGATTCGCCCATTCTTGTGCATAGGCAGCTAATTTTGCACTCCAGATCAAAGGCTTTGTTCCTACTTCTTTTCTTACTTTATTATGATGATCTAATACGAGCCTGGCATCCTGAATATTGATATTACTACCAGTTTTAATAATACTATCCTGTGCAAATAATGATAAAAAACAAAATATGGTACAGGTTAAGCAGATTGTCTTTATCATATTAGAATAGTATAAAAGAGTTATTGAATTATATCACTTCTAAAATAGAAAATCCATAAGGTGGAATAATTAAATATTCATGATCACTTCCCACCATTAAAGTTTGTTCTGTCCAATGATCGTATAGCTTATTGGATTTGGCACCATGATTTTTAAAAGCATGCCAGGTTACATAAGATGCCTGGTCGCTAAAATTAAACAAACAGTAAACCATCTGGTTTCCATAGGAACGAATAAATCCAGCCACATGAATATTATAGGGAGTAAGCCATGTTAGATTTTTATGATCACCAAAAGCGAATATTTTTTTTCTGATTTCAATCATACGCTTCGTGGCATGAAATACTTTTGACTCAATTGTTTCAGGGTCATTGATTTTTGCTTCTTTTTCCCAATTGATCAATGGTCGGTGCATCCACCTATTATCATAGCTCTTGCCCGGGTCACTTAAATAAGAATAATCATTGGTATAACCAAGTTCATCGCCATAAAAAATTACTGGTAAACCTCCAATAAAAAAGCTTTGAGCTTGCATCAGGCTGATTTTCTGAATAGAAATTTCAATTTGAGCTAAGTCATTTTTACGCAACGCTTTTTCCAAACCACACAATGAAGCCAATGAGCCGCTTATTCTGGCATCCTGTGTTTTTGGATTAACAGAAAACAAGGCACCCGTTGCAGGTGAATCCTGTAATGCGCCAGCATAATATTCTTTGAGAAATCTACGATGTTCGTAAGCATTAAAGCCGACCGCCGTGATCATACTATCATCATATCCTAATCCAATATCATCATGACACCTGGTATAAGTGATCCATGAACAACCATAAGGCTTTTGCAAGATCTCGTGTTGCGCTGCTAACATCACCCTGGTGTCTCCAGTGGCCAATGCATCCCATTGCAATGCCATTTGGGTGGCGTTATAGGCAAAATCGCATTCTTTTGCAGTGAATCTATCTGTGCCAAAATATTTCATGATTTCCTTAGGAGCCACGATTGCTTCCCCTAATAAAGCAACACCTGGCGCAGCCACTTGAACACATTGTTTAATCAGCCTTAATAAGGTATGGGCTTCGGGTAAATTCTGACAGCTTGTGCCCAGTTGTTTCCAGATAAAAGCAGGTGCATCAATGCGTAAAACATCGACTCCTAAATTCGCGTAGAAGAAAATGGTATCGAGCATGGTTACAAAAACATCGGGGTTGGTATAGTTGAGATCCCACTGATAATTGTGGAATACACTCATGACCCATTTGTTGCATTCTGGAACATAGGAAAAACTTCCAGGTGCAGATTCAGGGAAAATTTCTGGCATAGTTTCTTCAAACCAATTCGGTAAGCTTCTATCATCATACATGTAGAAATAATCCTGATATTCTTTTTCTCCATTCTTTGCTCTTTCAGCCCACTCATGACGGAATGAAGTGTGATTTAAAACGATATCAAACATCAGAAACATGCCTTCTGAGCTCATTTTTTCTTGCACCGATTGCAAATCTTCTAAATTTCCAAAACGTGGATCTACTTTTCTAAAATTTGAAACAGCATAACCGCCATCGCTTTCTCCGGCTGGGCTCTCAAATAAGGGCATTAAGTGTAAGAAATTTACACCCAACTTTTTAAAGTAGTCTAGTTTAGTAGTAAGAGTTTGTAGATCTCCACAAAAACGATCTACATACAAACTCA
This sequence comes from Chitinophagaceae bacterium, assembly GCA_947371755.1. Classification (GTDB taxonomy): domain Bacteria; phylum Bacteroidota; class Bacteroidia; order Chitinophagales; family Chitinophagaceae; genus Sediminibacterium. The sequence continues at coordinate 42,810 of CANBQT010000020.1, forward strand.
TACCTGCTAATTGGTTGGTCAAAAACCAATTTCCCAATTCTTCTTTTTCTTCATCTTTTTGTTTCAGCACTTCTGTGCGTTGCGCGTATGCTCTGGTAATAGTTTCTAAAAGGTTTGAAAATGCTTCAACGCCTTTAGGGTGATTGCGATATAAAGAATAATACAAATCAGCAATTTCACTTGAGTTTGCAAGGAATCGGCTATAAAAAAGATTATCCTTTCCTGCAACATCTATTTTATGTTCTAAAACAGGAAGAGATATTTGTTGATGCAATTGATATTGGTACACGAGTAGCTATAATTTGTTTGTTATTGAAAAATCTGATTGTTTAAATGTTTAAATGCTTCCATAGCGCCAAGATATTCACAAGTTCTTGCACCTGCTTTGTTGCCATTTATTACTATCGCATTCCAATCATCTAATGAAGCATTTGTGATTTCCTTTAAAGTTTTATCGCTTAACTGATACAGTACCGCTCCTACAAATGCATCACCTGCTCCGGTAGTGTCTACTGGCTTAATTGCAATACTTTCAATAATACTATTCTTTTGATGATAGCCTAAAAGTGTTCCTTCTTTTCCAAGCGTAATAGTATAGATAGCACTGGTTTCATTATTTAAAACTTTAGTGGCATCTTCTAATGTGGTAGTCTTTGTGATAAGCATGGCTTCTTCATCACTCAATTTAAAAAAATGACAATTTTTTAAGAAGTGCCAAGACTGTTCAATGAAACTATCTGTATCATTTTGAAACAATAAGTGTCGATAATTTGGATCGAAGCTGATGAAGATATTTAATTTTTTAGCGCGGTTTAATAAGCTGATATAAGCTTTTTGCAAAGGGCCGTTTAAAAAACCAGTGGCCGAGCCAAAATGAATAATAGAAATATCTGTAAGATCAATGGCATTGATCTCATCCTCATTTAATTCACCATCGGCGCCACGATTAAAAACAAAATCACGCTCGCCATCTTCCATCAGAGAAACAAAAGCAAATGTGGTAAAATGCTTTTCGCTCTGAAGCATGTATTTGGTGGAGACTCCAAACTCTTCCATTACTTGAATCAGTTGCTTGCCAAATGGATCTTTTCCCACTTTTGCGGCTAATTCAACTTGGCCCCCTAATGCAGCAACTGCAGCTGCAACATTGGTAGGGGCGCCTCCTGGCTTTTTTAAAAAATTTTGTCCTTGTGATAAACTGCTTCCTTTGTCTGTGCAGATCATATCAATCAGCGCCTCTCCAATACATAATATTTTCATAGTACCTCCTTCTCCATTTTGTAGTATTTAATATTTTTAATGCCCCCCACCACTCATTGCAACTGTATCTTCAGCGGGAATTACTTTTTTCATCCGTAAAGTTGCGGCACAGGCAATTAAAAGTAAAACGCCTCCAAAACTTATTGCCTTACCAGGATCGTTATCAAGAAAGTGATTCAATACATATCCGAAAGTAGTAGTTTGTAAAATCATTGGAATAACAATCATCATATTGATAATTCCCATGTACACACCATATCTTTCTTTAGGAATATCGTTCACTACCATCAGGTAAGGTACACCCATCATACTAGCCCAGGCAATACCAAATCCTGTCATCGGAACAAATAATAAATATTGGTTTTCAATATGTGGAAATGCTAGCAAGCCTAACCCTGCTAAAAGTAAACAGGTAATATGAACATTTTTAGGACTATACTTTTTTGCTAAGCCAACTAATAAAAATGCTGAAAGAAATGTAACTACATTATACCATCCATTTACCAAGCCTGCCCATCCTACTGCTTCTTGATATAAAACAGGGTCTTTAGAGGGTGAAGTTTTCCATACTGATTGAGCAATACTTTTTGAAGCGTTTTGCCAATAACAGAAAAGGGCATACCATTGAAATAAATAGACCAATGCTAATTGCCACATAACCTTCGGCATATCCCTAATGGCACTGAATATTTCAATAAATGGTCCGAATACCGACTTTTTATTAGCTTTTAAAGCAGCTAACTCTTCCTCTGTAGGGGGGATTTCTGGTGTTTTAGTGATTGACCAGAGTACAGATGAAATAGAACAAATAGAACCAAGGAAAAAAGAACCAAAAACCCAATAAGGGATCTGCCCATGCATTTGTTTTAAGAAAGCAATTTTTTGAAATGCAAAAAGCGAAATATTAGCCAAAGTAATTCCGAGTCCTGTAAAAAAACTCTGAGTTAAAAAACCATGAGCATGTTGCGAAGGCGGTAATTTGTCGGCGATAAAAGCACGATAAGGTTCCATGGCTGTATTATTAGCCGCATCAAGAACCCATAAAAGTCCACCTGCCATCCATAAGCTACTGCTAAAAGGATAGATAAAAAGACATAGACTACAAAAAAGTGCGCCTATAAAAAAATAGGGCTTACGTCTACCAAAACGTGGATGCCATGTTTTATCACTCAATGCACCTATGATAGGTTGTATTAAAAGTCCTGTCATAGGACCTGCCAAGTTTAGAATGGGGATCTGATCGGGACTTGCACCTAGAAAATCATAAATGGGGTTAACAGCACTTTGTTGCAAGCCAAAGCTGTATTGGATTCCAAAGAATCCTACATTCATGTTGATGATCTGAGAGAAACTCAAACGAGGTTTTGATATAGACATAGCAAGCAGTTAGACGTAACACTAAAAATAAGAAATTCATTCAGAATAAACGTGGTACATGCAGAGGTTTCATAAATTTGAGGAATTGGCAACGTTAGCGGAAACGTTTGCGTTAAAAATTTCATTTTTGAACAATTACAAGAGATAAGCGAACTTCAAAAAAAATCCTTGTAGGAAAGTAATTTTTACTTCTATGCAGCTGAATATTCAAAGCCTTCCTTTCATCCACTCCTCAGCCATTGAAGTGCCTGAAGAATCTCTTTTGTCTTTACCAGAAAAGGTATTACAATTTGGTACTGGGGTTTTATTGAGGGGTCTTCCAGATTACTATATCGATCAAGCCAATAAAAGAGGAATATTCAATGGAAGAGTAGTTGTTGTAAAATCTACTTCAAAAGACAATACAGATAGTTTTTCAAAACAGAATGGCTTATATACAACTTTAATAAAAGGAATTGCAGAAGGTAAGCAGATAGATAAAAAAATTATCAATGCAGCTATAAGTAGGGTTTTGAATGCAGGGGATGATTGGACTAAAGTACTTTTTTTTGCAACCAGCCCTGAATTAGCAATCATTATTTCAAATACAACTGAGGTTGGCATCAGCTTATTGAAAGAGACTATTTTTTCAAATCCGCCAAAATCTTTTCCAGCAAAGCTCTTAGCTGTTTTATGGGAACGATATAAAAATTTTGATGGTGACTTTGAAAAAGGATTGGTGATCATTCCAACTGAATTAGTGTCGGACAACGGAAAATTATTAAAATCAATCTTAAATGAATTGGCCATATTTAATCAGCTTGATGAAGCCTTTATACATTGGCTGAACAATGCAAATGATTTTTGTAATTCATTGGTGGATCGAATTGTACCAGGGAAGTTGTCATTAGAAAAAAAATCACAGGAAGAAGCTTTATTGGGCTATCAAGATGAATTAATGATTTTATGTGAACCTTATAGTTTATGGGCGATTGAAAGTTCTCATAAAAAAACAAGAGAGATACTCTCATTTGCAGAACCGAACCCCACAGTAAAAGTAGTGGGTGACATTAATTTATTCAAAGAATTAAAATTAAGGTTGTTAAACGGCACGCATAGTTTTTCCTGCGCACTGGCAATATTTTGTGGTTTTGAAACTGTGATACAGGCAATGCAGGAAAAACACTTTAAACAATTTGTACAAAAGTTAATGCTAGAAGAAATCAAACCCCTCATTATTTCAGAAACTATACTTGAACAGAACGCTCAGATCTTTGCTGAGCAGGTAATCGATCGTTTTAGCAATGAAAATATCGAACATAAGTGGATCAATATCAGTATGCAGTATAGTTCAAAAATGGCAATCAGGAATGTGCCACTTTTTTTTAAAAATAGTGCCATGGATCGAGAATTGCCCAAATGCATGATGCTGGGATTTGCCGCCTATCTTTTGTTTATGAAAACTGAGAAGGATGAGAATGGCTTGTACTATAGAACCATTGAAAATAAAACTTATCTGGTAAATGATGAAAAAGCTGAATTATTATATCATTATTGGTTTGGAAAAAATACATTTGAAGCAGTAACTGACATTTTAAATGACAACTCTCTATGGGGTAAAAACCTTCATGAGATTGAAGGGTTCAACAAAAAAACGGTTGATTTAATAGAAAGTTTACAACGCAACAGTGTTCTTGAAAATTTAAAAACACTGTTGGATTAAAAAAAATAGTATGGCGGATAAACAAAGAGTATTACAAGTGCATTCATCCGATAATGTAATTGTTGCATTGAAGGATTTAGCGAAGAATGATACAATCATATTCCAGGATGAAACTTATCATTTATTGGATTTGGTTCCTGCAAAACACAAGTTTACAATCAGGCATATTCCCAAAGATGGAAATATTATTATGTATGGCGTATTGGTGGGTAAAGCCACAATTGATCTGCCTGTTGGTAGTTTAATCACCACAGAAAATACCAGGCACGCTTCAGATGATTTTAAATTAGGGTCAAGAAAAACAAGCTGGCAGGTCCCACAGATCGGGAAGTGGAAGGATAAGACCTTTTTGGGGTATCACCGAAAAGATGGTTCTGTAGGAACTGCTAATTATTGGTTAGTGATCCCCCTTGTATTTTGTGAAAACCGGAATATTGAAGTGATAAAAGAAGCATTGTTAGACGAACTAGGATATGCAAGGCCAAAGAGATATCATCAGTTTACCAAAAACCTAGCAGGTTTATATAAAACTGATAAAGGAATAGCGAAAATTGAAACTGAAATATTTCAGGAACAGATAAGTATGCATGAAGTAGAACCTGTTTTTAAAAATGTGGATGGCATTAAATTTCTTACCCACGACGGAGGATGTGGTGGAACACGTACTGATGCAGAAGCTCTATGTGGTTTATTGGCCGGTTATATCGTGCATCCAAATTGTGCAGGAGCAACTGTTTTGAGTTTGGGTTGTCAGCATGCACAATCCTCTATTTTGCTGGAAGAGATTCACAAAAGAAATCCGAATTATGATCGACCACTTTATATTTTAGAACAACAAATCGCGGGTACCGAAACAAATCTCATCGAATCTGCTATCAAACAAACTTTTTTAGGGTTAGTGAAAGCAAATGAGCAAACTAGAAAACCTGCACCATTAAATAAATTGGTCATTGGCCTCGAGTGCGGTGGATCAGATGGATTTTCTGGAATTTCTGCGAATCCTGCCATTGGACATACTTCCGATTTATTAGTAGCATTAGGGGGATCAGTTATTCTCTCAGAATTCCCTGAGTTATGTGGAGTAGAACAAGAAATGAGTGATCGATGTGTGAAAGAAGAGACTGCAAATAAATTCATGCAATTAATGCAGGTATATAATAAACGAGCAGAAGAAAGTGGTAGTGGATTTTATATGAATCCTTCACCTGGTAATATTAAAGACGGGCTTATCACAGATGCTATCAAATCTGCAGGCGCAGCAAAAAAGGCAGGAAATTCTCCTGTAGTAGATGTATTGGATTATCCCGAAAAGTTAATAAAACCAGGATTAAATTTATTATGCACCCCGGGAAATGATGTCGAATCTACAACTGCAGAAGTGGCTTCAGGTGCTAATATTGTTTT
>CANBQT010000021.1 GCA_947371755.1 Chitinophagaceae bacterium
CTTCTGATTTTACAAACAAAAGAACTCACACATACAGAGCTGATGGAGTGCCTCTATCAACAGGTAAAAGATACATTTGTGGGTGGTGTTCAATGGTATGGAGAAACCGTTAAGCTGGATCTTGAAGCAAGAAAAATGATCAAACGTACAGGAACAAAACCTGAAAAATACAAAATGGCTTAACGGGATTTAATAGGGATTGAATTAATTGTATTATTCGTTCAATAAACGGTGCAATTAATCTTGGAATACATAGTTGGAAATTATATTTATATTTCAATCACACAATTAAACCTAAGGTAGAGTTCGATATATCGTATTAATCCTATGCTAGATATTAAAAAAGTTATTTACACTTTACTGCTGCTTTTAGGTTTTCAATCATTTTGTGAGGGACAGAATCAGCTTACCTATACCAGCAAGAATTTCAAACTTGTCAAGACACAAGGTTCAGACCAGTATCAGGAAGTAGGTTGTAGCTATAAGGATAGAACAGGAAATATTTGGTTTGGAACATCTGCTGAAGGTGTTTATCGCTATGATGGAAAAGAATTTACCCAATTCACCAAAAAAGACGGTTTGAGTTCCAATGGAATTTATTTTATGATGGGGGATAAATCTGGTGATATCTGGTTTGGGTCTAGAGAAGCAATCACCCGTTTTGATGGAAAGAAATTTATAAATATTGCTATCCCCAGTTCTGTAAGAAGCAATTTTATCTTAAGTCAGTCTTTCAACTATAACCCTGCCACAAAAAATGAACTCTGGAGCATGATGCAGGATAGAAGTGGTAAGATTTGGCTGGGTACAACAGACGGAATTTATTGCTTTGATGGAAAAACATTTACCCGCTTATTTGATAATAAGAATGTACGAAATACTGCTAACGTAAGTCTCAAATGGACACAATGTATTTTTGAAGACAAAGCAGGAAATATATGGTTTGGTTCCTGGGTGTATGGCAATGAGGGGATTAGCCGTTATGACGGCAAATCAATCACTCAATTCAAACCCTTTGGTGAGGGATGGATTCGTTCCATTTCTGAAGATAAAAATGGAACTTTACTTTTTGTAACCAGGCATAATGGGGTATGTAGATTTGATGGCAAAAACTTTACTAATTTCACCGAAAAAGGAGGGCCCCAAAATGCTTCTATTAATAACCTATTAGAAGATAAATCTGGGAACTTCTGGATGGGTACAGAGTTGGGTGGAGGAGAGCTAAATGAGGATGGTGGATTATGGTTGTATGATGGAAAGTCTTTTACGCTCTTTACTAGAAAAGATGGTTTATGTCACAATGGGGTTTTTAGTATTTTGGAAGATACGGATGGTAAGTTTTGGATTGGAACCAGAAATACCGGTTTATGCCGTTTCGATGGAAATAAATTTACCAGCTTTTCAGAATAAGTTCTTTCATGTTTCTAACAATCCATAAATTATTACTTAGCTCAAATGAATTAAAATTCTTGTTGATTTAAGAAATCAACGCTTCGAAAAGTAAACCCTAGCAGATTTAATTTTCATTTTTACATTCTTTCCGGCACTCGAATTCCTAATACTTTCATGCCCCTTTGCAATACTTGTGCAGTTAGTTTTGATAAATGAATTCGTAATGATTTTTTTTCTTCTGTTTCTGCATTGGCAATGGAATGCTGTGTATAAAATCCATTGAATGTTTTTGCTAATTCAAATACATAAATCGCCACTTTCGAAGGATCATGCTCATTAGCGGCATCTGCCAAAATGGAAGGGAATAATTCCAAGTGTTTGGTGAGTTCTAATTCAAGTGGGAGTAGTGCTTCAGATATTTGATTTTCTAAAACAGCATCTTCTTGTTTGCGTAATATGCTTTTAATACGTGCATGTGTATATTGTACAAACGGACCCGTAAAACCATGAAAATCGATGCTTTCTTCCGGATTGAAAATCATTTTCTTCTTTGGATCAACCCGTAGTAAAAAGAATTTCAAGGCACCTAACCCAATCGTATCATAAAGCGCTACTAATTCATCTTCAGTAAAGTCTTTCACTTTCCCCAGCTCTTCTGTTTTTTGTTGTGCAATATTTACCATCGCATCAACAAGGTCATCTGCATCCACTACGGTTCCTTCGCGGCTCTTCATTTTACCTGTGGGTAATTCTACCATACCATAACTTAAATGATAGATGCCATCGGCTGCGGGAATCCCTAATTTCTGACAGATCAATTTTAAAACTTTGAAGTGATAATTCTGTTCATCGCCCACTACATAAATACTTTGTTCGGCTTTGAATTCATTGTATTTATGAACTGCCAAACCTATATCCTGTGTCATGTAAACAGATGTGCCATCTTTACGTCGCACTAATTTCTCATCCAATCCATCAGCCGTTAAATCTATCCATACGCTGGTATCATCTTTTTGGATGAATACATTTTTCTCTAATCCACTCTCTACTAAATCCTTTCCTAATAAATAAGTATTACTCTCATAATAGGTCTTATCAAAATCGCTTCCGATTCTTTTATAGGTTGTTTCAAATCCTTCATATACCCAGCCATTCATATTGCGCCAGAGTTCCATTACTGCTGGTTTACTGGCTTCCCAGTCTAACAACATCTGCTGTGTGGCTTTCATGATCGGGGCTTCTTTCTCAGCTGCTGCCGCATCCAATCCGCCCGCAACTAATGCTCCGATTTCTGCTTTATAAGCATCATTGAATTTTACATAATAATCACCCACAAAATGATCGCCTTTCATGCCGGTACTGGCAGGGGTGGCTCCATTGCCAAACAATTGCCAGGCAATCATGCTCTTACAAATATGAATGCCACGATCGTTTACGATACAGGTTTTGGCAACATCATATCCATTTGCCTTTAAAATTTCTGCAATGCTCCATCCCAAAAAATTATTTCTTAAATGGCCTAAGTGCAAAGGTTTATTGGTGTTCGGCGAACTGTATTCCACCATTACTTTTTTGCCATTCTTGGGTTGCATGCCATATTCGGCATTGTTCTTTTGTGCATCTACAAAATCTAACCAAAACTGATTAGCTACCGCAAGATTTAAAAATCCCTTGATTACATTGAAGCTGCTAAATAGGGTAGGATTCTGTTCAACAATATGAGCGCCTAATTCTGCACCTAAGGCATCAGGGGATTTTTTTAATTGCTTTACAAAAGCGAATAAAACCACAGTATAATCACCTTCGAATTCGGGCTTGGTAGCATTTACTTGAATCTGCTCAGCATTCAGGCTTACACCATATAATGTTTCAATTGATCGAACAGCTGCTTCCTTTATTTTTACGACAACACTCATTTTCTTAACATTTTCGGATGGCAAAGCTAACAAATTAAGGCCTACCTTCGCCGGCGTTCATGATAAAGCTGCACGAAAATATACGTAGCCTGATTCTCAGAGTTGTAGATCTGTTCTATCCGATCTTCAAAAACATCATGCCTTTACAAACCTTTCGCTATGCAGCTTGCGGTGGATTCAATACCGTTTTAGATATCAGTTTGTTTTTTGTTTCCTATAATTATATACTTCAAAAGCAACCGGTTCATATCGGCTTTCTAACTATTGGTGCCCATATTGCCGCTTTTCTGATTGGATTCATGGTAACATTTCCCATAGGATTTTACTTAAGCAGATATGTGGTATTTCAGGAGACCAGTGTCAAAAAAACAAAGCAATTAGCCAAGTATTTTACAGTAGTGTTTGGCTGCCTCATCTTGAATTATGCTTTTCTGAAATTGTTTGTAGATATGTTCGGATGGTACCCAACGCCCTCTAAAATTCTGACCACCGTTTTTGTCGTTGCTTTTAGCTATGTCAGTCAGAAGAACTTTACCTTCAAACCACAACAAGGTTAATCTTTCGCCGGTAATAAAAATTCAAAATCAAAAGGTTGGTTTTCCGGATGCTTTCTTCCAAATTGATCCATGAATGCTGGCCCAGAATATCGGAGTTGAATTTGGCATTCCTTTTTTAGACTGATAAGTTTAGCCTCTATACTGGAAGGAAAACTATCTGATCCCTGTTTCACTATTTCAAAACCTATCAGCTTTTCTGTTTTCCATTTCCCCGCATTGCCTAATACTTCAAAGTGATACACTTGATTGCTATCAATTTCTTTTAGCCAAAGTATTGGGTATTGAAAATTATAGGGGCCCCATGCGGTGATCTTAATTTCTTGTAACCCTTGTGGGAAGAATTGTTCAGGGATATCGGTATAATTTATCGTGGAAAGCTTTTTGTCTTTTTGATAATCAAGATCTAAAAATTCTGATTCTCTGGAAGTGTCAATTTCACTTACCCGTTCTCCAATCTCCCAGTCAACTTCATTTTCTATTTTTTTATTACCACTAAATATTGCGGTATCTGTGCCATATACATGATAAGCTGTTTTATTTTGTTCAATCGTATTAGAAGCGGTCCAATAATTTTCACTCCTGGTATTATGATGCGCAATATAACTTGCTTCTACTCCCTGCTTTTCGTTCGACCAGAGTTTTAAAGCTGTCTCATTGTATTTAATTTCATTGAGAGCGATATTGATATTCTGTCCGTGTTCAATCGCAATCCCATAGCGGTTATGCAGGATCTTATTGTCTGAAATGTCACTATCAAAACTATAGCCGCCCCAGATGCCATAATCACATCCCCAGATCCGATTATGCAATACACTATTACTGCTAAAAGTAATTTCCACACCATTGTTGGAAGCATAAGAAAAATCGTTGCCGTAGATCAAATTATTATTACAACCTCCAACACCGGTATTCAATGTAGACTGACCTGCCCAGAGAAAAAAACCATCACCGGAATGCGTGGCAGAATTATAGGCAAATACGTTTTCACTACTTTGTTCATACACTAAAATCCCAGCACTGTCCTGACCGCGACGATACTTGCCCAAACTAAACCCCCGAATATTAAAGTCTAAACGATTGTGATAAATGAAATTATTGCTGGATCGATAGAGGCCAATGCCTAAGCCAGAGTTGAACGAAAAATTATTGTCGAACACTTTTGCATCATTACAATTTACCATCAGCAAAGCACACTGATTGCCTGTGATGTAATTGTCTTTAATCGTTGCTTTATTACATTGGTTTAAATAAATACCCGCACCTTTTTCTTTCCATTCGCCCGATTCATTATGATGGTAACTCATCCAATCCTGTTCATCTTCTTTTTCTCTTCCACTCAATAATCGGGGGCGATAATTATAACTAAAATCGCAATGGATGATCGACAAATTTGAAACACTATCTGCAAATAATGCAATCTTATAACCATGCACGTTTAAATTCTTAATGGTAACGTTCTCTGAACCTTTATCGATGAGAATGGCGAGGCCTTTCATAAGGTCTGGTCTGTCAGGCTGTTTGGTTCCATTTAAGACAGATTGATTAAAATCAACCACCAGGTTCTTTCCAGAAATATGAATGACGGCTATTTGGAGCGAGCTATCTGCTTCCAGTAAATAATTACCCTGTTCTATCACCACCGATTGGGAGATATAAAGACCTGCCTGCAATTTGATCTGGGTTTGAGTGTTCCCATGAACGCAACCAACCAAGCAAAAGATCATTATCATACTCCGGATAAATACTAAACGCATACCTAAAAATAAGAAATTGATTGTTAGAGGAATATGAAATCGGCTTTGAATAGTAAGCACATATGTCTTATTCAAAGCATCAAACTGGCATAATTGTCTGCGATACCCTGATGATATGGGTTGAAATGACTGACAGTTGCTGACAAATTTGCACTTTATCGGCGATGGCATGGTGATTGACAGTAAGTAGGCGTCCTCAGTGAGGGCGAAAAGATTAAAAAAATATTATATGGGAAAGATCATTGGGATTGACTTAGGAACAACCAACAGTTGCGTATCTGTAATGGAAGGAAACGAGCCTGTTGTAATAGCAAATGACGAAGGTAGAAGAACAACCCCTTCAGTAGTTGCATTTTTAAAGAATGGAGAACGTAAAGTAGGAGATCCTGCTAAACGTCAGGCCATCACTAATCCGCAGAACACCATTAGTAGTGTGAAGCGTTTTATGGGTCGTCGTTTCGACGAAGTAACTGAAGAAATTAGCCATTGGAGCTATAAAGTAGCCAAAGGCGATAATAATACCGTGCGTGTGGCAATCGATGATCGTTTGTATACTCCACAAGAAATCTCTGCCATGATATTGCAGAAGATGAAAAAAACTGCTGAAGACTATTTGGGTCAGGAAGTAACAGAAGCTGTTATCACAGTTCCTGCATATTTTAATGATGCACAACGTCAGGCAACCAAAGAAGCTGGAGAGATCGCAGGTTTAAACGTTCGCAGAATTGTGAACGAACCAACCGCTGCTGCTTTAGCTTATGGTTTAGATAAGAAACACGCTGATCAGAAGATTGCTGTATTTGATTTGGGTGGTGGTACTTTCGATATCTCAATCCTTGAATTAGGTGATGGTGTATTTGAAGTAAAATCAACGAATGGTGATACACACTTAGGAGGTGATGACTTTGATAAAGTAATCATGGATTGGTTGGCTGATGAATTTAAAAATCAGGAAGCAATTGATCTACGTAAAGATCCAATGGCTTTGCAGCGTTTGAAAGAAGCTTCTGAAAAAGCAAAAGTAGAATTGAGTTCATCTTCGGAAACTGAAATCAACTTGCCTTATATCACTGCTGTAGATGGTGTTCCAAAACACTTAGTAGTGAAATTAAGCCGTGCTAAATTTGAAGCATTGTCAGATAATTTATTTACACGTTGTTTAAAGCCTTGTGAAGCTGCATTGAAAGACGCAGGTTACAATATTTCTCAAATCGACGAAGTTATCTTAGTGGGTGGTTCAACTCGTATTCCTAAAGTTCAAGAGATAGTTGAAAAATTCTTCGGTAAAAAACCAAACAAAGGGGTTAATCCGGATGAAGTAGTAGCAATCGGAGCAGGAATTCAAGGAGCGGTATTGAGTGGTGATATTAAAGACGTATTGTTATTAGACGTTACTCCATTAGGATTAGGTATCGAAACAATGGGTGGTGTAATGACAACTATGATCACATCAAACACAACTATTCCTACCAAGAAAACAGAAGTATATTCAACAGCTAGCGATAATCAACCAGGTGTACAAATCCATGTATTACAGGGTGAGCGTCCTATGGCTACCCAGAATAAGAGCTTAGGTATGTTTAACCTGGATGGAATTCCTCCAGCGCCAAGAGGTGTACCTCAGATCGAAGTAACTTTTGATATCGATGCTAATGGTATGATTCATGTGAGTGCGAAAGATAAAGGAACTGGAAAAGAGCAGAAGATTCGTATCGAAGCGGGTAGTGGTTTAAGCAAAGAAGAAGTGGAGAAAATGAAAGCTGAAGCTAAAGCCAACGAAGCAAGCGATAAAGAAGCAAGAGAGCGTGTTGAAAAAATCAATCAGGCAGATAGTTTGATCTTCCAAACTGAGAAGCAATTCAAAGAGTTTGGTGATAAAATCCCTGAAGATAAAAAAGCACCAATCGAAGCGGCGCTTACTAAATTGAAAGAAGCACACAAAAATCAAGACATCGCAGCAATTGATACATCTATGGCTGAAATGAATACAGCATGGACCGCTGCTAGCGAAGAAATTTATAAAGCTCAGGCAGCTGCTGGCGAACAACCAGGTGCTGATGCAGGAGCTCATGCAAATGCAGGAGCAGGTCAGCAAGCAGCAGGTGAAACTGTTACTGATGCTGAGTTCGAAGAAGTGAAGTAATTTTCTAACAACGGAAGATAAAGAGGCACCCTATTTTGGGTGCCTTTTGTTTTATCAACCTTCATTAATTTTTATAGTTTTTGATGATATTGCTTAATTGTTGATAATCAATAAGTTTTTAGGTTATCTTGGTATTTATGAGCATATCTAAAACATTCGTTTATTCGAATAGTCCTGAGCCCCATCGTGTGCGTACCAAAGCTATTTTAAAGACTAATCCAGAGATCCGAAAACTGATAGGAAAGAATCCTGCTACTTTTTTGGTGATCATTGGGTTAGTATCCTTTCAATTGGTTTTGTGTTGGATTTTAAGGGATCAATCCTGGTGGTGGGTGATAGGGATGGCTTATGTGTTAGGAGCTTTTATAGATCATGCGTTGTTCGTTATGATTCACGAATGTTCGCATCGTTTGATCTTTAAAAAACCTGCAGCAAATCGTCTTTCAGGTATCCTGGCCAATATTCCACAAGTATTTCCGAGTTCAGTTTCTTTTGAACGATATCATATTAAACACCATTCCTTTCAAGGTGTGATGGAATTAGATGGGGACCTTCCTAATGAATGGGAAGCAAAACTTATCGACAACTATTTTATTGGAAAAATTATCTGGTTATTATTTTATCCCATCTTTCAGGTTTTTCGTTTATCTAGGTTAAGAGAAATAAAACCTTTCGATGGATGGATTGCATTGAATATACTGGTGCAATTGGTTTTCGTAGGATTAGTGATTTATTTTTTAGGTACAAAAGCTATCATCTATTTAGTGGCAAGTTTCTTCTTTTCGGTAGGCTTACATCCACTGGGTGCAAGATGGATCCAGGAACATTATTTAACTGGAGACGATCAGGAAACACATAGTTACTACGGTCCTTTAAACACTGTGGCATTCAATGTAGGCTATCATAATGAACACCATGATTTTCCATCAGTACCCTGGAATAGATTACCCCAGATAAGAAAAGATGCATCTGCATTTTATGATACACTTCATTATCATACTTCATGGACCAAACTTTTTATTCGTTTTTTATTCGACAAAGAGATCTCTTTGTATTCTCGTGTGATCAGATCCGATAGAGGTAAAGTACCTCTTACTGATGAATCAAAACCTGATGTAGAACTTTAGTAGGTTCCTGACATTTTTTAGTTAGGCTAACGTTTGTTAGGGCTTTGAATTATCTTTGGTCATAATTTCAAATTATGAATAATAGAACTGTTTATATAGTTTCTGCTGTGCGTACCCCCATGGGAAGTTTTGGAGGAAGTTTAAAAGATTTCTCTGCCACCCAGCTGGGAGCCATTGCGATTAAAGCTGCTGTAGAAAGAGCCGGTATTCAACCAATAGATGTACAGGAAGTATTGATGGGTTCTGTCATTCAAGCAAACCTGGGCCAGGCACCAGCACGTCAGGCTGCTAAGTTTGCGGGACTTCCTGATGCTGTGATCTGCACAACTGTCAATAAGGTTTGTGCAAGTGGTATGAAAGCTATTATGCAAGGCGCGCAGTCGATCTTATTAGGTGATGCAGATGTAGTAGTGGCAGGTGGAATGGAAAGTATGAGCAATGTTCCCTTTTATAGTCCTAATATGCGATGGGGTAATAAGTATGGTAATGTTACACTCATAGATGGGTTAGCTAAAGATGGTTTAACTGATGTGTATCATAATTATGCTATGGGAAATTCTGCAGAATTATGTGCAAAAGAATGTAATATCAGCAGAGAAGAACAAGATGCATTTGCAATTGAAAGTTATCATAGAAGTCAGGCCGCATGGAACAAAGGATTATTTGATGCTGAAGTTGTTCCTGTAGCCATTCCTCAAAGAAAAGGAGATCCCATTTTATTCAGTAAAGATGAAGAAGCATTTAATGTAAAATTTGATAAGATCCCTGAATTAAAACCAGCATTTATAAAAGATGGAACTGTTACTGCTGCCAACGCATCAACCATGAACGATGGAGCAGCAGCATTGGTTTTAATGAGTAAAGAAAAAGCAGATGCCATGGGTTTAAAACCATTAGCAATCATTCGCAGCTATGCAGATGCTGCACAAGCCCCTGAGTGGTTTACAACCACACCATCACTGGCAGTTCCTAAAGCGGTTCAAAAAGCGGGTTTGCAAATGAGTGATCTTGATTTCGTAGAATTGAATGAAGCATTTTCTGTGGTAGGAATCGTTAATACACAAAAAATGGAACTAGATCCTTCGAGGGTAAATGTGCACGGAGGTGCAGTATCTCTGGGACATGCTTTAGGATGCAGCGGAGCCAGGATTGTAGTTACATTAATTCATGTATTGAAACAGCACGCTGGTAAATTTGGTGCTGCAGGTATTTGTAACGGTGGTGGCGGTGCCAGTGCAATGGTGATAGAACTTCCTTAATTAACTTTTTCTTGAATCATGTCTGATATTAAAATTGTGCGTGCTGGTATACGAGAGGCCGAACTCATTGCTATCATCAGCAGAGAAACTTTTTATGATACCTATGCTGCAGAAAATACTGCGGCCAATATGGCAAAATTTATGACCCAGCAATTTGGGAAAGCCATGTTGATGCAAGAAGTAGGAGCAGAAGGGAATCACTTTTTTCTGGCGTATCAAAATGAAGTACTAGCAGGTTATCTGAAATTAAAAGAGTCTATTCATCCACAGTTAGCTGGTGAAACAGCGATAGAAATTTCCAGAATTTATGTGCTCAAATCCTTTGTCGGAAAATCAATTGGCAAAGCTTTGATGCAGGCAGCCATTGATTTTGCAAAAGAAAACAAGAAAGATTGGATATGGTTAATTGCCTGGAAAGAAAATAAAAGAGCGCTTGAGTTTTATCAGAAAAATGGATTCGAAATTTTTGCAGAAAGCACTTTTGTATTAGGTGATGATCTTCAATTTGACTGGGTACTAAAAAGAAGTATTCGTTGAAATACTTCTTTTTAATAAACCTGAAAGTTTCATTTATCTAATTGCTAGCGCAATCCCTAATCCTACAGAATTGTATTTGGCAAATGTATAATCAGCATATACTTTTAAGATCGTAATATTTAATCGAATGCCCCAGGTATTTGTAAGGCCACTTCCTTTGTAATCCAATGATATCGGATCTTTTTGAGTGGTGGTTGCTTTATCGTTTGGTGCCGGTAACCCAGAATTATATGTAATGGTATAATCTCCCGCTAATTTTATTTTCGAGGTTCCTGATGCATAACCAACAGCAGTATATAATTCGAGTAAAGAGAATTTTACTGAAGCAATACCCTGTAATGTAAAAGCAGATATATTATAACCTGCTACAGAATTACTACTTTGTACAGAGGAACCTGCATCAAAACTGGGCTTTAAACTGGCATCAATGGTACTATATGCTGCTAAGGCAGAGAGGTGTAGAAAAGGAACTTTTTTAATAAAAGGAAGATAGTTGGAAAACTCATGTTGAATGGCTAATCCAAATACTCCAATCTCTGTATTTCCACCCGCACCTGATTTTGGAAAATAACGAAGTTTTACATCCGTATGTTTAATTAAACCAAGTCCTATTTGAACTACAGGAAGTGGGGTAGAGATGGGTAAAAATGAAAGATTCTTTTTTAGATCATCACCGATTCCTTTTGGTGCAGTAAAACTGGTACTTACAGGTTGGCCATTTACGGTACTGTTTACATTAATGACTTGTGCAGTGGAGCCTCCCATTAAAGTAGGTAATGATGCAGAACTTGCGCCACCACTTAATTTCATACTGGAATAATCGGTATTGTTGAAGGTGAAATTTTCTTTTTCTTTAGGTATAATGGCAAACTGTCCGTTAATAGAAATATCAAATCCCAAAAATTTATGTGTTCTTGCTGTAGAATACCAACCCCTTGAAAGATTGTGAATCTCGCCTTCTGCAAAAGGTCTGAAATAGTCAGTTGCATATCTATTGGCGTCAGCTAAAGATCCTGCAATAATTTGTCCAACATCCTGCGCTTTTGTAAAGAAACTCAAGCAAATAAAGGATAAAATGAAAATGATTTTTTTCATAATTATGATATTGAATGTTATATAAAGAACAAAGCTGAGTAATTATTTTTTACCCACTGTACTATTAGAACGAAACGGACCATACTTATGTTGCTTTTCAGATAAGTTATCTGAGTAGGGACCAATAGGACAATCTATTGGTTTTTTAGTGATATCAGGCCAATCTCTTGATTGATCTTTATGAGGCCTTGGTTGTGAATTTACATAAGCTGCAATATCCCAGGCTGATTCGGTACTTAGTATAGTATGATGATAATTGCAGGGATTGGGCATATTATTTTTAATGAAACCTGCAAACCTTGATAACCTATATAAACCCGCTGCATCATTGTAACTATTGTTCCCCCATAATGGAGGATATAAATAGCCGATGCCATTTAGCGCAGCTTTACCCTGTCCATTGATACCATGACAGCTGGCGCAACTTATGATAAAATCTTTTTTTCCTTTAGCCGAATCTGCCGCTCTTTTTAAAAAAGGAAGGTCAACGATACCCGTTCCTTTAGGTTTTTCACCTTTAGGAATTTCATTGCCCAACCATTTGATATATGCCACTATTCCGCGCATTTCTTTGCTTAAACTATCTAAAGGGAACCCGTTCAGACTTCGTTGTAAACAATCATTTACCCTCATTTCAACAGATTCTTTCAACCCACTCCTTGCTCTGATTTTTGGATAGGTGGAAGCCACCGCCCCATAATTATTTCCCCATGGTTTGGTGCCAGCATCTAAATGACAATTCTGACAATTCATACCATTGCTCATATGAGCAACACGGCCATTTGGACCAAGATATGCTGCAGTATTTGTGATTAATTGATACCCGTATCTGATGATGGTACCAGCACTATCGACTGGAATTTGGTAAGGTCCTGCGCCTGTCCAACAACTAGCAGAATCTATGATTGCTGTTTGAAGCAAGGCATCACTACTGCTTTTTCTGTAAAGGAAAAACATCAGAAAAGTTACCACAAAAATAAAAGCTGGAATTCTCCAATACTTCATGCAGGTTAGTGCGGAATTTTATTGCGAACCAGTCCATAAAACCAGGTTCCAGCAATCGCACTCAATAAAGTTACAATTGTAACTGATATGCCCGTACCTATTTGTGCAAATAATGGACCCGGACAGGCGCCGGTAATTGCCCAACCTAGTCCAAATAATAACCCGCCATAAATCTGACCCACATTGAACTTCTTTTCTTCAAACTGGATGTCTTCTCCATAGATGGTTTTGATCTTGAACTTCTTGATGATAAAAACAGAAATTGCTCCAACCACAACAGCAGATCCAATCACACCATACATATGAAAACTTTGTAGCCTAAACATTTCTTGTATCCTAAACCAGGAAATGATCTCTGCTTTTACAAATACAATTCCGAAAATAATGCCTACAACCAAATATTTTAGATTGTACCAGTAGGGGTGAACCAACTCACTTTCGTTTAAGCAAGTAGCATCTAAAGAGCGTAATTCAAAATCGTTATCAGGTATATTGTTTGACATAAATTATCTGAGTATAAAAGGTAAAATAAGATTGGCCATGATAAAACCACCCGCCATAAAACAGATGGTAGCAACTAAAGAGGGCCACTGCAGATTACTTAATCCAGTAATAGAATGTCCTGAAGTGCAACCTCCTGCATACCTAGTGCCAAAACCAACGAGAAATCCTCCAACAACCATGAGCAACCAACCCTTCAAATGAAGTAGTCCTCCCCAGTTAAAAATTTCTGTCGGAATTAATTGGCTATAATCAGTAATGCCATAACCTTTTAATTCGGCTACCAAATTGGGATTTACTTGCATGGGTAGAGGATTGGCGAGAAATTGTGCTGCAATGAATCCGCCTAAAAAAATACCACCCACAAAAAATAGATTCCATATTTCCTTTTTCCAATCGTATTTGAAATAGTGAATGTTCGCTGGAAGACAGGCCGCGCAGATATGACGCAGTGAACTTGAAATGCCAAACTTTTTGTTACCAATCAATAAGAGGGCTGGTACAGTGAGTCCAATTAATGGACCAGCCACATACCAAGGCCAGGGTTGTTTGAGCCATTCAATCATGCAATTCGTTTTAGTCTACAAAAATAGTAGAAAAAATACAATTATCAAATCGAATGCTGGCCTGTTTTTAATGATTAGAGTTGGGTGTTTTGTTGACTAAATTCAGAAACGTGGAACTTCCCACTGGCTTTTAAATCTTTGAATCCCACAGAACAGTTGATGAGATTTTGGTAGCCCCTTGCACGCATGATGGAAGTATAAATCATCGACCTGTATCCGCCTGCACAATGGATATAGTAAGTTTTATTTGGATCAAATACTTGATTGCCATCATCAATAAAATCAAGAGGGAAATTGGTAACACCAAGAATATGTTCGGTATCATATTCACTTTTCTTACGAACATCTATGATCTGTTCTGGATCTTGTTCTTGGTAGAACGCTCCTAATTGATCGGCATCAATTGAATCGATATGGTCATATTCTTTTCTTGCTTGTTTCCAAGCCTCAAATCCGCCCTTTAAATATCCAAAAGCATGATCGAAACCTACTCTGGCAAGTCTTGTTACCACTTCTACTTCTCTTCCTTCTTCCGTTACCAAAAGAATGGGTTGAGACACATTTTTAATTAAAGCACCAACCCAAACGGCAAAACTTCCATCAATCCCAATATTAATAGAACCGGGTATAAAGCCTTTTCCGAATTCAGATGCATTTCTCGTATCTATAATAATTGCTTCTGTTTCGTCTACTGCTGCTTCAAAAGCATTTGCGCTAAGTGCTTTATAACCTCTTTGAATCACAGTGTCGATACTTTCGTAACCTTGTTTATTCATTTGAACATTAAAAGGAAAATAGGCGGGTGGGGCTACTAATCCTTCCGTAACTTCTTTTATGAATTCAGCCCTGCTCATATCGGCTCTCATTGCATAATTGGTTGCTTTTTGATGACCTAGTGTGTCAATGGTTTCGGAACTTAATTTTTTCCCGCATGCGCTCCCGGCACCATGTGCTGGATAGACCACAATATTATCTGCTAATGGTAAGATTTTTGTGCGTATAGAGTCAAATAACAAACCAGCTAATTCTTCCAAAGTTTGATTGGCTGCTTTTTGTGCAAGATCAGGCCTTCCCACATCGCCTATAAAAATAGTGTCTCCAGAAAAGAGTGCGGAGGGTTTTCCAGATTCATCATACATCAAATAACAACAGCTTTCTAATGTATGACCCGGAGTATGTAAAAGTTCAAAAACTAGTTTTCCAACTTTAAATTTTTCTCCGTCAACAGCCACTTTTGCCTCAAAACCAGGCACAGCCGTTGGTCCGTATACTATCGTTGCACCAGTAGCTTTAGCAAGATCCATATGACCAGAAACAAAGTCGGCGTGAAAATGTGTTTCAAACACATAAGTGATTTTAGCATTATTTCGTTTTGCCTTAGCCAGGTAATTATCGATATCCCTTAATGGATCAATTACAACAGCTTCTCCTTCACTTTCAATATAATAGGCACCTTGTGCTAAACAACCTGTATAAATTTGCTCGATTTGCATGGGTATCATTTTTCACAGTAAAATTGAACTATCTGTGTTATAACTGCAATGACATTTATCAGTTCATTACTTGATAAAAAGTTCGTGAAGAATGATGTAGACACCAGCCACTAAAACAAACACGCCAAAACCTTTTTTGAGTTTTTCTCCTGAAATTTTTAAGCCGATGGCATTTCCAATAAAGGTGCCAATTACTGCATTTAATGTGATCAGTAGAAGTAATCTCCAATGTATATCGTATTGTGAAACATCGCTCACAAAACCAAAAAGTGCGTTCAGCGCAATAATTAATAGAGAACTGCCTATAGCTTTTTTCATGGGTAAATGAAAAGAAAAGATCAATACTGGAATAATCAAAAAACCACCCCCGGCACCTAATAAACCTGTAAGCAATCCTATTTGAATTCCTCTAAGAATGGCACTTCCATATGGCATGTTAGCGGACTTATTTTGCTGTACAGTAGCTTCTTTAAAGATCATCTTAAAGGAAGCTGTGATCATCACAACAGCCAATAGTAACATGGTCAGTAATGATCTGGTAACCTCAAAATTTCCTACTTTGAAAAGGTCTTCGGGAATGATTGGAATGAGTAATCTGCGGATCAGAACTACCGTAATGATGGAACTTATTCCAAAATAGAAAACTGCCTTGAAATGTATATTGCCGTTTCTGTAGCTATTATAAGCGCCAGCTAAACTACTTATGCCAACAATGAAAAGGGAATAACCTGTGGCAATGGTGGGTTGTATATGGAATAGGTAGACTAATAAAGGTATTGTAAGTATGGAACCTCCACCTCCAATTAAACCTAAGGAGATGCCTATTACAAAAGCAGCAACAAACCCTGCGATTTCCATGCATCTTTAATTTTCAATTCAACCACTAATCTTTAGTAAACATAAGACAAGAATGTCAAAACTGATTTTTATCATCCAACAATTAAAAAAAATCGTAGAACTTTAAACAAATAAAATGATCAAAAATGATAATCAATAACAAATCCATTCGTGAATTACATTTCGACCATGAATTATGGTTATCTGAGATGGCTTTTTGGAAACAGGAAATAGATATTCTGGATAAGTATTTGGCTGCAGTAATTGTATCTATAACGGATACTAAGAGCAGGGGTGAAGTAGAACATTTTCAGAACCAGTTTATCATTCAAAGAAGTTTTATTAATTCTTTGAAAAATGATGTGAAAGCGCAGGAGAAATTGATTTCAGAGCTAGAAAAAGATATCAATAATCGTTTACTACAACAGAAAAAAGCAGATGATGAATACGAGATTCGTGATCGGATGCTTACTAATCAGAAATTATATAACGAATTGAAAATTTCTTTTAAGAAATGGCTTTCGAATAAATTATAGCTATTAAAGAGCAGATTGTTCCAGGATTTCATCCATATTGATGGCAAAATGGCTTTCATCGAAAGTACAGTTGCCATTTTTTATGACTAGAACCTGAGGAGATTCATGTGTTACATGAAACTTTTCTGCAATGAGCGAAGAAATATGGCGGAATTGAATCAAATCTAGAAAATTAAAATCTACCGCTTCGGATGATTCTGATCTTTCTAGTCTATTCAGCACCATACTGCTGGTACTGCAGCGAGTACTATGTTTGAAAATAACCTGAGGCTTCTCCGAAGATTTGGTTATGATATCTGCCAGTTGATTTTCTGACGTTAGAGGAATCCAATTCATACTGATTGAGTGCTTATTATGATGCCCTATCTTCCTTTAAAGAAGTTCTTATTGGTAGTAGGACAACCATTGCCACGAGATGAAACACATGATGAGCAGATAGCCATTGTAAATCCTACGATTATCAGCAGACAAGTGATTTTTTTCATGAGTAGAGTTTGATAAAGTAATTGACTGTATTTTTATACGGTCTTATAACGACAAAGATAAAGTTTCATTGTGAATTGATGCCTGGAAGGCCTGTTATTATTGTTAAAATTTCAGTTTCAAGGCATAAAAAGCTATTATGAAGGTACATTTTATATCTATTGGGGGGAGTGTTATGCATCAATTGGCCATTGCTTTGCACCGAAAAGGGTATCAGGTAACAGGTACTGACGACGAAATTTTTGAACCCTCTCGTACCAATTTGTTAAGTGAAGGTATTCTTCCGGAAGCCATGGGTTGGCAGCCAGACCTCATCACAAAAGACCTGGATGCCGTGATTTTGGGGATGCATGCCAGAAACGATAATCCGGAATTAATAAAGGCTATAGAATTAGGATTACAAATTTTTAGTTTCCCAGAATATATCTACCACGAAAGCCAACAGAAAAAGAGAATTGTAGTGGGGGGAAGTCATGGTAAAACTACCACCACGAGTATGATCATGCATGTGCTCAGCAAATTGCAATATGATTTTGATTATTTAGTAGGGGCAAAATTGACAGGATTTGAACAGTCGGTAAAAATTACCAATGCACCCATCATCGTATGTGAGGGAGATGAATATCCTGCAAGTGCCATTGAGAAAAAACCAAAGTTTCATTTTCTTTTCCCTCATATCGCAATCTTAACTGGAATAGCCTGGGATCATATCAATGTATTCCCAACATTTGATTTTTATTTAGAACAGTTCCGCATTTTTATTGCCAAGATTGAAGTAGGAGGGTTACTCATTTACAATAGTTCTGATAAGGTGTTGGATCAATTGGTTAATGATTGTCGTAGAAACGATATTCGGTATCAATCTTATGAAGTACCAACTCATGCTATACACCAGGGAAAAACATCGGTAACTATAGATGGATATTCGAGCGATTTAAAAGTTTTCGGGAATCATAATTTAATGAATCTCTTTGCAGCATTTTATGCATGTAAAGAAATGGGTGTTACTGCAAAAGACTTCGTTAGCTCCATTGCTGATTTTACCGGTGCA
This sequence comes from Chitinophagaceae bacterium, assembly GCA_947371755.1. GTDB lineage: Bacteria > Bacteroidota > Bacteroidia > Chitinophagales > Chitinophagaceae > Sediminibacterium. The sequence goes on from CANBQT010000021.1 coordinate 18,253, forward strand.
TCCAAAAGATTGGAATTGATGGCTTCTGGTGATAGTATCAATGTATATCGCGACTTCGCGCATGCTCCCAGCAAGGTGAAAGCAACCATTGATGCTTTGAAACAACAATACCCCGATCGGAAATTGATTGGTATTTTAGAGTTGCATACTTTCAGCAGTTTAAATGAAAAGTTTATGAACGAATACGATGGTGCTTTGAGTAAAGCAGATATTGCCATTGTATTTTATTCAAAACATGCTTTAGAAATTAAAAGGTTACCTGATTTGCCAGCAGATACCATCCGCCTTGGATTTAACCAACCAGGCCTGCTAGTAATGAATGATAAAAAGCAATTAGGAGATTGGTTAACCAAAAATGATTTCACCAATTCTAATGTTGTTTTGATGAGCAGTGGTAATTATGATGGCATAGATATGCTTACTTTCGCAGAACGAATTACACATTAATCAGAGACCTTATTATCGCTAATATGAATTTAAAATTAACAAGACCAATCGCTTTTATCGATTTGGAAACAACAGGGATCAATATTACTACTGATAGAATTGTAGAATTAGCGATCGTGAAAATTTCTCCTGATGGAACTAAATCGGTGAAAAGGAAATTGATCAATCCCTTAATGCCCATACCTGCATCCTCCAGTGCCATTCATGGTATCACAGATGAAATGGTAAAAGATGCTCCTAGTTTTAAACAGATTTCAAATGAAATAAAACAATTTATTGAAGGTGCTGATTTGGGAGGATATAATAGTAATCGTTTTGATATTCCCATGTTATTGGAAGAGTTTTTACGTGCGGGTATCGAATACTCTGTAGATGGCAAAAGATTAGTGGATGTTCAGAAAATATTCCACATGATGGAACAGCGAACATTGAGTGCCGCTTATAAATTTTATTGTAGTAAAACATTAGAGGGTGCGCATGGTGCAGAAGCCGACGCTACTGCTACATGGGAAGTTTTAGAGGCGCAATTAGAACGTTATCCTCAAATTGGCGACAGTGTTGAAAGCATTGTAAAGTTTACAGGAGAGGATGATATTGTAGATTTCGCCAGAAGGTTTGTAAAAGAAAAAGGAGTAGAAATCTTCAACTTCGGTAAACATAAAGGAAAACCTGTTGCACAAGTATTAAAAGAAGAGCCGCAGTATTATGATTGGATGATGAAAGGAGATTTTCCGATCAATACCAAGCAAAAACTTACCGAAATGCTTAACAAAACCCTGTTAAAGAAAGGGTAAACTCCTTTTTTTCACCTTTTTCTACAAGTATTTATCAATATTAATGCTGCTAAAAAAAACAGAATTGTATTTTAGCACCCAAATAGATTTTACGTATTGGAAAAAATTGTTATCATACCAACTTATAACGAGAAAGAGAATATAGCTCTGATCATTGAAAAAGTTTTTTCAATGGAACTTGGTTATCATATTCTGGTAGTGGATGATAACTCTCCCGACGGCACTGGGCAGATTGTAAAATCATTAATGTTAAAATACCCTGATCAATTATTTATTGAAGAACGTTTAGGTAAACAGGGATTAGGAACAGCATATATACATGGGTTTAAATGGGGTATCGAAAAAGGATACCAGTTCATTTTTGAAATGGATGCAGATTTTTCTCATAATCCAGAAGATCTGGAAAGACTATATGAAGCATGCAAAACTGGGGGTGCTGATCTTTCCATTGGAAGTCGTTATGTAAAAGGTGGTAAAACTGAAAATTGGCCTCTGGATCGTAAAATTTATTCAAAGGGAGGGGCACTCTATACAAAAATCATTACTTGGATGCCTGTTCAAGATCCAACAGCTGGTTTCATGTGTTATAAACGTGAAGTGTTAGATGCGATAAATTTAGACGAGATCAGTTTTGTGGGATATGCTTTTCAAATTGAAATGAAATTTGCTGCCTGGAAATTAGGGTTTAAGTTCAAAGAAGTGCCCATCACTTTTATTGATCGTAAAACCGGGTATAGTAAAATGAATAAAGGCATCATCAAAGAAGGTGTTATGGGAGTTTTGAAAATTCAATGGCATAGCCTATTTAAAGACTATCACAAGCGTCTTAAAAACAATAATTAATTGTTCCATACTTTTTAATGTATCATACATTATAGAAAATCCGGATTTGAACGTTATCTTTTGCATAGAAAAACGTTTCTTTGAGTCTGATGAAACAAGCCCTCATTAAATTACATATTGCTGTTTTCCTTGCCGGCTTTACTGGAGTATTAGGTGTGTTAATCACACTCAACGAAGGATTAATTGTTTGGTATAGAATGACGATTACTGTAGTAACCTTGTTCTTTTTATTATTATGGCGGAAAAAACTTCAAAAGGTCAATCAGCAAAAAGCCATTCAATTAATGTTGATTGGCGGACTCATAGCCATTCATTGGACATTTTTTTATGGTAGTATCAAATATTCAAATGTCTCTATCGGTCTGGTGTGTTTTGCATCCACTGGCTTGTTTACAGCATTATTAGAGCCATTACTGACCAATAAAAAATTTAGTTGGATTGAATTAATACTCGGCCTGATTAGTCTCTTCGGGATTTATCTGATCTTTCATTTAGACACTAGGTATAGAATAGGTATTATTATAGGAATAGCATCATCTGTTTTCGCAGCTTTTTTTTCGGTGTTTAATAAGAGGAACGTGGCAACTGTTGCACCTCAAACAATGATGTTATATGAATTAAGTGGTGGCGTTTTATTGCTCACACTCTTAATGCCTTTTTATCTTCTGAAATTTCCAACAGAACATTTATTTCCGTCTGGTGCTGAGTGGGGTTGGCTTTTGGTGTTAAGTTGGTTTTGTACTTTATGGGCAATGGATCTGATGTTGCAGGCACTGCAAAAAGTTTCTGCGTTCACACAAAATCTAAGTTTGAATCTTGAACCTGTTTACGGGATCTTATTAGCATTTGCGCTTTTTCATGAACAGAAACAATTACAAATTAGTTTCTATTATGGCTTTGCCTGCATAGCATTGTCAGTATTGCTGCAAATGCTTAGAGTTATAAAAAAACAGAAACATTAAAATTCAATGATGAAACCAATAGTTGGTGTAACCGTTGCATCATTATTGATTAAGTAATAAGGGATTGCATTGCTTCCATTTTGCTGTATTGCCTGCCCATCTGTTGTTAAGAACGCCGTATTGTCTACATTTCTTTTAAAAGTGTAAATGGGTGCAGCCACACTCTTTGCTAAATACCAATTGGTAACATCTAAATACAGATCAAGAGTAGTTTTTCTGAAATTCCATTTCTTATCAATACGAATATCACTGGCATTGAAATTCCTTAAACGTGATGTATTGATTTGATTGTAATCAAATATTCCACTTCCCAGGGTTAAATAATTTGACCTGCTTAAAATTTCATCATAAGGTGTGTTAGGTACTCCCCCCTGGAATCTAAATTTCAAACCGAGTTCCCAATTGTGAGAGAATTGATATCCCATTGTAAAACTTAACAGGTGTTTGTTATCCCATGAGCTTGCTGCATACTTGCCATCTGCATTAGTATACTCAGATCTAAATAAGGTATAGCTTAATATCCCAAAAAAATGTTTTGTCAATTTTTGTTGTGCAAAGAATTCAAATCCATAAGCTCTCCCTTTTCCATTTGATACGATGGGTTCGTTACCTAGAATGGATGCGTCTGCACCTAAATTGGATAAGCTAATTCCATTTTGAACGGAGATAGGAACATTCGAATATTGTTTATAGAATCCTTCCAATGTGAACCTTGTTGATTCACTCTTTAAATGCTCAACACCTATTACATAATGCGTGCTGGTGATGTATTTGGCATGTTGATTTACAAACTGTTGATTGTTTTGAAAACCAAGTATCGTGTAGGGTGGGATTTTTGAGTAATTGCCAATAGATGCATTTAATGTCCATTTATCAGCCAATACATAAGACATACTTATCCTTGGACTAATTGTTGCCAAAGGATTTCCGCCATCTGATGTAAATGAATTCATATCTGTTCTGATACCTGCACTTACACCCAATCTATTGTCAAAGAATCGCTTTCCTGATTGTGCAAACAGTCCTAGCTTACTAAAATTGATACTGGTATTATAATTAAATGTTTGCGCTGGTAAAACAATATTGCCTGCATTGTCTGTTGCTGCTGCTTTAATGATTTGAAAAGTTTGATTCTCATAATGTACTATTTGTGCATCAGCACCATATGAGAATTTCCAGCCGTTCAGGTTTTTATTTACATCAAACCGAATCTTATTTTCAGTTTCCTTGGAATTAACATCTAAGGTCTGGAGGCCTTTTATCGGTCCCAGATTATTTTCGTATTTCTCATTCTGGTTACTAAAATCATTTCTACTGATCGACAAATTCCAGAAACCATTATTGATTAATTTCTTGAGACTAATTCCAATTGTATAATTCCATTGTTGAATAGATGGGTTGCTGTTTAAAATATATAATTTTTCAGGGGTTGCTTTTTTAGGCGCCGCAAAACTAAATTCGTCTATTGCTCCTACACCAAGAAAACTCAATGTGGTTTTTTTGTCAATCTGATGGGTGATCTTATACTGGAAGTCCCAATAATTTGGTCTAATTGGTAAATCAATAGCCTTAAATAATAATTGTAAATAACTTCTTCGGGCAGAGGCAAGAAAAGTTGTTTTGCCTGAATTGGAAAGCGGTCCTTCTAAAGTGGTGGCCAATTCAGTAGCACTTAGTCGCATATTTCCTTGCAATCGATTGGCATTGCCTTTCTTTTGTTTAAACTCAAAAACTGATGATAGGGCATTATCAAATCTTGCATCAAAAGCCGAAGTACTCAGTTTTACATCCTCAATAAAGCTCACATTCAAAATGCCGGCAGGACCACCAGCACTGCCTTGTGTGGCAAAGTGATTGATCACTGGGATTTCGACGCCATCTAAATAATACACATTTTCATTAGGTGCACCGCCTCTGATGATAATGTCGTTCCTGAAACCTGCTGTACTTGCTGTTCCTCCCACACCAGGTAAACTTTGAATCACCCTGGATATGTCAAAATTTCCACCAGGATTTCTTTTGATTTCCTCAGTGGTTAGTCTTTGTACACTTAATGGTGTTTCAAGTGTGGCGGCTTTTGCGGTCTTCCTTCCACCACTAGTTACTGTTACAGCTTTTAATTCGTTAATAGAAGGATCCAATTCGATTGTTAAGTTGTTTTCATTTCCAGAACTAACCAAAATATTGAATAAGGTAGCTTCGCTAAAACCGATTGCTGAAATGCGGAGCGTGTAAGAACCTGTTGAAATTTGATTGATTCTAAATTTACCTGCACTATCTGCAATGGCTTTTTTATTAGCAATAGTGATAGAAGTGCCTGGAATTACTTTCTGGTCTATTTTATTGATGATGGTGCCGGAAATGGATCCTGTATTCTGAGCTTTTAGCGAAAAAGAAATAATCAAAATTAATAATGCAAAAAGAAGTTTTCTCATCCTGATATTTTGTATTTGAAATATAAAATAGGTCTAGTACAGTTGTTCGCCCATTTATGTAAAAGCCAACATATTTTACTCAAGCTGCCTTATATTTAAGGCATAATTGAACTTATATGAAACATTTCTTCCTTGTATTTTGTTTAATGGGCCTCGTAAATTTATTGATTGCCCAAAAAAAACCTTTGGATCATACTGTTTATGATAGCTGGCAATCGATTGGGGAACGTTTATTGAGTAACGACGGTAAATACATTGCTTTTACAGTAAACCCTCAGGAAGGTGATGCTAATCTTGTTGTTCAGTCTGTACATGGGAACTATAAAAAGGAATTTGCAAGGGGATATGCTGCTGAGTTTACAGAAGATAGCAGGTTTCTGGTTTTTAAAATAAAACCAACATTCAAAGAAACAAGGGATGCAAAGGTTAAAAAGAAAAAAGCGGATGATTTGCCAAAAGACAGCTTGGCATTTTTAGAGCTAAGTACTGATAGTCTGGTGAAAGTTCCTAAAATTAAAAGTTTCAAATTGCCAGATGATTCAGGCAATTGGTTGGCCTGGCTCTCTGAGAAAGGCTCATCCGATAATAAACCTAAAACAGAATTAGATTCATTAGCTAAACTTAATGCTATGGCATCGTATTCTGATAGTTTAATGCATGTAGTGGATAGTATCCGGTTAAAAATATATGATGCTAAATTAAGAGGCATGAGCATATTGCAAACAACTAAAAAATCTGCGGGAAATAAAACAACGGAAGATCCAATAGAAGAAGGAACTGAACTTACCTTACGTAATTTATCAACAGGCGAACAACAATCGTTTAAATTAGTTACAGAATATTATTTCAATAAAAAAGGAAATACACTGGTGTATGAAACCAGTAAAAAAACAGGTGATAGTTTAGTGAAACCTTTAGTGGTAAAATTGGATTTAATAAAAAATACGTCAAAGACAATTTTCCAAAACTTTAATGATGCTAAAGGATACCGCTTAGATGAATCTGGATCTCAATTGGCATTTGTGGCTGATCGGGATAGTAGTACAAAAGCACTGGTGAAATTCTTTAAACTATATTATTTTAAAGATGGGGTGGATAGTGCCAAATTATTGGCAGATAAAACAAGTGCCGGAATGCCTTCAGGTTTTTCTGTAAGCGAAAACCCCAATATTGTTTTTAGTAAAAATGAACAACAGCTATTTTTTGGTACTGCAGCAATACTTCCTGCGAAAGATACAACCCTTCCTGAATTTGAAAGAGTATCTGTAGATGTATGGCATTATAATGACGACTATTTGCAACCAATGCAATTAAAAAATCTAGAATCGGAATTGAAAAAAAGTCATCTGGCGAGATATGATTTCGAGAAAAACGAAATCATTCCATTAGGAAGCCCGGATTATCGTTCCTTTTATTTGACAAAAGAAGGAGATGGTTCGGTAGCTTATGCTGTTGCTGATAAAGGAAAAAGAGTTGCCATGCAATGGCAGGGATTTATCGAAAGTGATCTCTATGCTTTGAATGTACAGAATGGCCAAAAAGATTTAATTCAAAAAGATGTAAAGGGTAATGTCTTTCCATCTTATACAGGAAAATATTTAGTAGTATATGACGATAAAAAGAGAAGTTATAGTACCTACAATAGTGATACTAAACAAATGGTAGGAATTGCAAAAGACATCAAATATCCTTTATATGATGTAGAAAATGATGTGCCTGATGATCCCAATGCCTATGGAATTGTAGGATGGTTAGAAAACGACGAAGCTATTTTTTTATACGATGAATTTGATATCTGGCAGGTAGATCCAATGGGGGTTAAACCATCTATTTGTATAACTGGTGGACTTGGGCGAAAAAGTAAAATCACTTATAGAAATCTGGTATTAAACAAAGAAGATAGGTTTTATAAGAAGGGACAGCAATTATTATTAAATGCCTATCATAATATCGATAAAACATCAGGTTTCGTTTGGTATACTTTAGACAATGCATTTGTGCCTGCCGTTACTTACACAGCAAGGGTTTCAGGAGCCATCAAGGCAAAGCTGGCCAATGTGTTTAGCTATGCAACAGAAAATTACCAGCATGCCGCTGATATTCGAGTAGCTGAAATTGCTGCGAATAATTTTGCAGACGCCAAAACATTTCCTGGTACAATTTTATTCCAGCCAAATGCGCAACAGGAAAATTATAATTGGGGAACTGCTGAATTATTTAAATGGAAAGCCTATACAGGCAAAGAGGCAGAAGGCATCCTTTATAAACCAGAAGATTTCGATGCTAAGAAAAAGTATCCCATGATTGTTTATTTCTATGAAAGAAACAACAACACTTTATATAACTACAATGCTCCTTCACCTACACCTTCCAGATTAAACATTCCATTTTTTGTGAGCAGGGGTTATGTGGTTTTCGTTCCTGATATCTGGTACAAAACCGGCTACCCTGGTCAGGGTGCCTACGATTATATCCTAAGCGGTACAAGAGCAGTTGTGAAACTAGGATATGTTGATAGTACAAAACTTGGTTTGCAGGGTCAGAGCTGGGGCGGGTATCAAATTGTATATCTGATTACAAAAACCAATTTATATGCCGCAGCATGGGCGGGTGCGCCAGTAGCAAACATGACCAGTGCTTATGGTGGGATCCGATGGGGAAGTGGCATGAACCGCCAGTTCCAATATGAAAAAACACAAAGTAGAATTGGTGCAACTTTATGGGAGAAGCCAAATTTGTATTTACAAAACTCGGCATTGTTTTCTCTACCCAAAGTAACTACTCCATTAGTAATGATGGCGAATGATGCGGATGATGCAGTGCCTTGGTATCAGGGAATTGAAATGTTCACAGGAATGCGTAGACTTGGAAAGAAAGTATGGATGCTTAACTATAATAATGAAGCACATAATCTGGTTGAACGCAGAAACAGAAAAGACATTCAGATTCGTGAACAACAATTCTTTGATTATTTATTAAAAGGAGAGAAGCCTGCAACCTGGATCAGTGAAGGGGTACCTGCTGTGCTTAAGGGAAGAGAATGGGGGTTGGATATTAAAAAGTAAAAAGTAAAAAGTAAAAAGTAAAAAGTAAAACATGGTTAACCCTAGGTTTAAACCTAGGGATTGAAAATGAAGAATGATTTGGACTTTAGTCCTTATGCTAAGCTTTTCTATACAAGAATATTTATTAAAAGGCGAGATAGTAGTTCTGTAAAAGTTCTATAAATCTATCCGAATAAACCCTGTTATCCTGAATGATGATTTCTTCAGATAATGGGGTTTGTTTTTTTCTGCTGAATGCCAGGAATGACCTGAAAAATGTATGAGTGGAACTTTGTTTGATATCTGCATTTGCATACGGGAATAAATTTCTATCCACTGCTAGTTTAATCATTTCTTCTTTTCGATGATGGGGCAGTAAAATGGCAGTTATCCCATCTTGTGAAAGATGTTTATCTATCACCTGTATCAATTCAGTTAAGTTTAAAGTTTCACTATGCAGCGCTTTGTTTCGTTTAGCATCCGGAGATTTTAAATCATTTTCAAAAAATGGAGGGTTACTGAAAATACAATCATATACCTGAGATGTTTTTAAATCTTTAACATCAGATTCAATGATTGTAATGGGGGATGCAAAATTAGCTTCCAAAAAATTTGAACTTGCTTGAGTTGCTGCCGCAGGATCTATTTCAACTGCATCCATACTGCATTCTATTTCTTGTGCTATCATCAAGCTTAATAATCCGGTGCCAGTTCCGATATCTAAAACATTGATTTGTTTTGTGTATGCTTGACTTTTTAGACGTTCCACTATCCATGCACCAAACAAACAGGCATCTGTGCAAACCTTCATGGCACAATGCTCTTGTTCAATTTTAAATTGTTTGAATTGGAAAAAATTGTTTGACACTGGATAAAAGTAAAAATAAAAAGTAAAAAGTAAAAAGTAAAAAGTAAAAAGTGTTTCAATGCTTAATGGATACAAAATAAAATGCCTCGAAACTAGTCGAGGCATTTTACACACTTTTAATTATTTTATTTATCAGAAGTTAAACCTGCAAATAAATATTCTTTATTTAAACGAGCAATATTGGTGATAGAGATCTCTTTAGGGCAGGTAGCTTCACAAGCACCAGTATTGGTACAAGCACCAAATCCTTCTTTATCCATCTGTGCTACCATGTTCATTACCCTTGATTTACGTTCTGGTTCGCCTTGTGGCAATAAGGCTAAATGAGAAACTTTAGCGCTCAAGAACAACATTGCGGAACTGTTTTTACATGCGGCTACACAAGCACCACAACCTATACACATCGCAGCAGCAAATGAGGCGTCTGCAAGATCCTTATTAATTGGTAAAGAGTTTCCGTCTACAGCATTACCAGTGTTTACACTGATATAACCACCTGCTTGAATAATACGATCGAAGGCAGAGCGATCTACCATTAAATCTTTGATCACAGGAAATGCACCAGCTCTCCATGGCTCCACAACAATAGTATCGCCATCTTTGAAAGCGCGCATGTGTAACTGACAAGTAGTATTCGCCTTCCAAGGTCCGTGTGGTTTACCATTGATGTATAAAGAGCAATTTCCGCAAATACCTTCTCTACAATCATGGTCAAATGCAATGGGTTCTCCACCTTCCACAATCAATTTTTCGTTTAATACGTCAATCATTTCCAGAAAAGACATTTCAGAAGAAATATTATTCACCGGATAGCTTACAAAACCACCCTTATCTTTACTGTTTTTTTGTCTCCACACTTTAACAGTCAAATTCATATTGTAGTGTTCCATTCTATAAAGTTTGTCGTTGTTTAAGTCAAATTTCAAAAGTCAAACCAGTTTAACCGTTTATATGTTTATTTATAAGAGCGTTGAGAAGGTTTCACAACATCGTACACCAATGGTTCTTTGTGTAAAGTCCATTCATGTTCTGCTTTGTATTCCCAGGCTGCTACATACATGTAATTGACATCATCACGTAAAGCTTCGCCATCTTCTGTTTGATACTCTTCTCTGAAATGTCCCCCACAACTTTCATTTCTATTCAGTGCATCCACACACATTAATTCACCAAGCTCAATGAAGTCGGCAACTCGATTAGCTTTATCCAATTCCGGGTTCATTTCATTGATTTCCCCAGGGATACGCACATCACTCCAGAATTCTGCTTTTAAGGCTTGAACTGCAGCTATAGCTTCTTTTAGACCTTCCTCACTTCTAGCCATACCACATTTGTCCCAAATGATCTTTCCTAAGCGTTTGTGGAAGCTTTCAACTGATTGCTTACCCTTAATACTCATTAATTTTTCAATTCTTTCGCTGGCAACTTTTTCAGCTGCTGCAAAGGCAGGGTGAGTTGTTTCAATGGCTTTACTATAAATATCTTCGGCCAAATTGTTTCCTAAAGTATAAGGGATAACAAAATATCCATCAGCCAAACCTTGCATTAAAGCAGAAGCTCCTAAACGGTTTGCTCCATGGTCACTAAAGTTGGCTTCACCTAAACAATACAATCCTTTTACAGTTGTTTGTAATTCATAATCTACCCATAAGCCGCCCATGGTATAGTGCACTGCAGGATAAATACGCATAGGGAACTCGTAAGGATTTTCTCCGGTAATCTTTTCATACATATCGAAAAGGTTGCCATATTTTTCTTTCACTACTTCCTTACCTAAAACAATAATTTCTTCGATGCTCAAACTATCATTACCTTCTTTACCAGCTTCAATCTTACCATAACGAACAATGGCATCAGCGAAATCTAAATAAACCGCTTGCTTACTGGTACCAACTCCATACCCTTCATCACATCTTTCTTTGGCTGCACGAGAAGCTACGTCGCGTGGTACAAGGTTTCCAAATGCAGGATACCTTCTTTCCAAATAATAATCTCTTTCTTCTTCAGGAATATCGATAGCTTTTCTTTCGTCGTTTTTCTTTTTAGGTACCCAGATTCTTCCATCATTACGTAATGACTCAGACATCAATGTTAATTTAGACTGATGGTCACCACTTACAGGTATACAAGTAGGGTGGATCTGTGTAAAACAAGGGTTTGCAAAAGCTGCTCCATTTTTATGCGCCTTCCAAGCAGCAGTAACATTACTTCCCATTGCATTGGTTGATAAATAGAATACGTTACCATATCCACCTGTACATAATAAAACAGCGTGTCCAAAATGTCTTTCTAATTCCCCGCTCACTAAATTTCTAGCGATGATTCCCCTTGCTTTATCGTCGATCTTAACCACTTCCAACATTTCATGGCGAGGGTACATTTTTACATTTCCTAAAGCAACTTGTCTTTCCAAAGCCTGGTAGGCACCAATTAATAATTGCTGCCCAGTTTGTCCGGCAGCATAGAAAGTTCTTTGAACTTGGGTACCACCGAAAGAACGGTTACTTAATAATCCACCATATTCACGTGCAAAAGGAACACCCTGTGCTACGCACTGATCAATAATATTACCACTCACTTCAGCTAAGCGATGAACGTTTGCTTCACGTGCACGGTAGTCTCCACCTTTAATTGTATCATAGAATAAACGGAATACACTATCGCCATCGTTCTGATAGTTCTTAGCTGCATTAATACCACCTTGCGCTGCAATACTGTGGGCACGACGAGGTGAGTCTTGATAACAAAAAGCTTTTACTTTATATCCCAACTCTCCAAGAGAAGCGGCTGCGGAAGCACCGGCTAAACCAGTCCCAACCACAATTACTTCCAATTTACGTTTGTTGGCAGGGTTTACCAATTTGCAATGTCCTTTATAATCGGTCCATTTATCATCTAAAGACCCCGAAGGGATTTTCGCGTCTAACATATATCCAAGTTTACTATGATTAGAATATCGTAATTATTATTTTCTTACTCAATGAAGACTACTTAATTAAGCCAGCCTAAATAAAAGCTCAACGGCATCATCGCAAAAGCCAATGTGATGATGACAGAAAAACCATAACCAATGCTGGTTAACATCTGATTATATCTTTTATTATGAACACCTAATGTTCTGAATGCACTTTGAAAACCATGTGCCAAATGATAGCCCAATGATAAACATCCCAACACATAAACAATTACCACCCATAATACCGAGAAGGTCTCTTTCATCTTTGCATAAAGATCGATTTCTTCGCCTAATACAAAATTTTGGTGGGCTCTATTTGGGAACCAAAAATCACTCATGTGTAAGATCAGGAACAATAGAATAAGGGTTCCTAAAATACCCATGCTTCTGCTATACCATTTACTGCCTCTATTTCCATAATCACTGGCATATGCAATACCTCTTTTGCTGCGATTAGAAAGTTCAAGCATCAAGCCCTGAATAATGTGCAGGATAAGACCGGCAAATAAGCCAATCTCAAGTATTCTTGGAACCACATTTGCTCCCATGAAATGCGCTCCAGCGTTAAACATTTTACCGCCATCGTTAGCCCAGATACAAGCGTTCAGACTAACGTGAATAACTAAAAAAAGAATAAGAAAAATGCCGGTGAAACCCATGACTAATTTCTTTCCGACTGATGAAGTGAAGACTTGTTTCCAGGTCATAATGCAAGTTTAGATTTGAGAAATCGCTGCAAAAATAACGCATGAATCAATGCCAAGGTTTAAAACTTTTATTTTATCTGAGATAATTATGACATCAAATCGGTAGCAAATCTTTTAATTTTTATATCTGTTTAATATTTATGTCTATATTTTTTACTTGGTTGAACAGTCATTTGACCGCTCACATAAAACTAGTACCTACTTTACCATTACGATTCTTACATTTGAAATATGTTAAAACAATTAAGTATTCTTTGGACAAGCTTCAAAATGGCACTTCAGGAATTGAAAGTGAATAAGCTGCGTACTTTTCTTTCTCTGTTTGGCATTACTATCGGAATTTTTTGCATTATCGGGGTTTTGGCAACTGTAGATAGTTTAGAGCAAAAAGTACAAAATGATATTAAAGCGCTAGGAACAAATACCATATATATTGATAAGTGGTCTTATGGCGGCGGTCCGGATTATCCATGGTGGAAATTCATGAAAAGACCTGTACCCAAGTTTGAAGAAATAAAAACCATCAAGGAAAAAAGTCAATTGTATTCCTATGCTGCCATGTTTCTTGAAAGAACCGTGAATGTATCCTATCTGGATAATACATTGAATGGCGTTAATATGTATGGGGTTTCTGAGGAGTTCAATAAAATTCAAACAATTGATATTGCTAATGGTCGTTACATTAACGATGCCGAGTTCACATACGGTACATCTTCTGTAATCATCGGAACACAGGTTGCGGAGGAACTCTTTGGAAAGGTTGAAAAGGCAGTAGGACAAGAAATCTCTTATGGTGGCAGGCGTTTGAATGTGATTGGGATCATCAAAAAGCAAGGCCAGAGTATGGGCGGTGGATTTGATTACGACAAATGTTTGATGGTTTCTTATCGATATTTTGCTACTATTTATAATCCCGATTTGAATCAGCCTAAAATATTGGTTCAGGGAAAAGAAAATATTCCTTCAAAGGCATTGCAAGAGGAGTTGGTAGGAATCATGCGTCAGATCAGAAAATTGAGTCCAACTCAGGAAGACGATTTTACCTGTAATGATATTGCCGTATTTAGCGAACAGATCAAAGGCTTTTTTGGAAAAGTTAGTGCAGGGGGCTGGGCAATTGCTGGTTTAAGTTTAATTGTGGGCGCATTTGGCGTGGCAAATATCATGTTCGTAACTGTAAGAGAAAGAACGAGCCAGATTGGATTGAAAAAAGCAATAGGGGCTAAGAGGGGAACTATATTAACCGAATTCTTAATCGAGAGTGCCTTTTTATGTGTAATCGGCGGATTACTTGGTTTGTTTTTTGTGTGGTTATTGGCTTTAGGTTTGAGTAGTGTGATGCCGTTTCCTATTTTCATTTCCGGAAATATTATAACACTTGCCATGAGTATTTGCATCATCTTAGGGATAGTTTCTGGAATTATTCCGGCATTTATTGCAGCTAAGATGGATCCAGTGGTAGCTATCAGAACAAAATAAAATAGTAGTTAAATTATATAGCGCATTGATTATCAAAATATGATGATCAATGCGTTTTTGTTTCTAGATTAAGGGAGGAAATGTTTGTTTCAATTAACTTCGCAGAGTGGATACCAATTCTAAGATCACCATATTAGCTATAGAATCATCCTGTGATGAAACCTCTGCCAGTATTTGTGTAGATGGAAAAATTCTGTCGAATAGTATTGCCACTCAATCTGTGCATGAGCAATATGGGGGAGTAGTTCCTGAATTGGCCAGTAGGGCACATATGCAAAATATCGTACCTGTAGTAGAAACCTGTTTGCAGGAGGCATTTCCAAATTTAAATGCCACAGAAAAAATGGCTATTATTTCTGCAGTAGCTTTTACTCAGGCACCAGGGCTTATTGGTAGTTTATTGGTGGGAGTACAATTTGCCAAGTCATTGTCTTTATCATTAAATAAACCATTGATCTCGGTACATCATATGCAAGCGCATGTTTTGGCAAATATGATTCAGGATCCAGCACCCAGTTTTCCTTTTCTTTGTTTAACGGTAAGTGGTGGGCATACCCAAATTGTACTGGCAAGATCTCCATTAGATTTGGAAATCATCGGTGAAACGATAGACGATGCTGCAGGAGAGGCTTTTGACAAAACTGCAAAATTATTAGGCCTTCCTTATCCTGGTGGTCCTTTAATTGATAAATACGCAGCACTGGGCGATCCCCTTGCATTTAAATTTGCAGAACCTCAAATTCCGGAACTTGATTTTTCATTTAGTGGTTTGAAGACTTCCATCCTTTATTTTCTTCAGAAACAAGTGCCTGGTTTTATTGAACTGAATAGGAACGACCTTTGTGCATCCGTGCAATACACCATCATTCAGATTCTTCTAAAAAAACTCAAAAAAGCTGTTGTGAAAACGGGTGTGAAACAGGTTTGTTTGGCAGGTGGCGTTAGCGCCAATTCAGGATTAAGACAAGCCTTACAAGAGGCCGGGATAAAACATGGGTGGAAAACTTATATTCCATCATTCGAATATTGTACAGACAATGCGGCAATGATTGCTATAACAGCCTATTATAAATATCAGGCGGGTCAATTTACATCTCTAGACAGCTATCCAAGTGCCAGAGCAGAATGGTGATTTATCACTCAAAAATCAAAATTCAAAAATTAAAATCCGGCCGAAAGCTTACTTTTGCCGCCTGAAAAACAGTTATCATACATGATTAGTGCAAGAAATATCACCCTGGCTTATGGTAAGAGGGTATTGTTTGATGAAGTAAATATTAGTTTTCAAAAAGGAAATTGCTATGGTGTTATTGGTGCCAATGGTGCTGGTAAATCTACCTTTCTCAAAATTCTCAGTGGAGAGATCGAACCCAATAAAGGAGTGGTTGAAATTTCGAAGGGCGAGCGCATGTCTTTTTTGAAACAGAACCAATTTGAATTTGATGATTGCACAGTCTTGAATACTGTATTAATGGGTCATAAACATTTATGGGACGTCATGCATGAGCGTGATGCAATTTATGCAAAAGACGATTTTACAGAAGAAGACGGCATGAAAGCCGGAGAATTAGAAGCTGATTTTGGTGAGATGGGTGGATACGAAGCAGAAAGCAATGCTGGAACGCTTTTGAGCAGTTTAGGTGTTACTGAGAATTTGCAACAAAGTTTGATGAAAGATATCCCTAGTAACTTTAAAGTAAGGGTATTATTAGCACAGGCTTTATTTGGAAATCCAGATATCTTATTATTGGATGAGCCTACCAACGGATTGGATATTGAAACCATTGGTTGGTTAGAAAACTTTTTAGCAGATTACGAAAACATTGTGTTGGTGGTAAGTCACGACCGTCACTTTCTGGATACCATTTGTACCCATGTTGCGGATGTGGACCGTAGTAAAATAAAGGTATTTACAGGTAACTATACTTTCTGGTATGAATCCTCTCAACTGATGAGTCGCCAGATAAATGATAAGAACAAAAAGAACGAAGAAAAGCGTCAGGCTTTGTTGGACTTTATTGCTCGTTTCTCAGCGAATGCATCAAAGAGTAAACAGGCAACATCTCGTAAAAAAGCCTTGGAGAAGTTAACCATTGAAGAAATCGAACCTTCTAATAGAAAGTATCCGGGTATTATCTTCCAGCCATTGCGTGAAGTAGGAAACCAGATCCTGAATGTAGAAAATCTTAGTAAATCGGTTGATGGTAGAAAATTATACGATAAAGTAAACTTTAGCATCAATAAAGGTGAAAAAGTGGCCTTTTTGAGTAAAGACCCATTAGCAGTAACTAGTTTCTTTGAAACCATTAATGGTATTCAGGAACCTGAATCTGGTAAATATGAGTGGGGCACAACGATCACTAAAGCTTATTTACCAGTTGAAAACAATGAGTTTTTCACAGCTGGTTTGAGTTTAATGGATTGGTTAAGGCAGTATGTACCTGCACACGTAACAGATGCCGATGAACCCTTTATTCGTGGATTTTTAGGAAAAATGTTGTTTAGTGGAGATGATATTGCCAAGAAAACCAATGTATTAAGCGGAGGTGAGAAAGTTCGTTGTATGGTGAGTAGAATGATGCTTCAGAATCCAAATGTGGTAATTTTGGATCAGCCAACCAATCACCTCGACCTGGAAAGTATTCAGAGTTTCAATGAAGGTTGTCAGACCTTCCCAGGAGTGGTTTTGATTACCTCTCATGACCATACATTCCTTCAAACGGTAGCAAATCGGATCATTGAACTTACTCCCAAGGGAATCATTGACCGCTTAATGACCTTCGACGAATATATGGAAGATGCAAGAGTAAAAGAATTGAGGGCCGAATTGTATAGCTAATACGGTTTATTTGACCTAATTTCGCGTTTCAATTGTGGAAAAACAGTTGCGGAAACGGATTATAAAGAGATTTTCCCCCGTTCTGTGCAAAAATTAAATAAAAAAAAGGGAAATGGTATTGGTAGTTTGGAGCATTTCCTTACCTTTGCCGTCCCGAAAAAATAAGAGTCATGGCAAGAGTATGTCAGGTTACAGGTAAAAAGCCACAAACTGGTAATAGTGTTTCTCACTCAAACATCAAGACCAAGCGTCGTTTTCTACCCAATTTACAAACCAAGCGTTTTTTCTTCGCAGAAGAAGATCGTTGGGTAACATTGAAAGTATCTACTGATGCTTTAAGAACGATCAATAAGAATGGTCTGTCAACAGTGATCAAAGAATTGAGATTGAACGGATCTAAGATCTAACTATTAACAAAGAAAACTACCTAATACAATGGCAAAGAAAGGTAACAGGGTTCAAGTAATCCTGGAATGCACAGAGCACAAAACAAGTGGAATGGCGGGTACAAGCCGTTATATCACTAAAAAGAATAAGAAAAATACGCCTGAGCGTATTGAATTGAAAAAGTACAACCCAATTCTGAAAAAAGTAACCGTTCATAAAGAAATTAAATAGTCATGGCAAAAGCAGCTTCAAAAAACGCTAAAGTAAAAGATTTAAAGGCATCTGCTGAGGCAAAAAACTGGACAAAAGTTATCAAGGCTGTTCGTAGCCCTAAGACTGGTGCATATACCTTCAAAGAGGCAATTGTTCACAAGGACAAGGTGAAGGATTTCTTAGCTGAAAAATAATCGGTCCTGTTAGAAAATATTGAAAAGCTTTCCCTCTTTACGGGAAGGCTTTTTGTATTTAATCATGAATCGATCAGAACAGTATTTTACTTCGCTTACATAAAGTAGTAATTATGAGTTTTTTAGGAAAGCTATTCGGAAAAAAAGAAAAGGAAAGTCTGGATCAAGGTTTGCAAAAAACCAAAGAAGGCTTTCTTGCAAAGATTACCAAGGCCATAGCTGGTAAGGCAACCATCGATGAAGAAGTGTTGGATAATTTGGAGGAAGCATTGGTAGGTGCCGATGTGGGTATTGAAACCACTATCAAGATCATAGAAAGAATTGAAAAGCGAGCAAAGGAAGATAAATACCTGGGTACTTCAGAACTAAATACAATCCTGCAGGAGGAAATCAAAGCCGTTCTGGTAGACGCCTCAGAAGATTCTTATAAGAGTTTTACTGCCCCTCCTGGAAAGAAACCTTATGTTATTCTGGTGGTTGGTGTGAATGGAGTTGGAAAAACAACTACTATTGGTAAGTTGGCCTATCATTATAAAGCTGCGGGAATGAATGTGGTTTTAGGTGCCGCTGATACTTTTAGAGCTGCTGCAGTAGATCAATTAACCATTTGGAGCGAAAGAGTAGGTGTGCCTATTGTTAAACAGGCCATGGGTTCAGATCCCAGTGCAGTTGCCTATGATACGGTAGCTAGTGCTGTTTCAAAAAATGCAGATATCGTTATTATCGATACTGCAGGAAGATTGCACAACAAAATCCACTTGATGGAAGAGTTGAGCAAAATCAAAAGGGTGATACAAAAGATCATTCCTAATGCACCACATGAAGTAATGTTAGTGTTGGATGGTTCAACTGGTCAGAATGCTGTAGAACAAGCACGCCAGTTTACTGCAGCAACAGAAGTAACTGCCTTATCTATCACAAAACTGGATGGAACTGCAAAAGGCGGAGTGGTATTAGCGATTGCTGATCAGTTTAAAATACCAGTAAAATATATAGGGGTCGGCGAAAAAATTGAAGACTTAATTCTTTTTGATAAAGATGAATTTGTAGATAGTTTATTTAAAATAGCTGACTAAACATTAAAAAAATCAGTTATTAATAAAGCTATCCTTTTATGCCTTTTGTCTGTAGATATGGGCTTTAGCCCAATGGATTCAGATTGATTGCATTCCCCAGCTTAAAAGCTGGGGTTAATACATTCCTTTTTTGACTTTTAACTTTTTACTTAAAAAGTGTACCGAATCCCAAGTCCCCCCCAGGCACTTTCAAAATAATTATAACCAATAAAATTAAAAGAAGGTTGCCAATCGAAGCTCACATTCAAAGGAGCACCTTTAATTTTGTAATCCAGACCCAATACTCCATCTACACCAATACTGATCCCTGAGTTTCTGGTAGGAAATTGTTGTTTCCAACGATCGCTCCAGATTCCCATATGTGCACCGCCTCCTACATACCACTGTAATCCTTCTATAGTACCTAGGTCATTATGAATTTCATATAACCCTGTAAGTCTGAATCCGTCTTGAGATATAAAAGCCAAACCCTCCACTGCACGGTTGGATGCAATAAAGTGCTTCACGCTTACTGCTCCAGGATACATTTTTAGACCCACAGCAGTTGTATAGCTTGTACCATTATTTTGTTCTTGTGCCTTAATTGAAAAAGCTGCTACTAAAATGCAGCAGAATAAGAATAATTTTTTCATGAATCTGTTTTAGTATAGTATCAAAAAATCGTGCCAAAAATAAATTCTGATGGCGCAATAGAATAGTTAATATTTTATTCCCTTGCATTTGCTTTATTATTTAGGTTTGTAGTATGCATTCATTCAAAGAACTGATTAACGTATTTTCAGCGCATTTTGCCCACCGTCATTTCCCGGAAAGTCCAGCTACTTTATATGACCCAGGTGAATACTTTTTAGCACTTGGAGGAAAACGGGTACGACCAATTATGTGTTTAATGGGGAATGAACTTTTCGACGAGATACATCCAGACGCCTATCATGTGGCAAATGCCATTGAGTTATTTCACAATTTCACTTTGATACATGATGATATCATGGATGCTGCGCCTTTGAGAAGGGGAATGGAAACAGTGCATAAAAAATATGGGGAAAGTACAGCGTTGTTAACAGGCGATGTAATGATGATACAGTCTTATGAGTATTTAAATAAAATTCATACCAATCACATTCATGCCATTTTGCAATTATTTAATCGAACTGCTAAAGAAGTTTGCGAAGGACAACAATTGGATATGGACTTCGAAAAACAATCTCATGTTTCGTTGGATGAATATATAGAAATGATCAGCCTCAAAACTTCAGTGCTACTTGCTGCGAGTTTAGAAATGGGTGCCATCTTAGGTGGAGCAAGTGCCGGGAATCGTGATCATTTATACGCTTTTGGAAAAAACCTTGGGATAGCTTTTCAGATACAAGATGATTATTTAGATGCATTTGGTGATCCCGAAAAATTCGGAAAAGATGTGGGAGGTGATATCCGTCAAAATAAAAAAACATTTTTATTATTACACGCATTAGAAGTAGCAACCGCCGAACAGAAAGCAAATTTGTTACAAATGATGCAAGATAATCCTGCAGATAAAGTTGAAAAAGTATTGACCATTTTCAAAGCATGTAATGTGGATGATTGGGCAAAATCATTAAAAGAAAAATATTTACAAACTGCCCTGCAGCATCTGGAAGATATTGCAGTAGTATCCACACGCAAAAAACCTTTAATAGAACTGGCAGACTTTCTCATTCAACGCGACTATTAAACTGATTTTGCTTTACCCTTGTTCTTTGCTGAATATCCTTTAATTTGAGGCACACAAAAATCATACTGCATGTCGAATTCCTTATTCCGTAAAAAGTCTTTAGAGACCATACAAAGAGATTATGACGCCGGTTTATTGGAGGGTCATGGAAACGACATGAAGAAAGTGTTACGGGTGAAAGACCTCACCTTCATGGGAGTTGCTGCAGTTATTGGCGCTGGAATCTTTTCAACTATTGGAACTGCAGCTTTCAATGGTGGACCGGGTGTGATCTTCTTATTTCTTATTACTGCTGTAACATGCGGATTCACTGCATTATGCTATGCCGAGTTTGCCTCACGTGTTCCTGTATCAGGTAGTGCCTATACCTATTCTTATGTAAGTTTTGGTGAAGTAATTGCATGGATCATTGGTTGGGCTTTGATTTTAGAATATGCTATTGGTAATGTGGTAGTGGCAATTTCCTGGAGCGCGTATTTCAATAATTTATTAAAAGCTATCAATATCAATTTGCCGGAATGGCTTGCAATTGGTCATCAAACAGCTTCAATGGCTTACCATGATGCTATAGCGAGTGGAAAACCTGTTGCAGATTTGGTGTATACAACCGCACCGGAAATATTTGGAATGAAATTCATTATTAATCTTCCTGCTTTTATTATTGTAGGATTAATAACCATATTGGCATATATCGGAATTAGTGAAAGTAAGAAGAGTGCGAACTTTATGGTAGGACTGAAAATTGTGGTACTTATATTTATTGCCATTATTGGATTTTGGTATATTTTTTCAGAAGGTACAACAGGTAATTGGTCTCCTTTTCTTCCTAATGGAATGACTGGAGTATTGAAGGGCGTATCATCCGTATTCTTCGCCTATATTGGTTTTGATGCAATCTCTACAACTGCTGAAGAATGTGCTAATCCCAAACGGGATCTGCCCAGAGGCATGATGTATTCTTTATTAATCTGTACTGTGATTTATGTGATTACGACATTAGTAATTACAGGTATGGTAAACTTCAAAGAATTTGAAGGTGTAGCCGATCCACTCGCTTATGTATTTGATAAAATACACATGCAGAAAATCGGGTTCATCATTTCTGTGAGTGCTGTAATTGCATCTACCAGTGTTTTGCTGGTTTTTCAAATTGGTCAGCCAAGAATTTGGATGAGCATGAGCAGAGATGGTTTGTTGCCCAAGAAATTCAGCAAGCTCAGCACCCGTTATAAAACTCCAGGGTTTGCTACTATTATGACAGGTTTTCTGGTTGGAATCCCGGTACTTTTTGTGGATGATAAATTGATGACTGATTTAACGAGCATAGGAACCCTATTTGCTTTTGTTTTGGTTTGCGGTGGGGTATTGGTGTTGCCTAGGTTAGCAAAAGAGCAAGGTAAATTCCAATTACCTTATATCAATGGTCAATTTATTATTCCGGCAATTGTGGCTTTGTTTGCCATTCTTTTCAGAGAAAGAATTCTGTCTGACTTTTCTAATATAGCTACAGAAGCTTATCAGGAGATTTTATTTTTGATTTTTGTAACTGCTTCAGCGATACTTGCCATA
Source organism: Chitinophagaceae bacterium (assembly GCA_947371755.1). Taxonomy (GTDB): domain Bacteria; phylum Bacteroidota; class Bacteroidia; order Chitinophagales; family Chitinophagaceae; genus Sediminibacterium. Next base: position 40,777 of record CANBQT010000021.1, read on the forward strand.
CTCAGTTTTTTACGAAAATATTCTGTGATCCCAGTAGCTGGTGTGCTTTGTTGTTTATACCTGATGATCGAAATACCAGGTAAAAGCTGGATGGTTTTCTTTGGTTGGATGGCACTAGGTCTGAGCATTTATTTAGCTTATGGCAGGAGCCGAAGTAAACTGGCAAAATCCTAAAAACAGATAAGTTGTTCTGCTAATTGCAACTAACGTAAATTTGCCGCTTATAAAAGTATCAGAAGGATGAAGTACCAAGTTGGTGACGATATATTGGTTTTATTGAGCAATGAAGAAGGTAAGGTCATAGAGATCATTGATGATAAAGTGGTTTTGATTGAAGTGAGGGGGGTAAAGTTTCCTGCCTATATGGATCAGATCGATTTCCCTTATTTTAAGCGGTTCACCGAAAAGAAAGCAGCAGAAAAAAAAGCACCACCTAAAATTTTTATTGATCAGGTCCCAAAAGAAAAACCACAACCAGCTAAGGTTCGCATTGCGGATGGTGTATGGTTAAGCTTACTTCCCAAGTTTGCGATAGATGATTTTAATGATGAAGTAGTTGAATTGTTGAAAATATATTTAATGAATCATACGGAGAAACCGTATCATTTTACCTATCAGCAACAATTCATGGGGGATACCAATTTTGAATTGGTATCTGAGATACAACCCTTTCATGATTTCTATATTCACGATATAAATTTTGCATCGGTAAACGATAGCTTATCATTTGCTGTTGATTTTTCATTATTGAATCCAGAAAAAAAGAAAGCGGCACATTTTGAAACTTCTTTGAAAATAAAGCCAAAACAAATCTTTCAAAAAATTGAAGCTTTAAAAGATAAGAACCTACCTACGATACCTTATTTGCTATTCGAACATTATCCAGATAAAATAGAAGAAGATAAATTTGAATTGAGTGCTTTGGCAGCAAAAGGGTTTAAAATATATGATGCATCAAAAGGTCGCCAACATTTACCACCCGCAAGGTCTGTAGTGGATCTTCATATCGAAAAGTTATCGAACGACTGGAAACACCTGAGCAATTTTGAAATATTAACGATCCAATTAAATGAATTTGAAAAGCAAATGGATCTGGCAATTGCCCATTATCAACCATCCATCATCATGATTCATGGAGTAGGCGTTGGTAAGTTGAAAGACGAAATTCATGAGATACTAAAAGCAAAAAGAGAAGTCAAAAATTTCTTCAATAAATACGATCCCAGATTTGGCTATGGGGCTACAGAGATTTTCTTCCAATTCTAGTGGACGTAGAAATTCAGTCCTACTAATCTTTACTAACTATATTTGCAACGCTACAAACCCGAGCTATCGCTCCAATGAAAATTGGGGAGGAAAGTCCGGACAGCACAGAGCAACCCACCGGTTAATGGCCGGCATCCCGATTTATCGGGAGAGAGATAGTGCCACAGAAAATAACTACCAATGAGCAATCATTGGAAAAGGTGAAAATGTGCGGTAAAAGCGCACGGTTCTTCAGGGTAACTTGAGGGGCGGGTAAACCTTGGGTGTTGTAATGCCACGTATAGGAACGTTCGAAAGCGGCTCGCTTGAGTTCCAGGGTAGGCAGCTAGATCCTGTAAGTAATTGCAGGGCCAGATAAATGATAGTTTAGAAACAGAATCCGGCTTACGAGGTTTGTAGTATTTTAAAAAGCAATCACTTACATTTGTTGCATGACACAGGAGCAGATTAAAGATATGAGAGACCGCGTTTTGGTTTTGAGGAGGTTTCTTTGACGTTGAGAACCGCACATATAAAGTAGATACTGATCGCCAACTTTCTTTATCACCCGGATTTTGGGATGATAATCAAAGAGCCACGGCAATCATGAAGGAAATTAAAGTAAACGAATACTGGCTTAAAATGTATCAGACGGTAGATACCTCTGTAGAGGATTTTGCCGTATTGTTTGATTTCTGGAAGGCCGGCGATGCTTCTGAAACAGAAGCTAAGGAAGCGCATGAGCAAGCAATTGGTTTGATTGAAGATGCAGAATTCAAAAGTACACTCAATAAACCCGAAGATGAATTGCCAGCGGTATTACAGATCAATGCAGGTGCAGGTGGTACAGAAAGTTGTGATTGGGCTGAAATGCTATTAAGAATGTATCGGATGTATGGAGACAAACAGGGCTGGAAAGTTACAGAAATAGATTATCAGGAAGGAGATGGTGCTGGTATTAAAAGTGCCACACTTCAATTTGATGGTGATTTCGCCTATGGTTTCCTGAAAGCAGAAAGCGGGGTACATCGTTTGGTTAGAATTTCTCCTTTTGATAGTAATGCAAGAAGACATACATCATTCGCTTCTGTATATGTGTATCCATTAATTGATGATAGTATTGATATTGAAGTGAATCCTGCAGATCTCGAATGGGCCTTTTATAGAAGTGGTGGAAGTGGTGGTCAAAATGTAAATAAAGTTGAAACAGCAGTTAGATTAAAACATGGACCAAGTGGATTCATCATTGAATGTCAGCAGGCTCGTACACAGGGTGAAAATAGAGAATTGGCGATGAAAATGTTGAAGAGTCGATTGTATGAAGAGGAACTAAGAAAAAGACAGGAAGTTTTAAATGCAACCAATGCAGGTAAGAAAAAAATTGAGTGGGGTAGTCAAATTCGCAGTTATGTTTTCCATCCTTATAAAATGATCAAAGATCATCGAACTGATTACGAAGTTGGAAATGTGGGTCCAATCATGGATGGTGAACTGGATGGTTTTATAAAGGCTTATCTGATGTCTGAAAAAGAAGATAAATAAAAATATTAAGCCTCTATTCGAGGCTTTTTTTCTAGTATAAACCAAAGGTATCCAATAATAATCGCTGAAAAGGATGCAACCAATACAGATACTTTAGCGATATTTTGGGTGGGTACTTCTTCAAAGGCGAGTGTTGAAATAAAAATGCTCATCGTAAATCCAATACCTGCCAGAATACCCGCACCAATTAGTTTATACAGGTTTACACCTTCAGGTAATTCTGCCCATTTCCTCTTTACGATATAGTAGCTAAATGCTGTAATGCCAAGAGGTTTGCCTAAACACAATCCTAATTTAATACCCCAGCTTAATTTTGTATTCAAAGCTGCTAAGCTTCCACTTGGCAATGGAATGGCAGTGTTGGCTAAAGCAAAAATTGGAATAATAATAAAGTAAACGGGCAAGTGTATTTTTGATTCAAATTTTTTCAGTAGATCAGTCGGCACCATAAATGCAAAGATCACTCCCGCTACGGTTGCATGTATCCCAGAATTAAACATGCAATACCATAAAGCAATACCGCAGATTATCTGCCAAATGCCAAATGAAACTTTTTTGAGATTGAGTAAATAAATAGATCCTGTAAAAAAAATGATTCCAAACAGATACCCTAAATGCAATTCACTTCCATAAAATATTGCGATTACGATTATTGCACCAAGGTCATCAATGATAGCAAGTGCTGTTAAAAAAACTTTCAATCCCGTTGGAATTCTTTTTCCCAATAGCGCTGCTGCCCCTAGTGTAAAGGCAATATCTGTAGCAGTAGGAATAGCCCAGCCCCTGATATTATCAGTCCCTTTGTTGATCAAAGAAAATAGTATGGCAGGAACAATCATTCCACCTATGGCTGCAAAAATCGGCAATAAAGATTGTTTGATAGAAGCAAGTTCCCCTTGCATCATTTCTCTTTTAATTTCCATTCCTGCTAGGAAGAAAAATAATGCCATCAACCCATCGTTGATAATTAATAAGGGACTATTTGGTAGGTTCAATCCCAGTAAATGAATATGATGTTCATCTGTACCTGAAAAACTATCGTTCCATAAAGACAAATATCTCACCCCTAATTCACCCCAATTGGTGAGGATCAATGAAAGTGCCGTACAAACTAATAAGCTGATCCCTATTGATCTACTATCATGTAAAAAATGATGGATTGGATGAAACAAATACTTTTTAATACGGACCTTCATAATTGGAAATTACAAAAAGCATTTGATTATTAGTTAGCTAGAATATCATATTTGCTTTTCGGCCTTTTTTCATCCTGCCATTTAAAGCTTCGGAGTTTTAGATCTTCATGATTTACCTGTCGCATGGGATATGCATTGCCCGTTAGATTATTTCTCCAAACAATTTTCTTGGGTTTGCTATCGTCAAATTCTATATCGATCATTTCTGCTTCCGATTTATTGACACCTGTAAAATGTTTGTTTTCATCTAAGCCATAATATACATTTTCCGCATTTCCTCTTGCCTGCATAAAATTAATCTGACCATCCAGGAACTCGGCTCGAATGAGAGTTCCTTTCATCTGATTATAAAAATTAGAACTACTATCGGCCTTACTTAATGCCATTGCATTTTCAAAAACCAACAAACGTTCAGGCTTTTTATTTTGTAAATACAAATAAATAGTATCGCCGCTGATCTGATTGTCTTTCGACCAGGCTATGGGTTCTTTAAATAGTCGAAACACCGAATCCTGCATAGAATAAAATAAACTATCTCCAACAGCTTGTAAAGAATCTGAATATATTTTTACATGATAGAAGGCCTCGATGAATTTATCATGCGTGCTGTCTTCATTTGCTTTTTCTTTCTCACTTAAGGTATCCCTTATCGGATGTTTAAAAGAAGAGTCCCTGATAGATGGTACCGTTCTGGTTTTTAGTAAGTCCGAAAGTTTGGCTGTATATAAAGTATCGGCGGAGACGAATATAGAATCCTTCCCTTGCTTGATCAACAAAATTGGTTTTTGTGTGGCAAGCATGGCAGATTTTTTTTTGTTGGTCTTGATATTATTAGCCACCAGGTCATAACCTTCTGCTGTGTCTTTGCTTCTATAAACAGCGTTGCCGCTAAATTCACTTAAACCGGTAGAGTCATCAAAAACCATATCATCTGCAGTAAAAGTATAAGTACTGTCTTCAATTGATGAACGTTGATGAAGCGTGCCTCTTTTATTTTTTGTATCGAAATAACCATCCCTGGTATGTATGATTCTACTTTCGTTATATATAATACTCGGACAAGTAAATGTGGCAATTTTTGTATTAGTATTATATTGTAATGTATCTGTATCGATTTTGGTGTCAGGATCAACTAAGTGTACATTGTTTTTAAAAATAACATCTTTTGTTTCTCCGTAATAGTATCCCTCTTTACTGGTTAGTGTAGTTTTCTTGTCAACTAATTTGCCTCCACTCCGATACACGCCAATCTTCATTGAAACATCATAATCAAGATCATCTGTTGTAAGCACTCCTTTACCGTCTGTGAGTTTCACTTTTGTTTTTAGAAAAGCCTTTTTTTCTTTACCTAAATATTTGAGATATTGAGCATAGGTATGCACACTGTCGGCATCATTGATATGAACATTTCCATAAGCTTCCAGCATATTTTGAACCGAATTCAAAACAATACTATCTGCATAAATCCAGGTATTTTCTTGTTTTAAAACAACATCACCACTTTTGTCGCCGGCAAGTGAAATGAGATTGGTGGCACTATCCACCTTCACTGCGCTATATCGTAAAGCCCTGATAATATCAATTTGTTTGCCGGGAACAACGGTATCGGTTGGGTTCCTTTGTGCAAAGGAACCTTGTACTGTTATCATCAACAGCAAGACCATTAACCATTTGAGTGTGCGGATCATTTCTCAATCAACTTGGAAGTATCACTAATGGGAGCCATCAATGGTCCACTCTTATCCTTTTTTCCAAACACTGAAAGTTGTACATACCGCTTTGGATGAACACGAAGATCGTCTAACAATATGTTTGCACTATGTATTGAATTATTCAGATTGTTGTATAAAGATTTATCATTTAAAAGTTTTCCTAAACTGCCATCCTGAGAATCTGCTTTTGCTAAAATTGTATTTAGTTTTTCTAGTGCTAATTTCAATTGAGCTACACTGCCATTAATATCTGTTTCTGATAACTGTGCCGTTGTTTTTTCAATGTTGGTCATGGTACGAGAAAGCTTCTCATTATTATCTGCTAGATTTTTGGTGAAGCTATTGACATTGTTCATCGATTGTGTAATGCTGCCAGATTGCTCATTTAACATTTTTTCAATCGAGGCGGCTGAGCCTACTAATGTAGCAGTGGTAGCATTTAAATTCGAAACTACCGATTGCAAATTGTTCTTAGTAGAGGGATCAAAAACACCATTGATATTTTTTAACACATTATCCAATGATGAAAGTGTATTTTTTAATTGGTCGGTAACAGGTTCTAATTTATTAGCAAATTCACTTAGAACTCCTGGTTGAGAAACGGTTGCAATCGTATCTCCCGTAAGCATACCTTTTGAAGAAGTTCCTAACTTAATTTCAATGCTTGGAGTACCCAGCATATTTTCTCTGATAATTGCTTTTGAATTATCAGGGATCATATAATATTCCTTCAGTTTGATCGTAACTAAAATGCTGGAAAGATTTTTATCTGTATTCTCAATCTCGAAAACAGATCCCACCTGAAACCCATTAATATAAACAGGGTTGGAAACCATGAGCTGTTTGGTGTCTGTGTATTTTGCAAATATGTAATGCCCTGTTTTAAAAAGAGTTTTTCCGCGAATGAAATTATATCCAAGGATCAATAAGGTAATGGCAATGGCTGTTAAAGCCCCGACCTTGGTTTCGTTTGATATCTTCATATCAGCAAAACTAAGGTTTCTTGCTGTGATGGGATAGGGAAGTGGCTGTTAAAAATTAACAGAAATGAACAATTATTTAGCTGCCCCTGAAGAAATCTGTTTTTCCAGGGAATATTTATACCTTTTTAACGAACGAATAATCACCTCGCAGATTTCCCTTTGTCCATCTTCACTGTTTAAATAAGTTTCTTCATCCGGATTAGAAATGAATCCGGTTTCGATTAGTACAGCTGGCATTGCAACCGCTTGTAAAACCCAAATTCCCTTTTGTCTTTGTTGTGCCTGTCGACTGATTCTACCCACTTTTTGGAACTCATCCTCAATAGTTAAAGCCAGGTTTGCACTTCGTTGAAAATATTGTTGGGTCTTGATGGTAGAAATCATCATTTTGGTAGGGTCGTTCGGGTCAAAGTCGTGCAATTCTTTAGCAGAAACACTATCCATATAAAGGTCCATATTCTCGCTAAGTGCTTCTTTTTTTGCATCTGTTTTGCCTACTCCATAAATATAAGTTTCTGTTCCTTTGGCGGGATT